>DASRGZ010000022.1:0-29418 GCA_035650735.1 Chthonomonadaceae bacterium
ATCCTGGAGTTGAACCTGCCCAGTTACCGTATGGAGCAGGCGCAAAGCCAGCAGCAAGCAGCAGAAATCGCACCATCCTGAAAAAGAGGCAACGGGAAATCTAATTGTCGCCGACCAGGAAGGATATTTGTCGTTCAACACAAGGGAGAGCGTAATTGACCCATACGATTCTCTGGATAGCTTTTGCCGTAACCATTCTGTTTTTCCTCGCTCTGGATCTGGGCGTGCTCCACCGCCAGGCGCATACCGTCACCCTGCGCGAGGCGGGGCTCTGGAGCGCCCTCTGGGCGGGGCTAGCGATGGCCTTTGCCGGGGGAGTCTTCCTCTTCCGGGGACACACGGCGGGCCTGCAATTTCTCACCGGCTACGTCATCGAGCTTTCCCTTTCGGTAGATAACGTCTTTCTCTTTGCCGTCATCTTCACCTATTTCCAGGTTCCCGCCAGGTACCAACACCGCGTCCTCTCCTGGGGCGTGTTCAGCGCCGTCGTCATGCGCGGTATCATGATTGCGGCGGGCGCGGCGCTCTTTCGACAGTTTGCCTGGATCATCTATGTGTTCGGCGCCTTCCTGATCCTCACCGGAATTAAGCTATTTCTCCGACGCAACGAGAGGGCCGATATCAGCAAAAACCCGCTCATCCGCTGGCTGCAGCGCGCGCTGCCCTTCACCGAACGCTACGACGGCCAGAAGTTCTTCACGCAGATTGACGGCGTGCGCTACTCCACGCCGCTGCTGCTCGTGCTCACGCTTGTTGAGTCGACCGACCTGCTCTTTGCGCTTGATAGCATTCCTGCCGTCTTCGCCGTCACCCGCGACCCGTTCATCGTCTTCACATCCAACATCTTCGCCATTCTCGGCCTGCGCTCGCTCTACTTCTTGCTGGCCGGCATCATGGGTCTGTTTCGCTATCTTTCGGTGGGGCTATCCGCCATCCTGGTCTTCGTCGGCGTCAAGATGCTCGCCTCCGCCTGGGGCCTCCACATCCCCATTGAGGTCTCCCTGCCGGTGATCGCCGGAATTCTCGCCCTCTCCATCGGCGCCTCGCTGCTTACCGCGCACCGTGAGCGCAGCCGTGCGCTGCCCAAACCCATTGGGCAGCGATAATGAAAAGAGCCGGGCATGGAAAATGCCCAGCTCAAAATTCCGCAGGACTCCGGCCTCTACAGCCGTTTTGCGCCCGCCAGCGGCAGCGCGGACTCGCCCATCAGATAGGTGTCCACACCGCGCGCCGCTTCCCGTCCCTCCGCGATAGCCCACACGATGAGCGACTGCCCACGCCGCATATCGCCGCAGGCAAATACGCCGGGCACGCTCGTCGCATAGTTCTTATCGGTCTTGACGTTGCCGCGCGGATCGAACTCCACGCCCAGATCATTTAGCAGTCCCTCCTGCTGCGGGTGCAGGAAGCCCAGCGCCAGCAGCACCAGGTCCACCTCCATTTCAAACTCGCTGCCGGGCACTTCGACCATCTTGCGGCGACCGTTCTCGTCCGGTCGGGTAAACTCGACACGCACGCCATGCAGCTTTTTGACTTTGCCGTTCTCGCCAGAGAAGGCTTTCGTGCTGATGCTCCAGTCGCGGATGCCGCCCTCCTCATGCGCCGAAGATGTCCGCAGGATCATGGGGTACAGGGGCCAGGGCATTGTCTCGTCGCGCTCCGACGGCGGCTTGGGCATGATCTCGAACTGGTAGACCTCTGCCGCCCCCTGCCGGATCACCGTTCCCAGGCAGTCCGCGCCCGTGTCACCGCCGCCCAGGATGACCACGCGCTTGCCCTCCGCCGTGATCTGGGGCTTGCCCTCCGGCCAGAGGCCGGCCACCCTGCGGTTCTGCTGCGGCAGGAACTCCATCGCGAAGTGGATACCGTCCAATTCCCGTCCTGGAACCGGCAGGTCGCGCGCCACCGTCGAGCCGCCCGCCAGCACCACCGCATCAAACTGCTCCCGCAGCTCCGCCGCCCGGATGTCCACGCCGACGTTGACGCAGGGACGGAAGATCACGCCTTCCGCCTCCATCTGCGCCAGGCGGCGATCCAGCACCCACTTCTCCATCTTGAAGTCGGGGATGCCGTAGCGCAGCAGGCCGCCGATCCGGTCGTCGCGCTCAAAGACGGTGACGGTATGGCCCGCCCGGTTCAACTGTTGCGCCGCAGCCAACCCTGCCGGCCCGGAACCCACGACCGCCACCTTCTTGCCCGTGCGGCGCTCCGGCGGCTCCGGCTTCACCCAGCCCTCGTCCCAGCCGCGCAGGATGATGGTCTCCTCCACGCGCTTGATAGTCACCGGGTCCTGGTTGATGCCCAGCACGCACGCCGCCTCGCACGGCGCAGGGCAGAGCTTGCCGGTAAACTCCGGGAAGTTGTTCGTGGCGTGCAGCTCGGCCAGCGCGTCCTTCCAGCGGCCCCGATAGACCAGGTCGTTCCAGTCCGGGATGATGTTGCCCAGTGGGCAGCCCTGGTGGCAGAACGGAATGCCGCAATCCATGCAGCGCGCCGCCTGCTTGCGCAGCTTCTCCTCCGGGAACGCCTCGTAGACCTCGATCCAGTCCTTGATCCGCTCCTGGATAGGACGGCGCGGCGCGTTCTCCCGACTATATTTTAAAAAGCCTTTCGGATCGGCCATGTAATATTATTCTCTCCCCTTCACTAACAGTATATGAATGCCATATGGGTAGGTCCCTTATACATATTTTCACTACTAAAAATGGCATTCTGTAGCGGCAAGGATGCTGAAGCAGTTATCAGCTGCCCAAGAGCTGGTGCGCCTAAGGCTTTTTGAAGTACACGGATAATATACAGGCGGGCTATTTTCTCAGCATCCCAAACTCGATTAGCAATCTGCTCTCTTGCGAGTTTGTCTAAGGGATCAGCGGTTCCATGCCCGATATGGCTTCGAAGATCATATAAGTGCTTCCGTTTAACCTTTTTATAAAATATTTCGACAGGCTCCTTATCAGGAGCGAAAACGCTTGCCAAGTGGCGTTTCAATCGCTGTGTAATAGACACAACACAATCAAAATAGGCTCTTTTGATTGCTTCTTCTGCATCTTTGTCAAGGAATTTAGCCAGTGTATCTCGGATACATCGTTCGCACTCCGCCCGTTTCTCGATTTCAGACAAAGTGCCCGTTCGTAGATTCGCTAATGGCGATGTAGCATCGTCCTGCTTCTCAATATATGTAGCAAGGGACTCAATAGCAAGTATACAACAGAGAAAATGAGGTTCTGGCTCGTTCAATCGTATACCCTGAGAAAGCCATGCCAAGCTTCGGTAAATTGCCACACGGTCTTTCTCATGGAGCGGTTCAAGGAGCTTGGCAATCGTTTCAAGGTCGCTGAGATGAGCATCTGCAACTTTGAAAGACGAAGATGGTTCTTTGAAAAACGGATATTTCGGCTCCCAGTCAAAATGGGTACGTCCGTACAAGGCGAGTAGGGAAAGTGCCTCGCCTACGTTCCTAACAGTCTGTCGAACAGTTTCAGTGTCCCATTTTAGAATAGGAACCCATCCATCGTAGATATATCTAGCCGCAGTTGCCATCCTTGAGGTAGCGTCTACAAGCGGGTCGCCTAGGGTTGATCCTTCAATCTCCGGCAAGAAACAGGGCATAAGAACGACGTCACCCGTAAGTGTCACGGGTTTATTGAGACGGGCATTGGAGAAGGCGACAAACTCTAGGCCATCACAGCCGGTCAATTCGTGTAGATAGAACGCAGCTTTTTCAACTTTTGATAGGCCACTTTTGCTTGCGCAGGTGTACGCTCGGCGTCTTCTGTCTTCATCTACCGAAACAAGGGGTCTCCTATGACACCACTCATTGAATTTTTCTAATCTCGTTTCGTAAGTGACGACTTGGCCTGGTACTTTCCTTTCGGGCTCAATCCCCTCGTTCATGGCGAAAGTCCTAAACCGCAGATTTCACAGCTGTAACGCATCGGTGTCGCCTTTCGCTGTGAATATTGCAGTTTCAGCTATACCTCCTCACTTTATTGCGAGGAGATTCGATTTTACTCCTCAGCACTTCTGCCCGCTCGCCTATCATGGCAAGGCTTCTATCGTTACACTGCCGCCATCTATTGCTTCAACTTGAAACCATAAAGCAGAGACATTCCAACGAGCGTTGCATCTGACTCGTATACTAGCACGGTCTGCGGCTGCCCATCCCAAATAACTGTTCCTTTGTACGCGCTCATCTGTACCGAATTGCCGTCTCCCAATACCATAACAGTATCATATTGGTAAGTCAGCGCCAGATTGCCGATTGTCGTAGAAGACAGCGTAAGTGCCTCTGTAAACCCTGTATCCACGATGGCGCTCACATCTTCTTTTTGTCCGCTCGGACCGTATACTTCCAAAGGGATAAGAGCCTGACGGTTTGCTGTAACCTGTCCGGCAATCATAGCCTCTCCATTGCAAACGGCCCACCAATACGACCGAACGCTGGATAGCCAATGCGCATAGCATAGAGAGCCGCATCTTTATGTTTAGCATGAAGGCGTTCCGACAGAGGCAGGCTATCCTCGCCGATCTCGTAATCTCCGGTTTCAACATCAATCACCAGGACTTTGCCCTTGTTGCCTGCCTCAACCTGAGCGCGTATCTTACTTTCATATAGCTCTTTTCCGCGCCGGACAACTTCCTCCGGACTTAAACGCGCGTGTGGCATAATCGAACTCCTTAGAATCAAGACTACCGGCTTACCGCGCCGGGAATCATCTGTTGCTGGCTCTTAAGCTGCCGCCGACCTTATAGACGGCGGGATAGCCGATCCATAGTCCGTAAAGCAGATGTCCTGGATGCTTCGCTTTCGCGCGGCGTGTTGCGGCGACCTGAGCCTCATCTAGCTCATACTCGCCCGTCTCAATATCAATGACGAGGATTTTGCCGAGGTTCTCTTCCGTCTCGACTTTTTCACGGATGCCTTTCTCGTACCACTCTTGGCCGCGCCGGGTAATCTCTTCTGCTGAGTATGTCAATTGCGCCATAGGAATGCCTCCTTAACATATCAGGAGGCTTTGGTGATAGACTGCGCTTTCTGCTCTTCTACCAGCCGCGCGGCCTCTTCCAGAATGTTAAGCTCTTCTAAAGCCGTGCCGACATACACATCTTGAGGATGCGCGCGCATCCATTCCCGCATTCGCTGTACCGCCTGTTGCAGAGAATCCAGGTCACGCTTGCTAGTCAAAGCGCGCATCTCCTTTACAAAGGTCCGGCTGGCAGCGTATTCATCTCCTGCCATCTCCGTTGTCCTCTCCAACAGTATGTAACATGGGGTGAGGGAACGAACCCTTTGCGATCCCTCACCATTACGGAAGAGTGGAAGCTAGGCCACCGTGGCGTTGGCTTGCTGCTCGGCTTCAAGCTCGGCCTGCGCGCGGCGATACTCCAGCGAGACCACCTTGACGAACTGCGGCAGCGTCCTGTCCCAGTTTTGCAGGAGGGTCGCCGCCCGGTCGCTGCTGGTGTATTCCAGATGCTTCTCGATCAGGCCGCGCAGCAGCTCCACGTCGCGCGGCTCGCAGACCGATTCCAGAAGGGTCAGGCCGTGATTGCGGTTACAGCGCCGCTCGAAGTCGCCGTCGGGGTCCCAGACGTAGGCCACGCCGCCGCTCATGCCCGCCGCGAAGTTGCGCCCGGTTTTGCCGAGGACGACCACCACGCCGCCCGTCATGTACTCGCAGCCGTGATCGCCCGTGCCCTCCACCACCGCCGTCGCGCCGGAGTTGCGCACCGCAAACCGCTCGCCCACCACGCCGCGCAGATAGCACTCGCCGCTCGTTGCGCCGTAGAGGAGCGTGTTGCCCGCCACGATGTTCTCCGCCGGGTCGAACGGCGACTCGCGCGGCGGGTAGACGATGATGCGCCCGCCGGAAAGGCCCTTGCCCAGATAGTCGTTGGCGTCGCCTTCCAGCGTAATCGTGATGCCTTTCGCCAGGAACGCGCCCAGGCTCTGGCCCGCCGATCCCCGGAAGTTGAGACGGATGGTATCGTCCGGCAGGCCCTGCGCGCCGTACTGCATGGCGATGCGCCCGGAGAGCATCGTGCCGACCGTGCGGTTGCGGTTGTAGATGGGCAGCTCCACCGCCACCGGCGTGCCATGCTCCAGCGCGTCCTTTGCCACCTCGATCAGATGGTAGTCCAGCGCGTTCTCCAGGCCATGATCCTGTTTGGTCACGCAGCGGATCGGCACGTCCTCCGGCACATCGGGTTTAGTCAAGAGTGGCGTCAGGTCGAGGCCGCGCGCCTTCCAGTGGTTGATCGCGTCCTCCACGTCCAGCCTATCCACGCGCCCGACCATCTCATCCACCGTGCGGAAGCCGAGCTCCGCCATGATCTCGCGCAGCTCCTGCGCCACGAAGAAGAAGTAGTTGATCACGTTCTCCGGCTGGCCCGCGAAGCGCGCGCGCAGCACAGGGTCCTGCGTGGCGATGCCGACCGGGCAGGTGTTCAGATGGCAGACGCGCATCATGATGCAGCCCATCGAAACGAGCGGCGCGCTGGAGAAGCCGAACTCCTCCGCGCCCAGAAGCGCCGCAATCGCCACGTCCCGCCCCGTTTTAAGCTGCCCGTCGGTCTGGACGCGGATGCGCCCGCGCAGGTTGTTCTTGACGAGAACCTGCTGCGTCTCGGCCAATCCTAACTCCCAGGGCGTGCCCGCGTACTTGATGCTGGAGAGCGGCGACGCGCCCGTGCCGCCGTCATGCCCGCTGATGAGCACGTGGTCCGCGTGCGCCTTCGAGACGCCCGCCGCGACCGTGCCCACGCCGATCTCGGCCACCAGCTTGACCGAGATGCGCGCGTTCGGGTTGACGTTCTTCAGGTCGAAGATAAGCTGCGCCAGGTCCTCGATAGAGTAGATGTCGTGGTGCGGCGGCGGCGAGATAAGCGTGACGCCCGGCGTCGTGTGGCGCACCTTCGCGATGTACCGATCTACCTTATGGCCGGGCAGCTCGCCGCCCTCGCCGGGCTTCGCGCCCTGCGCCATCTTGATCTGTAGCTCGTCCGCGTTGACCAGGTAGTGCGTCGTCACGCCGAAGCGCGCGGAGGCCACCTGCTTGATCGCGCTGCGGCGGCTGTCGCCGTTCGGGTCGGGGATGTAGCGCACCGGGTCTTCCCCGCCCTCGCCGGTGTTGCTTTTGCCGCCCAGGCGGTTCATGGCGATGGCGAGCGTCTCGTGCGCCTCCCGGCTGATGGAGCCGAGCGACATGGCCCCGGTCGCGAACCGCTTGACGATCTCTCTGGCCGGCTCCACCTCCTCAATCGGGATCGGATTGCCCGGCTTGAACTTGAGCAGTCCGCGCAGCGTCGCCAGGTGCTCGCTATGGTTATTGGCAAGCTGCGAGAACTCCTTAAACGTCTTGTAGCTGTTCTGCCGGACGGCGTGCTGGAGCTTGGCGACCGTGTCCGGGTTGTACTGATGGTACTCGCCGCCGCGCCGCCACTGGTACTGCCCGCCCGGATCGAGGTCCAAGTTCTCCGGGACCTCCCGCTTGGGGAACGCGAACGCGTGCCGGGCCAGCGCCTCTTTCTGGAGGACATCCAGCCCGACGCCCTCGATCTGCGAGGGCGTGCCGGTGAAGTACTTGTCCACCAGCGCCTTGCTCAGCCCGACGGCCTCGAATATTTGCGCGCCGCGATAGCTTTGCAGCGTCGAGATACCCATTTTGGCGAAGGTTTTGAGCAGGCCCTTGCTGATGGCCTTGATATAGTTCTTCTCCGCCTTCTCCAGCGACAGGTCTTCCGGCAAAATGCCCTGCAGCTTCATGTCCGCCAGCGTCTCGAACGCCAGGTAGGGGTTGACCGCGCTCGCGCCGTAGCCGACGAGCAGCGCAAAGTGCATCACCTCGCGCGCCTCCCCCGACTCGACGATCAGGCCGACCTGCGTGCGCGTGCCCTCCCGCACCAGATGATGATGGACGGCGGAGGTCGCCAGCAGGCTCGGAATCGGCGCGGTGTTCTCGTCAATGCCCCGGTCGGAGAGGATGATAAAGCTGTAGCCGTCCGCCACCGCCTGCGACGCCGCCTGGCACAGATCGTTGAGGGCGCGCTCCAGGGTGTCCTCCCCGTTGTCCAGGAAGAACCACATCGGCAGCGTCTTGGCGCGGAAATCGCCCGCGCGCACGTGCCGCAGCTTCTCCAGGTCGAAGTTGGTCAGAACGGGCGATTCCAGCTTCAACTGATGGCAGTGCTTGGGCGTCTCGTCGAGCAGGTTGCCGTCGCGCCCGATGTAGTCGTCCAGCGACATGACCAGCTCCTCGCGGATCGGGTCAATCGGCGGGTTGGTGACCTGGGCGAACAGCTGCTTGAAGTAGTTGTAGAGCAGCTGCGGGCGGTCGGAGAGGACGGCCAGGGGCGTGTCGGTGCCCATCGAGCCGAGCGGCTGCTCGCCGCCCACCGCCATCGGCAGCATCAGGAAGCGGATGTCTTCGAGCGTGTAGCCAAACGCCCGCTGCCGCGTCAGAATCGTCTCATGATCCGGCAGATGGACGTGGGGCGGATCGGGCAGGTACTTCAGCTCGATGCGGTTCTCCGCCACCCACTTCCGGTACGGCTGCTGCGTGCAGATGGTCCTCTTCAATTCCTCATCGCTGATGATGCGGCCCTGCTCGGTATCCACCAGGAAGACCTTGCCGGGCTGCAAGCGGCCCTTATACCGCACTCGGGCCGGGTCCACGTCCACCACGCCCGTCTCCGAGGCCATAACCACCAGATCGTCCTCGGTGACCAGATAGCGGGCCGGGCGCAGGCCGTTGCGGTCGAGCACCGCGCCGATGCTGCGGCCATCGGTGAAGGCGATGGCCGCCGGGCCGTCCCAGGGCTCCATCAGGCAGGCATGGTACTCATAGAAGGCGCGCTTATCCGGGTCCATCTGCGAGTCGCTGCCCCAGGCTTCGGGGATGAGCATCATCATGGCGTGCGCCAGGCTCCGCCCGCCCAGCACCAGCAGCTCAAAGGCGTTGTCAATGGTGGCCGAGTCGCTGCCCGTCTCGGTGACCAGCGGCTTGATCTTGTGCACATCCTCGCCGAAGAGGTCGGACTTGAGCTGCGCCTCGCGGGCGCGCATCCAGTTGCGGTTGCCGCGCAGCGTGTTGATCTCGCCGTTGTGGGCCAGGTAGCGGTAAGGGTGCGCCAGCGGCCAGGTCGGGAAGGTGTTGGTGGAGAACCGCTGATGAACGAGCGCAATCGCGGTAACGAGGCGCGGGTCGCGTAGGTCGTGATAGAACGCGGCGATCTGGTGGGCCATCAGCAGGCCCTTGTAGACCACCGTGCGGCACGAGAGGCTGGGGATGTAGAAGTAGCCATCCTCTTGGAGATTGAGCGCCGCGACCGCGTTCTCGATCTGCTTGCGGAGGACGTAGAGCTTGCGCTCGAAGGCGCTGTCGTCGGGGGTGTTGGGGCCGCGCGCGATAAAGACCTGCCGGATGACCGGCTCGACCGTGCGGGCCACTTCGCCAATTTTGGTGTTATCTACGGGAACGTCGCGCCAGGCGAGGATGGCTTGCCCTTCGGCGGCTGCCAGGCGCTCCACCGTCTCCTCGCACAGACGCCGCTCCGCCGCGTCGCGCGGCAGGAACAGCATCCCGACGCCGTAGCGCCCGGCGGGCGGCAGCGTCACGCCCTGCGCTTCCAATTCAGCGCGGAAGAAGGCATCGGGGATCTGGAGCAGGATGCCCGCGCCGTCTCCGGTCTCCGGGTCGCAGCCGCAGGCGCCGCGATGGGCCAGATTGACCAGCACGCCGAGCGCCTTTTCGACAATGGCATGAGACTTCTCGCCCTTGATATGAGCGACAAAGCCGACGCCACAGGCGTCATGCTCAAATTGCGGGTCATACAGGCCCTCAGCCGAAGGCAGTTTTCCGGAGGGTGCGTTCACGGGTTTCACTGGTTGCGCGTCTCCCAAGATTTCAAGTCAAGCGGAACAGAAAAAGCGAGCCGTTCCGCGGCAAGCAAAGGGTCATTTGCAGCCACACGGAACGAATCGCTCTGGGAGGCCCGCACAACCGGTGAGCGGGGCAAAGGTTAGGAAGGACAAAGGCTCTTCGTATCCGGGGCTACACTCCTCTCACAACGCTGTGAAGTGGGCATATATCGTAGCACATGAAACGGCAAAAGTCAACCGCAAGACACTGCTTTTTGAGCGCTTCTTACCGGTTTTGCCCGGTTTCTGATAAATCTATCTAAAGAGGCGCCTCAGCCCGTTTTAGCGGTATGTATGGGCGTGTTGGGAGCCTTAGTACTACAGTGGCAGGATCGCTGGTAGATGTGGAAGAAGCAGAGCATGAACACTCAAGCTCTTCCTTATCTGTACCAACAACTCGATCCGCTTCCGTCCTGGCAGCAGGCACTCGAAACGCTGGCACAACGGATCGCCAAGCACTTTGCCCGCCCGGATGCACGTCAAAGTGCGCGCGACTACTGGCAGGGTCTGCTCAGTCCCGTAGAAAGAAAGAACGGCTGGCAACTGGCCCAGCAACTGGGTTATGCCACGCCCTATAAAGTGCAACACTTGCTCGGACGCGCCGTCTGGGAGGCCGATGCCGTCCGGGATGAGCTTGTTAGCTATGTCATCGAGCACTTAGGCCACCCCGAAGGCATTCTGGTCCTCGACGAGAGTGGCTTTCTCAAGAAGGGCGACAAGTCCTGCGGGGTCGCCCGCCAATACTGGGGCACGGCAGGTCGGATTGAAAACTGCCAAATCGGCGTCTTCCTCAGCTATGCCCGTGCGAAGGGACATACCTTCTTGGATCGGCAACTCTATCTGCCCAAGGAATGGACCGACGCCCCAGCCCGCTGCCGAGAGGCGGATGTGCCGGAGGAGGTGGCCTTTGCCACCAAGCCTAAGATCGCCCGGCAGATGCTGGAACGCGCTTTTGGGGCAGGCGTTCCTTGTGGATGGGTAACCGCCGATGCCATCTACGGCAATGACCGCAGCCTGCAACTGTGGCTCCAGCAGCGTGGGCAAGCCCATGTGCTGGCGGTCTCCGGGCAGGAGAGTGTCTGGGTCGGCTGGCAGCAGCATCGGGTCAAAGACCTGCTGCCCCAGGTTCCCCAGCAGGCTTGGCACCTGCTTTCTGCCGGAGAAGGCAGTAAAGGTCCGCGTCTCTACGCCTGGGCCAGGCGCCCGCTCAACCCCGCCCCGGGGGCCGCATGGGAACGCTGGCTGCTGGTGCGAAAGAGCCTCTCCGATCCTGAGCAGGTGAACGGCTACATCGCCTTTGCGCCAACAGGAACGCCCCTCGAGAAACTGGTGGAGGTGGCCGGAACCCGCTGGACGATTGAGTGCTGCTTCGAGGCAGCCAAGGGCGAAGTCGGACTAGATGAGTATGAAGTCCGAAGCTGGCACGGATGGCATCGGCCTATCACCTTGGCGATGCTGGCCCATGCGTTGCTGACGGTCTTGCGTGCCCAGCAAGCCGAGGGCGACCTCCAAAAGGGGCCGAAGACACCCGGCAATTCGCTGAGGACGTTCAAGCAGTCGCGCGGCCTATGGTGCGCCTGAGTGTGGCTGAGATCCGTAAGCTCCTTTCGATGGTGGCATTCCGAAGCATTTCGGAACCGCTCTATTGGTTGCATTGGTCGCTCTGGCGGCGCGTTCACCAAGCTATTGCCAGAGCCTGTCATTATCGGAGAAGGCTCAAAAGAGCTATGCATCTGCAACTGTAGTATTAGAGTACCTAACAAAACCTCGTATCGCCCTTTCTTTTGAGAGGAACAAAGGAGGTTTAGCTAGGCATTCTTAGTGCCGCCTGGTTGCGCGTTAGGCTCAACTCGTTTACCTGAATAAATTCATTGATGAGAAAATCAAGCGACAGAGGCGGGAAGAGCGTCGCTCCGATAGAGGGCAAATATTCGGAGGGAAGTTGGGGCACGAAGCGTTGGAAAGACCCATTTGCCAGATCGCCGAGCAGGTACGTGTAATTGGCAAGGAGCGTATTGAGGTGGGCCATGACCAGGGCCGTCCGGGGTGTTTCCGGATCATCTACAAATACCGTCCCGTCCCGGCGTCCTTCCAGAACCGAACAGATCAGCGCCAGATGACCACCGCTTTCTTTCGCATGGACGAGGGGCAAGACCTTAGGAAAGTCACTGGCTGCCAGAGGTTGCATTATCTACCCTTCCTTGTTAGTCATCTTACGTGTTTCCGCTCTTTTTCGTGTCTACGTTTCTTGGGCCATTATCCCTGTGAGGAGGGGAAGAGGCGTGGGCCTAGTGTGCCCGCTCCGGCCTCGGGCCGGTTCAGAGATAGAGGGCGTAATCCGTACCGGGATGGGCCAGGCCCGCCTCCTGGAGCCTGCGGCGGGTGAGGGCGATGGCACATTCCGAGCGGTCAATCCCGACCCAGCGGCGGCCCAGCGCCTGAGCGGCTAAGAGGGTGGTGCCGCCGCCGCAGCAGGGGTCCAGAACGAGGTCGCCTGGCGCGCTGCTGACGCGCACAATGCGCTCCAGTAGAGCTAGCGGCTTCTGGGTGGCATAGCCGCGCTTCTCGGCGGAGAAGCTCTTGATCCAGGGCGAGTAGAGGGCCGGCTCGTCCCATACATCGTCGAGCGCCACGCCCAGCGGATTGCCACCGCCGCCGCGCCGCCGATAGCCCGGCGGGTGTGGGCGGAAACGGGCCGCGACATCAAAGGCGAAGTGACGGCGGTCTTTGACGTAGTAGAGCAGGGTATCGTGGTTGCGAACCCAGTTTTTGGCTCGCGTCTTAAAGCCGGAAACCCAGCCGCTGCGCCAGACGATCTCCCGGCGGAAATTCTCCGGCCCGAATAGCGCATCCAGCAGGGGCTTGAGGTAGTGGCTGGCGGCAGGATCGCAATGCAGATAGAGGCTGCCCGTCGGGGCCAGGACGCGATGAAGCTCGACAAGGCGGGGGAGCATCATCACCAGGTAGGCGGCCAGGCCGTCGCGCTGCCGCGCCTCCACGAAGGCCCGCAGCAGCCCGGCAAGAGCGTTCGGGAGGCCGCCCAATAGCAGAGCACGATAAGCGGCCTCGTCCCATTCCCAGGTATCCGAAAAGGCCAGCGTCTCTATCTCGCCCGGATCATTACGGCCCTTGGAGGAGAACAGAGTGTAATCCCGCTGGCTGGCAAAGGGCGGGTCGAGGTAAATCAGATCGGCGCAGCCGTCCGGGATGCGGGCGCGCAGCACCGCCAGGTTATCCCCCTGATAGAGCGCGCAGCCGGGCGGGGCGATGCCATTCGCTCCGGTAAATAGGTGAGACATCGGTACGATGATCGTCCTGAAAGCGGTCGCGCCTGGTCATATGTCAGGGGCCGAGGCGCCTTACCGAACGGTTCGCGGCGCCTCGTCCATTTTCCTGCAATGCCCTCGCGGGGGCGCTCCTATTCGTTTCGGTTCAATCCGGCGCCCTGCGCCCCCCGGCTCATCCCCCGGCCCTGTAGGTCTTTAAGCTCCAGATTGGCTTTTGTGCTGGCCCTGCCGTCCGCGGCTGTCGCAGCATTCGGCGGCGCCTCCCCTGGTTTTATCGGGACGGGGGCCGGCTCTCGGTTAATCAGATACCAGCCGAAAGCTATCACGATCACCATCACCACGACGGCCAGCACGACGGCTACAGGCGTGGATACGTCTCTACGCATGTGTCTGTCTCCTGGGTATCTCTACCGGCAGGCTTATAGCGTCTCCTTATAAGTTTGGGTAGTGTACCCATAGAGAGTTGATACTTCGTCGCCGATGACCTTATCAACTCTGTAGAGGGACACTACCTAAGTTTGCCTGCCGGAAAAAAAGCGCTTCTCTCCACGGGCGCGGGTAGACACTCCCAGCCGTGTGGATCAATCTCACGCAGCCTGCTGCTGAGGAGATATGTCAACACCGTTGGGAGGGATTACCCGGGCGCGGCCAACAACCATTTAGGCACGCCCAACCGGCCGCCGGACGAAAAGAATCCTTATCTCCACCCTACGGAGAGGGAATGCCCTTCGCCTCCTCGGATCACAAGCTAAAATCGTAATCGGGCGCAAAGGTGATGGCATGGCAGCCGTCATTCCAGTAATAGTGGAAGCCATCATACGGAAACCCGTTGCTGTCGTAGTAGGGGAAGGGATCGTTGTTGTAGTTGGAGATGAGGTTGGGATAGGGCGGGCCGCCCATGTGACGCCACTTGGCATGGCCGTCTGTAAGCACAAAATTCATCCCCTGGGAGTGTATCCAGGCCGTCCCGAAAAAGACTTGCTGATTGTTTTCATCCACATAGGGGAAGAAACTAAGCTCGCCATTGCGGTCTGCGCTGCAATTGGCCGAAGAGGGGACATAGCGGCAAGGCTGACTGCCGTCAGGACAGTAGAGGGTCGGCGCAGAGGTCGCCAGTCCTGCCAGGCTCGCCTTTCCCATTCCTGCCCATAACAGAGGAAGCTTGGCGGGCGAGGCGACCGCCGCTTCCGGATAGCTATGCAGCAGGCCGTTATAGGTGTAGGAGACGTCCGCCCACGGCTTTAATGGCTTATCGTAGGAATTGCCTTCCAGGCGCTTCTCCGGCGCGGAAGGGCAGCTATAGATGCCGTAGTTCTTGATGTAAGGATAGAGCGTGTTGGTCCAGGAACCGGCCATCGCCCGGACGTAGTTGGGGCCGGTGCCCTGCCAGTCCGCCGGCGTATCATGGTAGTACAGAGACAGCCATCCGACGGCGGGATGCCACCCAAACGCCATCGGAAACGTTTCGTCATAATCCTGGATGTACATGGGAAACGCCGTGCCGAATTGCCGGGTGTAGGAGAGACAGGCTGTCTGCCGCGCTTGTTCGCGCGCCTGGGCGAAAACGGGGAAGAGAATAGCGGCTAGAATCGCGATAATGGCGATGACGACGAGCAGTTCAATTAACGTAAAAGCTCGTTTGGCAGTAGTAGGCATGATCGAACCTCCTCATTGTCATGGCTTACCCTCCCAAACGAGAAAAAAATAACAAAGCAGAACTGGAAATCTGGTAATCGCTCCCAACGGTGTTGACGTATCTCCTCAGCAGCAGGCTGCGTGAGATTGATCCACACGGCTGGGAGTGTCTACCGGAAATCTCGCTGCACCGCTAAAATAGAACAGTTTCCAGAGCGGTGCGAGTTCCCACAGCCCAAATTCGCAAGAATGGAGAAGTTGGAATAGAAAACTAAACGGGAAACGGAAATCGCAGGGCCGTTAATCCCAGGCCAGGCGCACGATGCGCTGATTGAGCGTATCGGCGACGTAAATTTCGCCGTTGGGGCCGAGGGCGACGCTGGAGGGAGCGCGAAAGGGGCCAAGTCGGGGGTTGGGCGAGTCGTAGGTGAGCAAAGAGCCGCCCTGCGCGTCGAAGACATGCAGGCGGTTGGCGCCGGCCTCCGCCAGATAGATCCGGCCCTGACTATCCACGGCGACGCCGCGCGGATCGGCCAGACGCCGTATCTCGCCGAGCGCCTGAGCGCGGACACCGAAATAGGTGTAGCGGGTCACGTCGCTGGTCGCGCCATCTGTGACGTAGATATTATGGGCGTGGTCGCAGGCGACGGAGAGAGGCCGCACGATGCCGACGGCCTGATCCATCCCGCCGATAAACTGGTTGTTGCGCGGATTGAAGCGCAGCAGGCGCGATTGGCCGGTGTCGGCGATCCAGAGCATGCCTTCGGCGTCAAAGGCGACGCCGGAGGGACTGCGAAAGCCGCCGATAGCGCCCCGGCACTGCCCCAGGAAGTGGAAGCACTGCACGCGATTATTGCCCTGATCGGCCACGTAAACGAACTGCCCCGTCGGATCGACGGCGACGGCGACCGGCCCCCACATCTGCCCGGGGGCGCTGCCGGGCCGTCCATAGACCTTGACATCGCCGTTGAGGGCGATTCGCTGGACGCGGTGGTTATTGCTGTCGGCGACGTAGAGCGTGCCATCCCGGTCTACGGCCAGCCCCGTCGGCGCGGCGAATTGTCCCACTCCCGTGCCCGGATCGCCGATCACCTCGACGGCGCGCAGGCGCAGCGGCTTCCAGCCTGGAGCGCTGTCCGGCCCGCGCTCCTCTGCAGCGGGCGCAGGCGCGGGCCTGGGCAGCTCATCCCCGATCTCCAGATAATTAAACCGATCACTCATAAAAGTGCTAGCCAATGAGTCAGCGGCAGCCCCGCATTCCAACGTGGCTTGAGACGGAGGGTTCGGCCACCGAATCGCCGTCTCCTGCGGGGCTGCCGGGTCAACGGATCAACAAGGAATTCCCCTTATGCAACCGGGCTTCTGATGGGCACAGAACGTACCCGGATACCTCATGAACCCTCGCTACTTCCTCTAGCTTCCGCCCTCGCCCGGGATGCGCACGGGCGCGGGAGGCGGGGCCGGGATGACGCTCTTCAAATCTACCGCATGGGTATCTAGCTGCTGCGTGGCCGGGTCAATCGCCTTGGTGAGGAGCAGTTCGCTTGTGATAGTATCCATGTCCTCGGCGTGGGCGCTGGAGGCGGCACGAGCGCGCGTGGCGGCCCATGCGCGCAGATCCTCGATGCGCTCGCGCATGGTCATCGCGAGGGGCACGGTGTGATGCGCGGCGGCGATGATCGACTCGGTGGTCAGCTCGCGTTTCTCGTCGAAGGCGTCGTAGAGGGCTTCGACGACGCAGGCTTCGATCTCAGCGCCAGAGAAGCCCGGCGTTGCCTCCGCCAGCCGATCCACGTCGAAATCGTCCGGGTTGCGCTTACGCTTTTGCAGATGAATCTTGAAAATCTGCTTGCGCTCCTCCTGCGAGGGCAGGTCAATGAAGAAAATCTCATCGAAGCGGCCCTTGCGCAGTAGCTCCGGGGGCAGCGCGGTGACATCGTTGGAGGTGGCGACGACGAAGGCGGGAGCGCGCTTATCCTGCATCCAGGTCAGGAACGTGCCGAAGACGCGCGCGGTCGTACCGCCGTCCGACATACCCGAGCTCTGCGTGCCGGATAGTCCCTTTTCCAGCTCGTCCAACCAGAGCACACAGGGCGCAACCGACTCGGCGACGCGGATGGCCTTGCGCATGTTCTCCTCGGAGGAGCCGACGATCCCGGCGAAGATGCGGCCCATATCCAGCCGCAGCAGCGGCAGCCGCCACAGCGAGCCGATGGCCTTGGCGGACAGGCTCTTGCCGCACCCCTGCACGCCCAACAGCAGCACGCCGCGCGGAGCCGGCAGGCCAAAGTCCCGCGCTTTCTCCGTAAAGGAGACGGTGCGCTTCTCCATCCAGTCCTTGAGCAGGTCCAGCCCACCGACGTCCGAGATCTGTTCGCTGAATGGGTAGTACTCCAGGATGCCCGACTTGCGGATGATCTGCTCTTTCTCGCTCAAGATCACATCCACGTCAAAGCGGTGCTTCTCAACCAGCGACTTGGCGAAGACGTTTTCGGCCTCATTGGCCGTCAGGCCCTGCGCCGCCTTGAGTATCTGATCGCGCTCCAACTCCGTTAGCTCGGTATTGATCTGAGGGTTGTCCTTGACGGATTGGATGATGCCCTCCAATAGCTGGTCGAGGTCGTCGCGGTCGGGCAGGCCGTAGTCCACGACGGTGACCTCCTTTTCCAGTTCCAGAGGGAGCTTTAGGGTGGGGGAGAGGATAATCAGCGTCTTATAGCTTGTTTTGAGGGCGACGGTCAGATCGCGCAGACGGCGCGTCACCGTCACGTCGGAGATGAACGGGTGATAGTCCTTGAGCACGAACAGCGCCTGGTCGCGCGAGTCCATCACGGCGTTGAGGGCCGCAATGGGGTCGCGCGTGGCGTTGTCCTGGCTGTTGGGGTTGAGCACCATGCCCTGGGTGATCGTCCAGAAATAGATTTTCTTGCCGCGCGCCTGGGCGATGGAGCGCAGGGCGTCTTCGACGCGCTTCTCCTCCCAGGAGACGATATAGATGATAGGATAGCGAGCGCGAATCAGCGTCTCAAGTTCTGTATGGATCGCGGAAGCAGCCAATGGAATATCCCTCTGCCGAAAAGATAGGAACGGGTAGCGTCTATTCTATTATACCAGTAGAAACGATTCTATTTTAAAGGATTAGCCCTGGATCGTCAACGACCCGCCAGTGACATATTCCACAGCCGAACTGTGCCAAACTAGACAGGGACAGCGGCCCCGGAACACGAATTAAGAACGGGAAAGCGAGCCAGCGCGCCCGACTCGTCCGAGTTCACGGAGCGCGCGGTCTGGATTTGCAGGGAGGGGTCTCATGGCGGCAAGAGGCGCTCTGTCCTCGTTTCTGCGTTGGGTTATCCTCGGCATAAGCGTCGCCGTGCTCCAGGCGCCGCTGCGAACCCGGGCGCAAGTCCCAGCATCTGTCGCTCCGGGCAAGCAGGAGATGCCTGCCCGGCCCTCCGCGCTGGAGCAGGAATTCAACCGGCTGGAAAAAGAGGGCAGTCGGGCCGATGACAACTACGATTACCCCGCAGCGGAGAGAGCTTATCAGGCCGGATTGAAGCTGTCGCAGGCCAATCGGGATACCTGCCGGACGGCCAGCTTCCTCATGCGCCTGGGCGGTGTGTACGTTGATATTGATCAATACGACAGGGCATTAGATTGCTTTGCCCGCGCCGTGACGCTGCTGGAGAGATCAGATAAGCCCCAGGACACCGCCCGCTGCCTCAACGGCCTGGGCGCAGTATACGGCAACCTCGGCCAATATGAGAGGGCCGCAGATTACTTCCGGCGTGAGTTGACCATTGAGAAATCGCTCGGAGACGACCGGGGCGTCGTCGTGTGTCTCTCCAATCTCGGCGCAATTTGCGGTCGCCTGAATCGGCACGAAAAGGCACTAGACTATCTCACGTCCGCCCTCCAGATCGCAGAAAAGGTAGGCGACCCACGTCTCATTGCCAAGACCCTGATCAATCAGGGCGATGCCTATGATCATACAAGCCAGTTCAGCAAGGCCGTCGCCTGCTATGACCGCTCTCTGGCTCTTCTGGAGAAACTGCCCAATCGGTTTGATCTCGCCCTATGTCTGGATAATATAGGGGGTATCTACCAGGAGCGGGGCCTTTTCGATAAGGCGATAGAGTATCGCAGGCGCGCGCTGGAAATCTACCGGGCGCTCAAGAGCCGGTTATATGCCATTTCCTGCCTCAATCACCTGGCCGAGATCTACTTTCTGCAATTGAAGTTCGAGAAGGCAGAGGAGGTGGCCGACGAGGCTTGCCGCGACTACGAAGCGATGAGCGCGCAGGTGGTCGATCCCAGCCAGCTAGGAGCTTTCCTGGATGTCGTCGAGCATGCCTACGCGCGCTATGCCTATCTGTTGATGTGGCGCAAGCGCCCGGAGGATGCCCTGGTCATGCTGGAGCGCGGGCGCGGGCGTGGTCTGGCCGTGCTGGCGCATCAGGGCCATGCCGGGCTGGAGGCCCTTCTCAGCAGCGAGGAAGCGGCCCGGCTGCGTGCGGCGACTGCCGAATTGAACCGCGCCAGTAACCGCTGGCGTGCCGCCTCCCTACAGAGCATTCCCCAGGAGCAGACCTCTCGGCAGGCTTTCCTGGCGCAGGTCTCGACCGCCAGGGCCGCCTATGATGAGGCCGAGCGCCGTCTGACGCTGCTGCGGGATACCCTGCTGCTCAACCATCCGACCTATGGCCGCTTGCAGGGAGCCAGGCCGCCGACGTTTGCCGAGCTGCGCCGGTTGGCCCGCCAGCACCCCGACACCCTTTACCTGGAATGGGGCATTGTGCATACCAGCGCTACCCTGCTCTGCGCCCTTTCGCAGCAAGACGGCCTCCGCACCTTCACCCTCCATATCGGCGATGAAGGGCTGAGCAAGCAGGTGCAGCGGTGGCGGCAGGCGCTGCTCGCGCAGCAGCCAGAGGAGCCAGAGTACGCCAACGCTCTCTATACCGCCCTCTTTGATCCGCTGGAGCAAGCCGGCCTCTTGCGGCCTGGACGTTACCGACGGCTGGTGCTTGTGGCCGACGGGCTATTACAGGATGTGCCCTTCGCCGCTCTGCGGGATGCCAGCGGCAAACGGCTGGTGGAGCGCTTTTCGCTCTCCTCGGCCATCTCGTTAGGGATGCTCACCTGGCCGCAGAACCGCTCTCGCCCAACCGGCACGCTGCTGTGCGCTGCCGATCCGACCGATGCGCGCGGCGTGGTCTTGCAGAGCCGGACGCGCGGCGGGCTTGGGCGCCTGCCCAGGGCGCGCGCGGAAGGGGAGCAGGTGGTGCGGCTGTTTCCCGGTGCGGTCGGGCTGGTGGGGTCGAGAGCGCGTGAGGCCGTCATCAAGCGGCAGATGGGGCGCTATGCCCTGCTGCACTTTGCCACGCACGGCGTGCTGGATACGGTCAACGGATTGCGGTCGGGCCTGGTGCTGGCCCCGGAGCCGTCCGGCAGCGCGGAGGATGGCATTCTGGAGGCGCGCGAAATTATGGAGATGCGGCTGGCGGCGCAGCTGGCGGTGCTGTCGGCGTGCGAGACGGCCCAGGGACAGCAGAGCGGAGGTGAGGGCCTGCTGGGGTTGGCGTGGGCGTTTCGGGCGGCGGGATGCCCCGCCGTGGTGGCCTCGCAATGGAGTGTGGAGGATGGGGCGACGGAGAGGCTGATGGTCGTCTTTTACCGGCAATTGCGAGCGGGCAAGCCCAAGGATGAGGCGGTGCGGCAGGCGATGCTGGCGATCAAGAAGGAAAGAGGGCGCGCGGCGCCATTCTATTGGGCGGCCTTTCAGGTCATTGGGGATACAAGCCGCTTGGTTCTGCCGCACGCTGCCTACAGGCAATAGCGCCGGGCCGTGCCCGAAAGAAAAAATTCTATTTCACCTCACCTTCGATCCGAATGAGATGGAAAGGCGCCGGCGCTGGAGAATAGAACTTACCGGGTTGACAACGGAGCGAAAAAGCCGCTACACTAAGCACGCCATTGTTTCTCTCTTCGCACCGGAGGTTTGCCGTGTCCACGCGCGCGCTGATAGAACAGATTCTGGAGCAACGCAATTTTGCCGTCGCCGGCGCCTCGCGCGATCCAGACAAATACGGTTACAAGGTCTATAAGACGTTAAAAGAGGCAGGCTATAACGTCTATGCCGTCAACCCGAACGCCGATACGATTGATGGCGATCCCTGCTATCCCTCGCTCGACAACATTCCCGGCCCCATTGATTGCCTGGTGACCGTTACGCCGCCCGAGATCACGGAGGAGATCATCCGCACGGCGGGCCACCTTAAAGTGCCCTATTTGTGGATGCAGCCCGGCTCCGAGTCCATGCCCGCCTTTAACCTGGCGCGCAGCTATTCCATGCAGATCGTCTCCGGCGGGCCCTGTATCATGGTGGCGGTGGCGCAGCGACGGGCGCGCGATGTCGCGGCCTGATGGCAAAGCGGTGACGGCGCGCGCTTCTGGCACTGCCGCTCCCAACGCCCGCCGCATGGCCGCGATGCTGGCGCTGCTGCGCGTGTTCGTGGGCGTCAAGTTTGTGCTGGCGGGCGCGCATAAATGGGACTGGATCGGCACGCCCCAGCTTGCCAGGCTCCTGACCGGCTGGATTAGCGCCGAGCGCATGACCCCTTTCGGCTGGCACATCCGCTTTCTCACCCAGACCGTTCTGCCGCATACCTCCCTATTTACCTACCTCGTGGTCTTCGGGGAGGTCGGGGTGGGCCTGTTGCTGACGCTGGGCCTGTTGAGTCGCGCGGCGGCCCTTCTCGCCCTGGTGATGAACGCCAACTACCTGCTGGCGACCTGGGCACTTGGCCCGGCCTACCAGGGATATAACGAGGCTCTCCTGGCGATGGAGCTGGCCTTCCTGGTGGTCGGGGCCGGCCGCGCCTACGGACTGGATGCCCGCCTGGCCCGCAAGCGCCCGCGCTGCCCCCTCTGGTAGCTATTCTTAACCACCCGCTAGAAAAGCCAGAGCCTCAACAGGATGAACAGGATTATGCAGGATTAAACAGGATTTCTAAAACCTACCTACCCAACCGAGTCCTTATGCCTCTGGACTTCAAGTTGACTGAAAGGCTTCTGTCTTTGTCTTAATCCTCTAAATCCTGTTCATCCTGTTGGAAGCTTTAGAAGTGGATGTGCTGGCCGATACGGTGGACGGCCTCCTGGATGCGCTCGCCGTTCTTGTCGCCCAGCACTGTCAGGGACATCCGCACGTAGCCTTCCCCGTACTCCCCGTAGCCGCTTCCGGGAATCACGTTGACGCTCGCCTCCTCCAATAGCAGCCTGGCAAAGGAGGCCGAGGTATGCCCCTCCGGGACGCGCGCCCAGACGTAGAAGGTCGCCTTCGGTTTGGGCACTTTCCAGCCCAGCGCGTTCAGGCCGTCGCAGAGAATATCCCGGCGGCGGCGGTAAAGTTCCAATGTGGCGCGGTTGTCGCCGTGCAACAGGGCGTAAGCGCCGGCCACCGAGACGGCGGGAAACTGCTTGCTGTCCAGGTTGGACTTCAGCTTGTTCAGCGTGGCGATGGCCTCCGGGTTGCCAATGGCGAAGCCTAGCCGCCAGCCGGTCATGTTGAAGGTCTTGGAGAGCGAATGCAATTCGATGGTAACGTCCTTTGCGCCGGGGATCTGTAGGAGCGACGGCGGGCGATAGTCGTCATAGTAGACTTCGGAATAGGCCGCATCGTTGACGATGAGCAGGTCGTGGTCGCGGGCGAAGGCGACCGCATCGGCATAGAAGTCGAGCGAGGCGACGGCCCCGGTCGGGTTGTTGGGATAGTTCAACCAGAGTAGCTTCGCCTTTTTAGCGACATCTGCGGGAATGGCGGTCAGGTCGGGAAGGAAGCCGTTCTCCTCCCGGAGCGGCATCGTGTGCGTCTCGCCGCCGGCCATGAGCGTGTTGACCTTGTAGACGGTATAGGCCGGGTCGGGCACCAGGGAGATGTCTCCAGGGTCCATATAGGCCCAGGCCAGGTGCGCCAGTCCCTCCTTGCTGCCGATGAGCAGCAGGGCCTCCGTCGCCGGGTCTATCGTGATGCCAAACCGCTTGCCGCAGAAGGCGGCCGCCGCCTCCAGGAAGGGCACCCAGCCTGCGCTCGTTTCGTCGTAACGGTGGGTTTCCGGGTCGTGGGCGGCCTCGCAGAGCGCATCCACAATGCTTTCGGGCGTGGGCTGGTCGGGATCGCCGATGCCCATGTCAATCAGGTCTTTGCCTTCGGCCAGAGCCTTGCGCTTGAGCGCGGCGATCTCCCCGAACAGGTAGGGCGGTATTTTGTCCAGGCGTTGGGCGCGAGCGATCAAATTTCTTTCTCCTCCAAGAGCAGGATTGGGTTGTGTCTAGCTATAGTTTACCCGCTCCGGCCCCAAACTTCCCCGACGGCGCGGCGGGCATTATGATATAATAGACAGAAGATATATGGCCTATTAAGAGGAGGCACAGAATGGCAGCCGCACCCAAGCCGGATAGACCGGACGTCAGCCGGTTCTTCGTCAGCGAGGAAAAGAGAGCGGAACTGCGCAAAATCGCGCGGGAGGTAAATGCACGCGCTGGCATTCCTTTCGACCCAACAATCACTGCGGAGCAGGAGCTAATGCGGGCACAAGGCGTTCGCCCGGAGAATAACGGCGCCTCGCGCGAACTCCTGAGGATGCGCTACGGCGGCGATTACGAAGAGGAGTAGCCGGTGCCGCAATTGCCTTGGGATGCCAGTGCTTTAGTAAAACGGTTTTATACAGAAACGGGCAGCGATACCGTGAATGCTCTGTTTACGTTCACGCCTGCCCTCCAGATGGCTTCAACGTATATCAGCTATGCAGAAACCGCCTCTATCCTCCGCCGAAGGTTCAATCGCGGCGATATCACATTAGTCGCCTTTAATGCCGTCCGCAACGCGCTTGCAAATGAGGTGCTCCATAGTGCCGATGTTAGCCTGATGTCAGTAGACGATACGGCAGTGCTGGCCGGTATTGCGCTCTCTGATGCGTATAACATTAACTCTTCGGATGCCGCTATTCTGGCTGTCTTTCTGCGCTATGCGCGTTCTCTGCCGCCTACAGACCCCGCCTGTGTCCTGGTTGCCTCCGACCAGCGCCTTCTCCGCGCTGCCGCAGCGGAAGGGCTGACTATCCTCAACCCGGAACTCCTGGCCGTCGCCGACGTGGCTGCCTTCCTCGCTTCCCTCGCCTGATCTGCCGATATGCTATAATGGACAGGAGAGAAAAAGCAGACCTAACGAGCAACCTATGAATCAAGATCATATTCGTAATTTTTGTATCATCGCCCACGTCGATCACGGCAAGTCCACCCTGGCCGACCGCATCCTGGAGGCGACCCACGCCATCAGCCAGCGGGAGATGCAGGACCAACTGCTCGATACGATGGATCTGGAGCGCGAGCGCGGCATCACGATCAAGATGACCGCCGTGCGCCTGCACTACACGGCCAGAAACGGGCAGGAGTACCAGTTCAACCTGATTGACACGCCGGGCCACGTGGACTTCACCTACGAGGTGTCGCGGTCGCTGGCCGCCTGCGAGGGCGCGCTGCTGGTGGTGGATGCGGCGCAGGGCGTGGAGGCGCAGACGCTCGCCAACGTCAACCTGGCCTACGCCAACCATCTGCACCTTATTCCGGTGATCAACAAGATTGACCTTCCCGCCGCCGACCCGGAGCGAGTCAAGGACGAGATCGAGAACGTCCTGACTCTGGACGCTTCCGACGCCATTCTGGCCAGCGCCAAGGCGGGCATCGGCATTGAGGAGATCCTGGAGGCCATTGTCGAGCGCATTCCGCCGCCCTCCGGCGACCCGAAGGCCCCGTTGCGCGCCCTGATCTTTGACAGCACATTCGACCCCTATCTTGGCGTCGTGTGCTACGTGCGCGTGGTGGATGGGGCCATCCGACCGGGGCAGCGTATTCGCTTTATGGCGACCGGCAAGGATTTCGAGGTCACCGAGGTCGGCACCTTCGCCCCACAGCGGCGCGTCGGCCAGCAGATCGGCACGGGCGAGGTCGGCTATGTCGCCGCCAGCATCAAGACCATCGGGGATGCCCGCGTCGGGGATACCATCACGGACGCGGCCCATCCCTCGCACACGCCCTTGCCTGGCTACCGCACGGCCAAGCCGATGGTGTTCTGCGGACTCTACCCGGTGGACGGCGCGGAGTACCCGGACCTGCGCGAGGCCCTGCTCAAATTGCAGCTTAACGACGCCGCGCTCTCCTTCGAGCCGGAGACCTCCGCCGCACTCGGCTTCGGGTTCCGCTGCGGCTTCCTGGGCCTGCTGCACATGGAGATCGTGCAGGAGCGGCTGGAGCGCGAGTTCGACCTGGGCCTGATCGCTACCTCACCCTCGGTTGTCTATAAGGTCTATAAGACCGACGGCAAGGTCGTAGATGTGGATAACCCGGCGCACATGCCGCCGCCAACCGCCATTGACCACATTGACGAGCCGTTTGTGGATGCGACCATCATGCTGCCGAGCACCTACGTTGGGACGGTCATGGAGCTTTGCCGCGATAGGCGCGGCGAGTTTATCAAGATGGAGTATCCGGCCCCGGATCGAGTCATCCTACACTACAAGCTGCCGCTCTCCGAGATCCTGATGGATTTCTTCGACCAGCTTAAATCGCGCACGAAAGGCTACGCCTCCTTCGATTACGAGATGGCCGGGTATCAGCAGGCGAATCTGGTCAAGATTGATATTCTGATCAACGGCGACGTGGTGGATGCGCTCTCGTTCATCACGCACCGTGATAAAGCCTATTCGCGCGCCCGCCTCTTTACCGAAAAACTCAAAGAGGTCGTGCCGCGCCAGCAGTACGAGGTCCGCATTCAGGCGGCCATCGGCGGCAAGATCATCGCCGCCGAGTCGGTCAAGCCCTTTAGAAAGAACGTAACGGCCAAGTGCTACGGCGGCGACATCACCCGCAAGCGCAAGCTGCTGGAGAAGCAGAAAGAGGGCAAGAAGCGGATGAAGCAGGTCGGCAGCATCGAGATACCGCAGGAAGCCTTCCTCAGCGTCCTCAAAATCGGCGAGTAGCCCTGTGCCGTCCCCTTATGGTAGAGAAGGGACCGCACAGGGCCGGTATATGGACCGTTAACAGGCAAAGACAAGTATATTTGCTTGTAGAAGGCTGGCACGCTCTCTATTTGAGATTGTGAGGCAGCAGTGATGACAATCCCCCTTGAGTTAACAGCAGAACAGAGTGAGCACTTGCAACAGGAGGCGACCAAACGTGGATTGAGCGCTGCCGAGTATGCGCAACGGCTAATCGAAAGCAGCCTGCCACTACGACCGCCTGCATCCCACTCGCTATGGTACACGCTCACGCCGGAGGAATGGGTACAACAGACCAGGGAATGGACGGATAGTAACCACGATCTGCCTATTCTTTCCGACGAGGCTATATCTCGCGAAGGCATCTGCGAAGGACGCCCTTGACCGCTACACCATAGTCACCGAGCGCAGGTGCTAAGGGGTGGCACTGACGACCGCTTGCTCGTCTGCCGCTGCCATATCTGCGACGACCGACCCGCACGCCTTGCACTTCCTAGCCGCCGCAGGAATGGTCTCCAGGCACTCGGGACAGGCCTTGGTCGGCGGGGCAGGCGGTTCCGGCACCGGCTTGAGCAATGCCTTTGTAATCAGGTACACCACAAAGGCAATGATGAGGAAGTCTATCACCGTCCCGACGAAGTGGCCGTACTGGATGGCGCTTTCGGTCACTTTCCCCTGGGCATCCGTGGTCGTCTTTAAGACCATTTTGGCTTCCCGCCAATCTCCGGCGGGCATTATGATCCCGATGACCGGCATGAGCAGATCCTCCACGATGCCGGTGACGACCTTGCCGGTAGCCGCGCCGATGATGACGCCGATAGCCAGGGCCAGGGCGTTGGATTTGGTCAGGAACGCTTTAAACTCTTGTAGCATAGTAGCCTCCCGTGCGCATCACATGCAGTCGAAGCTGATAAAACGAGCCTAACTGTAAATCTACGCTTTTTACATTCCGGTAGACACTCCCAGCCGTGTGGATCAATCTCACGCAGCCTGCTGCTGAGGAGATACGTCAACACCGTTGGGAGCGATTACCTACATTCCCTAATACAGGAGAGGTTTCCTGCTCACTTTTGCCTGCTTAACCCCTAAAGTCTCACTTGCCTCCCACGAAACTCGCATTTGCCCCGGCGCTATTCCCGCACTTTGCGCGGCGGACCTTCCTCAACCGCGTGGAACAACCTCGTTGAAGCATGGCTTCCGCCCCTGAAAAGGGCTAACCTGTCTTACGATCTTTGCTCTCGCATCAGGCCCTTCCGAGGCGAGAAAACTATCTCGAAAGAGAAGCAAAGGGCCTAAGGCAAGGGGCGCCATGCCGGTGGTGCCGGGCCTCGCGCCTCGATGGCCGGGCCGCCGAAAGGGCGATGACCACAGACCTATCCAGGGAGGATAGGCTTCTTTTGCACGACCTTTATCCAACGAGGCAGACAAGGAAGGCTGTTATGTATCACCTAGTTTCCGACAGGAGTCGCAAAGGGTTTACTTTGATCGAGCTGCTGGTCGTCGTCCTGATCATGGCGATCCTGATGGCCATCGCGATTCCGGCCTACCTGGCTTCCATCGCCGAATCGCGCCGGCGTACCTGCCGGGACAATATGCAGACGATTGCCCATGCCGAACAGGCGTTTCTGGTACGCAATGCGATGGGGGGCTATACCAACGATTTAAGCGTGGGAGGACCGCTGATAGGGCCTGGCAAAGACCTGCCGGCGGTGCCTCTCTGCCCGGAGGGAGGCACCTACAGCGTGGATACCGGCGTCAATAACAGGGGGCCGATGACCATCCATTGCAGCGTTCCGGCGCACGACCGGACCGACGACGGGCAGAATACGGGCTATCAGCCAGGGCGGGATGCCTCGTAGGAGTAGGTGCCTTCTTAGGGCGAGCCGCACAAACGCATTTTTCTCTTGCGTCCCACCTGACGGGCATGAACTCTGGGTGAGATAGCTAACGATTCAGGCAGAAGAAAGTTTAGCAATCCCGCTTGGGGTCTATAAAGGAGAGGCAGAGGCGCGGCCCTGGATTCGCTCCGGGCGCGGCGTAGCGGTCCGGCGCAATGCCGGCAGCCAGGGCTATTCCCGGCATTGCGTGGACCATTGCGTATGGATCGGGTCCAGCCTGCCGCTGGCCAGGCAGTCCAGAAGCTTATGGAGGCGCGCTGCCAGGCCGGCCAGGGCCGTATCGCCGGGCTGAGTCCGCGCGAACGCCTCGGCGGTGGTCGCCGCCTCGGCAAAGAAGCCGGCATCCCAGAGCGCGCGCAGAAGCAGCACGCGCAGCGCGGGGTCCTCGGGGTGGGCCCTGACTTCGGCGCGCAGCGCCTCCAGGTTCTGCCGGACGGACGGCGCCGCGACCCAGAAGATGGTTTGGGCCTTGCTTTCGGGCTGAATGCCGTCGGAGGGAACGGTCACGACCCATCGGTAGAGTTGGCCGGGCGCGAGCGCCGGCTTATCCGCCGGGTATTGAGCTGTGGCCGTATTTCCAGGAAACTGCTGCTGCCAGAGCGGCGTTGGGTCGCGCAGCGGGTAGACCGCGATGACCACGTTATCGGGGGCCGGCACGGTGTTCCAGGAGAAGCGGGGCCTTGTCTCCAGGATCGCGCCCAGCGGCGCGTTCATCCGGGTCAGTACGGGAGAGAGGTCGGCGCTGCGGATATTGGTCATCAGGCCCCCCTCGCGGGGCCGGCGCACATCCTGGCGGTTGTAGGAGATGCGAGCGCCGGGCGTGGGGAGCCGTTGAGGCGCCGGCCCGGCGATGCGCCGCAGCCCCGCAGGCGTGACGACCGCCCGGGCGCCCGCCGTCAGCCGATAGCGCGCACTGGATTTATACCAGGCCAGGGTGAGGGCCGCGCCACGACCCGCCGCCACAGCGATCTCCTGACCAGGGGCGACCTCCTCGCCCAGCATCAGGGGCGACGACGACCGGACGCCCGGATGGGCGCGCACCTGCGCGCTGCCCTGAACCGCCACCACCAGTGCCACCGGGCCGTTGGCCCGCCCCGTCTTCTGCGCTGCGATGGCGGGAGCGGAGCTAGCCCACGCCAGCAGCCACCATCCCAGGATGCCTACCACCCGCAAGGCTGTCATCGTCCGGTTTCCCTCTCCTTCTGGTTTTGCCTGCGCACGATGTAGACCAAAATCGCGTCATGGTTAGAGGGCGTATAGATGCAGGGGCCCTCCACGCAGAAGCCGGCGCCGAGGCGCGCGAATTCGGTGCCGGCCCCCATACGCTCAAATGTGGCGGCGCTCATCACGATGGCGGCGCCGAAATGCTTGGTGGCGTCCTCCAGGCGTGCGGCCACGTTGACCGTATCGCCAATCGCCGTATATTCCGGTTTCTGACGTGCCTGGAGAAAGCCTACGACCGCCGGGCCGCAGTGGAGGCCAATGCCTAGCTGCAAGCCGGGAAACATCGCGTTTAGCTCTCTATCCTGCGAGACCGCCGCCTGCATCTCCAGGGCGCACCGCACCGCCCGCTGAGCGTGATCCGCCATCTCCAGCGGCGCCCCGAAAAATGCCATCATGCC
>DASRGZ010000023.1:0-13155 GCA_035650735.1 Chthonomonadaceae bacterium
CCTCGATCAGCTCTTTGACACGCTGTCCGCCCTTGTGACCGAGCTCGACATAGCCCTCATGACCCAGCTCTTCCTTGCGGGCCTCGCCGCCCATGCGGCCTAGCTCCACGTAGCCCTCATGGCCTAGCTCTTCCTTGCGGGCCTCGCCGCCCTTCTGACCGAGCTCCACATAGCCCTCATGGCCTAGCTCTTCCTTGCGGGCCTCGCCGCCCTTCTGACCGATCTCCTGATAAAATTCCGGTCCATACTTCTCGCTGGTGGTCTGGCCACCCTTGCGGCCAGCCTCCTGCACAGTCATCTGGCCTTCGTCTGCCTGGTCGCGTTTCTCATTCTCTGGCATGATCTTTCTCCTTAGGTGTTGGTGGATGGAAGACCAGGCATCCGTCTCCATCCTGGCCTTCGTCTTACCTGCACTCCCAGAGATCGCGGCCTTTCCGCCCCCGATCCCCAGGTTTTCCTACTTACACGGATCGGCCCGCAGGAATCTGCGCTACCGAATCCCGGGATTGAGCCTGTTTAGGACGCTCCCACAGCCATTCCGGTTCCTGCATTTAATGGGACTGTCAAGAGCTAGTTCTGTCACAATATGCGAGGTTCGCGCGTTAGATCGGGGCCACAGGGCTGGCAGTATCGTACTTTCGATGCATTTTTTAATTGGGAATAGGTTCTAAGTACCGGCGGAAGCCTGGCCGGATTCAGGGGATAGCGCTCGTATAGGACGCACCGCTTGTGATGCAAAACGCAAAAAAGAGCCGTAGAAATGCCTGTAAGCATCTCTACGGCCAAGAGAAAGGAAAGGACCGTTATGGCAGACGAACAAGGTGAAAGCTGCTGTGCTCCTATTTTTATCAGAATGCCTATGTACTTTTCGCGATTGACTGCTCAGAATGTACGTTCAATTTTAAAGTGGATAGGGTGGATGCTTGCCGTGTGCTCTGCGGTGTGCAGTAGAAAATCCAATCGTAAGCGGGTGGCGGCTTGCGGTGGCAGCGAGCGCCTGACCGCCGGGACCAGGGAGAGGGCATCGGCGTCTCCCGTCGTATGGTCGTTGTTGATGTGGCAGCGAGCGCCTGACCGCCGGGACCAGGGAGAGGGGCCTCGTTTAGAGCTTCCTTACTCTCACCGGACTTAAATGCTAGACCGCCACCCCCAGGCGGCATATCGGGCCGTTACGCCTATTTGTTCTCTTGCTCGGCCTGCTTGCCTTCCTCGATCAACTCTTTGACGCGCTGACCGCCCTTGTGGCCGCCCTTTTCGCCGCCCTTGTGGCCGATCTCCTCATAGAACTCGTGGCCATGGGTCTTGGCGGTCGTCTCGCCACCTTTGCGGCCGGCCTCCTGAACGGTCATGGTGCCTTCATCTTCCTGGTTGCGTTTCTCTTTCTCTGGCATGGGTGCTCTCCTTTTGGGCAGTAGCGAAGCCGAGGCTTACGAACCTCGGCTTCACTCAAATTACAGCAGAAATCGCGGGACGGAAGGCTACGAGCGCTCGCCTTTCTGCTCGGCCTGCTTGCCTTCCTCGATCAGCTCGCGGACGCGCTGTCCGCCCTTGTGACCGAGCTCGACATAGCCCTCATGACCCAACTCTTCCTTGCGAGCCTCGCCGCCCATGCGGCCAAGCTCCACGTAGCCCTCATGGCCCAGCTCTTCCTTACGGATTTCTCCGCCCATGCGGCCGGCTTCCTGGACCGTCATCGAGCCTTCATTTCGTTCCGTTCTATTTTCAGCCATGATCGTTATCCTTTCTCATGACCTGTCCCGCCGCTGCCTTCGCAGCGGCGTTTCATGCCCGCGTCGCGGGTATGATTTAGATCGGCCCATTGGCACAGAAAGTCTCATACTTAAGTTTAGAATCGGCGGTGCCAAAAAGTTGTAAGCCTCGGTGTCCACACGGGCCGGTCCGCGCAAAAAGCTGGACGCCCTATTCCTCTATAACGCGCCACCGCCCGGCGGTTTTCCGTCTAAAGTTCCCCTTCTTCCTCCCCGAAAATAGAGCAGCAACACGGAGCGTCTCTGCATTACCGCCGCCCGCAACATGGAGGAAGAAGAGTATGGTCGCTGCTGCCGAGGTCGCCGTGCGCGAACAACAGTTGGTGGCGTTTTGTCTGGCGAACGAGATTTATAGCATTGACATAGCCCTGATCAACGAGATCATCCGACTGCAGGAAATCACACAGATCCCGCGTACCTCCCCGGACATCGAGGGTGTTATCAACCTGCGCGGCAAGATTGTGCCGATCCTGGACCTGCGCAGGCGTCTGGGATTACCTGCCGCCGAGCCCACGGCCACAACGCGCATCATCGTCGTCGAGATCGCCGATTGTACGGTCGGGCTGATCGTGGATAGCGTCACCGGCGTGCTGCGCCTGCCCGAATCGAACATCGAACCGCCCTCGGAGCTTGTCAGCGATCTCAACGCCGACTACATTCGCGGAGTCGGCAAGACCGAGAGCGCCCTGATCCTCCTGCTGGATATGCCCAGGGTGCTGCATATCCAGCCCAAAGCAAGCCTATGAACGAGGATATGAGCCAGTACCTAGGCGTGTTCCTGGATGAGTCCAGCGAGCAGCTGGAACTGCTGGAACAGGACATACTCAAGCTGGAACAGGAGCCTTCCCAGGAACTGCTTCAGGAGATCTTTCGCGCCGCGCACACGCTCAAAGGCTCGTCCCGCGCGATGGGCTTCACGGCCATGGGCGAGCTGACGCACGCGATAGAGGATGTCTTTGATAGGCTGCGTCAGGACACGCTGACGGTCCATGGCGAGCTGATTGACGCCCTGTTTGAGGGGCTGGATGCGCTCAAGGCGATGCAGGCCGAGATCGCGGCCACCGGCGCCAGCTCTCTGGATACCGCCGCGCAGACAGCGCGCCTGCGCGCCGTCTTAGAGGGACAGCCTGCCGTCGGCAGCACGCCTGCGGAGACACCCGCCGCCATGCCCGATTCGACGGAGAATGTCGCTTTCAAAACGGCGCTCTCCGCCACGGAACAAGAAGCGGTGCAGGCGGCGATAGCGGCCAACTGCGCGATCTTCGGCCTGAAGGTTGAGGTTGCCCCGGACTGCGTCATGAAATCCGTGCGCGCCCTGATGGTGCTGCAGGCGCTGGAGCAGGTCGGCTCCGTACTGGCGACAACGCCCGGCGAGGAGGCCCTGGAGAACGAGGCGTTCGAGCACGAATTTGAGGTGGTGCTGGCGACCCCACAGGATGCGGAGACGGTGCGCGCGGCGGCAAGCGGCATAACCGAGATACGCGCGGTAACCGTGCAGCCCTGGCCGCAAGCCGAGACGCCGGCGGCGGCAGAGGCGCCGCCGGCCGCGGCGGAACTGTCCGCGCTTCCCCCGCCGCAGCCGGAGCCGGATCGGCCCGTCCGAGAAGAACAACGCCGCGCGGACCTCGGACCGGAAGCGCGCGGCAGGTCGCCTGAAGAGCTGCACAAGCTGGTGGCGGAGAAGAAAGGCGGGGCGCAGGCCCAGACCGTGCGCGTGGATGTGACCCGGCTAGATACGCTGCTGAACCTGGTCGGCGAGCTGGTGATCGACCGCACGCGCATCGCCCGGCTCAGCGACCGGTTCGAGCAGGCGTACGAGTTCAATGAGCTGGTGGAGAGCCTGAACGAGACCGCCGCGCACATCGGGCGCATCACCGACGAGCTTCAAGAAGAGATCATGAAGGCGCGGATGCTGCCCATAGATAATGTGTTCAACCGATTTCCGCGCATGGTCCGGGACCTGGCCCAGAAGCTAGGCAAAGAGATTCAATTCAACCTCGAAGGCAAAGAGACGGAACTGGATCGCTCCGTTATCGAGGTCATCGGCGACCCGCTGCTCCACATGCTGCGCAACAGCGTGGATCACGGCATTGAAATGCCCGACGACCGCGAGAAGGCGGGCAAGCCGCGCGCCGGCATCGTCCGGCTGCGCGCCTGGCACGAGGAGAACCACATCGTCATCGAGATTCAGGATGATGGCAAGGGCATGGATCCGGAGAGGCTGCGCGCCAAAGCGGTCGAGAAGGGGCTGCTCACACCGGAGACCGCCGGTCGGCTGACCGATAAGGAGGCGATTCAGCTGATTTTCACGCCGGGCTTCTCGACGGCGCAGGTCGTCTCCGATGTCTCGGGGCGCGGCGTCGGCATGGACATCGTCAAGAGCAACTTGCAGCGGCTGGGCGCTATCCTGGACGTGGACAGCAAGGTCGGGCTTGGCTCGACGTTTACCATCAAGCTGCCGCTGACGCTGGCGATCATTCGTGGGCTGCTGGTGACGGTGCGCGAGTGCGTCTATGCGCTGCCGCTGAGCGCCGTCGTCGAAACCATCAAGGTGGAGATGGAGAGCGTTCACCTGGTCAACCACCGCGAGGTCATCCTGCAGCGAGGCAGGATGCTGCCCATCGTGCGCCTGCGGGACATCTTCCACCTGCATGCGGCCATGACGCCCGCCGAGCGCGCGCTGACGCGGCAGGCTCCCGCCTCGGAGACGCGCGGCGAAGCACCGGAAACGGCCCTGGAAGACTCGGAGGCCCCGCTCTGCGCATCGGGAGAAACCCGAGGCCAGCCCGGGAATACGCTCTACCTGGTCGTCGTTGGCCTGGCGGATAAGCGGATAGGGCTAGTCGTGGATGGGCTTATCGGTGAGCAGGAGATCGTGATTAAATCGCTGGGCAAATTCTTGGGAGACATCAAAGGCATTTCCGGCGCGACCATCCTGGGCGATGGCCGCGTCGCCCTGATTGTGGATGTAAACGGACTTATCAGTATTGCTCTGGAGGAGAAAGGAAAGGCATATGCCGCCTGATGTAAAATCCATTCGTATAGATCGCGCCGTCTTTCAACAGACCCTGGAGAAGAAGCTGGCGGACCTTCCCCCTCTTCCGCTCGTCGTGACCCGGATCATGGAGACGGTCAACAGCCCGGATACCTCGGCTGCCGATCTGAATCGGCTGATCGCTATGGATCAGGGCCTCTCCTCGAAGGTGCTGCGTATCGTCAACTCGGCCTACTACGGGTTTCCGAAGCGCATCAGCACCATCACGCACGCGGTCGTTATCCTGGGCTTCAATACCGTCCGCAATCTGGTGCTGGGCGTATCGGCCTTCGGGCTGCTGGCGCAGAAGAGCATTCCCTACGGGCTGAACCGGACGAAGTTCTGGGAGCATTCGGTGGCGACGGCGGTTGCCGGAAGCATTCTGGCCAAGAAGCGGCTGACGAAAATGCGCACGGCGCCGGAGGAGGCGTTCATCGGCGGTCTGCTGCATGACATCGGCACGCTGTTTCTGGACAGCTACTTCCCGGTGCAGTATGCGGTGGCGATGGCGTTTGCGGCGCGCGAAACCAAGACAAGCTGGGAGGCGGAGAACATGGTGCTGGGGATCGACCATGTGACCGTCGGGCGGCGGATCGCCGAGCACTGGAACTTTCCGCCGCATCTGACCGCCATGATCGCCGGCCATCACGAGCCGACGCGCCAGAAGGAGCATTTTGAGATGGCTGCGGTCATTCACGTCGCCGATTGGCTGGCCTGGCAGGCGGGATTCATCGCCTCCGAACACACCGCCACCAACGATCTCATGCCGGAAGTGGCGGAGTGGCTGGGCTTTGATGAGGAGACGCTAGACTGGGCCAAACAGGAGCTGCTAACGCAGTTCAAAGCCTGCGAAGACCTGCTCCGGATCGCCCGGGACGGTTAGCGAAAATAAGGATGAAGGCAGAAAGAGGAAGGAGGAAGAAAGCAAACGCTCTTTTCTCCTTCCTCTTTTTATGTCCAATAGCGCCTGCATTCCATCCGCTAAGGACTTTCCTTCATCCTTCTTCCTTGCGTGGAGTCGTCAGGAAGTTGCGGAGCAAGTCCTTGCCGCTTTTGGTGAGGGCCGATTCGGGATGGAACTGGACGCCCTCGACGGGATAGGTCGTGTGCCGCACGCCCATGACCTCGCCCTGGTCTGTCTCCGCCGTGATCTCAAGGCAGTCCGGCATAGTTTCGCGCCGGATGACCAGCGAATGGTAGCGCGTGGCCTCGAAGGGATTGGGCAAGCCGTGAAAGACGCCCTGCCCGGTGTGCTTGATCAGCGAGGTCTTGCCGTGCATGATGCGGACATTGCGGACGACCTCCCCACCGAACGCCGCCCCGATGCACTGATGCCCCAGGCAGACTCCCAGGATGGGGACTTGCCCGGCAAAGCGCCGGATGAGCGGCACGCAGATCCCGGCCTCGTTGGGCGTGCAGGGACCGGGCGAGATCAGGATGCGCTCCGGGCGCAGGGCCGCAATCTCCTCCAGGGTGACTTTGTCGTTGCGGCGTACCTGCACCTCCGCCCCTAATTCTCCCAGGTATTGCACCAGGTTATAGGTAAAGCTATCGTAGTTATCAATAACCAGTATCACAGCGGTTCCACTTCCTTCCAAACGCAAATCGGTTGCGCCCTCGCAATGAGGATAGATTAAAGGAGCAGGCTAGGCGGTTCCATTTCCTCCGTGCTGGAGAGTTGGTTACTCCTCAGCGGTTGGAGAGAGCAGCGCCGTAAGCGTGTCGAGCATGTTCGGGCGCGGGTCTTGAAAAAGCCACTCCACTTGAATCTCAAAACCGGCGACGGCTTCCGAGGCCAGCGTTCCCGTCGTTAACTCTGCCTCCTCGTAATCGGCAGCCTGCCTGCGCAGGACGCGCACCCGCTTTCTCTGCGGATCGATAAACCATATCTCCTTCACGTTGACGCTGCGATAATCCGTCTCCAGCGAGATTATATCAGAAGGCTTGTCGTTGGGCGAGGCGATCTCTAGGACAAGGTCGGGCGGGCCGTAGACCCCTTTCTGCTGTACGATCTCCATCCGCTCCTGGCGTACAAACAGGATGTCGGGCAACCGCCCTCCAAAAGGGCCGATCTCTACCGCTGTACGCGACCCTAGAACGATACCCAGGCCGTTTTGCTGCACGTAGCCGTACAGGAGCCATATTAGCCAGCCGAACAGCAACTCATGGTCTAATGGCTGCGCTTCTATCCTCTCCACCATCACCCCGTCCACGAGTTCCCTGTCCGTGCCGTTCGACAGTTCTAGAAACGCTTCGAAAGGAAGGGGACGTTCCGAGAACCAGACTACACGCCCCTCTACGGCTTTCTCCAGGATAGTTCCCGCCATTTTCTTACTTTCCATCGCCTGCCGCCGCACAGCATTCTTTCCATGGCATGGTACCCGGTCAGGCCCATCGGGGCCGGTCACGCAGCCTTTTCTCCTGCCTCTGGAGTGCGGACCTCTTTGGCGCGCAGTCGCAGCGTTCGGCGCGTCTTTTCTATCTCCTCTTCCAGACGGGCCGGATCGGGCAGGGCCATCCGGTACTCTGCCGCCATCACCTTGTTCACCAGGTTGCCCAGCGCATAATGGGCGACCGCCGCATCTCGCTTCGAGCACAGAATGAGGCCGACCGGCGGGTTCTCACCGGGCAACGTCAGATGCTCGGCGGCATAGTTGACATAGAGATTCATCTGGCCGGCGTCGGCGTGGGTGAACTCCCCGACCTTCAGGTCCACAATGACCAGGCAGCGCAGCCGCCGATGAAACAGCAGCAGATCCATGCGGTACCAGGCGTCCCCGATGGCGATGCGCTTTTGCCGGGCCACGAACGCGAAGTCGCTGCCCAGTTCGAGCAGGAAGCTTTCCAGGTGCCGGATCAGCGCCTCCTCGCATTCGGTCTCGGAATACTCGTCCTTGAGCCCCAGGAACTCCAGCACATACGGGTCTTTGATCTCCTCCTCGGCGGTCAGGGCATCTTCCGGGCGGGCCTGCGCACCCTGGACCCGCATGGCGGCCTTGCTGCGCGACAGCGCCGTCCGCTCGTAGTACAGGGAGTTGATCTGGCGGCTGAGCTGCCGCAGCGACCAGCCGCCGCGCAGAGCCTCGGACTCGTAGAACTGGCGGGCTTCTGGGTCGCGGACGGAAAGCAGCTTGACGTAATGGGACCAGGAGAGCGGGAAGATGGAGGCGAGCGCCTTCGGGTCAGATTGTGCAGACGGTGTCTGCACAATTCCAGGATAAGCCAGGTAGAAGGAGCGCATCAGGAACAGGTTGCGCCGTCCAAAGCCGCGCCCAAAGCGCGGCTTCAGGTCTTTGGCCAGGCGGTCTATGACCTGATCGCCGTATTCGGCTTTATGACTGCCGCCCTGCTCAAACTCGACGATGCGCCGCCCGATCTCCCAATAGGTCGCGGTGAGGATGGCGTTGAGGGACTGGGCGACCTGCCGCCGGGCGTTTTCCAGCAGCGCGGCAATGCTGGAGACAAAGGCGGCGTAGTCGCTTGCCGAAAGCGCCAGAGCCCCACTCTTTGCTTTATGTCTAGCGCTCATTCTCGCATCCTTCTCCCGTGGCAGGAACCTTCCGTTGGGGCCGGATAGGGGAAGTATCCGTCTGGGGGGCCGACGGCCAAGCGTCCTTGTATGCGTTACAATCTCATGGACGCGAAATGCATAGAGAACGGGATAGCCCTGGTTCCACATGGAACCTGGCAGGCGGCTGCTATAGGCGCGGTTCGGGGCGGCGTCTCAAGTCGCAGCCGTCTCCAACGCGGCGCGCTTAGTGTTCCTCTTCGTCTTCGTCGCCGGGATGGTGGTCATGCCGGGGGATTTGAGCGTGCGAGCCGGGGCGCGTGTAGGGCGCGGCCAGAGTGCGGTACTCGGCGTTGAGCCGGTCCAACTGCGCGCGCAGCGTGGCGCGGCGATAGAGCTGCCAACCGACCAGAGAGAGGGCGAGCAGCGCGCAGATCAGCGGGCAGAGCAGGGTCAGCCGGCGCATAGTCTGGATATTCTTCATCGCCGAGCCTCCTGCGCTTTATGGTGGGCAATATAGAATTTGAGGAGCTCAAGATTGAGCTGGGCGTGCTCAATCTGATGGTGGATCGCATCGGCCTCTTCGCCGATGCGCCAGTTCAGCACTCCCGCCACCGCCACCATGAGGATGGAGAGCAGCAGCGCCACGCTTAATCGGTTCCGAACCTTGGCTTCCTGCATGGTCCCTCGGTATTGCTAGAAACGCTCAAAGCGCTCCACATCCATGACAAAACAGACGGCGCCGCCGACCAGCACCTTGACGGGGCTGGGCATGAAGGTTCCGACCGGGGCGGCATCCGGCGGAAGGACGTTGACGAACTGCTCGCGCGTCTTGCAGCTATCGCTGATGACCTGTATCAGCCGATCCACCTCTTGGGCCTCCACGCCGATGAGCAGGGTCACGTTCCCTTCGCGCAGAAAGCCGCCGGTACTGCCGATCTTGGTGAACTTAAAGCCGTTGCGCAGCAGCGCCTCGGTAATCTTGTTCTTGTCCCGGTCATGCACAACCGTAATGACCAGCTTCATTGTTACTACCTTTCCATTGTTGGGGCAGCGTGCTTATCCCTGATTCTACCTGTTTTTGAGGACCTGCTGCACCCGGGCGTAGATGCAGGCGTGCAGCGCTTGCGGGGGCAGTGTCGCGTCCAGAACAGAAATGCGTGCGGGATTTTTCTCCGCCTCGGCCAGGAATCCCTCCCGGACCCGTTGGTGAAAAGCCAGCGATTCGGCCTCCATGCGGTTGCGCTCCCGCTGTCGGGCCAGCCCTACCTCAGGCGGCAGGTCCAGCAGGATCGTTACCTCAGGGATGAGCCCACCCGTAGCAAAGGTATTGAGCTGGGCGACGGTGTCGGGGCCGAGGCCGCGCGCATAGCCCTGATAGGCCACGCTGGAGTCGATGTAGCGGTCGCAGAGGACGACCTCCCCCGCCTCCAGGCCGGGACGAATGACCCGCTCGACATTCTGCGCGCGGGCCGCCAGGAACAGCAGCAGCTCGGCGCGCGGGGTCACCTGGCCCTGCAATACCAGAGTGCGCACGCCCTCGGCCACCGCGTCCCCGCCCGGCTCGCGCGTCACCCGCACCTGCCTTCCCTCCCGTTCCAGGGCGGCGCGCAACAGGGCGATCTGGGTTGTCTTGCCTGCGCCCTCCACCCCTTCAAACGTCACGAACAGCCCCGGCAAACGCTCTGCCATGCGAACGGGCCTCCTTATAAACCGATGAAACCACCCGCTAACGCTAGAGACACAGAGGCACAGAGGAAAAGCAAAGAGAGAAAGACAAAGGCAAAACCCTTTGGACAGGATGAACAGGATGAACGGGATGAACCGGATTTCAACAACCTAGACAAGCTCTGCTTCTCTCTCTTGCTCTAATCCTGTAAATCCGGTTCATCCTGTCTAATAATCTTGTCTTTCTCTCTTTGCCTTTCTCCGTGCCTCCTCCGTGTCTCCGTGGCTCTAGCGTTAGCGGGTGGTTATTTTTTATCTGGGCAGGATGCGCACGCGGCGGCGCGGCTCGACCCCGACACTCTCGGAGGCGAGCTGGTAGCGCTCTACAAGCTGGTGCTGCAGGCGGCGCGTGTAGGAGTTGGCCGGAGAGAGCTCTATCGGCGTGTTGGTCTGCTGCACCATCTCAATGGCGTCCTGCGCCTCCTGCAGCGCCGTCTCCGTTTCATCCTCGTTCCGATCCGGACTTTCCAGTCCAAAGATATCCCGCACGCTGGCCGCGATCTGGGTGATGGAATTGCTGCGCACGATATAGATAGGCAGCCGCCGCTGCGCGGCCTCGCGCATCTTGCCCGGCTCCCGCTTATAGTTGCCTTTGAGCGCCAGTACCACATCCGCATCGCTGATATCGCGGGCGATATAGGCCGGAACGTTCGTCTCGGCAATGGCGCGCTCCAGACGGCTGCGGCTGACGCCGTAGGGGAAGATGCGCACGGTGGCAGGAAGCGGCCTGGCGGTCGGGGCGGCGCCCTCCTGGAGCGGCGTAAAGCGCGCTGCCGGGCGCTCCTCGGTGGCAGGCCCCTCTTCTCTGGTTCTGTCGGTGGAGCGTGTGCGGTTGCTCACGCGCGGCATCGCCTCCGCCAAACGCTGCCGCCAGGGTTCGCGCTCGCGCTCCCGGTCGGGAAGCTCGCGGATGCCGCGCCCGGTTTCCTCTCCGGAGGGGGCGATTTCGATCTCTCCCTGCTCATTGCGGATGCGGATCTCCGGGCGTGCCGGCATGCCGCGCAGCAGGCGGTCTACCGTCTTCTCGACATCCAGGTGGACGGCCAGCTTATCCACCTCGATAATCTCGATGATCACGTCGAAGGTCGGCGGCGCTTTGCGCTCCAGCACGGTCTTCTGCGTGCCGCGTCGCTTGGCCTCGTCGTCGGAGAGCGTGACGGCATGAATGCCCCCGATCAGATCGGAGAGCGTCGGGTTCATCATCAGGTTTTCCAGGGTGTTGCCGTGCGCGGTTCCGATCAGCTGGACGCCGCGCTCGGCGATGGTGCGGGCCGCAAACGCCTCCTGCTCCGTGCCGATCTCATCAATGACGATCACCTCCGGCATGTGGTTTTCGACCGCCTCGATCATCACGTTATGCTGCTCGTCGGGTGTGGCGACCTGCATCCGCCGCGCTCGCCCGATGGCCGGGTGCGGGATATCGCCATCGCCGGCGATCTCGTTGCTGGTATCCACGATGACCACGCGCTTCTTGAGCTCTTCGGAGAGCACGCGCGCCACCTCGCGCAGCTTGGTGGTCTTGCCGCGACCGGGACGACCGAGCAGCAGGATGCTTTTGCCGCCCTGGACGATGTCCTGGATAATGTCAATGGTGCCGTAGACCGCGCGGCCAATGCGGCAGGTCAGGCCGACGATGCGGCCCTGCCGGTTGCGGATGGCAGAGATGCGGTGCAGGGTGCGCTCGATGCCGGCGCGGTTGTCTTTGCCGAAGGTGCCCACGCGCCCGACCACGTACTCGATGTCGCCGTCGGTGATGGGCTCCTGGCCGAGCTCGACCACGCGCTGCGGGAAACGCGCCTCCGGGATGCGTCCCAGGTCCATGACGATCTCAAGGAGGTCTTCCAGGCTATCTTCCTGTTCCAGATGGGCGCGGATAGGCGGGGGCAGCACTTCCAGGAGCTGATCCAGGTTGTCGGTGACGCGATGCTGGTGGGCGGTAAGCGGCGGACGCGCCCTGGCCGGCGTTTCCGGAGCAGGTATGGGGTAGGTGGGACCGGTCCCACCGTCCGAGTCGGTCAGGCGCGAGGTAAGTTGTTGGGTGTTCATATAGTGTTATCAGCCCTCCTTCTTGCGCAGGGGACGTCGGCGAGGCGGAGGCAAGCCGCCTCCCACGTTCATAGGCGCAAGCCTGGCGGGCGGGGCACACAAGCCGGAGCAGCGAATTCCAATGCGGCGACCGGCCCGAGGGCCGTGCCCGCAAAACGCTATGGGCGATAGCATCCCGGCTTTCGGCGCGGGACACGCTGCGCGCGGGGCAAACTGAAGGCCACCTAACGCAGCGGAAGGACAGCAGGCCGTATTGCCTGCGTCACTCGGTGTACGTTTGCATACACTTTAAAAGACCGTAAATCGAGGCCGAAAGTTTCCTCAACTACAATCATAGCGGATTTAGCAGGATTTCGCAAGCAGCAGGTGCGGTACGCCGTCCCAGGGTTTGCATGCACGGGGATCAGCGACTCTCCGCAGCGCCTTCGCTAACAGGAGCGACACCCTCTTTTGTATGGCATCCGATCTTCTCTATTCAACTCACTCGTCCGCTTGAGTCTCTTCTTCGCTCTTCGGCGCAAAGATACTGGCAATATCCCTGGCTCCGTGAAGTACACGGACAATTTCGGTGGTTGTCTCTGTGGTGAGAGAGTAGATGCCGATCTTTGAAAAGCGCGGTACAAAAAATACCCGCAAGCCCTGAAGCGCGGGATTATTAAAGTCGCGCGGCGAACCGATGCCGGGCATAGTCGCGATCTTTCGGAATGCTTCCTGGGTTGCCTTAAGGAAGCGGTCTGATGCGTTCAGGCTTGTCCTGGCAATGTAATCTGCCTGCTCCATGATGTCGCGCCTGGCCTGAGGGCGTTTGACTATCTCTCGCATTATGTAACCCAAGTTGCTACCCAATGGAGGGCATGACTGCCTTCAGGTATAGTGGAAGTGCCAACAACCACTCCCTGGAGGACAGCCATGCACCTTAAGATTATCACAATCTACTGCCTTTGTGCCGATTTTCTTGTCGCCTACGGATACAAAGATGATCCCCAAGCCCGTCTGAGCACTGCTGAAGTCATGACGGTGGCGCTGGTGGCCGCCGCCTTCTTTCACGGCAACCAGGAAACCAGTCGGGT
>DASRGZ010000024.1:0-4649 GCA_035650735.1 Chthonomonadaceae bacterium
AGCCCAGACGACAAACACTCACCCGCCGTCCTCTGACTGGCTGGCAGGCAGACACCTGGGTAGGCCGGGTGGGGCAGAGAGCCGCCTCTTCCAGGCGCGTGCCATAGGCCAGCGTCCATAAGGTGGCGATGGCTAAGACCACAAAGTGGCGGGCCGCCCGCTCACAGTCGGTGCGCCGGGTCTTGTGCCCTTGCCAACCACCACTCTTTAACAACCGGAAGCCGGCTTCGATCCAGACCCGAAGCCCATACCAGGCGATCCCGACCTGTTCGGGGGGCAGATTGGTCAGCACCAGATAGGGTTCTTCCTGCCCAGCCAGCCAGACGCCGATCAGGGTGGCGGCCAGGCTCCTGGGAGGGGCAAAGGCCTGGCCGGCCCCGACCCAGGCCTGGCCCTTCCCGCCCAACAGCAGCCAGGCGGGAACCCGGCAGCCTCCCTGGGGAGCGAAGTGGCTCGTGTTGCGCACCCGCATCAGCGGATGCCAGCCCGCCGCGTCAATGACCCGATCGAGCGTGGGGCTCCATAGGCCCCGGTCACACAAGACCAGCACGTGCCAGGTTTTGGGCAGCAGCGGGCGCAACTGCTCTAGCATCCGCAGCCAGACCGGGTTCCCGGCCCCCGGTTGATTGCCCGGTAAGACACTCCACCAGAGGGGGATAGCTGTGCCCCGGTAGAGCACCGAGCTGTGCCCCGGTAGAGCACCGAGATAGTCAAAACCGTCAAGCAGTCTCGGTGTCCGGTGGCATCCAGGGCCAGTTCGAGTTGGGTGTCGGTCCACAAACTGACCAGCCAGCCCACCAGGCCCCGACAGCAGGCTTCCCCCGAGACCTGCACCGAGCAAGGGGCCTGCTTGTCGGCTCCCTCGTAAAGCCATTCGCGCAAGCGTTGGCGTAAGGTGGGCCATCCGGCCACGGAGTACAGGGCGGTCAAGACCGCGTTTTGGCAGGCACTTTGGGCCAGAACCGTGCCATAGACCCAGAGGGCCAGTCCCGTGTGTTGGGCGGGGCGCAATTCGGGCAGATACTGGGCCAAGCTCTGTTGTATCTGGTAGAATACCGATGGCAGGCGCATGGGAACTCTCCGCAAGATAGGGGGTGGAGCTACCCTATCTTGAGCGATTTCTGCGCGCTTTGCCACTTACAAATGTGCAGTAGGCATCTGTGCACCTACCCCTTTGAGCCAACCCCCGCAGGCGTGTTAGCTCATGCCGCCGTTTTTCTCCGGCATTGTACAGAAACTCGCTATACCCGGCAAGTATTTTCACATAGGTTTGCGGACGGGTTTCTTAACACGAAAACGCCCCGGATCGTCGCTGAGCCGGGGCGCTGCTGCGTTGTTCGGAAAACGAACGGATACCGTTGGCGAATTCGTAATTGCCGTCTCAACGTGAGCTTCGGCTGTTCGATCCGAGGGGAGGTAGACACTCCCAGCCGTGTGGATCAATCTCACGCAGCCTGCTGCTGAGGAGATACGTCCACACCGTTGGGAGGGATTACCCGAGGGGAAGCGTAAGGTCCAATTCTAGCCGGTTCTGAATTCGCCAACGGTATCCGTTCGTTTTTGGACAGGTAGGTTCGGCGACTTATTTATCTCGCACTTTCGCATATTCGCCCTATCGAATATGCGAAACTTATGGCATAATAGTAGTAGGGCATCGCTCCTGATGCGAAGAAAGGAATTTTTCCATGCCAGACGCTCTCCGTCTGTTTAAGGCCAATGTCTTTCAGGCGCTCTCGCATCCAACCCGGATTGCCATTGTCGAGGCGTTGCGGGATGGGGAACTACCCGCAGGCGTTATCGTAGAACGCCTCGGATTGGAGCAGGCGAACGCCTCGCAGCATTTCTCCGTGCTGCGGGCCAAGAACATTGTCACCAGCCGCAAGGAGGGAAATCAAGTGTTCTACTCGGTGCGCGATCCGCTCCTGATCGAAGTGCTGGATATTCTGCGCCGCTACTTTCAGGCGCATATCGAAGAGGCCATGTCCATGCTCAAAGAGATGAATGAAAAAGAGGGAGCCGCTGTTAAGTGAGTACCCACATCCCTGCCTCTAACGGAAACAACAAATTAACTCCGAAACTGCTGCTGTGCCTCAAAAACTACAAAGCGCAGGATTTTACTTCTGACCTTATCGCAGGGCTGACTGTGGGCCTTGTGGCGCTGCCGCTTGCAATGGCCTTCGGCATCGCGTCGGGCGTGACGCCGCAGGCCGGTATCTATACGGCGGTGGTCGCCGGGTTCCTCATTTCGGCGCTTGGCGGTTCACGGACGCAGATCGGCGGGCCGACCGGCGCGTTTGTCGTAATCATCGCCGGGATCATCGCCAAGTTCGGCCTGTCCGGGCTGCTCATGGTCACGCTTATGGCGGGCGTGATTCTGGTCTTCATGGGCGCGACCGGATTGGGAACGGCGGTCAAGTTCATTCCCCGGCCTGTCACCATCGGCTTTACCAACGGGATCGCGCTGCTGATTGCCTCGACACAGATTAAAGACTTCCTCGGCCTCAAAACCCCGGCGGTTCCGAGCGAGTTTTTAGGCCGCATGGAAGTGCTTGGCAAGCATATCGGCACAACGCATCTTCCGACGCTGCTGCTGGCCTCGGCGTCGCTGGCGGTCATTCTGCTGGTTCCGCGCATGACCAAGAAAGTTCCCGGCTCCATCGTCGCGCTGCTGCTCGGCACGGTGGCCGTCGCCTTTCTGCACCTGCCGGTTGCCACTATCGGGACAAAGTTCGGCGGCATCCCGCAGGGGCTTCCGCCGTTTTCCGTCCCGCCGTTCCGCCCCGATCTGATGATGACGCTGCTGCCTTCGGCCCTCACGGTGGCGCTGCTGGCGGCAGTGGAAAGCCTGCTCTCGGCGGTGGTGGCGGATGGCATGAGCGGCGACAAGCATAATTCCAACATGGAACTGGTGGCGCAGGGCGTCGCCAATCTCGCCAGTCCGCTTTTCGGCGGCATTCCGGCAACGGGGGCGATTGCGCGCACGGCAACGAATATCCGTTCCGGCGCGAAAACCCCGGTGGCGGGCCTCGTCCACGCGCTGACGCTGCTGCTCATTCTGCTGGTGGCTGCGCCCCTGGCCCGCTTCATTCCGCTCTCCACGCTCGCCGCCGTTCTCTTCGTGGTCGCTTATAACATGGGCGAATGGAAAGAAATCGGCGTCATTCTGAAACTCTCCAAAGCGGATAAAGCAGTCTGGGCCGTGACGTTCTTTCTCACCGTGTTTGCCGATCTGACGGTCGCGGTGGAAGTCGGGATCGGGCTGGCGGCGCTGCTCTACATCTACCGGATTGCGGAGACAACGACGGTTTCCACCGTCACCCCGGAATATATCGCCAACGGACGGGCGCACATTCTGCAAGACAAGGAAGTGCCGCCCTTCGTCACCATCCTCCGCATTCACGGGCCGTTCCTGTTCGGCACGACTGACAAGTTGGCCGAAGAGACGGCAGACCTTGCCAAATTCGCGCCGGTCGTCATTCTGCGGATTCGCAACATGACCGCCATAGATGCGACCGGCCTTCATGCGCTGGAAGTCTTCTCCGACCGGCTCAAGAAAGCAGGCAAGACGATGCTGCTATGCGGGGCGCGCGATCAGCCTGCGAAGTTGCTGGAACAGTCGGAATTCGTGGAGCATATCGGGGAGAAGAATATCCTGCCCCACGTCGAGGCGGCGCTGCACCGGGCAAAGGAGATCGTGGAAGATTTCGGCGGCGTCGGGCAGGAGATCGCGCGCGATTACTCGGCACGCGCGCCGGTCTGAGGCAGGGGACAGGGACAATGCTCTATTTTGAGCGCATACGCAAAACCATCGGCGGCCAAGACATTACGCTGACCTCCTGGCTCGACCGGAAGGGCAATATCTATCGGGCGCTGGCTCCGCATTACATTCACATCGTGCATGACTGGTGGGGCGTTACCGGCACGTCCCGCGCAATGGCGCTGCACTCCCTCTCGGAACTCCTGGCGGCGTATTTGCAGGGCAATAGCCCTGTCACGGAAGATGCAGCCGGACACGAGAAAGGTATCGCGCAAATGATAGGTTTTGAACGGGCAAGGCAATCCGTGCAAGGGCATGGCGTCACCGTGACCTCGTGGTTCGACCCGGAAAAACAGGTCTGGCGGGCCTCGGCTCCCGCCTATATCCATGTGATCCATGACTGGCCTGCTGCCTCCCTGCAAGGGCGGACGCGACAGGAAGCGGTGAATAATCTCGCCTCCCTCCTGAGCCACTATTTTGAGGATGCGACCGCGAATGTGTAGGGTGTTGCCGATGGTCGCCGTACTGGTTATTCCCGGAAAGCTGGAAGGGCGCTGGCTGCGGCAACGCCGCACGCCGCTTCGCCTGGGGCAGCATCCCGATCATTCCTGCCGCCTGCTGCTCGTCCGTCCTGGCGGCACGCCGATAGACGCCTGGCGGTTCCGAAAACTTCGGGCGGAACTGACCGCCTGGATTGAAACCCGTTCCCGGAAGTGATCTGTCGGACAATGGGCATTGGTCGCCCGCAGGACAAAGAGGGGTAGGTATACCAAGTTCAGCCTGTATCTGGCAGGCAATGAGTGACCAAGCTCACCTCGGCTGGTGGCTCTGGCAGCGGTTGCCGACTCAACCGTAACCGCTGCCACAGACCCCCCGATGCCAGTGCCGTTGC
>DASRGZ010000025.1:0-9404 GCA_035650735.1 Chthonomonadaceae bacterium
GCTCTGTTTGGCTCTGTGCGGCGCAGAAAGTGCTACATAGAGCAGCGGGCTATCCTCTAAAGCAGGCTGAACCGACTTGTTGCTCGCCTTATGGGTAGCTGTTGTCGCTAGAGGCTGGTGAAAAGTGCATAACACGCTCTAAAGACTAAAACAGACCACACCTCGCGCCTTCCCAGACCGCTAATGCTCGTCGGGAACAGAAAAATGCTGCCTACTCCAAATACGGCAACGTTGTGGGCAGATGCAAGGAGGTGAGATGGCACCTGCCGGGTGGCTACCCGGCAGACAGATACCGAAGGATAGCCCTGTCATCCAGCGTGGTTGCCTCTCGAAGGCTCCATCTCAAACCACTGTTAGCGCGGGGCTGGGCATCCACGACCTGTAGGCGCTCGATGCCTGCCTCCATTTCAAACCATTGTTAGCGCAGGGCTAGTCGGCCTGGCAATAGCGAATGGCAACACCGCACGAAACGGTGATTCCATCTCGAACGCGCAAGCTGGTAATCCCTCCCAACGGTGTGGACGTATCTCCTCAGCAGCAGGCTGCGTGAGATTGATCCACACGGCTGGGAGTGTCTACCCGCAAGCTCTAATCATGGATGAATGCAGCCCTGCCAGGCGGATGCAGTTTGCAATAGATACGGAAAAGGAGAGATTTATGCGTTTTCAGAAGCGGTTTCCCTTGCTCTACCGTCTGCTTCTGATGGGGATCAGCACTTTCGCCCTGGCGAACCTGATGGCCTTCAAGAACCAGGCGCCCAGACCTCCGGCCCCGAACCCTCCGGCCCACAACGCCAGCCCGAAATACGCTCCCGACCGAGTGCTGGTGGCCTTTAAACCGAAGGCGTCCCAGGTGGCGCGGGTTGCCTCAGTCAATCGGCTTCGTCTGGTCGTCGATCAGACGGTAAAAAGCCCCTACTTTACCCGTCTGCTGATCACACAAGCAGCGCAGGCGGCCGGCCAGAACGTCAAATCCGTGATCGCCGCGCTGCGCAAAGACCCCACCGTGCGTGTCGCCGAGCCCGACTGGATCGTGCACGCCGACTTTATCCCTAACGACCCGCAGTACCCTTCCCAGTATGCGCTGCCCAAAATTAATGCGCCGGGGGCCTGGGACATCACCAAGGGCAAATACGAAGTCAAAGTGGCGGTGATTGATACCGGGGTAGACTATACCCATCCCGACCTGGCGCCCAACATCGCCCGCGATGCCAATGGGGACGTGCTTGGGTATGACTTTGCCAACCTCGACAACGATCCGATGGATGACAACGGGCACGGAACGCATGTCTCCGGCAGCATCGGCGCCGTCGGCAATAACGCCCTCGGCGTGGCGGGGGTCAACTTTAACGTCAGTATCCTACCGATGAAGTTTCTGGATGCGTCCGGCAGCGGCACGAATTCCAATGCGATCCTGGCTATAGACATGGCGCGCTCGTTCGGCGCGCAGATCATGAGCAATAGCTGGGGCGGCGGCGCCTTTAGCCAACTGATGCTGGAGGCTATCCAGCGCGCGCAGCGGCAGGGAATCCTCTTCGTGGCCGCAGCAGGTAATGATGGCCAGGATAATGGGGCCTATCCTCACTACCCTGCAAGCTATAACCTCTTCCTGGATAACGTGATCTCGGTGGCCGCCACCGACTCGGGCGATAACCTGGCCTCTTTCTCTAATTTCGGCGCCAAGTCGGTAGATATTGCGGCTCCCGGCGTGGATATTCTCAGCACGTGGCCCGGCGGCAGCTATGCCACGCTCAGCGGCACCTCGATGGCGACCCCGCACGTCTCGGGCGTGGCGGCGCTGATCAAGTCTCAATATCCAACCCTGAACGCCATTCAGATGAAGGCACGCCTGCTGGCCAATGTCGATCATCCTGCGACGCTGGCCGGGCTGGTGCGCACAGGTCGGCTAAACGCCAAGAACGCTCTGGAAGTGGATAATGGCTTCCCCAGCGCTCCCTATCAACAGTCGGTGCTCTCCGTGGGCACCACCGCAGCGCGCCTACAATGGCGGTCCAGCGGCGACGATGGCGGCGTCGGCACCGCTTATCTGTATGAGCTTCACTACAGCACCTCACCCATCACGCCGGCCAACTTTGATAAGGCCACGCGCGCAATCAACCTGCCTGCGCCCGCAGCGCCCGGCACCCTCCAGAGCCTGACCGTCGGCGGCCTGAGCCCGAATACCACCTACTACTTCGCCCTGCGCTCGCTAGACGATGCCGGCAACCAATCGAGCCTGACCTACTTCCTGGCCCAAACACTGCCGCTTGCCACCAAGCTCTCGGATGACGCCGAGGGCACGCCCAAGTTTGCCGCCAACCCGGGCACCACCTGGGCGGTGACGACAGAGCAGAGCCATAGCGGCACGCACGCCTATTCCGATAGCCCCGGCGGCAACTACCAGAATAACACGGACGCTTCCCTGACCCAGATCACGCCCGTCACGGTCAGCTTGGGCTATAGCGCGCTAAGCTTCTTCGCGAAGATAGACCTGGAGGATGGCTTCGATTTCCTGACCGTCGAGGTCTCCAAGGATGGCGGCGCGACCTGGGAACCCCAGAGCCTGACCCTGACCGGCCATAGCGACTGGGCTTACTACACGCTGCCCCTGACCGCCTACGCGGGCCAGACAATTAAGGTGCGCTTCCGCCTGACATCCGACTCCAGCGTCACCTACGATGGCGTCTATCTGGATGATATTGCCATCCACGATGAGGGCACGGTAGTCTACAAGCTCTCCGATAACGTCGAGGGCACCTATCTGTTTACCGGCACTCCGCCCTGGGCGCCCACGACCGAGCTGTACTACAGCCCCACCCATTCGTATACCGATAGCCCGGGAACGAATTATGCGGATAATCAGGATATTTCGCTTACCCAGACGTCCCCGCTGCTGCTGACGACGGATTTCGTTCCCTACCTCAGCGCCAAGCTGTATACGGATCTGGAAGACGGCTATGACTTCCTGAACATCGAGGTCTCCACGGATAACGGGGCCAGCTGGATCCCCCTGACCAACTACACGGGTTCCTCGGAAGGTTGGCTCAACGTGAACCTGCCGCTGTACCCATTTAGCGGACAATCGGTAAAGGTGCGCTTCCGCCTGCTCACCGACGCCAGCGTCGAAGCCGACGGCGTGCACGTGGACGATATTGCCATTGTCGGCCCCCAGATGCAGAATACGCAGCCAGCGACTCGCATCTATGTCACGCCGCGCACCGGCTTTGCCGGCAAACCGGTCGCCTTCTTTGCCAACCTCAGCCGCCAGAGCGACGGAGCTAAGCTGGATGGCAAGCTGTTGACCGTCCGGCTAGACGGCGTGGTTGTCGGTACGGCCACGACCGGGCTGTTAGCGGATACCGGAGAGCACGGCGCTATCCGGGTTGATTACACGCTGCCCGTCTCCACGACGGCGGGAACGCATACGATCACCGTGGAGTTTGCCGGAGATTCCAGTTACGCAGCCAGCCTCGGCGCTGGCACGCTGACCGTCGGCAGGGCGGATACCTATATCTATGTCTCTCCGCGCAGCAGCAGAGCGGGCCAGCTCGTCGCCTTCTTCGGCAACTTGAGCCGGTATCTGGATCATTCGGTCAAGCTCAACGGCAGAACGCTGGTCTTCAAGCTGGACGGCACCATCCTCGGCCCCGCTGTCACCGGGCACTACTATCCCAGCAACGAAGATGGCGTCGCTCAGTTCAACTACGTCCTGCCGGCGAGCATCACCACCGGCAGCCACACCATCACCGTCGAGTTTGCCGGCGATGCCGACAACAATCCAACCACTGCGACCGGCACGTTGACGATCAACCCCTGATCCGCCCAACGAGTCCTGGAAGCGACCTTTATCCCCGCTCTTCTGCTCTACGGAAGGGCGGGGGTTTTTCTTCGTTGGGAGAGCACAACGCATCTTCAGGGTCCTTCCGTTTCCCGGCACTCGACGCCGGGCACGGAAAGTACCCGGCTCTAGGGCCTACGGCCAAGCGACTGCAAGGGACGCCGCTCAACGGTTCGCGGCTCGGCCTTGCGACTAGCGGACGCACAGCCAAGCCAGGTGTTCCGTCCGCCAGTCGCAAGGCAAAGGCACGAGTGTCGCTAGGCGGAGGAACGAGCGTGCGTAGTTCCGACCCTAGCAGTGGCAGTGCCGTCCCTTGCAGTCGGTTGGCGGCGTAGCCGCCCTAGAGACGGGTACGTTCAGTGCCCGGCTCCAGGGCTGCGGACGCCAAAAACGCAAAAGCACCGAGAATGGAAGGACCCTGCCGCATCTTATGGTTTGCAGGGATCAGGGAGGGCAGGCGCGAATTGCTTTGGAGAAGCAAACCGATGCCAGGACGCGGCTGCTTCTTCAGGCAGTTATCGGGCTATTGGATTTGCAAGGTCATGGCGCTCTGAAGCCAGAGGAGGAGGGCGAAGGTGATACGTGTCGGACTGATCGGATGCGGATCGATAATGGGCGCGCACCTGCCGGGCTGGAAGGCGGTCGAAGGGCGCGCGCAAGTGGTTGCTGCGTGCGACGTGCAGGAGGCCAACGCGCGCAAGCGCGCGGAGGAGTTGGGCGGCACGGCGCGGGTCTTTACCGACTGGAAGGCCCTGCTCTCGGAGGGCAACGTGGATGCGGTGGATGTCGCCCTACCGCACCACCTGCATCGGGATGCGATTGTGGACGCTGCCGAGGCGGGAAAGCATATCCTGACGGAGAAGCCGCTCTGCACCACGCTGGAGGAGGCGCGCGACATTGAGGCGGCGGTCAAGGCCAATGGCGTGACCCTGGTGTGCGCGCACTGCCAGATGTTTGAGCCGGCCCCACGCACGGCGCGTCAGTGGATCAAGGAGGGCAAGATCGGGCGGGTCTTTAGCCTGCGGACGGTAGATTGCTTCTATTTCCCCGTTGAGGACAAGGCGAAGTGGGGCTGGCGCGGCTCAGCGGCGGAGGCGGGCGGCGGGTGCGCGCTCGATACGGGCTACCATCCGACCTACCTGCTGATCTCCATCGCCAACTCGGAGCCTAAAGAGGTGGTCAGCTTCAGCGCCAACTATAACCAGCCGACGCTGGATGCCGAAGATACCGCGCAGACAATGGTGCGCTTCGCCAACGGCGCTGTCGGCACGCTGGAGACCTCCTGGGGGCATCCGGTTCCCAATGGGCACTGGCAGTTCCATGCTATCGGCGAGAAGGGCCAGATTTTCGGGCGCGGCAACAACCTCTACTTCCAGCCGTTACAGGGCGAGATCGAGAAGCACATCCTGGAGCCGGAGAACGGTTTCGTCGGGGAGATCAAGCACTTTGTGGAGTGCATCGAGACGGGCAAGACGCCGGAACAGGGCTTGCACGAAGGCATCACCGTGCTCAAGGTCATTCTGGGCGGCTATCAGTCGGAGCACGAGAAGCGCGTCATCCCGCTTTAAACCACGCCGCGCTGCCGCTCTGTACATTGCAAACTTGCCGCTGATTTTCACCAAATCCACAACCGGATGCCTCCTGCCAAGAGACATCCGGTTCTCTTTTGCTAAGTTCCATACAATGGCCGGGAGGCTAAGCGCGGTGGCGGCGCCGCCGCGTGGAGAGGACCGACTGCTACGGCCCGGTTGGCTGCTCCAAAGAGAAGCACCTACTCCTTTGCGCCCGCCTGCTTGAGCATCTGAAGAATATGAGTCTGCTTGTATCGCTTCGCCAATCCAAGTGCCGTCTCGCCTGTAGGAGACTTATAGTTATCATTGGCATGATGCTTGAGCAAGAGCTTGACGACCTCTATACGCCCATAGTGGATAGCCACCATCAAAGGCGTCCTGCCAAAATCGTTAAATCGCTGGTCGTAGTCCCGTCTCATTACGGGAGCGTTGATATCCGCGCCTGCATCTAATAGTATCCGTACAATCTCTGGATGTCCCGCCTGGGCCGCCAAAGCCAAGGCTGTCTCACCTGTGTCCTTGCCGGTATTAGGGTTGGCTCCCTTACTTAATAAGAACCGGACAATATTGCTTTGGCCGTAACCCACTGCTCGTAGAAAAGAATTGGTATAGAAATCCTCTTGCACAGGCCAGCTCTTCTTCCACCAGAACTTGAGGATCGCTAGGTGTCCTTGTGCTGCCGCCTCATCCAGAGCCACTTGTGTACCATACCGACGGGGAGATTTGGCGCATCAGTGCCTCAAAAGCAGCAACATCCCCTTCGTGTGCGGCCCTGAAGAGAGCATTGGTCAACGCTCGATAATGGGTCTGCTCAGCTTGCGTGCGTTCCTTTTGCTCCCGCCGTAGATGTTCTTGCTTATCCAGATAGATTCGATGGATGATGTAATTGGAGAGAAGAATACCAACAAACAGAATTGGCACGCTCAGCGGTAATAAAGCACGAAACTTGGGTCTGTTCTGGGTGGTTATCATCCCGATTGCCTCCCAGGCTCCTATCGCTTAAAACCGACTATTGCCTGCCCAAGTAATCTTCAACCTGAGATAGGTTCCCTAATTTGATCACTTTTCTCGCCGGAGTACAAAGCAAGAAGGTGGGCGTGGCATTCACGCCCAATGCCTTGCCGAGTTGCAGATCGCTCTCGACGGCTGCCGGTGCCGCCTGGCTAAGATCGCGCCTCAGTCGGTTGGGGTCTAGCCGCAGCCGTTGTACATAGGTTTGGAGATCAGAGGCAAGCAAGTGGCCGTTGGAGTTCATAAGCAGGTCATGCAGGGACCAGAATTGCCCCTGTACGCGAGCGGCTTCGGCCTCAATGGCCGCCGGTTTCGCTTGTGGATGCATGGGCAGAGGAAAGTGATGAAAGAGTAGTTTCACCTGCTCTTTAGGGCGGTGTAATGTCTCCAGCACCCTGGGATGCATGGCAATACAGGCTGGGCATTGATAATCGGCAAATTCCACCAGCACGAAGGGAGCTTGCGCATTTCCTCGGTAAAGCGGATGTTTTCCGATAACTGTCTCTTGGGACACCGACAGAACCTCTGGTTTCTCTGCGCTTGGATGGTATCGCTTGAAGATACAGTTCGACACGTATAAGACCATCCCTGCCGCCAGTAAAATAAAGAGGCTCAAAATGGCACGATCCATTCGGTTCATATGCGCCACTTTCCTATCTGCGTCATTAGCATCCAGTCAAAGCGCCTGCATTTTGGAGGCTTATCACTGGCATTGATGCATCAGCCAATAGATACACCCAAAAAAATTATAGTACTCCCCAGAGTCAAGACAGTTTTGGGGAAATTTAGATTAAGTTTGCATGCCCGGCGAGAGCCGCTTGCGGCTGTCTGTTGAGGAGCAGGCTCTCCTGCCCAAAGTAAACGGCGGCGGGCGTCTTGTATCCCAGGGATTGGTGCAGACGCTGCTCATTATAGAAAGGAAAGTAGGCGTCCAGACCGGTGACGGCGTCCTGGGCCGTGGCGTACTCTTGGAGGTAGACTTCCTCATATTTGACCGTCCGCCACAGTCGCTCTACGAGATGTTATCCAGGGCACGGCCTCTCCCATCCATGCTGATCTGAATACCGCAATCCAGCAGACGACCGGTGAACGCCTGACTGGTAAACTGACTGCCTTGGTCGGTGTTGAACACTTCCGGCAACCCTTGCAGCAGCGCCGCATCCAAGGTCTTGAGACACTACTCCCCTTCCAGCGTGGGAGAAACCGACCAGGCCAGGACAGAGCGACTGAACCAGTCGATGACCGCCAATCAAGTAGACAAAGCCCGCCTGCATCCGCACATAGGGGATGTCGCAACTCCAGACCTGATTGACCCGTCCAATCGTAACATGACGCAACAGGCAGGGATAGACCGTGTGTTCGGGCGCGCTCAGGCTGGTTTTGGGCTGCGGGCAAAGAGCTGCAGGCCCATCGCCCGCAACAGACGCCGCACCCGCTTGGGATTGACAACATATCCCTGCGTGCTCAACCACTCGGTCATTTTGAGCACGCCATAGAAAGGAGTGCGCGTGTACTGCTCGTCCAACAGCCGCATCAAATGCAGGTTCTCTTGGTTCTCCCCCTGCGGCTGGTAGTGTAGACTCGAACGTGACAGACCCAGCAGTTGGCACTGACGCACCAGGCTCAGGCGCGGCTGGGCCGGCTCCATGAGCGTGCGCTTGTACTCAACGGGCCGGTCCAACTTTTTTTCAACCAGTCCAACTCCAATTGCAGTTGCCCGATCTGCTGGTAGAGACGCTCCCGCAGGGTTTCTTCGTCCGCGCCGGCCTTGGCCCGCTGCGAGGAGAACACGCAGGGCAACTCCTCGAGTACCTGCTTCTTCCACTGTGACAGAAGCACGGGGGGATGCCGTAGCCCTGTGTGTCTATAATAGGTGAGACAATTCCTGGGCCAACGTAACTGTAATGAAACTATCAGCACAGGGCGGGGAAAGATGTCCATCAATATGTCAGCAACGACCGTACCATCACGACTTGCCAGCCTGTTCCAGAAGAACGGAGCCGGTCAATCCTCTCCCAATGGATTGACCGCCCGGTTGGAGGAGCCGGAGGCGACGACAAGCGAGCGGTCAAGCGCCGCCTGTGGCGGCGCCACGACCCCTGGTCCTGAGCCCGCTCTCGAACCCCACCAGACTGCCAAGGCCTGCCGGCGCCGCTATAGCAAAGCCGAGAAGCTACGCATCCTGCGCCTGGCCGATGCCTGCAAAGAGCGCGGTCAACTCGGCGCTCTCCTGCGGCGAGAAGGCATCTACCCCTCGACGCTGCGCGATTTCCAACAGCAGCGTGCCAACGGGCACCTCGAACCCAACTCCGAACGAGAGCAACAGGCCGCCCGTGCCGAAGCGAAGCAGGACAAGCAGCGCATTGCCGAGTTAGAGGCGCACAACCGCCAGCTTCAGCACCGGCTGGAGCAGGCCGAACTGAGCATCGACGTCCCAAAAAAACTCTCGCAGCTTCTGGGCATCTCCCTGCCGCAGACGCCGCAAGAGGAGGGTCCGATGTACTCTTAAAGCGAGCCGAGGAACTGGCTCGACAGGTTGGTCCGACCCTGACCTGCCGCGCCCTCGGTCTCAGCCGCGCCACCTTCTATCGGCGCCGGGCCTCACTACCGGCCAGAAGCTTCCCGAGCAGGCCCGATCCTGCTGCCCAATCCTCGGGGGCGCCTCGGCGCAAGAGTGCGCGGGCACTTCCCCAGCAGGAGCAACACAGCGTGCTCGATTTACTCTATTCGCCGCGCTTCGCCGAGATGGCGCCCGCCGAGATCGTGGCGACGCTCTTAGACGAAGGAGCCTATGTTTGCTCGGTTTCAACGATGTATCGGTTGCTCCGAAGCCATAAGGCGGTGCGCGAACGGCGGCGCGTGCTTCGGCATCGGCGCTACACGCGACCCGAACTGCTGGCAACCGGCCCCAACCGGCTCTGGAGTTGGGACATCACCAAGCTCAAAGGGCCAGGCAAATGGCCCTACTACTATCTGTCTGTGAGC
>DASRGZ010000026.1:0-3650 GCA_035650735.1 Chthonomonadaceae bacterium
GGCCTGCTCTCCTTTACCCTCCTGCACGCGGGACAGGACTTGCACAACGCCAATCCCCCGGTGGACGTGCTGAACTTGCCGGTGGATAACTCTATCGAGTACAACCCAACCTCAACCCGCAACATTCACCACGTTCAGATCTACAGCAGCCTGACCTACCGGCGCGGGCGGCACGAGTTCAAGACCGGCCTGCTCCTGGACGACCAGAACGGCGACGAGACCTATAATATCGTTCCGGCCAGCCGACTGGCCCTGGACGAACTGGCGGCCCTCTCCCCGGCCCTCGCGCCGCCCGGCACGGTGCAGACGGACGCGCAGGGCAACCCGATTGTGGACGTGAACGGCAATCCGGTCTATGTTCCCGCATCCGGGGCCGTGCCCACGCTGAAGGTGCATCGCTCCGGCTTCTACCGCGCCGCCTACGCCCAGGATACCTGGCAGGCTTCCCACCGCCTGACCGTCAACTACGGTCTGCGCGCCGACTGGTACAAGCAATCCCAGAACCTGGGCCAGCCGATCACCAATGTCATTATCCTCTCGCCCCGCCTTAACTTCTCCTATAACCTGGACCGGCTGACGACGGCGCGCTGGTCGTATAACCGCCTGTTCAACACGCCGCCGCTGGCGCAGGGCGCGATCCTCGGGCAGCCCATCCAGCCTGAGACCTTAGACCAGTACGATGTGAGCATGGAGCGCCAGGTCGGGCCGGGGCAAACGGTTTCCCTGGCCTACTATATCAAGCAGATACGCAACCAGGTGGATACCGGCCTGCTCATCCCCGGCAGCCAGATCGGCATCTACTCGGCCGTCAACTTCCAGTACGGCGGCGTGCATGGCGTGGAATTCGCCTATGAGCTGACCCCGCCCAAGGGCACCGGCCTGGATGTCTCCCTCAACTACACCTACTCTGTCGCCCGTCCCAACGGCGTGGACAACACCGGCGCCCCGGTGCCCGACTTCAATGACCACGACCAGCGCAACACCGTCGGCCTGGACCTCGGCTACACCTGGAAGAGCGGCGCCTCGGTTTCGATGACCATCAATCATGGCAGCGGCCTGGCAAGCAGTCCCATTCCACCCAGCGACAAGCGCATCCCGCGCACCCGCGTGGACCTGCACCTGACGACGGGGCCGCGCCTGTTGTGGGGGCATGGCGGTCTCGGCCTGGACGTGGTAAACCTCTTCGACGACCGGACGGTGATCAACTTCCAGTCGGCCTTCAGCGGCACCCGGTTTCAGCAGGGCCGGAGCATCCTGCTCTCCCTCTTCGCCAACTTCTGACCGTATCCGCAAGCCGCCGCGCCGCGCATTGACATTCGCCAAATCCGACGGATCTTGCCTTGCAGGTAGCTCTGGCCGTCCGAAGTGGCGGCGTAATCCGCGCCCGAAGCGCAAATATCGAGGCCAAGATACATCGTCCGTCTCCTTTACAATCAGTATACCTGATGGTATACTAACGCATCTTGGTCTTACAGTGTTGTAAGATTTGCCTAACAGGGTTTGACGAATTTTGGGGGAGAGAGATGCAGGAGACGGAAGTAGCACTGCGTGAAGGGCTGAGTTTTGATGATGTCCTGTTGGTGCCGCGCGATACCGACATCACGCCCGCCGAGGTAGACACGCGGACCGCCATCGCCGCTGGCATCACCCTGCGCACGCCCATCCTGAGCTCGCCCATGGATCGCGTCACCGAAGCGCGCATGGCGATCGCGATGGCGCGCGAGGGCGGCCTGGGTATCATTCACCGCAACATGAGCGTGGAGCGGCAGGCCCAGGAAGTGGATAAGGTCAAGCGCTCCGAGCATGGGATCATTGTCAACCCCATTAGCCTGCCGCCCGATAAGACGATCCACGACGCCATTGTGCTGATGGAGCGCTACCACATCTCCGGCGTGCCCATCACCGAGCCGCAGACGGGCCGTCTGGTCGGCATCCTGACCAACCGCGACATCCGCTTTGAAACCAACTATAACCGCCCCATCCGGGAGGTAATGACCACCGATGCCTCCCGCAAGGGTGGACTGGTGACAGCCTCGCTGGGAACGACGCTGGAGCAGGCCCAGGAGATATTGCAGGCGCACCGCATTGAGAAGCTGCCCATCGTGGACGAAGAGCGCAGGCTCCTCGGCCTGATCACGATCAAGGACATTCAGAAGGTGCGCCAGTTCCCGAACGCCACCAAAGACGCGCGCGGACGGCTGCGCTGCGGCGCGGCCATCGGCCCCCTGCGCGACCCGATCGGGCGCACGGCGGCCCTGGTAGAAGCGGGCGTGGACTTGATCGTGATTGATGCGGCCCATGGGCATTCGCGCGGGGTGCTCAACGCCCTGCGCGCCATCAAGAGCGAGTTCCCCGACCTGCCGGTGATCGCCGGCAACGTGGCGACCCGTGAGGGCGCGCGCGCGCTCGCCGAGGCAGGCGCGGACTGCATTCGCGTCGGGCTGGGCGCAGGCAGCATCTGCACCACGCGCATCGTCAGCGGCGTGGGCGTGCCGCAGTTGACCGCCGTGCTCGACTGCGCCACGGAAGCTGCGCGCTACGGTATCCCGGTGATCGCCGACGGCGGCATTCGCTTCAGCGGCGATGCGGTCAAGGGGCTGGCAGCCGGCGCCGCTGCGATCATGGTCGGCAACCTGCTGGCCGGCACGGAGGAGGCGCCCGGCGAGGTCATCCTCTACCAGGGCCGCGCCTACAAGGACTATCGCGGCATGGGCAGCGAGGGTGCCATGCGCGAGGGCTCCAGCGACCGCTACGGCCAGGACAGCACCGCCCGGTTCGTCCCGGAAGGCATCGAGGGGCGCGTACCATACAAAGGCGCGCTCCACGATACCATCCATCAGATCATGGGCGGCATTCGATCCGGCATGGGCTACCTTGGCGCGCACACGATCCCGGAGCTCCAGCAACGCGCGCAGTTCATGCGCATCACCGGAGCCAGCCTGCGCGAGAGCCACGTCCACGACGTCTGGATCACCAAAGAGCCGCCCAACTACTCCAGCGAGTATATGATGAGCGAGATACCCCGCGAGTAGCTACTAAGCAGAATTGCGGAAACATTCTCGGCGTCTCTCACGTCTAAAGGGTGTCGCATGTTAACCAAAAGAACTGGTCCAGATTTTGTACATCGCCCCCGCCCCTAAAAGGCGGGGGCTTTTTTGTGAGGCTAGGGTTAGCGATACGCCGCAAGGTAAATGTAGCCCCGTCCAGGATGGGCAAAACCAGCTCATAGCCATACATGAGCGCCATTCCCACCAGCGGTTCCGCGCCCATTTCGTAGATGGAGACAGTTCACGATTGGCCGTCCCATAGCACCGTTGCTTCGTAGATATCGAAAACCGTTTCACACCCGTCTGCTAGAAGCGCACGCCCGAACCGTTGCCAGCGCAAACCGAGGGTTGTGATAAAATCAGGCGGCAATGAAAGCCAGCCATCAAAACTGGTGTCTATAATAGCGTCACGTTCGTGTTCTTGCCCGTTAGCGTCACGGACCGCGAGGCGGATAACCGCTTCGCGAACGGCGGCGCGTGCTTCGGCATCGGCGCTACACGCGACCCGAACTGCTGGCAACCGGCCCCAACCGGCTCTGGAGTTGGGACATCACCAAGCTCAAAGGGCCAGGCAAATGGCCCTACTACTATCTGTCTGTGAGC
>DASRGZ010000027.1:0-16966 GCA_035650735.1 Chthonomonadaceae bacterium
TCCTCGCGGACGGAACAACCGGCCTATCGGCAGGGGGATTGCCTTCGTAGAGCGGAAAGAGCCGTCCGCAACGGAGCGTCCGCTAGTCGCAAGGCAGAGGCGCGAGTGTCGCCAGGCGGAGATCGCCAGGCAGAGCCGCGAACCGTTGAGCGGCGTCCCTGGCAGTCGAGCGTGCGCAGTTCCGACCCTAGCAGTGGTAGCGCCGTCCCTTGCAGTCGCCTGGCCGCAGGCCCTACAGGCGGGTCATTCATGGCCCGGCTGGAGGCTCTTTGCAGGCAGCGGCGGCGTCAAGTGCCAAACGCACAAGAGGCCATTATAATAAAAACCGGCCTGTCGGAATGCCCCGACAGGCCGGGCTTGCGTTGGGGTGGACGCTAACCGATGACGACGTTGACGAGCTTGCCAGGCACCGCAATGACCTTGCGCACCTGCTTGCCGTTGAGTTCGGCCCGCACCTTCTCGCTCTCCAGCGCCAGCCGCTCCACCTCCGCCGTGGGCGTCTCCGCCGCAACCACCAGCCGGTCGCGCAGCTTGCCGTTGACCTGCACCACGATGGTGATGGCCTCCTCAGCGGCGATCTCCGGGTTGTACTGCGGCCAGGGCTGCTTGTAGGTGAAGCCCTCCTTGCCCAACCGCTCCCAGAACTCGTCGGCCAGGTGCGGCGTGATCGGCGACAGCAGCAAGGTCAGCGTCTCCAGCACTTCGGAGAGCAGCGTCGCTTGCGTGTCCGTCGGTGCCTTGCTGCCCAGGGCGTTGCGGAACTGCGAGAGATCGTTGGTGAACTTCATCAGGGCCGCCACGCCCGTATTGAACCGGAAGTTCTCGATGTCGTCGCCGACCTTGCGGATGGTCTGATGCAGCGTGCGGCGCAGGCTCCGCTCCGCCTCCGGCCACTGCTCAAACGGGCCGATACCTGCCAGCGCCTCCCGCCAATCCGGGCGGTAGTGGGGGCGCAGGTCGGTCCAGATGCGCCAGACGCGGTTGAGGTAATTATGGGCCGACTCGATGCCCTTGTCCGTCCACTGCACCGTCTCCTCAAACGGGGCCACGAACAGGCCGAACAGGCGCAGGCTGTCGGCGCCGTACTTCTCCGCCATCTCGTCGGGCGTGACGACGTTGCCCTTGCTCTTGCTCATCTTGACCCAGCGCCAGACCCACTGGTCTGGCGGGATCGTCTGCCGCTCCTCCGGGCGCAGTACCTTCCAGTTCTCGATGGGCTCGTCGGACTCGTCGTCCTCGTCGCCGGGAGTAACGGCTTCATCCCGACGGATCTCCCGGCCCGGCGTGTAGGCCAGCATCATGCCCTGGTTGCGGTAGCGCATAAAGGGCTCGTCCACCGGAACCAGCCCGGCGTCATAGAGCACCTTCGTCCAGAAGCGGGCGTAGAGCAGGTGCCCGACGGCGTGCTCGGCCCCGCCAGCGTAGAGATCCACCGGCATCCAGTAGCGCACGGCCTCCTGGCTGAACGCCGCTTGAGCGTTGTGCGGATCGGTAAAGCGCAGGAAGTACCAGGACGAGCAGGCTGAGCCGCCCATCGTGTCGGTTTCGCGCTTGGCCGGGCCGCCGCAGGTCGGGCAGGTCGTGTTGACGAACTCCGGAATGGCCGCCAGCGGCGACTCGCCGGTGCCGGTCGGCTGGTAGCTCTCCACGTCCGGCAGTTCCACGGGCAATTGATCTTCGGGAACCGGGACCTCGCCGCATTTCTCACAGTAGACGATGGGGATCGGCGCGCCCCAGTACCGCTGTCGAGAGATCAGCCAATCGCGCAGGCGATAGTTGATGCGTCCCTCCCCGATGCCCTGCTCCTCCAGCCACCGGATGACCTTGTTCACGGTCGTCTTGTCGTTGGGCGCTCCGGCGAAGGGGCCGGCGATCATCGTGCCGCCGGCGGGCAGCGCCTCGGTCATGGCCGCTTCGGTCTGATCCTCGGCGATGCGGTAGACCAGCCGGATCGGGATACCGAACTTACGTGCGAACTCAAAGTCGCGCTGGTCATGGGCGGGAACGGCCATGATCGCGCCCGTGCCGTAGCCCATCAGGACGTAGTCGGCGATCCAGATGGGGATATGCTCGCCGTTGACGGGATTGATGGCGTAGGAGCCGGTGAAGACGCCCGTCTTGGCGCGCTCGACGTTCTGCCGCTCGATCTCAGAGACGCGCTGCACCCACTCCTTGTATTCGGCGACCTCGGCGCGATGCTCCGGCGTGGTCAGCCTATCCACCAGAGGATGCTCCGGCGCCAGCACCATGAAGGTCGCGCCCCACAGCGTGTCCGGGCGGGTGGTGAAGACGCGGATCGTTTCCGGCTCGGCCTCCGCTGCCGGCCCCTCTTCCGGGAAGACAATGGGGAAATCTACCTCTGCGCCCTCGCTGCGCCCGATCCACTCCCGCTGCATCTGCTTGACGCCTTCCGGCCACTGAATCCTATCCAGCCCTTCCAGCAGGCGGTCGGCATAAGCGGTGATGCGGAAGTACCACTGGGGCATGGGGCGCTTTTCCACCAGGCTGCCGCAGCGCCAGCAGCGCCCGTTGACGACCTCTTCGTTGGCCAGGCCGGTTTTACAGGAGGGGCACCAGTTGATAGGCGTGGTGGCGCGATAGGCCAGCCCGCGCTTGTACAGCACCAGGAAGATCCACTGGGTCCACTGGTAGTAATCCGGGCTGCTGGAGTTGATCTCCCGATCCCAGTCGTAGGAGATGCCGACCAGCTTGAGTTGGCGCTTATAGTTGGCGGCGTATTCGGGTACCATCTCGCGCGGGTTGCGCCCCTGCTTGATGGCCTCGTTCTCGGCAGGCTGGCCGAAGGCATCCCAGCCCATCGGATGCAGGACGTTATAGCCCTGCATGACCTTGTGGCGGCAGGCTACGTCCAGCGGGATATAGTTTTTTGCGCAGTGGCCCACGCTGATCCCGGCGCCGGACGGATAAGGGAACATATCCAGCCCGTAGAACTTGGGCAGGTCGCTGTTGTTCTCTACATGAAATAGGTTCGCGGCTTCCCAGCGCCGCTGCCATTTGGCCTCAATAGTGCGGAAATCGTATCGGTTGTCGTTGTGGTCGTCACTCATCATACATCGCCCCTTGTTATGGGTGGGAACCTCCCCGGCACAGGGCCAGAGGCGTTTCGCCCCCCACCCCTTGTTCGGTAAAAAGGAAGATAGCAAAAAACCCGGCGGACCGCCATGCGGTCGCCGGGCCTGGAAAGGATAAGCAAAACGTCGGGCAACCGCTCAGGAGACGCACGCGAGGGCAAGGCGCGCAAGAAGGAGCGGCGTATGTAGCCGGCCGTTTGCAAAAGAAGGCGGATTATTGGCTGCTATGTGTGCCATAACAAAAAAGCCAGCGTTCCACAAAAGATACTGCGGTGAGATTTCAATCACTTTATTATACGCTGTAGAAGGCGCTAAGTCAACGATCTGTTTTCTAAGGACGGCGCTGCCGTATAATTTGCAGCGTAAGGATCATCATTCGCTAAAGCCCTCATCCCCTGCCCCCCTCTCCCGGCGCTGCGGGAGAGGGGAGAGCAGAAGCCGGGTCCCCCCTTTCGCTGCCGCGTGAGCGGCGAATCAGGGTCGCTAGGTGGAGGGCTGTGGCAAGGCGGAGGCAAGGGCCGTAACCTTGCCGACCCTGGCAGTCCATTGTAGGCCCGACCCTTGCAGTGGGGTGGGCACGGTGATAGGCGTGCGCTGGATATAGGTCTTGCAGTCCATTGCAGGCCCGACCCTTGCAGTGGGGGCCGGGGGGTTAGGTGCAATACGAGTTTAGCAGGGGAGGGGCTGTCTTACGGGGAATATCTCTGTGCGGTTGGCGAAAGACCAGAGGCAGGAGCTTCAGGAAGGCTCGCGAATCAATAATTCCTTCATGGGAGTGAGCAAATCCACAATGCAGACGAACAGAACTGTATTTATCGAGGACGTGCGGCGCAAAAGGCGTGGTGTTTCGGCGCTGCTGGCATTGGCGGCGGTTTGTGCGGCGCTGGCGGGCGGGTGCGCCCGGTCTACCGTGACGACGACCATCAATCCCAACGGCTCCTGGGTGCGGCAGGATGCCTTCCACGCCACGGCTTCCGACGAGAAAGGATTCAATCTCGGCGTTAAGCTGGAGGATGTTTTCTTCCTGCCGAGCGGGGTAACGTGGAAGGTAACACGAGCAAAGAAGGGCGATGAAGTCGCCTACACTGCTGAACGGACCCTGCAGGCCGGAGAGACGCTGAAGCAGGACATTGCCTGGAAGGGAGAAGATAAGGCGGCCCAGACCAGCGCGCTGGGCAACGAAGTCACCGTGCGCCAGGTGGCGCCCGGCAGGTACGAATACCGGGAAGTGCTGCACTGGCAGGGCAAATTGCCCAAGGAAGTAACCGAGTTAGATCCGCAGTTGCTTGCCGCCGTTAAGGGCGCGCTGCCGCCCGCCCTGGCTACCGATGCCAACGCTAAAGAGACTGCCCAGATCGTCAACCGGGAGTTTCTGCGAATGTTATTCGGCCCGCGCGACCCCATGATGATATCCTTTTTTGCCCAGATACTGATGAGCCCCGATCTGATGGAGCGGCGCGTCATGAGTCGTATCGGGGGCGCGGTCAGCAAAGCGCTGGAAGAGAAATTCGGCGCACAGCTTCCGCCGGAAGAGCGGCGTGCCGTAGCGATAAAGATCATGACCGCCGCCTTCAACTCGGCGCAAACAAAGGTCAAGTCGCAAGCCAAACCGGAGGCAGCAGCCGGCGCGAATTCGGCCCCCTCTCCCTCCCTGACGTTCATCGTGAAAATGCCGGGCAAGATCGTAGACACCAATGGCGAGGTGGATGAGTTCACCGGCGAGGTCTACTGGTCGTTCTATCCCCAGGCGGCAGCGCTGGGCGATGTCATCCTGACGGCGACCTGCGACGTAAACAAGTAAACAAAGGAGTGCCGGGCCTGCCCCTGCGCTTGCGGGCTTATTCCGGCCTATTCTCATCCAGGGCAGGCAATGGTAAGCACATCCCGCGCGCACGCGCAGGTGCAGCATTGATTTTCCACACGGAGGAGCTAGTATGTCACACGGATTTCGTTCCCTGATTCGGGTTGGAAGTGCTCTGGCCCTGCTGGCGCTCTGCCTGGGAGCGGCGGGACTGGCTGCGCTTCCCGTCCGCGCCGATACGGCCATCACGGCGGGCGCAGACAAGAAACTCAAGATATGGAATATCGCCGACGGCACGGTCACGAAGACCATTGAGGCCCATGATGGCGCAGCCAATGCGGCCGTCCTCAGCCCGGACGGCAAGCTGCTGGCGACCGGCGGAGCGGATAAGAAGATCAAGCTCTGGAACCCGACCGACGGCACGCTGATCCAGACCCTGGACGCCCATGATGGCGCTGTGACCAGCCTGTTCTTCCTGCCGGACAACTCCAAGCTCCTCTCCGGCGGGGCCGATAAAAAAGTCAAGGTCTGGAAGGTGGAGAACGGCAAGCTTCAGGAGAAGCCGCTGGTAGCCGTCGAGGCGCACGAGGGATCGGTTATCGGCCTCTTCGGCACAGCCGACATGATTATTTCCGGCGGCGCGGATGGAATGATGACCGTCTGGGATGCGGCGGGCAACCCGACCATATCGTTTCCGACCGAGCATGAGGGCGGCCTGACCAGCATGACACCGCATCCGAAGGAGCGTATGCTCTACACGGGCGGCAAGGACGGCAAGATCAAGTACTGGAGCCAGGCGGCGCAGGGGACGTTCGAGGGCGCGCAGGGCAGCGCGGTGACGGCGCTGGCCGTTCTGCCCGACGGCAAGAACTCGTCTCCGGCGGGGCCGACGGCAAGGTCAAAATCTGGGACACCGACACGCACAAGCTGCTGACAACCATTGACGATGCGCACAAGGGCGCCGTCACCGTAATCTCCTTTTCCCCGGATGGCCGCATGATCTTCACGGGCGGGGCCGATGGCAAAGGGAAAGCCTGGAGCCCGGACGGCAAATTAATCCATTCGGTGGACGCGCACGACGGCGCGGTCACCGTCATCCTCTACCGTGCCGACAAGCCTGCCGGGGAGGAGAAGAAAGCGGAGAGCAAATAGGAGCGCCTGCCGCTTTCGGGCCGGGCCAGGGTCCTTCCGGTTTCTTTCCGGGCGGCGAAAGAACATGAGAACAGCGCCGATCGTGCTAGAATTTAGATAACTCAAGTTGCTACCTTGCCTCTTCGAGAAGGCAAACGGTGATGCAAAAGCCGGTTTCCAGAGCGATTCTCTCTCAAACGTGTTCCTAGGTAGCAACTTGGGTTAGATATATCGTCCGAGGAGGAGACGTTATGCTGAATTTGCCGCAAGAGATCGCTGCCGCCTGCGCCCCACTGTTTGAGGCTATTCCGCTGGAGCAGGCGATGGACCAACTGCAAGGCAGCCATCCCAAACAGACTCAACTGGTGGAGAGCGCCCTGCGCCATCCCGCGTTGGCCAGCCGCCCCCACCTTGCCGCCGGATTGTGGCTCTACGTGGATAACCTGGAGCGCAGCCATACCATCAGCCAGGGCCTCAACGATGCCGCCGGCGCCTACTGGCACGGCATCATGCACCGCCGGGAGGGCGATTTCGCCAACAGCCACTACTGGATGCGCCGGGCCAGCGCGCACCCGCTGCGCCAGGCCCGTCCTGACCTGGACCCTGATACCCTGGTGGATCAGGTGGCTGCCGCCCGCGGCCAGAATGCCCCGGAACTGGTGGCGCGACAGCGCGAGGAGTGGAAAGCGCTCTTCGAGTGGTGCGCCGCTAACGGCTAGAGTCCGAGGGTAAAGAAAAAACGCGCTGACGGCGTAAATTTGCCCATAAATTTGCAGATATTGGCAGGAATCGCGGAGAGCGGAAAGGGAAATAGGCAAGTGTTTCCACTGGAAGAAGCCGCAGGGCTTTCGCCCGCGCGGAGCGTCACCCAAAAAGGAGAGAAAGAGTCATGAAGAAACTCGTATCTCTGATTGCGGCTGGTCTGCTGCTGGCGAACGTGACGACGCTGGCGCAGGACGCGGAGAAGAAGCCGAAAGTTTACACGCTCGTCGTTGATGGCGTCGTTTGAGCGGGATGTGCCGGTCAGGTGATCGGCTCAATGAAGTCCGTCGAGGGCGTCACCGTCATCACGGAGCCGAAGCCAGGCGGCAAGAACGCGCAGAGCCTGGCTATTGTGGAACTCAGCGGCAAGGCAAGCCTGGGCAAGCTGCTGACGGCGCTGGAAGCCGCCAAGACGCCGCACGCCGAAAAAGCGCCGCCTGGCGCAGAAGCCGTCATTCCGGGCAGACTCAAGCCCACCGCCACGCCCGAAGCCATTATGAGCGCCCTGGATAAAGCCGGCTTGACGGCCTCGGAGAAGGAGGAGGCGGAAGTCAAGTAACGGCTCGCCTGCTATTGACAATTGCCAGGGTAGAAACATCGGGCGGCTCTCATCTCGGAGCCGCCCGATTTGCGTTCCGGGAGCATCATAGCCCTCACCCCCGGCCCCTACTGCAAGAGCCATCTTTCTACTCGACCAGGTTGGCGATCACCAGGGAGCATCATAGCCCTCACCCCGGCCCCTACTGCAAGGGTCGGCCCTGCAATGGACTGCCAGGGTCGCGCCTACAATGGTTGGGCCCCTGCTCGGGTCGGCAAGGTGCTGCAAGGAACGGGCCTGCCATGGTTGGGCCTTCTGCCTTGCGAGGCCCTTGCCTCCGCCTAGCCACACCTGGCCACAGCCCTCCGCCTGGCGAGCCACGCTGCGGGAGAGGGGAGCGATGTTTTCCTACGCGATGGTGCGCCCCACGCAGGGAGGGTTAGAGCGCTCCCTACCGGGACAGGGCCGAGGTTGTGGGTGAGCCCTGGAGCGTAGGCGAGAGCAGGTTGACGGCATTGAAGGGAATGACGGTCACCGAGCCGAGCGGGCGCACCGCGCTCTCAATGGCCTTCGCGTCGCCCACCAGAACGATCTGGGGATGCTCCAGGTTGAGGCTGGACATGATCGTGCGTATCTGCTGCGGCGTGACGGCCTGCACGCGCTGCGTGTATTGCGTCAGGTCGGAGGGGCCGTTGCCGTAGAGCACGGCGGGAATGAGGCGGGTCAGCACGCCGGGCGGTGTGGCCACGCTGACGGCAAAGTAGCCGTTTAAGAAGTCCTTGCGCTCCTGCAACTCCTCGGGCGGGGTGAGTTCCCGGCTGAGCTTCAGCCCTTCCTGTAACGCCAATTGGATGACCTCGGCGGTGGAGGCGTTCTTGGTGAAGGTGCTGATCTGGAAGGTGCCGGCCTGGGCGTTGCGGGAGAAGTAGCTTGCCACGCCATAGGTCAGGCCGCGCTTGACCCGGATCTCTTTGGTCAGGCGTCCCTCGAACTGCCCCAATCCCAGCACCGCCGTCGCTACCGTCCCGACGATACGGTTGGGATCGCGGTAGCCGGGCGTGAGCGTGCCGATACGAATTTCAGTCTGGGCGGCGCCGGGCCGGTCAATCAAGGTGATCTGGGGCCGCGTGGCGTGCGCGGCAGGCCCCGGCGTGGGCGGCGAGGGAGGCGAGGGCACCTCTTTGCGCTCCCAGACGCCGAACGCGGCCTGCGCCTTTTGCTCGGCCTGCTCCGGGGTGATGTCGCCGACCAGGAACAGCGTGGCGGCGTTGGGCGCGAAGTAGGTATCGTGGAATTTCTGAAGGTCTTCCCGGGTGATGGCGCGCAGGGTGGCCGGCGTGCCGCTGGTGTAGTTACCGTAGGGGTGCGCGCCGTAGACCAGGCGGTCGAACGCGGCGCTGGCCATCGTCGCCGGCTGCGAGAGGTCATAGCGGATCGCATTGAGCGTGCGGGTGCGGGCGCGTTCCAGCTCCGCCTCCGGGAACGTCGGATGCAGGGTGATGTCGGCGGCCAGGTCGAAAAGGGCGTCCGTGTAGACGCTCAGGCCGCTGGCAGCCACGATCAGGAAATCATCCTCGGCGCTGGCGCTCAGCGTCGCGCCCAAGCTGTCTACCGTATCGGCGATCTGGGTTGCAGTGCGCGTGGTCGTGCTCTTATTGAGCAGGTCGGCGGCCATCTCCGCCAGCCCCACCCGGTCTTTGGGATCGCGGATGGTTCCGGCGGGAACCGCCAGGCGCAGCCAGAGGGCAGGCTGGGTGTGGTCTTCCAGCAGGAGGATCCGCAGGCCGTTGGGCAGCGTCTTCTGGACGATGGGCGGCAGGTGCAGGCGCGGCGGCGGACCGAGCGGCGGGGGCTTAACGCCGCCGGTTTCGGTCTGCGCGCCGGGCTGGTGGGGCGGCTGAGTCGGGTTGGCGCCCTGCCGCTGCGCGGAAGCGATGCCGGCGGGCAGCAGCAGCGCCAGCAGAAGGCACTGAACCCTTAGGGGCCGTAGCAAGGCAAACAAGGCTCGAAGCGGCATGGCTATCTCCTTCCCTCGTGGGACGCGCTCGCACCGATGGAACGAACAGAGGGGCCGGCAGGAACGGCGGCTTTGGGCTGCATGGACGCCGGCAGCAGATAGAGGACATTGCGCTCGTCCGGCCCGAAATAGGTCTGCGCGACGCGCTGGATGTCGGCGGCGGTGACCGCCGCGAGCTTTTCATACTCCCGGTTGGCCTCTTCCGGCGTGCCGTAGAGCAGGTCGGCCTGGCCCAGGGCGCTGGCTTTCTGTTCGGTGGAGAGCCGGCCAAAGACCAGCCCGGTCAGCGCTTGGTTTTTCGCCTTGGTCAGTTCCTCCGGGCTGACCGGGCTGGAGCGCAGCTTGTCTACCTCCTCGACCAGCGCCTTCTCCACGACATCCGGCGCGACCCCGGCGTTGCCGATGGCAGAAAAGAAGAAGATGCCTCCGAGCTTGAGAGCCAGCACAGAGCCTTCTACCTCGGTGGCGATCTGCTTATCGCGCACCAGGGAGCGATACAGGCGCGAGCTCTCCCCGGTGGAGAGGATATGGGCCAGGATCCGCAAGACGGGCGTGTCGGGGCTATCGGCGGGCGGCAGGCGGTAGGCCATGACGACCATGGGCAGCGGCGCCAGCTTGTCGTAGACGACCTGGCGCTTCTCGGCCGTCTGCTGAATGGGCGGGACCGGGTAGCGCGTGAACGGCTTTGTGGCCGCCGGGATCGGCCCGAAGTAGCGGCGAATCCGATCCAGAGCCTCGGCGCGCTTGAAGTCGCCGACCAGCACCAGGGTAGCGTCGTTGGGCTTGTAGTACTCGTTGTGGAAGGCGCGCACGTCGGCGAGCGTGGCGCGATCCAGGTCGGCCATCACGCCGATAGTCGGATGCGCGTAAGGATGGGAGGGCGGAAACAGCATGGCGTCCAGTATCTCCATCATCCTGCCGTAGGGCGCGTTCTCCACGTCCAGCCGGTGTTCCTCTTCCACCACCGCGCGCTCGGATCGCATATTCTTCTCGTCCACGCGCAGCGAGGCCATGCGGTCGGCTTCCAGCCAGAGGACGCGGTCGAGGGCGTTGTCGGGCACGGTCTCAAAGAAGAGCGTGCGGTCGTAGAAGGTGTTGGCGTTATACTGGCCGCCGATCTGCTCGATGTAGCGCGCGTGCTCTTCCGGCCCAACGTGGGCCGATCCCTTGAACATCAGGTGCTCGAAGAGATGGGCGAAGCCCGCCTTGCCGGGCGCTTCGTCCTTACTGCCCACATGATACCAGATCTGGAGAGTCACCACGGGCGCGCGGTGGTCTTCCAGCGTGATGACCTTGAGGCCGTTGGGCAGCGTGGTCATCTGGTAGTTGAGGCGGGGCGGCTTGACGGATTGCGCGGCGGCCTCTGGATTGGGCGGCTGGGCGCGGGCCGGCAGGCCGGCGCTCGTCGCCAGCAGTACCGTGAGTATAAATGCGCCCCACCAACGTTGAGGATTTCGATTAAATTTCATGATTTTTCCTTGGCTGGAGGTGAGGGCTACTCCAGCGGGATCTCACGACGGACGACAGGCCCTCGGATGCGGTCGCCCTCCCGGGTCAGGCCGGTGATCGTGTGGATGCCGAAGCGGAGCAGAAACGCGCGCGCCTCCGCAATGCCCATGCCGACCTCCGCAGGGCGGTGGCTGTCGTCGCCAAAACAGCAGGGAATGCCCATCACATGGGCCTGACGCATCAGCCAGGACGCGGGGTAGGGCTCGCCCAATCCCTTGCGCCAGCCTGCCGTGTTCAGGTCAAGAATGGCGTTATGGGCGCGTACAGCCTCCAGAGCGCGCCCGGCGGCGGCGCGCGCGCGCGGCGTGTGCAGGGCCTCCGTTGGGAACCCCGCCGCCTTTACGTTCTTCTTGATCAGGTCCAGGTGCCCGACGACCTCGGGCCGCAGCGCCTCCACCATCTGCGCGACCGCCTCATAGTAGCGCACGGCCAGCGCTTCCGGTCCCCCACACGCTTCCACCGCCTGCGCGTATTTTTCCGGTCGGCCATCAATTTGAATCTCGTCCACGTAGTGCACAGAGCCGACGCAGTAATCGAAGGCGGGCGTGCCGTCGGGCAGCCTTTGCCCCCGGAAGGCGCGCATCTGGCGGACATAGTCGGCGGTCGGCACGACCTCGGCCTCGAAGCCCCGCAGCACGATCAGCCGGTCGGCAAATTCCTCTACCAGCGCGGGCAGAGCGGCGGTGTAGCGGGCGAAATCGGCCTGGATTTTGGGCACGTCCCAGCCGCGAGCGCGCTCTTCGCTATAAAGGAAGCGCTCCTCGCTGCGCGGCGCGTGCTCGCTGACGCCGAAGGTATGATACCCGGCGGCGACGGCGGCTTGCAGCATCTCGCGCAAGGTGCCTACGGCATGGTCGCAGAACTCGCCGCTGTGCCCGCCGTGCAGCGACACTCTCCAGGGGGACGCGGCGCCTGCCGGAGTCGCGGTATCCATTGCTATCCTCCTGCAATGTCCTCCCGGCGCGGTGGATACACCCGATCCGGTCCTCGCCGCATCCTTACCTGCGGAGGGGGCATCCTGTCACGCCCTCGCCGCCAGGACGTTGATTCTACGATGCCAGGCGACAGGCGCCTGGAACCAGAATCGGATTATGACCGTCCTGTTTGCAGGAGGGCCGCTTAGGGCGCGCTCTCCGCAGGAAGGATAGCGAGATAAGGCGGGCGCAGGCTGGCTTTTAGACGACGACGCGCCCGGCAAAGTTTCTTTCGAATCGGGGCCGTGCCGCTCCGAGAAAGGAATAACCTGATGAGCAGAGAGAAACAACCCTCTGATCTGTGTACGTGCGGAGCCAGGGGAGAAGTTCATGCGGCGGGCTGCCGTTGCCACCGAGCCGGGGAGTTCCTGGCCGCTCCGACCGCTGCCTATATGACCTCACGCCGGGCCTTTCTCCGCAGCCTGCTCGTCGGCGGGCTGACCGCGGCGACGCTGCCGCTGCTGGAGACGTCGGCCAGTGCGGATATCTTCACGCCCAGCGTCAGCGACCAGAAGCGGCTGGGAGAGCAGGCGGCGGCGCAGGTCTTGCAGCAGTATCATGAAGTCCGCGACAGCCGCGCCCGCGACTTCCGCCATGTCGGCGAGCGGCTGGCGGACTCTTTAAGCCCCCAGGAGCATGGGCCGTGGGACTATCGCTTCCGTGTGATCCAGAGCAAGGAAGTGAACGCCTTCGCGCTGCCGGGCGGCAATATGTTCATGTTCACCGGCCTGATGGACCGCATCCACTCCGACGATGAGCTTGCCGCCGTCACCGGCCATGAGATGACCCATGTCCGCAAGCAGCACTGGGCCAAAGCGGTTGCCGAACGCACCAAGCGCGAACTAGGGCTGGGGATAATCCTGGGATTGGCGCATGCCAATCAGAGCTGGCGGCAATTGGCAGGCGGCGTGGATACGCTCCTGACGCTGCGCTATTCCCGCAGCGAGGAGGACCAGGCGGACGCGGGCGGCCTGGCGAACATGGCCGAGGCCGGCTACGATCCGCACGGCATGCTCGACCTATTCCGTACGCTCCAGCAAGCGGCCAAAGGCAGCCCTACCTTGCCGGTGTTCCTGAGCGATCACCCGCTGACCCAGGATCGCATCCGCCACACCGAGGAGCGTATCGCCCAGATGGAGGAGGAAGCGCCGGGCGCCAGAGAGTGAGGATTGGGGAATTTAAGGAGTCAGGCCATCGTGGATACCGGCTTGCAGGGCAAAGTCGTCCTGGTCACCGGAGCCAATCACGGCATTGGCGCGGCAACGGCGAAAGCCTTCGCGGCGGAAGGCGCTGCGGTCGCCATTACCTATCTGCGGCTGCCGGCCCGAGGTCGGGGGCCGGCAGCCGCCTCGATCACGACTCCGGGGCTGGCCTTCTACTATGCGCAGCAGGCTCGGTCCGCCGACGAGGTTGTTCAGAGCATTCGGCAGCGGGGAGGGCGCGCGGAGGCCAGAGAAACCGACCTGGCCGTTCCGGAAAATATCGCTTCCCTGTTCGATTGGGCGGAGGCGGCGTTCGGCCCGGTGGAGGTGCTGGTCAACAACGCCGCTCACTGCGTGCCCGATACCTTCCTTCCCGCCAGCGTTCTGGGGCCGCAGGCGAGCGCGGTGGATGGGCAGAGGATCGAGACCCTCACCGCCGAGACCCATGATCGCCATTTTGCGGTCAACAGCCGCGCCGTCGCCCTGATGATGGCCGAGTATGCCCGCCGCCATATTGAGCGCGGGGCCGGCTGGGGCCGGATCATCAACATCAGTACCGACGGCGCCTCCGGCTTCACCAGCGAAATTTCCTACGGGGCGAGCAAGCACGCTCTGGAGAGCTACAGCCGCGCGGCGGCCTCCGAGCTGGGGCCTTATGGCATCACGGTCAATATCGTCTCGCCGGGGCCTATCCAGACGGGATACATTGCGCCGGATTTGGAAGCGGTCATCCTGCCGGCGATTCCGCTGCGGCGTATCGGCCAGCCGGAAGACATCGCCGACGTCATCGTTTTTCTGGCCTCCGAACAGGCCCGCTGGGTCACGGGGCAACTCCTCTACGTCGGCGGCGGACACCAGATGCCCCTGTAACCTTGCTCCCCTCTTGATCTACCCCCGGTAGAGCGAAAATGGAAGGATCCTGCCGGCGCTCCCCTCAGGAGGATTCGCGCGCGGAGGCGTCCAAACAACTTCTGATGAAGTATCTGTTCTTGCAAATGACCCCGGTGGATGGCAAGGCCGGAACAGAGGCCGCGACAGCCGTCGCCGTGGAGACGCCAGAGCGCGCTTCTTCTGAGCCGCCGCCTGCCGCCGGCAAGCGGCGAGTCGGCTGGTGGCTGGACCTGGCGCTGTTTCTGGCCCTGTTCCTGGCGGCGCTGCCCCTTAGCTACGCCTATACGCGGGGCGATTTCTGGGGCGATGAGTGCTCTTACGCGCTGGCGAGCGAGCATGGCTTTCAGGCCAATCGCTGGGACCTTCCCGATAAGCCCGGCCAGCCAAGTCCACTCGTTATCCTCCGCCATTACCATCCGCCGCTGACCGCCCTGGCTATCGGCGTGGCGCGTCACTGGGGCAATTCCGAGCGCACCCTGCGCCTGCCTTTCGTGCTGGCGGGCGAGCTGACCGTCGGTCTGATCTATCTATGCGGCCTGACCCTGTTCGAAGGGCGGCGTGAGATTGGGGTGGCCTGCGCCGCGCTGCTGGCCGTCACCCCGGCCCATCTGCGTGCCTCCTCCCATGCGATCCCCTGGGCCTTTATCATTCTCTGGCTAATGGCGCTGCTCTGGACGATGCTGGGATACGCCCGAACGCGCCGTCCCGGCTGGCTTGCCGGCACGCTGGCCGCGCTGGGGGCGATGTTCGTCACGTCAGAGATGTTCTTTCCGGCGCTGCTGGCCGTCGTCGTCGCGCTGCCCGTGCTGCTGTGGCCGGATCGCACGCAGCCGGAAAAACGCAAGCCGCTTCTGGCGGCGGCCCTTGCCGGGCTGGCCGCCTTCTTTGTCCTCGTCGGGATAATATGGCCGGCGGGCCTGCTGGGCGGGATGTGGCGCATGTTCACGCACTATGCGCTGGACGTGGCGAACCTGCCGGTAGCGGCCACGATTGGCGGTCAGACCTATACCCCAGCGCCGAAGTGGGCCTATCTCTACTGGTACTGGAACGACTACCGCCCCTACTTCCTCTGCTATGCGCTCGGCCTGCTGACGGCCCTGATCCTGCTGGCGCGGCGCAAGCTCTCTACTGCTGGCGGCGTGCTCCTGATCTTCACTGCCGTCATCCTCCTGACGGCGCATAAGGCCCATATCCTCGGCCCCGAGTATTTCGTCCACTGCCTGCCGCCGCTGACGCTGCTGGCGGGGCTGTTCTTCCTGGCCATCAGCCGCATTTATCGGCCACTCGGCATCGCCGTGATAGCGGCGATCTGCCTCTACCTGATTCCCTGGCGCGCACCGCGTCCGCTGATCGCCGGGCCGGAGCCGCGTCTGTGGATACCCTGGCGCGAACACAAGACTCTATCGGGCGTCGGAGAGCGTGAGCAGCTTGCCCGCTGGCCGGCGGCGGCGCGGTTTCTGGCGGCGCGCTGGCGTCCGGGAGACCGGCTGCTGATCGGGCCGCAGCCGCAGGACTATGCGCGCTGGTACGTGCGCGGCTATGCGGGCGTTCCCGCGCGGGACGACGACCTGGTCGCCCTCCCGGCCCGCAAGCCGAGCGCGCCGTTTTTGAAGAAACTTTTATCCGGCGGCTACCGATATGTTGTCATAAGCAGCACCTTCCACGATCGGCCCGCCATAGAGCCGGCGATCTACCGGATCATCCAGACCTGGCCTATCGTGTGGCAGAGCGATGAGCAGGGCAAAGGCCCGTCACGCCTGATTATCTATACCGTGCCTCCGGGCGTCAGCCCGCGCCATCCGCTGCCGCCGCCCAGATCGGTGGAAGCGCCCGCCCTGCCCGCGCCTGCCGATAATTCCTCTGAGACCGATAACGACGAGCAAGACTGATGAAATTGCAATTGCGAATCGCGATGGCCGCGCCGGGGCTGTTCCTGGCGCTCGCGCTCCTTTCCGGCATGGCAGTGCCCGCGGCCAACGGCCAGACAGACGCCTCCCTCCAGAAGACCTATCGGCTGCGTATTGAGAACCGGCAGTACGGCCGGATCGAGGTAAGCGCGGACGGCGCCCACTATTTTCTGGTGGGCCGCGTGCTGCATCCGGCCACGGCGCTCGCTTCGGACAAGGTGGCGACCACGCCCGGCAGCGTGCTGCGCAGCGGCAATGCCGCCCTGACGTTCGCCGTCGCGCCCGGCAAGACGCTCAAGCTGCGTCCCTATACGAGCAGCCTGCCATCCGGCGCAGGCCGCAAGCGCCGGCATCCGAGCGTCGGTTCGCGAATGCAGGAGGCTTCCGCCATCATTACCAACCTGGAACCGGGACGCGGCCTCTTTGGCGAGCTGCTGCCGCCGTTCCGCTGCCCGGTGCGCCTGGAGACCGGCACGGAGGCGCTGATGGCCTTTCCCGCGGCCTATACGCCGACCGAGGACGATGTCTTCGTCTTTCTGGTGACACTGCCGCCTGCCCCCGCAAACGAGAAAGAGGCAGTTCGTCAGCGCGTGGAGAGGCTGGCGCAGGTGTATGCGGCGGGCGCCGTATCCCGCGCTCGCGCCGAAAACCGCATGGTCGTCTCCGGCCTGCTGACCCTGCGCGCCAAGCTCCCTCCCGGCGAGCCGGACCCCATCGCCGCCGTCACCTACGCTATAGATAACCATGTGGTGGCCGCGCAAAACACGCCGCCGTTTGTCTACACCTGGGATACGCGCCAGGTTTCCGACGGTGAGCACGTCGTCGAGATACGCGCCCTCAACGGCGGCGGTGGTCTCCTGACGCGCGCCCGCGCCCTCATTGTCGTCCACAACGCCGCGTCGGAAGCCTCCGCGCCGCCCCCTATGTAGGGAATCAGCCCTCACCCCCGGCCCCGTGTGCAGGGTGTAGGGGATAGGGTGTAGGGGATAGGGTGTAGGGGATAGGGTGTAGGGTCGCCCTCACCCCCCGCCCCTCTCCCACGCTGCGGGAGAGGGGGAAGCGGATGATCCGGCTTCTGCTCTCCCTTCTGCCTTGCAGGGAGAAGGGCCGGGGAGGAGGGGAGAGAAGGCAGAACCGAAGAA
>DASRGZ010000028.1:0-62921 GCA_035650735.1 Chthonomonadaceae bacterium
GACGCCACTCGGCTCGGCTCTTTATGCCAGACAGGAGTTCAACCTCGACTTGAGCCTTGAACTCCGAGGTGAATGTACGACGCTTGGACATCCGGGCAATCCTTCGGATAGGAGGGTCCTTCATTTGCCCTACTGTCCAATACTAGAGCGTGGGATGCACTTGGGTCCTCTTGAGGAGATAGGCCAGTCGCTCATTAGAGGCTTGGTGCTCGCTTTTTAGCGAGCCCAAAGCGGTCATCAGCCTCAAGGTCCTCTCTCGATGCAGGCAAAAAAGGGCATAATACCCTCTAACGTCCCCGGCATTTCCTTCCTCTTCCCCGAGTGAGGCGCACGAAACAGCCGCCCGAACAATACACCCACCGGATACTGACCCGTCCCGGATGGGAACTCGCACCCAAGGAGAAGGAAGATGGTTGACAAGATCGCTCTGCTCAAGAAACTCACTCTGACAACGCTGACCGCCGGCACGCTGGCGACCGCCCTACCGATGACTCTGCCGACCGCCGCCGCGCCTGGCCCGGACGTCCGCCAGACCCAGGAACAGATCGCCTGGCATACCGACCTGAGCGCGGCCCTGCGCGACGCCCGCAGCACGGGCAAGCCGATCCTGCTGGTCTTTGAGGCCAGTTGGTGTCCCTATTCACGCCGTATGGAGCGCGAAACCTTTGCCGATAGCACGGTCATCGCTCTGTCCCGCGACTTCCATTGCGTGAAGGTGGACGGCGACACGGACTACGGCAAGGCGCTGATGCGCCAGTACAGCGTGGATGCGTTCCCGACAACCCTGCTGCTCGATAGCTCCGGCAGCGTGCAGGCCCGGATGCGCGGATTACAGACAGCAGACGCCCTGGCGCAGCAGATGCGCGCCGTCGCTCCCGCCCGTATCGCCTGGCAGAGCAGCCTTTCCGACGCCATGGACGAATCCCGGCGCACGGGCAAGCCCATCCTGCTGGTCTTCCATGCCGACTGGTGCCCGTTCTGCCGCCGCATGGAGCGCGAGACCTTCGCTGACCCGACCGTCGCCCGCCTGTCCCGCAACTTTATCTGCGTGAAGGTAGACACGGAGACCGCGTATGGCAAGCAACTGTGCGAGGAGTATGCCGTGGACGCCTACCCGTATGTGATCTTCTTCAGCGACCCGAACACCATCGTCAAGACCATCGAAGGGTTCCAGTCGCCGGACGCATTCGTCGAGAGCATGCGGAAGGTTCTCTAAGAACTCGTTCTAACACCGGGCCAAGTTCGTTCCCCTTGATAGAATGTAGGCGCGGAGGACGCGCTGCGAGTATGCAGATCCAGATTAGAGGAGGGGACCTATGGACCCCGTTGAGGATACCAGACCGCTGTTCTACCTGACGCGCGAAGAGATCCTGCTGCTTGTGGAGGCTGTTGCCGCGCTTCCAAACCAGGAGGCGGACACCCTGCTGCACCGGCTGGCAGAACTCTATCGCAGTGTCGCCGCAGAACCGGCGGCGCAAGTTGAGGTATGTTTCTCCGAAGATGCGCTGCTTTCCCGGCCCGGACGGTTCCTATTCAAGCGGACCCCGGCGGTGGTGCGCTAGGCGCTCTCCTTTGCGGAGAGGCGGGCGATGTTCCCGCCTCTCCGTTTCCAACAACCCGGCCAGGCTCAGGGAGCGGGAAGCTTGCTGATCGCCGCGCCGATGGCCTGTGCCAGCCGGGCCACCAGCCCACCCGGATCGGACTTCACGCCTTCCACCGTGATTGGGGTGATTACATCCTGACCGTCCCGGCGCAGCCGCAGCGTGGCTCGTACGCTCTCCCCGGTCACGGTGTACTGCACCACCGGACGCAGCGCTCGGCTCAACTGATCGGCATCCACGAACACCGCACTGCCTTTCTCCGCACCGACGCGAACTCCCGGCTCATAGCGGTCGCGCAGGGCGGAACGCAAGCGCTCCTCCAATCCCAGGTCGTCGTCGCCGCTGGCCGTGTTGCTCATGCGGGGACGAAGTAGTTGCGGCAGGGGCGTGGGCAGGACGATAGAGTCCTGTGCGCCCGCCGCGTAGGTATCGAGTATCATGACGCGATATCCTACCCGGATGCCGTTCGCGCCCGTCATCCAGTTGGCTTACTCCGTGCTGGAGAGCGTTGTCTGCTGGCGCAGCGTCGCATCGGTGTTGAGTTTCGCCAGGTCGGCGGTGCTGGCAAAATTGGCGTCGCGGGTCAGGTAGCAGTAGAGGCTGTTCTCGATGGGCAGCGCAACCCCGTGCCCGGCCAGGTAGACACGGCCACATCTTCGGGACGCGCTTTCCGGCGCACGGTTTCAAACGCCTGGATGAAGTTGGCGCGGGTGGGCGAGAGTGGGGCAGGCAGGCCCGGGCTGTCCCTTGTGTCGGCGGTGGTCAGCAGCAGCAGCGTGACGTTCTCTGCTCCGAAGAAGTGCCTGGCTCCGCGCTGCAAGGCGGCGGCGAAGCGCACGGCGTCCTGGGCGGCAAAGTGCAGATGCAGCTCCGGCGCGGCATAGGCGTTGATGCCGGCCACAATCGCGTACAGGTGCCGGGTCACCTTCGTTTCGCCGGGCGCGGCGGCGCTGACCACTACGATTCCCCGGGCCGGCAGCCAGCCGGCAGCATTGTAGGGCACGACCCGCACCGTGTTCGGCCCGTTCGCACGCCAGGTCGGGGCGGAGGCGAGGTCGAGCGACAGGGCGAGCGTGGGCGCGTCAGGCTTTCGCCGGTCCGCCGGTCGGGCGTCTTCGAGGTAGAGCGCATCGTTGACGTAGACCTGTACCTTGCCGATGCCGCCGCCCAGATTGTGCAGCGTGACCTGAAGCCGGGTTCCGTCCATCTGCTGGCTGACGACTTCAGGAAAGAGCGGGACATCGGTGAAGGCGTCCACCTGGCGCAGGGGCTTGCGCTGGAAAATCTTGCTGAGCAGGCCGGGCTCGTAGTAGCGTTCTTTAAGCTGCGACAGGTCAATGGAGCGGTTGCCGACGGCCCAGTGCAGGCCGGAAACGCTGCCGCCGTTGGAGGCATCGAAGCGGCCCTGCGGGTCCACGACCGCCCAAGCGCCATCATCGAAGCTGAGCATCTGGCACAATTCGTTGCCGGTGTCCGCCTCCCACAGCCCTGTTGTGCCGTCCACACTATCGGTGAGCACATACTTGCCATCCGGGGAGAAGGCTACCGAGAAGACAGCGTCTGTTCCCGTTTGCGCGATTAGCCTGGGCCGACTGTCCGGCAGGTTCTGGGCGGAGGGCTTTTGCGCCACCGGGCTATTGCTCTTGATCGGAGACTGTCCGCGCACAGGAGATGCCCACAGCAGGATCGGCAGGATGGCTGCCAGCAGGCAGCGGAAAACCCGAAAAGAAAATGGGGACATGGTTTTCATCTTTTCTCCAAGCAAGAAGCACAGCAGACCGGACAGCCGGGCTTTCAAACGGCAAATCGGGCTTGCAGGCAGTTCCGCGACAGGCACGCCGAAGGAACCTGGCTCTATCTCCCCCAACACCAGGTTCCTGCTATCTCCAGTCTCCAATAGCGATGAAGGGCGACCAGAAGTAGGGATGAGCAGTCTCCTGCTGCTTGAGCAGGCTCACCTCCGCCAGACGCAGTGCCTCCGCCACGCCCTTGCCCGCCTTCAACTCCTCATAGAACCGCTCCATCAGCGTCGTCGTGGCCGCATCCGACACCTCCCACAAACTGGCTACAATGGACAGGCTACCAGCCTTGGAGAAGCTGTTGGCCAGGTGCATAGCCTCATTGCCCGGCGTCTTGCTGCCCAGGGCCGTCTGGCAGGCGCTCAACACCGTCAGACGAGCCGGGTAGTGGTCCAGGCCGTAGACCTCGCCAAGCGTCAGCTTCCCGCCGTTGGCCAGCACCAGGTAGCAGGCGTTGATGTCGGTCTCATTGAGCACCCCATGGGTGGCAAAGTGGGCTATCTGCACATCCGAAGGCAGATGCTCCACCTGCGCCTTGGTCGCCTGCGGGCCAACGTACATCCGGGGTTGGGGAAACAGCTTGCTGATGGCCCTGACTTCCTGCTCCGCTCCGGGCAGCGTGCCGTCGGGGTTGCCGAAGGCGGCCAGATGTCCGACGCCTCGGCCTCTGGGTCCTGCCGCCAGGATCCGGCTCAGCAGTCCCAGGCGCGGCAGCATGAGAGTGGGTTTCTCCTCCGCCAGAAACCGCAGCCGTTTGTCCGGCGTCTCGGTCGCCAGCGCCGCAAACGGCAGATAGTGGAGAAGGCCGGAGGGGATGATCACCACGGTTTCGGCTTTGTCTATGTCGGCCTTGACGGGGGCAATCAGGTAGCCGTAGAGGGCTGTCAGCGTCTCCCGCAGCGGCTTGGCCTGCGCGCTGTTCCAATCCCAGTTCCGCAGGTTCAGCGCCAGGGTGTTCTGGCCACTGACAGGACGGGCACGGGCCTTCTCCGCTCGCTCCATCTCGGCTCGGAAGCTCCGGACCAGCCCCTCCAGCCTGGCGCGCGGCAGGGGCATTCCCCGCGCCTGAATGCCCTCCCGCGTCACCACGAAGGTGACCAGCGCGTTCTCCAGCGGCATATAGGCCAGCACTACCACGTTGGGAGGCAGGTCGCGCCGCAGGTCCTCCACATCATCTACTTTGACCCTCAGCAGCTCGGCGTAGTCCGGATAGGCGCTTGCCACCGCGGTATAGGTCCTCAGCGACTCGGCCCGGTTATGGGCAATAAGCTGGGTGAGGTTCTCGATCTTAGCCTTGTCCTGCTGAGCCTCCGGCTTGGATAACTCCGCTAGTCTGAGCTTCTCCTGAGCCGCTAACTCCTGCTCCAGGCTCTCGGTCTTGCTTAGCAGGGCGTTGAGCTTGGGATCGTTGACCTGGATGGAACTTAAGCGCAGCCCGTCGAGCAACTGCTTGCTCTTAGCCCGTTCCAGGTAAGTCAAGGCTTGGGCCACGTTTCCTTGCTCCACCAGCAATCCAATGAGGGCTTCATAGACGGCCACTTTGTTGCCCGCATGTAGGTAAGTCAGTCGGTCTTGTGCCTGGTCGGCGATGTTGGTCCGAATGCTCTCCAGGTAATCAATGGCTTTCTGGTAGGCGGTGATGGCCTCTTGGGTACGTTTCTGGGCCTTGTAGGCATCCCCCAAGCCCCATTGGCAGCGGAACAGCAGGTCGGGATCGGCTACGGCTTCGGCCAGCTTATGCGCCTGCTCCAGGTTTTCCATCGCCCTCTGAGGCTGACCGATGGAGTAGCAGACGATGCCAATGTTGGTGAGGGTTATGGTTTCTCCAGGCTTGTCCTGGACTTCTCTAAGTATCGGCAGGGCCTGGTCGTAGTAGTCGAGCCCCTTCTGCGGCTGATCGGTGCTTACATAGACACTGCCGATGTTGGCAAGTGTGACGGCTTCTCCTCCTTTGTCCTGCACTTCTTTGTATAGCTTCAGGGCTTGGTCATAATACTCCAATGCCTTCTGCGGCTGACCTAGCTCAGAGTAGACATTGCCGAGGCCGTTGAGGGTATTAGCCTCAAACTGCTTGTTACCCACCGCTCTGTGTAGCGGCAAGGCTTTCTGCAAGTATTCTAGCGCCTTCTGGGGCTGCCCCAGCTTCCCGTAGACAATTCCAATGTTAGTGAGGGTGCTGGCTTCTCCCCGTCTGTCCTGAACGGCCTGCCAGATGGACCCGGAGACCCATAGCACGATCCTGGGCGTGACGGCCCGCCGGGAGGACGGCGCGACGCTTCAGTTCGCGCCCCGCTACGTTCTGGACGCTACCGACCTGGGCGACGTGCTGGCGCTGTGCGGCCAGGAGGGAACCGATTGGGTGATGGGCGCGGAGAGCCGCGCCGCCACCGGCGAGCCGGATGCGCCGGCAACGGCCCGCCCCGACTGGGTTCAGCCCTTCACGTTTCCCTTCGCCCTGGACTGGTCGCCGGCTACTCGCGCCACCAACGTGATCCCGCGCCCGGCCCGCTACACGCAATTGAAAGCCGAGCAGAAGTATGCCATCCGCTACGGGGCTATCACGGGCGTTTTCCAGGGGCAGGCTCCCTGGTGGACCTATCGCCGCCTGCTGGCCGCCGCCAACTTCGCCGACCCGCGCATCGCGTCCGATCTGAGCATGATCAACACGCCGGGCAACGACTATCACGGCGGCAACCTGCTGGGGCTGAGCGCGGCGGAGCGGCAGGCGACTCTGGCGCGGGCGCGCGAGGTGGCGCTGGGCTACGTCTACTGGCTGCAACCGGGCTATGGATTTAGCCGCGTTGCTGGTAGACTAAGGGCATGAATACCTTAGCCTGCCCGCACTGCGGCAACACAATCGATGTCATCAAGTTCGGAACCAGCCGCTCCGATTCCGATCGGTATCGCTGCCCTGGCTGTGGCAAGACGTTCACGCCCACGGCCAACCTCCGCACCATGACCGCCGCCAAAGAAGAGCAAATCCTGGCGCTCTTACAAGAACGGGTCTCCCAACGCGGCATCGCCCGAGCGCTGAAGGTCGGGCGTCAAACCAGTCGCGCGATCCGCAAAAAGGGGCCGAGCGGGTAGAAGCCCGCCTAAAACAGCACACGCTCGCTCGCCTGCCTGCTCCGCAAGAGGACGTGATCGAGATAGACGAACTCTGTCTGCGGCAGTCGCCTGCGTTCTGGGTCTGGAGCGCGGTGTCGCGACTGACCCGGCAGGTGTTGGGATTTGTGCTGGGCGCCCACACCGCTCCGATGCTTGAGTTGACGTGGTCGGACGTGCCTGCCGACTATCAGGACAAGCCTGTCTGCACGGATCACCGGGGTGCTTACGAGCGGTTTTTTCCGGCCTCCCAACACCAGGCGTGTGACAAGGGCAGCGGCCTGACCAGTATGGTCGCCTGGTGGGCGCGCAGGCCCAGATGCTGATGTGGTCCCTGGACGGAACGCTGCGCTATCTGCCCATTGAGGCCCTCTGGGACGGCAAGCAGTATCTGCTCCAGCGGTTCCAGAGCGCCGTCTTCACTCCCGCCAGCCTCAGCCGCCTGGCAGATGAGACCAGCCCGGACTGGACGGTGCTGGGGCTGGGCGTGTCGAAGGAGCATCCCGGCTTCACCGCCCTGCCCGCCGTGCCGGAGGAATTGCGCGGCATTGTGCGGCAGGGACCTGGAGACGGCGCGGGCGTGCTGCTGGGAACGATTCTGCTGGACGAGGCGTTCACCCTGCCCGCCTTAAAAGCCGCCCTGCTCAACGGATACAAAGCCCTGCATATTGCCAGCCACTTCGCCTTCCGGCCCGGCGACGAGACGCGCTCGGTCCTGCTGCTGGGCGACGGCGCGCCGCTCTCCCTGGCCGACTTTGACCAGAAGCCGCCGTCCACGCTATTTCGCGGGGTGGAGTTGATCTGCCTCTCCGCCTGCGACACGGCGATGGGCGGGCAAGGAGCGGACGGCAGGGAGGTAGACGGGCTTTGGCGTGCTGGCGCAGCGCAAAGGGGCGGATGCGGTAATGGCGAGCCTGTGGCCGGTGGCGGACGCCAGCACGCAGGTGCTGATGCGGGCCTTCTACCGTATCCGCCAGCAGCATCCGGGCCTCTCCAAGCTGGAGGCCCTGCGGGAGGCGCAGCTGGCGCTGTTGACGGGCAGCATGAAGGAGACGGGGCCGAACCCGCAGCGCAGCCAGGTGGTGAGCGGGCCGGAGCCGGAAGAGGCGGGGCGTCCCCGGTTCCAGCCGGACCCAAACGCGCCCTACGCGCACCCCTACTACTGGGCGCCCTTCATCCTGATCGGCAACTGGCGATGAAACGAAAGTTTCAGCCCAGGCATAGCCTCTGTGAGCGCGCCCTTCTGCCGGATAGCAGAATCAACGATTGCGTCACGATCTGCAATCCCTGGGTGCGCTCACTGTCGGCGTTTACTGTGGCGCTTGTAGCCGTTCCCTTTCCTGGATGCCCCCGCCAATTCGAAAATGAGTGTCTATTCTTAGCGCCAGTTGCCAATGAGGATAAAGGGCGCCCAGTAGTAGGGATGCGCGTAGGGCGCGTTCGGATCGGGCGTGAAGGCGGGCAGCCGACCGGAGACCGTCCCGGAACTGCTGACACGCCGGGTACGGGGCGCGTTGGCGCCAGCATCGGGCGCAGTCTCGGAGCGGCCCAACAGCGTCAACTGCGCCTCCCGCAGCGCCTCGATCTTGGGCATACCGGGATGGAACTGCCGGATCTGATAGAAGGCGCGCATCAGCAGCTCCGTGCTCTTATCCGCCACCGGCCACAGGCTGGCGATCACCGCGTCCGCGCCCTTGCGCTGCGCCAGCACGCCAAAGCCCTCGACCTCTCTGCCGTCGGCATCCTTGCCGCCGGTCGCCGTGTCGCAGGCCGAAAGCGTCAGCAGGTTCACGCCCTCGAACAGGTAGCTGGGCATCTGCTTGATCTCGGCCAGGGAGAGGTGGCTGCCGTCGCCAAGCAGCAGGAACGAGTCGGTTTCGTTGCCGGGCCGGAAGGCGAAGTGGCTGGCAATATGCACGATCTTGTAGCCGTGTCCCAGCGCCGATTTCATGGCGGGCAGCGTGAAGTCTGTATCCAGCATGACCGTTCCGGGCAGGATGCCCGCGCCGCCCTGCTCTCGGATGATCCCGCGCAACTCTTCGGGAACGGCGGTGAGAGGGTTAAAACCGGGATAGGCGCGCGAAACTCCCAGGCCCAGCGCGGTCCATTGCGCGTCCACGTCATGTTCCAGGCGGTTGAGGCTGGCCGGGGTGAAGAGGGCGTTCTTGAAGCGCTCGATCAGGTACTGCTTGCCGTCGTAGAGGGCGGCGACAGGCAGATAGCGCAGGGTGCCGTCCAGGGACCACATCAGAGTCTGCGCCTGCGCGCCCGCCAGGTCTTTCTCGACCGGGCCGACGAGAATATCATAGAGCTCTTTCGCTAATGGGCGCGGGTCCAGGCGCGGGTTCTGGAGCGCCTCACGGAAGGCAAGCACTCTCGTGTTGAGGTCGGCGGCCCCGATGGGATAGGTACGCGCCACCTGCGTATCCGGCGTGACCAGCAGGAGGGAGAGCGTCTTCTCGCCGACGAGCGTATAGAGGGCAACGCTGTGGTTCTGGAGCTTGCGAAGGGTGGTCGTGATCGCCTCGACATCGCGCAGGGTGTCCAGGCGGTTCGCCACGCCTGTATTCTTGGCAAATTCGGCGGCGAGCGCATCCAGGAACTTCTGGAATTCGTGGCTGGCGGCAACGCGGTCCTTATCCAGCGTAGCCAGGCGTGCCTCCTCGGCGGGCGTGCGGTTCTTCTTGGCGTAGAGGGCACTGAACTCGAGGCCGATGGCAGTAACGCGGTCACTGATTTCCCGGTAGCGCTTGTCCCATTCGGCCTCGCGGGGCGTATAGTCGGCATGGCCGCTCGGTCCGGCTTCGTTCTGATCACGACGCACGAACTCGAAATACTCCTCCTGCTTGAGCAGGCCGAGCACCTGCTGGGCTTCGGGCAGGCGACCGTCTTGAATGAGCAGGTCCGCCAGTGTGCGATAGGTATCGCGATTCGCCTCCAGAAAGCCTTTCTGTATGTCCTTATCCAATCCCTTGATGTCGGCTCGGATAGCCTGATAAGCATTGACCGATTGCTTGCCATAAAAGATAGCCAGCCCGCGATTGCGAATCTCCTTCCAAACCCACATCAGGTTGTTGAGTGTAACGGCTTCGTCGTTCCGGTCTTTGACTTCCCGTCGGATGGCTAAAGCCTGCTCGTAGTAACCGATGGCCTTCTGGTACTGGCTCAGGTTGTCGTAGGCTAAGCCCAGGTTGTTGAGATCAATCGCGGCATCTTTACGCCTCAACAGCCTGTCTATTTCAAAGGCTGCCTGGTAATGTAAGATTGCCTGGTCATAGTCGTACCGATTGTTAAGACTCTTAGCGAAGAAAAAATGCATGTCGGCTAAGGCAATACGCAACTGGTTGCGGTCTTCTTCGCGAGTGAACGCTTTCAGCTTGGCCTCCAGCAATTGCTGCCCTTCGACGAAGCGTTCCATCGTCCGGTATATCTGTGCCATGGAGGTTGCGTACAGGACATTATCAGGAGCCTGTTCCATCGCCTGGCGCTCGTATTCCAGCGCTTTGGCATAGTCTTTTGCCTGGTACGCCTCCACCGCTTTCTGATTCCAGGAGGCGGCTGTCTCCTGCGGCGTCTGCGCCCACGCCGGAGTTCCTGAGGCTATCACGATTGCCGCGATGAGCAGCAGTATACAGGGATGCGTTCTCATTTTGTTTCTTCCTGTTGTTTCTTCCTGCTACGGCCCGACTCTGCCGCTTCCTGGCGGAGCACGGAAAACGGCTCTTGCTACAGTCAGGTCCGAGAGGGAGAACCGGTTGGATTCTCCCTCTGCGGGAGCGTTGCCCACCGTTATCTGCCGCAGCGATGGGATTTCGGGCCGGACTGCGCCGATAGAGAGCACAGCCGGCCCTGTGTGCTTACTCGTCCAGTTCCCAGGTCATGGTTCGACCTTCGGGCACTTCAATGGTCCTGGGTCCCCACGTCCTCTCGCTGCCATCGTCGAAATTGGCCTTGCCGTACATCTCATAGCTGGCCGGGTCGGCGTAGCGGTAGAGGTCGCCCCACGGACCAACCGTCCCGGTATAGTTGCCATCCACGAAGATCTCGATATACCAGGGAGTATGGTTATCAACATGGATTCGGCCCGTGCCGCCGCGCCTCCTCGGCCCGCCTTTGCCCGCCGGCGCCGGAGTCCGGGCGTTGACCTTGTTCGGCCCGGCAGGGGTCTTGATGTGGGTATCCTCCGTGCCGCGTTCTCTGACGACCATAGCTTTGGTCATGATGCGACTTTGCTGGCGCTGCTTGGCCGTGACGCTGGTAGACATCAAGGCGAGACAAGCCACGACGACAGCCAGGATAGAGACAAAAACCAACGCTCGTTTCATAGGTCTTTTCCTCCTTGAGAATGGGCAACGCACTGTTGCCCTGGGTAGCCATTGCAGGAGACATCTCCAGGCGCTCACGGCGTCGCCGCACTGCCGCCGGGAAGCACCAGGAAATGCAAGCTAGAGGTGGCCCAGCCGCCCAGCGAAAGGCTCCGCGCGCCGGCCCGGTCTCTCTGCACTGCGCTGATGAGCAACTGCCCCAGCGGAGTCTCCGCCTCTTTTGCGCCGCGCGCTTTGCCCCGGGGAATGCCGCGCGACCGGAGAGTCTCGGGGTCCAGGAGCGGGCTGAAATCCGCCTCGTTCTCGGTAGCGATTGCCTTGAAGGTTTCCAGGCCGGCTGGCTCGGTCACCTCAAACACCGTGTATTTGCCATTGCTGTCCTTGAGCGCGATCCACTTGTCCCGATGTTCCGGGTCTGCCGGGAGATAGTTGTTCGTCTTCTCGCTAGGCAGCGGCCAGACCGGGGCGATCTTGCCGTCGGGTTGCAGGTCGAGGATGGTGACATAGGCGCCCGCCGTCCCGCTGTTCTTTACTTCCACCCGGAAGTAGTCGCCGACCTTCATCGGGATCTCGCCGCCTGCGGTCGGCTTGCGCGGTTCCCGATCCGCCTTCCAGACCTTGTTCTTGCCGGTCGGGTCCAGCGGGTCCGGGTCTACATCGCAAGCTATGATCCGCACTTCTACCTTATAGGGCGAATTGGCGTCCGCCTCATGCAGCGCATTGAGCAGCCGGCGGCGCGATTCCCGCCGAAGGGCCTCCTGAAGGCGCTCCGGCAGCTTCACATCCTCGGAGAGCACCTGCGCATACGCGTCGGAATCTCCCAGTTGGACCGTCAGGAAGGAGCCGTCCTTCCGCTGCAGCATCACGCTGTCGGGCGCGCCGGGATCGCTTCCGCGCAGAACAAGATTCCTGGCCTCCGTTCCTGCGCTCCCCTTTTCGGTCACGCGGACATCCCAGACGTCAGCCTCATTTGCTCGGCGGGTTGCGGTCATCGTTCCGTTGAACGCTTCTGCAGGCGGAACGATCCGAATATCCCATCCCTCCTGGCCGCCATTTTGAACGATAGCCACCAGCTTGTTGGTTTTCAGCTCGTCCAGAGCCGTCGCGATCTTATCCCGGCGGGTGCCTGCCGGAATGGCGCTGAGGTCAACTCGCAGCGGATTGTCCTGATATACCTGGCTTGTGATGACGGCGCGGGCATCGCGCAGGTCCTCCATCTTCTTGCCCGGCATCAGATGATCGACCTTCAGCACGGAGAACGTCGGGCCGACTGCGATGATCTCGGCGTCTCTGGCGATAGGCTGGGCGCTCTTGGGGTCCTTGGTTCCACGGGGAAATATGTCCAGCTTGGAGCCCTCGGTCATCCCCATGAGGAAACCGGCCTGCAGGCGTGGGACTTTGCCGTCATAAAGCTCCACCAGGATAGTTGGCTCGAGTCGGATGATCCCGCCGCCAAACAGGACTTGATCGATCTCGCCCTCTAGCTGCGGGCTCTGATCGAGCTGCTTTTCCTGCATTATCGTGCGGATGCGCTCAAGGACATCGCGATAGGTCGTCTTGTCGTTGGCCTCGGTGAATGCCTTGCAAAGCGCGTAGGACAGCGATCCCATGTACTTATCCGTGTGCTTGCCGCTGTGCCCCTGATCCTCGACCTCGACCTCGCTATCCACCTGATCGCTGCGGCAGGCCGCGATGGCCACATATCCCAATCGCGCCACTTCGCCGGGGCCGAGCAACCCGCCCGCCTTATCGCTGCTGCTTGCCGGACGGACCGCCCGTGCAGGAATAGGTCGGTCAAAACCGCGCACCAGCATCCTGCCGCGGGTGATCGTCCCGGAATGGCAGGAGTCGAATGACAGCGTCACGTTGCCCGGCTGCTTTTGATGCAGCTCCTCCAGGAGCCGAGCGATCTCCTTGTCCCTAATGTCGTTGGAGCCATCGAATACCGAAATATAGTCCGAGGGAACTAGCGTCTGGTCGCGGCCAGTGACCTCATCCTGCGCATCCTCTACCTGAGAACCATGGCCCGAATAGTGGAAGAACACGATATCCCCCGGCTGGGTCCGGTTGATCAGGAAGGACCGAAACGCATCCAGGATGGCCTTTTTGGTGGTTTGCTTTGGCTCCTTCAAGATAGTCACCTCATCGAAATGGAGCTTGTTCTTCAACAAGTCCGCGAGCGCCTCCACATCGGGGGTGGTATCCAGGTTGTGCGCATCCTTCTCCTTGTCGCCGCGCTCATACCCGTTGACGGCGACGAGCAGGGCGCGCTTCCTGGGGGTGCCGGCCTGCCCCCTGGCAATGGGCGCAAGCCAGCCTAAAGCGAGCAGAATGCCGGCAAGCGCATACAACGTAGCTCTCATGGTGTCCTCCTTGTCTTGGCCGAAGCCGCAATGCACGGCGTGATCACTTTGCTGCAGGGTTCTCCGCCGATTGCGCCGTCGCGCCAACGGCCTTCAGCGCGGCGGCGGCATCGAGCTTGCCATATCCCCAGCGCGGGTTGGGCGTCTCTCCGGTGAACTCATCATGCGTGGCCGTGCGCCGGAGTATGTCGCGAATCTGGGATGCGTCGAGGGTAGGATCTTTCTGAAACATCAGCGCAATGATCCCGGCGACGTAGGGCGAGGCCGCGCTGGTGCCCTGCCATGCCAGGTGCAAGCCATCTTTGGTCGCAAAATAGTCCTTGCCCATCTCCTTGAGCAGAATACAGTCTCTGGCAGCCGAGGAGATCGTGTAGCGCGCGGGCGCGATGACCTCGGGTTTTACCATCCCATCTCTGCGAAAGCCGGGACTCGAATAGTAGGATAACGCGCCGGGCTTGAGATTAAAGTAGGTGTGGGAGCCCTTCACGTTCTCCCAGGAATTGCGGAAGTCGTAAGAACCAACGGTGATCACGCTGCTGGCGTTGCCGGGCGTGCCGATCAGGGCGGAAGCGAGCGCACCTTTGCCAAAACTGGCCTCGTCCGGAAAGGGAAGATAGAGGTCGAACTGTCCGCTGCTTACTTTAGCCGAATTGCCGCTGCCAAAGATTAGATAGCTGCCCGCTTCCAGCCAGAGGCTGAGCCGATCCGTTGGCGGATCATGCGCCAGAGGGCTTTCGACGGCGGGACGATGCACCGCTTGACGAATGACTCCTATATCCTGGGGCTTGGCCGATAGCTTTGCTTGCAGATCCCCTTTGGCATCGCGGAAGAGCAGCAGGAAGATGGGGTGATGCTGCGCATCGGCCCAGGGCTTATCCGTCCGCGTGAGCGCCAGCAGCCAATCATCTGCGTGGTTAAAGTAGGCGGTCAGCAGCGTGTTCCGTTTTACGAAAAGCTCGGTAGGCAGGCTATCAATATCTTGCTGCCCCTCGCGCACCGGCCCGAAGGTGCCGCCTGCATGGAACGTATTACGGCCTTCGTTTCCGGCGCTGGCACAGACGGCCTGGCCCGGCTTGCCCTTGCCGAGAAGCTGATCCAGGTTGAGCTCCTCCGCATCACTGCCGTCGTGGGCTGAGTCGTGATGTCCAAAGCTCATATTGATGACAATGGGCTGATGGCGGGCTTGGGCCTGTTCCAGCATCCAGCGCGCCGCCTCCGAAGTGTAGGGGCCGATTCCGCCCTGCGCTTCTACGTCAGGCGGAGCCGCCTTCACGATAATTAGATCGGCTTCGGGAGCCACGCCGGTGTACGTCCCCGCGGGAACCCCATTGGCGGTCGCGCGCCCATTGCCTGCCGCGACGCCGGCGCAGGCCGTCCCATGTCCGAAGCGATCCACAGAGTTTACGGTGCCCTGCCCACGCAGCGCTGCCGTGATCTGATCCCCGGTATAGAGCGTGCCCAGCGGCTTTCCGGTGGCTTTGTCCTCCAGCGGCGGCTTTGTGCCCACCTTGCCTCCCGTTTTGGCCCACGAAGGGTCGTACATATCCCAGAGGGCGACGATGCGCGAGGAGCCATCCGGCTTAATGAAATCGGGATGACGCCAATCGATCCCGGTGTCAATAATGCCGACAAGCACGCCTTTGCCGGTCAGACCCTGCCTGTCGAAGGCATTGAGCAGGTGTTCCTCGCGCGAAGGACCGGCTCGGGCCAAAGTGGGGCGTTCCTGAGCTAAAGGAGGCTGTGGGATATGCTTGATGGGTATCAGCGCGATGGCCCGCACGAATCGCACGTCCGCCAGGTCTTTCAGCCGGAGAACGGGCACCGTCGCGAAGACAAGATCGCCCTCTTGAAACCGGATCGCGGCTCCCGCCCTTTGCAGCGCCTTCGTATCTGCTGGAGCCGCAACGGTAATGGAGACGGCAACAGAGGGGTTCTTGTCATCGCTGCGGATGCCAAATCGCTCTCTCAACTCCTTCTCCGTAAACCATGCGCCGGGCTTCTCTTCCCGTGTTCCGGCATATTGCTGATAGAGCGCAGACAACTCCGGCGAGAGCTTGGCTGTGGAGTCACCACGCGCCGGCCCCGCTGGAAGCAGGCTGGGGCCTGTGGCAAAGCCGGGAAGCGGCGGCTGCCCTGGGGCTGTGCCTGTCGAGAGCATCCAGAGGAAAAAGGCGCCAATCCATGCGTAGGACTTGCGCCGCCAGGAACATACCCATTTCATAAAGGAACCTCCTGTGCCCGCATCACGGGCGAATGATTGAGAGCTTGCCTGGATGGGCAAGGAACACAATACAGCACTCTGTAGTGTAACCCGGATAAAGCCGCCCATCACAGCGCCTTTGATACAAATGCGCCGTGAATTGGGTCACATATTGTGTTCTGCTGGGCAGCAGATGTGATGCGGATGGACGAAGCAATGAAACCAGCCGCACAATGAGGTATGTCAAAGTGGAAAACCAGAAGCAATAACCGCGTAGGACTAAACGTCATTATAACGTTTTCCCAATTACAAGGCAACAAATTTTACAAGTACGCCCGGAGCCCTCGCCTCCTCCTCTCCTCACAGATAGGCTCGCTTGATTCGCTGGGAAGGAAAAAGCGTTGTCTTCCCCGGCCCTGCAAGCACGCCGCCATTTCGTGCAGCGCTGCCTGGCGCCAGGAAAAGTGGGTGCATTGGCCCTCCTGCGGAGAACAGTCCCGGCTTAACCAGGATAAATTCACGGCGGTTTTGCAGATTCAGGGTTGCCTTCAGCAGCATCTCCCTGTATAATGCCAGATACTGATCTCATTTTAGCGGGGCTTGCTTCCAGCAGGTGGCGCGGTGGGAGCGCCGTGAGCGCGCCGGGGAAGAAAGAAGAAGGAGAATAAATGATGTGCCGTCCTCTTTTCCAATTGGTGCTTATCAGCCTGTTGCTGGCCTGCTTAGCATGGAGCGCGCAGGGGAAGGAGGGAGGGTCGCCTTCGCCGTTATCGCAACAGGCCGCCCCCGAGTTCCATGCCATTGTGTGCGGCATTGACCAGTACAGTTCCCCTGAGCTCCATCTGCAATTTGCAAGCTCGGATGCCGATGCTATGGCGCGCGTCTTAAAGGTTGGTGCCGAGCACCTTTTTGGACCCGACCATGTTTATATCACTTTGTTAAAAGGAACGGTCAAAAAAGCGGATCTACAGGCTGCCTTCGCGCAGCGGCGCCAGATGAAACCCGGCGATGTACTCGTAGTCTATCTTTCAGGCCACGGAACCGCCCCGCAAGGGAGCTACTGCTATTTGACCAGCGAGGCTGTCTCCCGAGAGTTGATAAAGAACGACCCTTTACAGAGGCAAAAAGCGAGCGTCCAGAGCGAAGAACTGGTCGGCTGGCTACGCAACATACCGGCGCGCAAGCAGGTGATCGTCCTGGATACGTGTGAGGCCGGAGCGGTTGGCATGGCCGTGACGAACCCCGCCAGAGGGGCTGACGCTACCGATGAGGGAACGTCACGGCCAGCCCTACAGCAAGCCCTGGTGCGCCTGCAGGCAGCAACTGGTTCCTGGTGGTTGTTTGGCGCTGCTTCCGGTCAGATTGTGTATGAAAATCCTAAGATAGAGCATGGCCTACTGACGTTCGCCTTGTTGGAGGGAATGCATGGAGGAGGATTGCGGGAGGATGGGCTCGTAGACGTAGACCGCCTCTTCGAGTATGCCGTTTGCCGGGTGCCTCAGCTTGCCCACCGCATTGGCGGTTCACAGATTCCGGAAGTGGTGAAGCCTACTACCGGAAGTTTTGATATCGGCCAGCTCCCGGAGGCTGACAGGCCGCAAGTACCCGGCTTTGCCCCTGTTTTCGCGCGTCCTCTCTTGATGGATCCCAATGTGCTAGATGACAGCCTGAATCTGACTGCTGCCCTGGGCTCAGCCCTCGACGCAATACTGAATCCGCATCAGCCGCAACAAAGGGGCATCCCAGTTGTCGGGGCAAATAGAATCACTTTCGAGTCATCGGACGACCCGGATGCTTACCGGGTGCGGGGCACCTATACCGTTGATGGCGTCAATGGGGAGCATGTGCGCATTAAACTGGCTCTGTGGCACGGCAAGCAGCAAAAGGCCGCGCTTGAGACCGAAGGCGCCCGAAAGGATCTGGCTCCCCTTATAGAGCGCGTCGCGCAAACACTGGTTGATAGGGTGGAAAACCCGAAGGCGTCAATAGATAAAGGGATCAGGCTGGTTGTCAGCACTCAGGAGCTGGGCAGAGAGAAGCCTAAATGCTATGTGCTGGCGATTGGGGTGTCGGGTTACAAAATGCCTGAACTGCGTCTGAACTACGCACACAAAGACGCAGAAGAGCTCGCGCAGGTTTATCAGGATCAGAAGGGGGGGCTGTTTTGTGAAGTGGAGGTTAGAACGCTGGCTGATCCTCCGGAGACCATGCATCCACAGGCCACCCGCGGCAATATCATGGACGCTCTCGACTGGCTGAGCAAGCGCATGACACAAAACGACTATGCGGTTGTTCTTATCAGTGGGCATGGCATGCCCGATGACCAGGGACATTACTATTTCGTGCCACAGGATTGCGATCCAGAGCACCTGCTGCGGGACGGCGTGCGGTGGAGCGAAATCCACGATGTGCTGACGAATCTGCCGGGGAAAAAACTGCTTTTCCTTGACACCTGCCACTCGGGCGGATCGGATGGGACCGTGGTCAAGGATGCCAGCGGAGCCTACGGCCAGATCCTGAAGGAGGGTAACCTGGAGGGAAGCGGCTTGATTACCTTCGCATCCTGCATGCCCACAGAGGCCAGCGCGGAGGGGCCCCAGTGGCACCACGGCGTTTTTACCAAATACTTGCTGGAAGGACTGCGGGGCAAGGCCGATGCCGATGGCGACGGAGTGGTTACCCTGGCCGAGCTTGATAAGTACATCACGGATCAGGTAAAGGCAGAGAGGCCCCGGCAGCATCCTACGACGGCGCATCCACCATCGATCCCCAACGCGCTTCCGCTGGCGTTTGCGATGTCGAGCAGCAAGTAGAAGAAGGAGGACAGGTATCAGGTGCGGAGGATCGTATTATGACCGCCCCCTTGCCAACCGGCACCGTGACGTTTCTGCTCACCGATGTGGAGGGCAGCACGCAGCTCTGGGAGCAGTATCCGGAGGCGATGCAAGCCGCCCTCGCCCAGCATGACGCCCTTGCTGCCGAGTGTTTCGCCCGGCATAATGGCGTGCTGATCAAGAGCCGTGGGGAAGGGGATAGCCTCTTTGCCGTTTTTGCTCGCGCGTCCGATGCCATCGCCGCAGCCTGTGCCTTCCAGATCGGCTTGACGTCAGGCGACCCGCCCATCGCGCTTCCGCTGCGCGTGCGCATGGCCATCCATGCCGGGGAAGCTTGCCTGCGCGATGGGGACTACTATGGCCCGGTCGTCAATCGCTGCGCGCGCTTGCGCAACATCGGCCACGGCGGCCAGATCTTAGTCTCCCTGAGCGCGCAGGAGCTGGCCCAGGATACGCTTCCACCGAAGGTGCGCCTGCGCGACCTGGGCCTGCATGGGCTCCGGGATCTATCGCGCCCGGAGCGCGTCTTTCAGGTGATCCATCCGGACCTACGCGCCGACTTCCCTCCGCTCAAATCCTTGAGCGCCCTTGCCAATAACCTGCCCTTGCAGCTGACCAGCTTCATTGGGCGCGAGCGGGAGATAGCCGAGATCAAACGCCTGCTGCCGACGACGCGCCTGCTCACCATAACCGGCGAGGGCGGCTGTGGTAAGACCCGACTGGTATTGCAGACCGTCGCGGATCTGCTGGAGGAATATCCGGATGGCGTCTGGCAGGTGGAACTGGCCGGATTAGCAGAGCCGGCCTTCGTGCCGCAAGCGGTCGCGACGGCCCTGGGCCTGCAAGAGGTACCGGGACGCGATCTCACCCGAACACTCTCCGAGTATCTTCAACCCAGGCAGCTCTTGCTGATACTGGACAACTGCGAGCATCTCCTTCCGGCCTGCGCACAGCTCGCCACGACTCTGCTTCGCACCTGCCCGTATCTACGCCTCCTCGCGACCAGCCGGGAAGCCCTCGGCGTACCGGGAGAGCGAAGCTGGCGTGTTCCTTCCATGGCGGTGCCCTCGCAGAAGCGCCTGCCGCCCCTTTCGATGTTAGCGGAGAATGAAGTAGTCCAGCTCTTTGTTGAGCGCGCCGCCTCCGTCCTCCCGACGTTCGCATTGACCGCCCAGAACGCGCCTGTGATCGTTCATATCTGCCGGCGCCTGGATGGCATTCCGCTTGCCATCGAGCTCGCGGCGGCACGGGTCAAGGTATTGGGCATTGAGCAGATCGCTGCGCGTCTGGACGATTGCTTTCGGCTGCTGACAGGCGGCAGCCCCATGGCCTTGCCCCGGCATCAAACCCTGCGCGCAACCATTGATTGGAGCTATGGCCTGCTCTCGACACCGGAGCGCGCACTGCTGCGCCGCCTGGCTGTCTTTTCCGGCAGTTGGAGCCTGGAAGCGGCAGAAGCCGTCTGTGTGGGCGAAGACATCCAGGCGGCGGACGTTCTGGATCTGCTCACGCGCTTGATCGATAAGTCTCTGGCGATCAAGGAAGAGCTCGACGGCGTAGCCCGCTACCGGCTCCTCGAAACGGTGCGGCAGTACGGCCAGGAACAGATGGACGAGGTCGGCGAGCGCTCCAAGATCGAGCGACAACACCGGGAATTCTTCCGCGATCTGGCCCTTCGTGTCAATCCTTTTTTGTATGGCGCAGAGCAAGCAGACTGGCTTAAATTCCTGGACCAGGAATACGACAATCTGCGCGCAGCGCTCCTGCATTACCGAACGGATCCGGATGCTGCCGAGGAGGGCCTGCGCCTTGCCAACGCCCTTTACGCTTTCTGGGATATTCGCGGCTACTTTACGGAGGGCAGGGAGCAGCTTGAAAGCGCCCTGGAACACGCCTTGCCGTTAGGCGATACGGAGGAGCGGGCCAAGGGCCTTGCCGGGGCAGGCGCGCTCGCATGGAGGCAGGGCGATTATAAGGCGGCACGCCGGCTCTTCGAGGAAGGCCTGGCGATACGGCAGGAGCTGGGAGACCAGCAAGGCGTTGCCGACATGCTCAATAACCTGGGCAATGTGGCCTGGGACCAGGGAGACTATCCTACCGCGCGCTCGTTGTTTGAGCAGAGCCTTGAGATCATGCAGGCCAACCAAGATCAGGAAGGCATCGCCACGACACTCAGTAACCTGGCCCTGCTCTGCTGTGAGGAGGGCCAGTACGACACAGCGCGCGCCCTGTTTGAGCAGAGCCTGGCCATAGATAGGCAACGGAACAACCCTCTGGGTGTCGCCTTCTCCCTGGATGGCCAGGCCGAGGTCGCTTTCCGCCAGCAGGACTACGCTCTGGCTCGGACGCTGCGCGAAGATAGTCTGAAAATGCGCAGAGAGTTAGGAGACAGGCAGGGCGTTGCGGAGTGCCTGGAAGGACTGGCTGCGATTGGGGCCGCGCAGGGGCGATTTCCTTTTGCCGCCTGTCTACTGGGCGCTGCGGAGAGCCTGCGTGAAGCCCTGCTCACTCCCCTGCCGCCGCGGCTTCGCGGCGCTTACGAACGTCTCATGGCGGCCCTGCAGACAGCCATCAGCGAGGAGGCATTCAACGCCGCCTGGACGCAGGGACGGGCTCTGACGTGGGAACAGGCCGCCACCTATGCTCTCGATACCTCCATCGAAGCCGTGGTGCGCGTTTCCCGGCAGCCGACAGCCAAGAGAGTACCATAATGCCGACAAACCAGACCCAATCCCAATATGGCCCCCGTTGCACGGGGATGAACGGTACAGCGCTCCTCTGCTCGGGAATAGCGGCACTCCTCATCGCGCTCGTTGTGCTGCTCTCTTCCTGCGCAGCTCTGGCACAGGAGGCCCCCGCCAAAGCGGCAGGACATAATGGCTTTGTTCTTGCGGTCTGCTTTAGCCCGGACAGCCGTTTCCTTGCCTCCGGCGGTGACGACCACACCATCAAAATCTGGAGCCCTGCCACGGGCGCGCTTGTGCGGACGATACCGGTGGGGCGTCTCAACGAGCCTCGGGCGCTGTGCTTCCAACCGGGCACCGATTTCCTCACCTTCCAGGATGGTATTCACCTGAAGTTACAGGATGTCGCCACAGGCAAGGAGGTCTGTGCCTGGGAAGCTGACCCGGATTTCAAGCACGTTGGCGGCGTTAATTCTATGCAATATTCGCCCGATGGACGGACGCTACTGTGTGGTTGGGAGAGCGGCGGCTGGACCCTCTGGCAGCAGGAAGATATAAAGCTCGGAGCAGGAGCGCAACCTATCATGACCTGGAAGGCCGTTCGAGACGTCCAGACAAACGGTCTCTGTGCGGTGCGGTTCGCTCCGGACGTAAATCGCATTGCGGCGGCAGCAGAATTCGGTGATGTAGTTCAGTTTTGGAAGGCAGGAACCGCGGAGCCCACGCAAACCCTTACCTTTCCTGATGAGATGTGCTATGGCATGGACTCCAGCCCATCAGGCCACAGGCTGGCTGTGGTCTTTGAAAAGGCGTTGGTTGAGCTGGATGCCGATACAGGTAAAATCCTGCATAAAATAACGTTGTCGTATGGACATGCCGCCGCTTCCTCTCCCCGAACGAATGCCCTGGCAGTAGCCGATGGAACAACGGTAAAAATATTCGATGTGCAGCGCAGCCATATAGAACACGTTCTTTCCGGGCATACGCAGGTTATTTTCGCGCTTGCCTACAGCCCGGATGGCAGATGGATAGCATCCGGAAGTCGAGACCGCACCGTCCGTCTGTGGAATGCTCAGACCGGCGCCCTTCAGTTTACTCTGGGAACGGACGCGAAGGTGCGCCCCGAACAACTTCAGGCTCCAAAGGACTGATCCAGATGAAGCTACGGATCTTCTTCCGCTTCCCCAGGGCTGTTTCCCTATTCCTTGCCTTCTGCCTCGGGCCGGCGCACGCGGCAGGAGCGCAGCAGGCCGCGGCCTCCTCAGCCGAGACGCCTCAGTTGGTGGCGCAACTGCGTGCATTGGATGCCGTTGCGGTGGCGTTCAGCCCGGATGGATTATGGCTCGCCAATGGGAATCAACTGTGGGATGTCCGCTCCCGCAAGCTGGTGCGTATCTTCACTGCCCGGCAATCCCTAAAGGATGCCGCCTTTTCGCCGGACGGCAAGCTCCTGGCCGGCCTCGGGGATAAGGCCGTGATTGTCTGGCAGGTAAGTCAAAGTACCCCGCTACAGACGTTGCAGACGGCGCAGGAGACTCCGACATGCCTTGCGTTCCAGCCGGGTGCCGGGCGGCTTGCGGTTGGCTGCGCCAGCGGTAAGATATGTCTGTGGGACATTCGCGCAAAGCAGAGCCGCATCCTCAACATAGGTTCCCAGGCAATCACGGACTTAGGGTTTAATGCGACCGGCGGCACGCTCGCAGCCAGCACAAACTCCGGTGTTGTCGTTATGAACCTGGGGACAGGAACCCGGCGACTGCTCAAGCATCCGACCCTGAAATCCGTGGCAAGTGTCGCTATCGATCCGCAGGGTAAGTATGTGGCGGCGGGTAGCGAGAACGGCCTGGTTCTGTGGGAGGTACCGTCCGGTAATGTGCGAGGGACTTTTCCCCACTCCGGCCAGGTGCGTTTCACGAAGGATGGCCGTACCCTGCTCAACCTGCGGAACAGCTTCGAATCCCTGGATGGCCAACTGACCCTCGGCAATTCCATAGACTATCTCGATCCCCACACAGCGCAGCGCTATGCCTCCATTACACGCTCGTATGGGATCGAGCGTATTGCCGTCGATCCGCGCAACGAGTTCATCGCCGGTTCGTCCTTCGGCTCCATTGTGCTCTTCAGCCTTGCCAACCGGGATGATAACAGCCTGCTGCAGGGTCACGGCGTTCAGGTTACCACTCTGGCGTGCGATCATAAAGGCCAGCTTTTCGCCCTGGGCGCAGGCCCTCGCATCGTCCTGTGGGATGCAAGCAAAGGACGCACGCTGCGCAGCTTTTCGCTGGGAACCCAATACGGAGAACACGCCACGGCGCTATTTTTCAGCCCGAGCGACGAGACGCTCTATGCCTGTACCGCGCAAGGTCTCCGCCGATGGAGGCTCACAGAGGGAACCGAGCTCGAGCCCCTGCGTAAGGCGTCCCCGGATCCCCGCTCCTCGCCGGATTACTATGATATTTACTATGAAGCGGCAGCCATCAGCCGGGATGGGAGTCGAGTCTTTGGGTTGCGCAACTTGAGGAAATCCCCCGCGGAGATTACAGGCTCCCTCGAATGTGGCAAGGTAGATGTTTGGGAGGCTGCCTTCCAGCAGAAGCTGCTCACGTTTGGCGATACACAGTGGACTGAGGTGAAACGCTCCGAGGACTCCCACACGTTTTGGAAGGCCGCCTTACGCGCAGATGATCAGCGTCTGGCGACCAGCCGTCTGAATGAGGACACCGTTCAGATCTGGGATGCGGTATCGGGGCGCTTGCTGAACACGCTCAGTCCGCACGCCGGACAGGTCTTCTCTCTGGCGTACAGCACCACTGATAATCTGCTCGCCGTTGGCTGCGCCGATGGCAGCGTGCAGTTGTGGGCCGACGATGGCGCACGACCGCTGGGAGTGATTCAGGGCCATGCAAGCGGTGTCAGCGCACTTGCTTTTACGCCAGACGGCAAGTCCCTGATCAGCGGTAACGAGAATGGTTTCGTCACTGTCTGGAACGTAACGACCCGTGCGCAGGTACGCACGCTCGGGCAGATGGAAGGCTACATATCAGAAATCGCCCTCTCGTCCGATGGTAAGCTCTGCCTGGCTGCCAGCGCAGACGGCACGGTGCATTTGTGGAAAGTGGCGGAGGGCACGCTGCTGCTCGCTCTGGTGCCTACGGAAGCGGGTGAAGTGCTGGCCGCTACACCCGAAGGCTACTACGCAAGCGCGCGTAATGCGACCCAAGCCGTGGCCTTTCGAGTCGGAAACCGGGCCTATCCTTTTGAGCAGTTCGATTTACGGCTGAACCGGCCCGACAAAGTGTTGGAGACATTAGGCAGCTCTGACCAGGCCCTGCTCTCATTCTATCGTGCGGCCTATCACAAACGGCTGGAGAAGATGGGCTTCACCGAGGCCAGCTTCAGCAACGACTTCCATCTTCCGGACCCGCCTTCCCTGACGCCAGCCCTTCCCCTGACCACCAATACAGGGACACTGGCGTTCACTGTATCGGCTTCGGATACATTGTACCCACTGGATCGCGTCAATGTTTGGGTTAACGACGTGCCTGTCCCCAGAATAGAAGCCGCCCGTTTGCGCGAGCAAGTACAGCATCACGTTACGGTTCCCGTCCGCATAGACCTGACGCCGGGGCGCAATAAAGTGCAGGTCTCGGTACTCAATCGAAAAGGGGCAGAGAGCCTGCGAGAAACATGGGAGGTGACCTACACGCCCCAGACACCGGCTCCCAAACCCAGGCTGTGGGTGCTATGCATCGGCGTCTCTCAGTATCAGGACAGCCGTTATCTCCTCCGATACGCAGCCAAAGATGCGCAGGATGTCGCCAACCTGCTGGCCTCTCACCAGGATAAATTCGCGTCTGTGAACAAACATACTCTGCTGGATGATCATGCGACGAAGGAGCAAATTCTCCAAGAGAAGGACTGGCTGTCACAGAGCGGGGTAGATGATGAGGTCGTCGTGTTCGTGGCCGGGCACGGGATGCTGGATGCCAAGCTGGACTACTACTTCGGCACGGTAGACATGAATTTTGAGCATCCCGAACAGAAGGGACTGTCCTATGAGCAACTGGAAAGCCTGCTCGATGGCATTGCCGCCCGCAAGAAGTTGCTGCTAATGGACACCTGTCATGCGGGTGAGGTAGATAAGGAAGGGGACGGCGATCCGCAGAAGGGCCTTGACTTGCCTCCGGGCGTAACCGCGATACCGGGAAGCCGCGGCGTGCAGCCGGCGAACGCGCCCCGCGTGGGGCTGCAAGACTCGTTCGCCCTGATGCAGCAGTTGTTTGTAGACCTGCGGCGCGGCAACGGGGCGCAGGTGATCGCCTCGGCAGCGGGCCAGCAGTATGCGCTAGAGCGGGAGGGAAACGGCGTGTTTACGGCGGCGCTGCTGGAAGGCTTACGCGCAGGCAAGACCAAAATTTCCGAGCTGAGCGCCTTTGTGGCGCAGCGCGTGGCGGAACAGACGCATGGCCGGCAGATCCCAACGACGCGGCAAGAAAACGTTGAGTTCGACTGGAACGTTTTCTGAGGCAGCCTCTCAGAAGATGAGAGCGGAGCCCGGATGTAATCTATTCACCATAAGGAGTAATCCATGAACGTTGATCCGGAGGGTCTTGGTCCAGCTCGGCTGCCGGATGCCGGGCAAAATACCAGGCTAACGTGCCGCCAGTTCTCGCGGGTGATGGCCGGGTCGGCGGCGGGCCTGCTATTGGGCAGTGCTGCCGCTGCGGAGACGGGTGAAGCGGGTAATGCCGCTGCGCCGCAAGAGACGCCTGCGGACAAGGCATCCACGCCGGAGCCGGAAGACCCGCGCATCGCTCGACTGGAAAAAGAACGCGGCGCTCCCTTCACCTCCGAACAGCGCGCCAAGCTGCCGGCCCAGCTCAAGGATCTGGACGAGAGCAGCACGGCGCTCCGGAAGTTCCCTCTGTCCGACGGTGGCAGTGAGCCGCGCTTCGTGTTCCATCCTGAGCGCGCGCAGCGCCGCACTCGTCGGAAGTAACGCGGGCCTTGCCGACCAGCGTTAGAAACCGCGTTTCCTCCTGCGGCAACAGCAACGTTTCCCCAGAGGGATCCACCACCCGCGCCGCTTAGCGAGACATTCTTATCCTCGAACCCAAGAGGAGGCCCTTCGCATGGAAGATATCCCGCTGCACTATCGCTCCGCGACGGAACTAGGCCAGATGCTCCGGGCGAAAAAGGTCTCGTCCGTGGAATTGACCCAGCTTTACCTGGACCGTCTGGACAAGCAGGGCCGTTCGCTTAACGCGCTGGCCGAGCTCACGCGCGACCTGGCCCTTCGGCAGGCGCGGCAGGCCGATGCGGAACTGGCGGCGGGCAGGGCGCGCAGTCCGCTGCACGGCGTCCCCTATGGCGCGAAGGACCTGCTCGCGACGGCGGGCATTCCGACACGCTGGGGCTCGCCCGCCCACCAGGACCAGGTGTTCGACTACGACGCGACGGTGGTCGAGCGGCTGCGGGAGGCGGGCGCGGTGCTGGTGGGCAAGCTGGCGATGGTGGAGCTGGCCGGTGGCGGGGGCTACGAGTACGCCTCCGCCTCGCTGCACGGGCCGGGCCGCTGTCCCTGGAACCCGGAGCGATGGTCGGGCGGATCGTCGTCGGGGTCCGGCGCGGCGGTAGGCGCGGGCGCGGTCGGGTTCGCCATTGGGACCGAGACCTGGGGCAGCATCACCGTCCCCGCCGCCTTCTGCGGCATCAGCGGCCTGCGGCCCACCTACGGGCGCGTCAGCCGGCACGGGGCGATGGCGCTCTGCTGGACGCTGGACAAGATCGGCCCGATGGCGCGCTCCGCCGAGGACTGCGGCCATATCCTCAAGGCCATCGCGGGCCACGATCCGCGCGACCCGTCCAGCGCGACCGACCGCTTCACGTTCCGGCCCCGCGCCGCCCGTCCCTCTGGCAGCCGCCCGGTACGCCTGGGCATCCTGCCCCACGATTACAGCAAAGCCCCGGAAGCGCATCGGCAGTTCGACGCCGCTCTGGAGGTGTTCAAAAAACGCAAGTTCACGCTTAAGGACGCCAAATACCCGCCGGACATCCCTTACGACAGCGCGGCGGGCGCCATCGTGACAACGGAGGGATCGGCGGCATTCGAGAACCTGATCCGCAGCCCCAAACTCAAGCTGCTGGCCGACCCCTACCAGCAGGCGGGCCTTATCGCCGGCCTGGCCGTGCCTGCCGCGGACTACCTGCGCGCCCTGCGAATCCGTACGGTCGCGCTCAACGCGCTCAATACGCTCTGGGACGACTTCGACGCGCTGATCGCCCCCACCCTGCTGGTGGTCGCCACGCCGATTGACCGCAGCCTCAACGCAATCTCCGAGCCCTGGGGCGGCAACGGCGGGCCGGGCAACCTGGCCGGCTGGCCCTCTATCTCGATCCCCATGGGCTTCGGCAAAGACCACCTGCCGCTGGGCCTGGAGATCATCGGCTCGCCCTATGCGGAGCAGACGATCCTTTCTATCGCTATGACCTTCCAGCGCGATACGGACTGGCACCGACAGCACCCCGACATTTAGTAGGAGCGGGCGCTGTCTACCGGGTCGGCGGTCTGCGTCCGTGCCCGGGTGTAATTAGCAAGGGTAGGAAAGCCGATCCATATGGGCCAAACGGCCCATGTCGCCTGGACGATGCTTCGGTACACTGTATACATCGAAATCCAGAAACGCCTTTGCTGGTTGAGGCGATCAAGGCGCAAGAGGCAGCGCTATGTCCATCAGTTCTCTTCATAGCACCCGAGGTTACGCTCGCTTGCACCGGCTCCAACACCTTCCCTCCTGTCTTGTGGCAGTTCGGGTGTCTCTTGGCCCTCTCCTCTACCTGATGACGGTGCGCGGTGTCGCAGGCGCGTGGCTAGTCCTGGGATTGTCGGCGGCTTTCCTCTCCGACGTGTTTGAGGGCATCCTGGCACGCCGGATCGGAGTGGCAACCGAACGGTTACGTGTAGCGGACAGTTGGGCGGACGGCTGGTTCTATGTCTGGGTAGCGGCAGCCGTAGGACGCACGGCGCCAGAGGTCGTCCGTGCGTCCTACGGCTGCCGCTGCTGGTCGTGGTCTCGCTGCAACTGTTCTCTTACGCTTTCGATCTGGTCAAGTATCGGCGGATCGCCTCGTTCCATGCCTACACCGCCAAAGCCTGGGGGATTACGCTCTTTCTGGCAGCGGCGGCTTTGCTCGGTTTCCACACAGGCGGCGTATTTCTGTGGCTGGCGATCCTCCTGGGCATCGTCAGCAACCTCGACGGTCTTGCTATAAAGGTCATCCTACCGGAATGGCAGCCAGACGTGCCCAGCGTCTTCCACGCGCTACGGTTGCGGCAAACACGTCGGGCTATTTAGACGACGGGGACAATGGCGCCGGGGCCTGCTTGTCCCGATGGATATCAAACGTCTCCAGGGCTTATCTCTCAGGGCCGCTCGGAGGGCCTGTCCTCTGGGGAATTCTCCGGCTCCTCCGGCGCGGAGGGCTCCTTTCCGGTAGAGTCGGTCTCGTCCTTGTTGGGCTCCCTCTCCGACTCCAAGACCGTAATGGCAACGGGAAACCGTACACGGAACTTGCGACCGGTCTCCGTCTCCACGCTGACCGTGGCAAAGTATTTGCCGGCCTTCGGAAACTTTACGTGCCAGCCATAGGTGCCCGCTTCTTCCGTAGCGCCCCCAGACCGCGGTTCCACTTCCGACGCATCCTCTCCCTCGGCAACGAACCAGCCCTTGACCGTGGCATTGAGGAGCGGGGCTTGCCTGGACGTGTTTCTAATGTGGACTTCGACCTCGGCCTCCTCTCCGACCACCGGCGGAACCGGATCGACTGTCAGACGGCACTCATAGAGGCCGATGCGCCGAATATTGCGGCTGGCAACACGCTCGCTATTGGGTAGTTCTTCCTTGCCGTCTTCGGTGGTGTCCGACCTGCCAATGGCGAGGGTATATGCAACCTTAAACACGTCCTCGCTCTCAGTGAGAATGCCTACCGTCAGGCGGTAATTGCCGGCGCTATGAAAGACAAGGGGTAAATCATACGTGCCGGTTCGCTCGTTGAACTCGGCGGAGGCGGACGAGGCCGACTTTTGGCCTCGTTTGGCTAACCATCCCCGCAAGGTTGCTCCTGGAACAGACTCCTCTCCTGTATCCTCATCCGTAAGTTGAATCTGGATGGTGGTGGGCTGGCCGATCTCGATGGTCTTCGGATCGGTAAGCAGGGTGACTTTGTAGTGGCCGCTCCGCTGCACGAGGGCATCGTTGGCTTGTGCTGACTCAGGGCGGCGCGTTTGGGTGCGCGGCACGCGGCTCGGAGGTTGGGAAGCAGGCTCCTCGCCATTGCGATAAGACTCTATATTCTCATCCGGTGGGGTGGCCCGTTCAGGTCGGGAACGCCTGGCCGGTTCTTGGGCGCTGTCTCCTCCCTGGTCTTCCTCCTCATGCTGAGGAGAGGCTTTGCGTGGAACGGTGACGTTGGCGACTGGCGAGAAGGAGGCAGGTACGGAGGCAGCGGCGTTGCGAAATGCCTGCCGGTCAGATTCGGGAAGGGCCTCCACGGTGCGGATAATGTCCTCGGCGGGGATCGGTTCCGTGGGCTCGCCCAGCGCCGCATACACTTTCTGGAAGAGGGCCCCGATGGGAGTGCCTGCGGTGTAAACGGGCTTGCGCCCGATGGCCAGAGAGAAGTTGTCCCGCAGCAGCGCCAGCCACCATTGGGCCAATCGCTCTGCATCGCCCTGCCGGGCTAGACGACGGTCAACCGTGACCAGGATATGCGGGGGATGGTCGGGGTGCTCCTGCTGCTGGAGGATAATCTCTCCGTTGCGGGAGCCCACGCCAAACATTTCGGGCTCCATGCTGTGATCCTCGGTGAGTTGTTCCAGCCGCCGGGCGATGATTTCAGCCCGGCGTGCCGGTGAGTAACCGCCCGCGCTGGTGGTAATCACGAACAGATCCATGCCGTGACTGACGACGATGCCCTGCTCCTGTCCATTGACGACTTCGCGCCGGAACGCGAAGTGGTCTGCCCTTGCGGGAGAACCGAACAGACAGGGAAGAAGCACCAGCAGCCACCCGATGCGTGCTCTAAGCATTGCGCTTACCTCCTTCATAAGAACGGGAACAATGTGGCATGAAGATTACTCTTAGGGCAGAGAGAGCCAGATCAGGAAAAGGCGAGTCGAAGCAGAGAGTAAGCCGCTCCGGGGAATGGCCCTCCTGACCGCCGTTGTTGCGCCACTGCCGGCTTCCTGTGGGCCGTTATGTGGAAGAAACGTGGCCTACCGCGGACTGTGACGGCGCGTATTGCCGTTGCCTACTCATTAGAAATGATAGGTAGTGGCTCAGTTTGCGTTGTCGTTCTGAGCCTTCAGGTATTTAGCCCGTTGTTGCAAGTTGTAGTCGTGTAGAAACAAGCGCAAGCAGGTCTCGTGCATCTGCTCACATTTCGAGAACGAGAGCGTCTGGCGTACAAAGCGGGCTAAGCGTTGGCGCAAGGTGTTGTTCCAGCGTTCGATGTGATTGGTCTGCCCGCTCCCTTTGCCTACGGCGGCGTGCTGCTCCTGTGGCAGTAGGGCAGCATAGGCGTTCCAAAAGTCGGTGTAGAGCGTGCCGGATCGGTACGCCACCGGAACGCGTTCCCACAGCACGCGGCAGGTCGCTTCCGAGGGGTCGCCAATGACATACGCCACGATCTGGCGGGTGCGCCGACACAGGGCCAGCCAGACCCAGCGCTTGTTCTTGCGAAAGCGTACAAACGACCAGGGTTCATCGAGTGCGAGTGTCTCGTTCTCTTGAGCGGGCACTCAGGTCGTCGGAAGCGGGGGCACGCGTGGTGTTGACGGACCTTCAGAGGCTCACGGACGAACAGATGGCTTCCGCCGACCGCCTGTTCCGCACGCTGGCCGACTTCCTCAAGGGAAGCGCGGGGTTCGCTCTGCTCTTGGTGCGGTGACAACCCCGCCTTCCACATCGCTTTCGCTGTATTCTCCACTCCGCCGCAAATTCTAATTTTATCCCCATGAATTTCTGTAACCGGCCCTCCTTTGTCGCGTCTGAATAGGCAATGGGGCCGGTTGCGCGCCCGTTCGGAAAGAAAATAGGGTTGACAATCCGCAAGAGTCGCTGTAGAGTTAAACATCCGCTGTCCCATCGCCAACCGAGTTTTCGCCTTCGTTGATGCCTGATAACCGTCTGTTGAGAATATCAACACATGTCCGTTCCCATGGTAAGGGAAGGAGGAAGGTAGGATGAACAGTATTCGGATGCGGAAAGGATTCACGCTCATCGAACTGCTAGTCGTCATCGCAATTATCGCAATTTTGGCGGCTATTCTCTTTCCTGTCTTTGCGCAGGCCCGCGAACAGGCGCGCAAGGCTACCTGTCTTTCCAATCAGCGTCAGATCGGCACCGCTATCGCCATGTACACGCAGGACTATGATGAAACCCTGGTTCCTGCCGGCCTGCGCTACGCGCATACGCCTTCCCTGTGCTATGAGTGCGGCGGCGATACGGGCTGCCTGACCGATGGCTATTGGACGCGCCCGCGCGCCTGGGTGGATTGGGGTGTTCCGATTCAACCCTATATCAAGAACGAGAACCTTTTCATAGACCCCAGCCGTCCGGATTGGGGATGCCTGGGTTACGCCATGAACACCGACTCTTCTAACGACGATTTCCCCGGCTCACCTTCGCCGCCAGGCTCCTTTGTCGAGGCAGGATTGCCCCCCGTTGCCCTGGCCGGAGTTGTCGCCCCCGCAGAGTGCCTCTTTATCTACGATTCGCATGACGCGGCGCTGGAGGATGCGCCAAGCACAACCGTTTCCACGGATGGCCCGGATACCGAAGGCTGGGAGACGATGAACGCCTGGCTACAGGCCGAGCGGTCTGGCATGGGCGTGGTGGAAGCGGCCATCCAGCACGGGATTACCTCGCCCTGGCGCCATCAGGTGGGCCTGAACGTCCAGTGGCTCGATGGACATACCAAATACGTCAAGTTCACGCAGTTGCAGCAAAAGCATCTTGACATCGAAAACCAGAACTATGACGTGCTGGAGTAGGAGGATTGCTTGGAAAGCCGGGCCGGGACCGCGCCGCCTTCCCGCATCAGCAGAGGGCGGCGCGCGGCCTGCCGGCGAGGAGGAGAAGCCCAGATGGCTAAGCTAGTCACTCCGGGCGGGAAACCGCCCACTTCCACGGGAGGAAACAGACCGCAACGACAGGCTGAGGCAGCCTCTGGCCTGCGCCGGGAAGCGCCTATTGGATGGATCATTGCGGCGGCCATTGGGCTGGTTATCGCGCTGGGCGCGGGCGGCTTTTATGTCTATAACGGCGGATGGGAAACACAGGCGCAGAAACAGGCCCGGTTCCAGCATGAGATATTCCCGGTTCGGGCGGCCCGCCAGGGAATGATGGGACCGCTGGAGGCGGAGAATCGGCGCCGCAGGGAGCGCGGCGAACCGCTTCTCCAGGTGCCCCCCGACCGGCACGAGTCGGCAGCGGAACGCCGCCTGAAAATCGAGGCGTTACAGCAGCAACTCCAGAGCCGGCAGCAGCCGGGCAGCCACCCCTGATGATCTTTGCTTTTCTAAATCGGTATTGCCCGCGCAGGTGTCGCCAGGCGGAGGGCGGTGGCAAGGCGGAGGCGCGAACTATTGTAGCGCGACCCTAGCAGTCCATTGTAGGCGCGACCCTTGCCGTCAACGGGCCGTAGGCCCCCCAGCGACAGGGTTTAGCCTGCCGGGTAAGCTAGACGTTACCGATTTAGGTTGTCAAAGGTCATCAGAGGTGGGCTGCGGACGGCAAGCCCCATAAATGGGGCTGCCAGAGGTTGGTCAATTCCCTTTAGGAGCTGCAAGAAGGAAGGTTAGCCCCCTTCAGGGGGCTTGCTGCCCACAGCCCGGTCCTTTAGGGCCGGGCGGAGCTGGGTTTGCGTAGACGCTATCGCGCCCGATTCGGTGCGGCTGCTATTCGACGGAAGCGGCGGCGGTAGCGCACGAGGCGTGTGCCTTCCGGCAGTTCGTCCGGCTCATACACCAGCACGATGCCGCCCGTCTCTATATCCAGATAGATTCCCGGTTCGACCCTCTCGCCGGACCCGTATTCGCGCACGTTGGTACTCTCCGCGTCGAGAACGCCGGTCATGGCACCTTTCTCCTTTCCAAAACCGTAACGAACGCAGTACAACCCCTGCCGCCGAGACGCCCTTTCCCTGCCCACCTTCTTGACAAAACTTTTTTCCGAAAAGTTACCGGGCAGCGCGACACTTTTTGCGCGCGATCCGCGTCGTCAGGGTGAACAGCACTTTTTCAGAAGGAGAACGAACCTATGGTTGCTATGCCGGTAGATACGCGGGCCAGCCTGAAAGCCATCTGCCCGCGCAAAGACCTCTTTGAGGCGGTCCAGACCGTCGGACACGCGGTATCCGGTCGCAGCTCGCTGCCCATTCTCAGCCATATTCTGATCCAGGCCGAGGAGAGCGGCCTGCGCCTGATCGCAACCGACCTGGAGCTGGGCATCTCCTGCCGTATTCCGGCGCAGGTGCAGGAGGGAGGCGGGCTGACCGCCCCGGCGCGCACGCTCACGGAGGTGCTTGCCAATCTGCCCGACAAGAGCGACGTCGCCCTCTCGGTGGATAAGAGCCACACGGTGCATATCAACTGCGACCGCTCGGCCTACAAGATCCTGGGCCTGCCCGCCGAGGATTACCCCCGGCTGCCGGAAGTCAAGGACGCGGTCGGCTTCTCCATCCCGCAGGCGACCTTGCGCGAGATGATCCGCCAGACGATCTTTGCGGTCTCTCCCGACGAGACGCGCGCCATCCTGACCGGCATCCTTATGGTTTTTGACGGGGAAACGCTCAAATTCGTCTCCACCGACACGCACCGCCTGGCGGTTAAGACAGCTCGGACCACGAACGGGCGAGGCTCCCAGAACGCCATCGTTCCCTCTCGCGCCATGAACGAGTTGGCACGCCTGCTCTCCGATGCCGAGGGCGATGTGGAGGTGGCGCTGTCGGATAATCAGGTGCGCTTTACGCTGCCCGGCGAGGGCGAGGTGCAGATCGTCTCCCGACTGATCGAGGGCCAGTTCCCCAACTACCAGCGGGTTATTCCCAGCCAATACCAGAAGCGCCTGACCATTCCGGTCGAGCCGCTGCTGCGGGCGGTGCGCCGCGCCTCCATCGTCGCGCGCGAGAACTCCAACCGCGTCATCCTGCGGGCGGAGGACGATAAGCTGGTGCTGACGGCGGAGAGCCAGACGATTGGCAATGCGCGGGAGGAAGTAGAGGTCGTGCGGGAGGGCGATGACGTGGAGATCGCTTTCAACGCCAAGTATCTGCTGGACGTGCTGAGCGTGCTGGATGTGGATGGCCTGCACCTGGAGCTGACGGAGCCTCTCAAGCCCGGCGTGCTGCGCCCGGTGCCCAGCCCGCCCAGGGAGGAGGATGCCGCCGGAACGCCGCCGGAAGCCGACTACCTGTGCGTGCTGATGCCCATGCAGATCGTCTGATTTGCTAAAAACCTCAACAGGATTAACAGGATTTCTAAAATCCACCCAACCAACCGAGTCCTCTTCCTCTAGACTTAGTGGACTAGCCTTGGTTGCAAGGCTTCTGTCTTTTGCTTTAATCCTGTAAATCCTGAATAATCCTGTTAATCCTGTTGAGGTTTTCTATTGTTAGTTGGCGCGGGCGGTGCGCAGGGCGATAGGTTTGCCGAAGGGACGCTGCGCGACGATGCCTTTACCCTCAACGATCTGGTAGATCTGCCCGGCGGCAACGGAGTTGAGCGTCGTCTTCTCGCCGGAGGGCCACTCGATCAGGATGGAGTCGGCTTGCCCGGCTTGACCCAGCCCGACCGTGATCGGCAATTCGCTCTGGGAGCAGTAGGACGAGCCGCTGCGGACCATGTAGGTCTGGGTTGCGCCGCCGATATGGGCGGTGATCTTGGCGCCGATAGCGCTGCGGTTGCTCGTGGTGCCCTCCAGTTCCAGGCGCAGGGAGTGGTTCTTGCCGCCCGTGTTGTGGAACAGGTAGGCCGGGCCGTTGTTGGTGGACATGGCGATGTCGAGCGCGCCGTCCAGATCGTAATCGGCGTAGGCAAGACCGCGCGCCACGACCTTCTGCTGCATCGCCGGGCCAAGCTGATCGCGGACGTTGACGAAATTCCCGTTGCCCAGGTTGCGGAAGACCAGCGGGTACTCGGCATACTCGACCTGCTGCTGGATCTCCTGAATGTCGTCATCTACATGGCCGTTGGCGACGAAGATATCCTGCCAGCCGTCGTTATCCAGGTCGAAGAAGAAGCAGCCGAAGGAGAGCGAGAGCAGGCTGGGCTGCCCGACGCCGACCTGCGGCGCGACATCCCGGTAGATGCTGCCCTTCTCGTTGTGGTAGAGGGCGAGCATCTGGTTGGAGAAGTTGCCGATAACCAGGCTCTGGTAGCCGCAGCGGTCGTAGTCGGCGGCATCAATGCCCATCGCGCCGCGCGCTGAGCCGCTATCCCCATAGGCCATACCCAGCTCCACGCCGACCTCTTTGAACGTGCCGTTGCCCTCGTTGTGGAACAGATAGTTGGGCTCGGTGTCGTTAGCGATGGCGATATCGGGCCAGCCGTCGTTATCGTAGTCGCAGATAGCGACTCCGAGCGACTTGCCCTGCGCCTTGCTGCCATCGGAGCGCACCCACAGGCCCGCCTTTTGGGCGACGTTGGTGAAGTGGCCGCTGCCGTCGTTGTGGTAGAGCGAGAGCGGCTCGCCGGTGTACTGGGCCGGCGTGCAGTAGGTGGGATGGTTGTTGCGCGGGCAGGGAATGTCGGTAGCCGGCGTCCACTTGACATAGTGGCAGACGAGGAGGTCGAGCTTGCCGTCCTTGTCGTAATCCACCCAGGCAGCGCTGGTGCTCCAGCCGCCGTCCTGCACGCCCACTTTGGCGGCAACGTCGGTGAACGTGCCGTTGCCGTTGTTACGGAAGAGGTAGTTGCGGCCCAACGCGGTGACGTAGAGGTCGGGACGGCCGTCGTTATCGTAATCGCCGACGCAGGCGCCCATGCCGTACATCGGGATAGCCAGGCCCGCCTTCTGCGTCACGTCGGTGAAATGGCCGTTGCCGTCGTTGTGATAGAGCTTGCCGGTAACGGGTGGATGTTTGTCCCGATTGGGCGACAGGTGCGCCGAAGATAACTCCGCATCCGTCCACTCCCGGCTGTTGACGAAGAACACGTCCTGCAAACCGTCGCCATCGTAATCTATCCAGGCGACGCCGCTGCCCATCGTCTCCGGCAGCCACTTCTTGCCGAACGCGCCGCTGACGTGCCGGAAGTTGATGCCCGCCTCTCCGGTCACGTCCACCAGAGAAACGCCGACATTTTGCACTACCGGCATCACTTTGGTGGGCGCTTCATTGGATTTGGATTTGCAGCCGGCAAGCGCAGCGCCGAGAGCGACCGCCGCCAGCGCGACGCCCGCCCCGATTCTAACCATAGTCTGTAACTTATATGGATGATGCATTTTCGTTCCGAGTTCTCCTCAAACACTTCCGGCAGGCTAAACCCTGCCGCTGTGGGGCCTACGGCCTGCTGCCTGCCTGCGCAGGCAGAACATTATCGCCCACGCAGGTGGGCGACGGGCGCTTTGCGCCCCCGAGCGGCAGGGTTTAGCCTGCCGCGTCAGGGCCACGAGTTAGATTTCAGCGGGCAAGAGCGACCGTTTTTGGTTGGTTGGTTGGCCTGTTCCGGCGCAGGGCCGCCTCCTGCTGCTGTTTTTTGCGCCGGGCGATAGCGTTCTCGCGCTGGATAAGCCATTTCGGCTTGGCTTCGACGACCGCATCCGGCTGCTCATGGATGGGCTGGGCGAGATTGTTGTCCTCCGGGTGCCGGCGCTTATAGGGGCCGGTGAGGTCGGTTGTCGTCTCGTCCGCCTTGAAGCGCTTATAAAGCGCCTCATGGATGGACGCTCGGCCCATATCGCCTTTGGCCCGATAGCACTTCATCAAGTTGTAGTGGGCGGTGATGTCCTCCGGGTCAATAGAGAGCGTATGCGTCAGGTGCTGGATGGCGTCATCGTAGCGGCCCAGGCGGAACAGGATCGTTCCGGCCAGGTTGCGCACGTTGCGGTCGTCCGGGAAGATTTTGATGACTTCATCCAGCACGGCAAGCGCCTTATCGAGCTGGCCCTGGTCGAAGAGCGTCTGCGCGTAGAAGTTTTGCGTGCGCGCCTTCTGGTAGGGCGTCATCGGCGTTGGGTTGGCATCGTAGAGGGAGAACGCCTTGTTGAAGGCTGCCTGCGCCGCCGCCGTATCGCGCTCGGCCTGGCGCACGCGCCCGATGTTGACGTAGCCCTCCGGCCACTTCGGCGCAATCTTCGTCACCTGCGTGAAGGCGCGGGTGGCGCCCCGGAAATCGCCTTGCAGCAGCAGGCCGATGCCGTAGTCATTCCAGCGAATACGATCCTTCTTGTCGTCGCCGGGCGTGGCGGGCGCATCCGGCTGCGCGTTCGCATTGACGACCGGCAGCATGACCGTGTCCTGGCAAAGCACCGTGATCGGCAGATCGGGAATATCCTTAATCTCGCCCGAGGCGATGGAGGTATCCTCATCAAAGCGCATCGGGCGGTCGTCCCAGCCATGGGCCACCGGGCCGGCGGTCTTGCCGACGCCGATACCAACGGTTGCGCCCCCCTGTGCGGCGGTGCTTTTTGCTGAGGCCGGGGTGAGGCTGCCGACGTGGCCGTCGGTGCGCCCGGCATAGGCGAACTGCGTGTTCCACCAGGAGAACTTGCGGTAGTTCAACCTGGCGGTGAGCGTGACGCGGTCGCCGCAGTCTTTGGGTACCTTCAGGCGGAAGTGGACGACGTCCGCCGCGCCGGGCGGAATATTCTTGGCATAGACGACGGCGCGGGCAGCCCAGGCGTTGCGCTTGTTGATGGGATTGCTGTGGCCGTCCACCAGCAGGGCGCGGTAGCGGTGGGCAGCCTTCTCGACCGGGCCACCGGGCCAGGAGAGCTTGCCGCTGTGGTAGAAGGTGCGGCCCTTGCTGTCTTTGGCCTCTAGCTCCACCCAGACATCGAAGGCGTCGAAGGTGCCGCCGGGGAAGACGTGGCCGAGCTTGAGCGTGCGCACGACGACCTCCACCAGCGGGCTTTCGCCGCGGCGCAGCGCGGCCCCCTTGCCGCCCCGGTTCAGCGGCGCGACCAGCGTATCCTCCACGACGGGCGCGTTGGCGGCGGCGACCGGCAGGCCCGCTCCTGCCTCACCCATCAGGTTAGCGGCTCTGGGCGTGTCCAGGCTCATCCCGCTTCGGCGCGGTGTCGCGCTTCTGCCCTGCGCCACCTTCCTGGCTCCCTCTTTGGCGCGGCGCAGCCCGAAGATGTCAATGGAGAGCGCCTTGTCCTGAAGGAACTTCTGGACAACCTCTAGCTGCGTCGTATCGTGGTAGGCAAAGGGCAGCGCGGTATTGGCGGCGGGGAAGCGATGCGAATGGACAAAGCCGCCGATGTTGCCCGCGTCCTTCGAGGCCGTCAGCGGCATGTGGCAGTCAGCGCACTTCTTGAAGGCGGGCTGGCCCGTCTTCTCATCCGATGGATAGTAGAAGGAGGCCGCGCCGAAGCCGGAGACGCCGCTCTGCTGCCAGGCATCGTAGTCGTTGAAGCCCCGGAACCAGCGATAGCCGTTGACGGGCACATCCAGGTGAACTTTGTGGCAGGACGAGCAGAACTTGGCGGTCTGGTCGGTATGGAAGGGACGCAGGAACGTCTTTTTATGAGGCTCCGGCGCCAGGCGGGTTAGGAAGTTATGCAGGCCCTTGGCGAAGGCGTTGTTGGTCACCAGGTACTTGTGCATCGGCGGATAGTCGGCCAGGTAGTCGCTCTGCCCCATCGTGCTCTTGACGTGGACGATGGAGTGGCAGACGGCGCAGCCAATGCCCGCATGGGACTCGGGGTACTTCTCCGGGGGCCAGAGCTGATCCTTTATCGGCTTGTCGAAGCGCGGATGGCCGGGACTATGGGGGTCTTCCGTGAGCAGCACAGCCATATCATGGCAGCCGCCGCACCACTTCGAGGGTTGCGTTCCTATGACCTCCTGCATGTATTCGATGGACTTGCGGTACCACTGGTTATTAAACGAGGCGCGGTGATGCGCCGACGACTGCCACTGCGCGTAGATGTCCGGGTGACAGCCCTTCGCGCCGCAGGATTGGGAGTCCACGAAGTATTCCGAGGGGAAGAACTGCCCGCCGACGGACTGCGCGGAGGCAGGGAAGAACTTGCCGCCCGCGCCGTCGCCCTCCTGAAAGGCGGTCATGGGCGGGAGCGCGGGATTGGAGATGATGCGGTCGGCGTTGGGTGCATAGAGCGTGTAGATCAGCAGCGCGACCATAGGCAGGCCGAACAGCAGGCCGTAACGCGCCGCCATCTGCACATGCTGCCGCTCCGGGGAGCCTATTCCGGCGGCGCGCGCCCGCGCCAGCAGATAGGCAAAGCCGCACAGGACAAACCCGGCGGTGCTCACGTCGTGGATGGGACGCAGCACATAGCGCAGGTTGAGGGAGAAAACCTGAAAGCCGATTCCGAGAAAGGCCAGGCCGGAGATCAGGCAGGCGACCAGGAAGAGTGCCGTCAGCGCTCCCAGGACGGCGGAAGCGCCCTGCCGCGCGCGAATGGCGCGCACGAGCGCGCCCGCCCGCCAGATCACCAGGCCGGTGATCAGCAGGCCCTGGAGCAGGTGCAGCAGCAGCGTCGCCTCATAAGTGAAGGCGGAGAGCTCGATGCGCGGCGGGCCGGAGGCGCGATTGGCGATGAACAGGTAAGCCGAGTCCAGCAGCAAAACGATCAGCAGCACTGGCAGCGTAAGCCGAGGGCGGCGTGAGCGCTTTTCGGCTTCCAGAGGGGAAGAAGGCGGTACGGACATAAGACTTGGTCCTTGATTAGGCCGGCTTGGATGGAAGAAGCCGTTGCAATTCTCAACCTGCCGCAACAGCAGGTGTAACCTAAGGGCAGTATACGACGCCAACCTTAAACGGGGGTTAAAGGTTCCTTAAAGTTTTTTAAGGTTCGAGGAATGGTCACTTGCCTTCCAGGGCGTCGGCAGCCTCTTTGGCTGCTTCGCGCACGTCGTTCTGTTTGGCGGCGGTGCTCAGGGCGCGCAGGGCCGCAACCGCCTCCATGTCCTTGCGCTGTTTGAGAGTCTGCGCGGCGGCGATCTGAACGCCGGGGCTGTTCTCCTCTTTCAGGAAGCCGAGCAGGCCGGCATGGGCCGCTGCGCTTCCGGGCGCGACCTCAGCCAGAGCTTGGATGGCCCGGATGCGCACAAAGCGAGGATGCGTCGGGGAAGCCGCTTCAAGCAAGACTGGGATGGCGGCCTCGGTATTGGCCCTGGCCAGCGCATTCACCGCCGCCAGCGTCAGCTGATCATGGAGCGAGTGGGCTTTGATCTGATGCTCGAACACATCCAGGTTGGTGGCGGCGTCCAGACGGCCCAGCCCCGCAAGCGCCGCCTGCACCACACGGTACGGTTCTGTATCGCTGCCGGCGGCGGCGCGCAGGCGAGCCACATCCTCCGGGTTGCGGGGAAGGCTTCCGAGCGCCTGCAATGCGGCAGCGCGGCGCGTCAGATCCTTGGAGGCCGCCTGCTCCCGGAACAGCGGGCGCAGCGCCTCCTTGCGAGCGTCCTCCAGCTTGAGGCCGCCCAGTATATCCAGCAGCGAGGCCGCCGCCTCATTGCTGGACTCGGCGCGGACGGCCTCTACGAGTAACTGGACGGTGGACTCCTCCGGGGCGCTGTTGCTGCCGACCAGTTGACGCGCCGCCTCCACGCGATCCAGGCTGGTGGGCGCGTAGCGCAGGATGGCGGGCAGCTCGCTCGCAGCCCAATTGAGCTTTATCTCCTTGATCAGGTCATGGTCAGGGTCAATCAGCACGGCGTCGGGCTTGACGGAGACTTGCAGCCGGCCACCGCCGTCGGCCTGGTTGATGGTCAGGGTCCATCTGCCGATAGGGGTTTTCAGGTCGGGAAAGCCGTCCTTGCGAATCAGGGCCACCGTGAGCGGGAGGTTATAGATGGGCGTGCCGTCGGAGGTGTCCTGCGTCTGCTTGACGTTCAGCACGACCGCCTTGCCCGCCTCGTCATACGACCAGGTGTAGGTCAGCACCGGATGCCCCGGCTTGAAGACCCACTGATCAAAGAACGGTGCGACGTTGCGCCCGGTCTCCTCCGTGATCGCCTCGACCAGGTCGTGCGTGTCTACCGGCTGAAAGGCGTGGACGCGCAGATAGTGGCCCAATCCCCGGAAGAAGTCGGCGTCTCCCAATTCACGGCGCAGCATGTGCAGCACTAGCCCGCCCTTGGAGTAGGTGTGGGCGTCGAACAGGTTGTCCGGCCTGTCATAAAGCCGCGTGGAGATGGGTCGCTTATAGCGGCGGGACTCGAAGAGATAGCTCTGCAGAGCGCCGTCCCGCTCCCGGTCGTAGCGGTCTTTGCCCTCCAGGTGCTCCATGTAAAGCATCTCAAAGAAGGTGGCGAACCCCTCGTTGAGCCAGGCATCGCCCCAATCCCGGCAGGTCACCAGGTCGCCGAACCACTGATGGGCCAGCTCATGGGCCGTCAGGCGCGACATGGGCCAGACGCCGCTGCGCTTGTCGGCCAGGGCGCGCTCGCCCAGGGTCGTGGCGCTGACGTTCTCCATGCCGCCTGGGAAATCGAATACGGCCGATTGCGCGTATTTCATCCAGGGATATTTGACGCCCAGCACATTCGAGAAAAATTGCAGCATGTCCGGCGTGTTGCCGAACGAGGGCGGGGCCAGGCTGGCTCTGCCCCTGGGCACCACATAATAGAGCGGCACGCCCGCCCAGCTGGCCTTGCGGATGTCCTCCTCGCCGCCCACCAGCGAGAGCAGGTAGGTGGAGTGCGGCTGCTTCATGGTCCAGCGGAAGGTGCGGGTATGTCGGCTGGCGTCATACGTCGTCCCAGTCTGGACGCCGTTGCCGATGACTTCCCAGTTTTCCGGCACCGTCACAATGGTTTCACTGGTGCATTTGTCGTTGGGGGCATCGTAGCAGGGCACCCAGTTGTGGTTGGTGGCGGTCTCGCCCTGCGTCCAGAAGCCGGGGCGGCGTTCCGGGTCTTGCGGGTCGGCATCTACCCAGTGGAAGCCGCCGACACCGTTGGCGCCGCCGAACGCGCCGCCTCCGGGCATCTCGTAGCGGATCTCGACGGCGACCTCTTTGCCGCGCGGAAGCGGCGCGGGCGGCGTGAGCGTCAGCGCATCCCCTTCATGGACAAAGGCCACGCGTTCGCCATCTATGCGGCACTCCTGTATCTTGAGGTTGGCGCCGGCGTCCAGGCGGATCAGGCCCAATCTATCCCGCAGCGGGGCTAGGTAGTGCGTGACGATTCCGCGCGCGGAATGGGCGGCAGGGTTCACCTCGAATACCAGGCGCAGATGGCGCACATGGTAGTCCCGGTCGCGAGCGTAGTGGACGGTGGCGCGGGGAGGCTGAAAGGGATTGCCGGCGCTGCGCTGCCTCTGGGCAGAGGCGGGCGCCAGGATGAGTCCCAACAGGCAGCACACTGCTGCAAGGTCGAACGCAGGGGAAAATCGGGCTAACGGAGGCTTCACCAGAAAACTCCTGAGCGGAATTGAGAGACCGAGGCATGGCCGGCTCTCGCGTAGGTTCGTCTTCCCCCGGCCCTATTCCTGCCCTGGATAGCACTTGACGCCGGGCACGGAAAGTACCCGTCTCTAGGGCCTGCGGCCAAGCGTCCTGGCGGACGCACAGCCAAGCCAGGTTTTCCGTCCGAAGGACGGTTGGCGGCGCAGCCGCCCTCTAGACGGGTATTTTCAATGCCCGGCTCTAGGGCCTGCAATGGACTGCAAGGGTCGCGCCTACAACGGTTCGGCCACTGCAAGGGTCGGCAGGGTTACGGCCCCTGCCTCCGCCTTGCAACACCTGACGACAGCGCTCTGCCTTGCGACTGGCGGACGCAAAAAACGCAAAAGCGCCGACAACGGAAGGACCCTGAGCGCCGGGGCCGGGCCTTCCGTTCTCCCTCGAAAAATCCCGAAAAAATCAGGACGGTGCCAGGCTTACAATTGGGCCTATCGCCTCATGCGCAACACCTGCCGTTGCCTTACAATAGGGACAACAGAGAGCGATGGGGCGCACAGAGGAATACAGAGGCCGGGACGTGAATAGTCAGCCGGTCTGCGCCCGGAAAGAGGAAGGAAGGGAGTGCAGTGCATGGAACCGCAAGACAGCAACCAACGGCAGCAGCTTGCAGGGAGTGTCAGGGAGCGAGTGGATATCGTGCTTCCAGCCGGCGGGCGCATCTCCGGCGAGTTCGCGCGGATAGCGGGCACGGAGATCAAAGCGCTCATCCACCTGGGCGGGCAGACTCTCTTGCAGCGCGCTATCGAGGTCTTTCGGGCTACCGGGCGCGTCGAGCGCATCGTGGTGGTCGGGCCGGAGGCGGCGCTGGCGGAGGCGCGCGCTGCCGGCGTGGAGGGAGCTATTCTGGAGGGCGTGAGCGGGCCGGAAAACTTCCTGCGCGGCCTGCAATGGCTACAGGAGCAGAATGGGGGGCACGCGCCGCGCGCTCTCCTCTCCACGACCGACCTGCCCTTCCTCACGCCGGAAGCTATCAACGCCTACCTGGATGCCTGCCCGCCGCAGGCCGACGTTGCCGTTCCCGTCATCACCCGGCAGGCGTTTGAGGCGCGTTTCCCCGGCACACAGAACATCTTTGTGCCTCTTCGCGAGGGAGCCATCACCATCGGCTGCGTCTTCCTGATTAACCCGGAGACCCTGCTCAACAACCGCCCGCACATCGAGCGGATTTTCCAGGCGCGCAAAAGCCAGTGGCAGATGGCGCGGCTGGTGGGCTGGCGCACCGTCGCGCGCTTTGCTACCCGGCAGTTGACCATTCGCGCCATCGAGGAACGCTGCGGGCAGATACTTGGCTGCACCGGCGTCGGCGTCCGCGATTGCGCCCCGGAACTGGGCTTCGATATTGACCTGCCGCAAGAATACGAGTACGCTCGCGCCTACTACGCCCACCAGGCCGCGCTCCAGGCCCACCTGGAGGAAGGCAGCCAGCCCGCGCGCGAGGCCCTGCGTTGAGAGGAGATAACCCCATGGAACGCCCAACAGAGGCCGGAACAGAGGCAACGCTCCCCGATTCCAACGGGCAAGACCCTTCCCTTGCCGCGCAGGCGATTGTGGCAGGGGAAGTGGAGGAAGCGCAGGGAGAGGCGTCTGAGCCGCAGCAGCCACTTTCTCCCCTGCAATCCTTCTGGTACTGCGTGGCGAACCTGGGATACGGCGCCTTCTACTCATTTAACAACGCCGTGCTGCCGCTGTTCCTGCAAAACTACACGCAGGATGCCCGGCTGATCGGATTGATGGGCAGCACCCACTCGTTTGAGGGCGCGGTAATCCAGCCGGTCGTCGGCTCAGCCAGCGACCGGCTCCGTACCCGCTTAGGCCGCCGCCGTCCCTTTATGCTGGTATTTACTCCGCTCTCCGCGCTGTTTATGCTCCTCACGCCGGCGGCCAGCCACCTGCCGATAGGCGTGCGCCTGACCGCCATCGTGGGGTGTATCTTCCTGTTTACCGTCTTTTTCAACGTAGCCTTCGATCCCTATCAGGCCCTGATGCCCGACATCACGCCGGAGCCGCAGCGCGGGCGCGTGATGGGCCTGTGGGCGTTCCTGGGCGTTCTGGGCCAGGCAGCGCTGGTGATGCTGCCGCAGCCTCCCGCCGTAAAGTTTGGCATCGTCGCGGTCCTGATGCTCATCACCACCGGCTGGACCTGCGCCATGATACGAGAGCCGCGCCACCCCGCCCATTCGGCTGCGGATAAAAGCCACTGGCAGGAAGTCTTCATTGCGCTGCGGGGACTACGCATCTTGCGGCAGGCGCGCCGGTCGTTGATTGCGCTCTTCTTCTCGGGCATCGGCATCGGCGCGGTACTGCCCTTCCTGACTCTCTTTGTCGAGAAGATCGCCGGAGCCAACGACCAGCAGGCGCAGCGGATGTTTCTGGTGCTGATGCTGGCGACGGCGGCGGGCGTGATTCCCTGCGGCTGGCTTACCGACCGAATCGGGCCCAAGCGCATGCTGCTTCTGGGCCTGGCATTGATCGCGCTTGCTTCCCTGAACGGCCTGTGGGTGACCAACTTGACCCAGATCACTCTCGTCATGATCCTGGCCGGGTTGGGGAACGCGGCCCAGAGCGCCTCCGCCTATCCGCTGCTGACGGAACTGGTGCCTGCGGAGGAGATCGGCTTCTACACGGGCCTCCAGACCACCGCCCTCTCGGTTGCCAGCCCACTGACGTCCGTCCTCACCGGGGAATTGGTGAACCAGGGAGGCTACCGGCTTATCTTCGTCGTCTGCGCCGCCAGCATCCTGATCGCGCTAGGGGTTCTGGCTCTTGTTTCTCTCCAGGCCGCCAGGGACGAGGTCGGCCTGCGGAACCGGCAGCAGGGACGCGCGCCTTAGAGTATATCCGGTGCCTTTTGGCAGCCCACCCGTAAACGAGTGGGCTGCGGACGGCAAGCCCGCTCAAGCGGGCTACGCGAGGTGGGTTAGTCCCCTATAGGAGCTATAAGTAAGGAAGGTTAGCCCCCTTCAGGGGGCTTGCCGCCCACAGCCCGGTCCTTTAGGGCCGGGCGGAGCTCGTAAGAGAAGTCGGTCATCTATGCTTATACGCACCCTCAGCGCGATTGTTGGAGCGGGCCTGTGGCTGGCGATCTGTTTTGGCGGCGCGCTCATCTTTGCGGGCGGCATTACGATCCTGACGGCGCTGGCTACCTATGAGTTCGTTACCGCGTATCGGCGCGCGCTGGCGGTGGAACGTAACGCAGGCTCAGGCGCGCAGACGCTTCCCACCGACACCTGGCTCAATCCGGCCATCGCCTGGTGCGGTGTGGCGTGGCCGCTTCTGGCCTCTGGAGTCAGCCGGGGCCGGTTCGGCTCCGTGCAAACGTATGCGCTCTTGCTGGCGTTGCTGGTCGGGCTTTTCGCTGTCCGTGTTCCGATTGCTGCGCGCACCGGGCAGCCGCTAGGCCGGTTCCGCGCCCTCTACGGCCTGGTAGCGCTGGGATATATCGGGCTGCTGTTTAGCAGCTTCGTGCTGGTGCGCGGGCTGCCGGGCCGCCTCGTCGTGCCACCCTTAGGTGCCGCAGACCGGGGCGCCTGGCTGATGCTGTTCGTGTCCGCGTGCGTCTGGGCGACCGACACCTTCGCCTACCTCGTCGGGCGGGCGCTCGGCAGGCGCAAACTGGCTCTCTCCCTCTCTCCCGGCAAAACCATCGAAGGCGCCCTGGGCGGCTTGCTCGGCGCCGTGCTGGTCGGCGGACTCTTGGGCTTATGGATCGGCCTGCCGCCCGTACACGGTTTGGCGGTTGGGGCGATTGCAGGCGTGATCGGGCAAGTCGGCGACCTGTTTGAGTCGGCGCTCAAGCGCGAGATCGGCATCAAGGACTTCGGCGCGATCATGCCGGGGCACGGCGGCGCGCTCGACCGATTCGACAGCCTCCTCTTCGTCGCGCCGATTGCCTTCCTGTATTTGCGCTGCCTCGTCGGGGTTTAAGAAGAAACCACCCGCTGCGCTAGAGGCACAGAGACACAGAGGAAACACGGAGAAACACAAAGAGAGAAAGACAAAGGGAGATACGGACCTGTTCGTCCTTTGAAAAGGAAGCTGCATGCCACATGAAACATCTTCTATAACGGAAACGACGCCCGCTTTAACCGCCGATCCGGAGCGTATCCGCGCGCAGCACGAGCGGCTGCTGGCCGAAATACGCAAGGTCATCGTCGGGCAGGAGGCCATCCTCCAGAACCTGCTGATCGCCCTTTTTGCGCGTGGGCACTGCCTGCTCATCGGCGTGCCCGGCCTGGCCAAAACGCTGCTCGTCCGCACGCTGGCGCAGGCGCTTTCCTGGGAGTTCCGACGTATCCAGTTCACGCCCGACCTGATGCCCGGCGACATCCTGGGGACCGAGATATTGGAGACGGACCCGACGACCGGCGCGCGGCGGCTGCGCTTTGTGCCGGGGCCGATCTTTGCCAACGTCGTCCTGGCCGACGAGATCAACCGCACGCCGCCCAAGACCCAATCCGCGCTGCTGGAGGCCATGCAGGAGTACAGCGTCACCGTCGGGGGACGCACGCTGCCGCTGGAGCGCCCGTTCTTCGTCGTCGCCACGCAGAACCCCATCGAGCAGGAGGGAACCTATCCTCTGCCCGAAGCGCAGCTAGATCGCTTCATGTTCAGCCTGAACCTGGGCTATCCGGCGCGCGATCAGGAAGAGCGGATGGTCAGCGCGACGACCATAGATGCGGAGGTCGAGATCCAGCCCGTCTTTACCAGGGAGGAGCTGATAGCCTTGCAACATCTGGTGCGCCAGGTTCCCGCCTCGCCGCACGTCGTCTCGTATGCTGTCGCGCTGGCCCGCGCCTCGCGCCCTGCCGAAACCGAAGCGCCGCCCGCCATCAAGAAATACGTGGAGTGGGGCGCCGGGCCGCGCGCCTCGCAATACCTGGTGCTGGGCGCCAAAGCGCGCGCTATTCTCACCGGTAAGCCCGCGCCCACCGCCAACGACGTGCGCGCCGTCGCCGCTCCCGTGCTCGGCCACCGCATCCTGCGCAACTATGCCGCCATCGCCGACGGCGTGACCGCTGAGCAACTGGTTCACGAACTCTTGCAACATGTACGCGAGCCAGGCTACAACGCGAGATAGGGTTCCAGAGGTTTAATCTCCTGGCAGACAGTTGGCGAGCAGGTTGCGGGCCATGCGCCGATAACCTTCGGAGAGCAGTACCGTCATGTTGCGCACGTCTTCGGCGTTGTAGGCCAGCAGCGTCTCCAGGGAGCTTTCCCGGCCCCGCCGGTACTCACGCCAGAGGCGCACGGCGTCCCAGCCGGACAGCCCAGTGGTTTGTGGGCTGCGCTGGATTCCGAACTGGGTCTCGATGCGCTTTAGGCCGCCCCGGAACCCCAGCTTCTTGAGCATAAAGCACAGGTCTACGTGCATCTGCGGCATGGGCAGATGCGGGAAGGCGCGGCGCAGGAAGGGCAGATCGAACCCGGAGCCGAAAAAGGTGACCAGAATGGCCGCGTCCTGCAGAGCCTCCGGGAACTGCTCCAGGTTCTGCCCCCGCACATACTGGCGCAGCCGCCATCCGTCGAAGACCCCGACCACCGTCAGGTCGTTCGGGTCCATGCCGCCGTTCGTCTCGATGTCCACAAACGCCAGACGATGGCCGAACGCCGGAACGGCCCGCCAGTATTCGCTGGCAGGAAGCCGCTCGGCAAACCACCGGAAATCTTCCTGCTCCAGCCGCCACTGCGACTCCAGGACGGTTGGCCTCAGCAGGGCGCGCTGGGCGCGCGTGAGCGGCCAGGCGCTTTCCGGCGCGGCGAGATAGGTATTCCAATTGCGCGCCCCGGCCTGCCAGAGCCGCATCTCGGTCGTGCGCCCGATGCCCTGCGCGTGCAAAAAGGTAGCTTCCAGAAGAGAGGGAGGCGCGTTCACGATCTTCCTTTCCAGCGCGGCCAGGCTATCTCCGCCACGCGATAGACAGAGAGGAGAATCTTCTCCCACGGCAGAATACGCCGTGCGCCCTCTCGATTCCTCAGTGTTTTGCCGGGTAAAATCTAGCCGTGGTGTAATTTGTAGGGAAGGGCATGCCAAAATGTCAAACCTCGCAATTCAGGTAACTCAGGATGGCTCCAGCTACCGGCATCAACTCCAGCTTAACGGCGAGTACGTCAGCGGCCTCACCGTCGTGGACCTGGTGATGCGGGTCGGCGTCGCCTCCGTGCATATGGGCGGCATTGCCGGCGTGGAGACCGAGCGCGCGCACCGGAAAAAGGGCTACGCGCGGCAGGTGCTGGAAAACAGCAACCGCTGGATGGTCGCGCACGAATATGACTGCGCGATCCTGTTCGGCATCCCCGATTTTTATGACAAATTCGGTTATGCCGTCTGCCTGCCCGCCTGCCGCGTGGAGGTGCACACGCGCGATGCGGAGCGCGCCCAGGACTCGCTTTCCGCGCGCCCGTTCGTCCCCGAAGACCTGCCCGCCGTACAGGAGATCTATGCCGAGAACAACGCCGACCTCACCGGCAGTATCCTACGCGGCGAGGGGACCGGTTGGTTCCGCAAAGGCTCCTGGTATGGCGATCCGGCGGAGGCGTTCGTCTTCACTGACGGCGCGGGAGCGATCCGGGCCTATGCCGCCCGCGATAGGACCGAGGAGCGCGTGACCGTCTGCGAGGTTGGCGCGCTTCAACCGGAATATTTTGCCGACATCGTGCGCTGGGCTGCCGACCGCGCGGTCGAGCTGCGGGTGGAGAAGATCCGCTTCCTGATCCCGCCGGACAGCCTGTTCAGCGCGTACCTGGATCAGTTTGGGGCCGAGCAGACGCTCACGTTTCCCCGCAATGGCGGCGGCATGGGCCGCATCCTGCGCCTGGCGCCCTTCTTTGAAAAAACGCTGCCGGAGTGGACCCGGCGAGCGGGCGCAGTTCAGGGCCTGGCGGTGGGCGCTTCCCTGCGCCTGGAGACTGACATCGGCGCGCTCACCCTGCGCTGGACGGGCGAACAGGTGGAGATGAATGCTTCCGAGCGGGCGTCGGGCCGCGTTCAGTTGCCGCAATCGCGGCTGATGCAGCTGGCGATGGGGTATTATAGTTCCGTCCTGGCCCTCCGTTTTGCGAATGTGGAGGGAGAAGGCGACCTCCGCCTGTTCCATGTGCTCTTCCCCCGCCGCCTGGCCTATATGTGGGTTGCCGACCACTTCTAAAGGAAATAAAAATCTGGCATGTCCGTAACGATGCGGGTTGCTGATCGTCATTTAAAGAAATGGGCGTGCGTTCGGTACGGACGATTGTCCTGTTGTCGAAGCGGTAACCACCATTGCCAGATTGGCGAGAAATCGCAGCCTGGTCGGAACTCTGTCTGCGGCGCGGGGCGTAGTTCAACTGGTAGTTCCTGCTGGGCTGTGAGAAGAGTTGCCGGCGGGTTCTGTCCGGTCTTATTGGAGATGCAAGGAAAGGAGTGTACATGAGTAAGCGTGCTACACAGCAGCTTAAACAGGCGTCTCTCGCGGCGGCGCTGATGCTGCTTGGCTGCACCGGGCTTGGCCTGGTCACGGCGGGGAACACAGCTTCCGCCACAACGACCGCCGCCCTCAGCAACAATATCGGCGATTACGTCGCCAGCAGGCTCGACGACTTTACCGCGACCATGCGCGTCACCTATCACGATGACAATGCGCTGCGCAAGATCAACAAAGATTTCGGCATGATCTACAAGCTGCAGGGCGACGTGCGCGTCCACTATAAGGACGAAAACAAGCTGCGCCTGGATGCGCGTCTCGGGGCTTCCAGCGCGACCTTGATCGTCAATGGCACCAAACAGTATGTGCGGCTCTCCGGGCTGGGCATCAAGGACGTCCGCGACCTGGGCGAATCGCCGGGCAAGCGCAAAACCCTTCTGGATGTCGGGATGCTTTCCCATGGCTATCTCGCCTATACCCATGCCGAATTCCGGGGCACGCGCCCGGTGGACGGTGTGGAGTGCGCCGTGTTCCGCGTCAGCTACCGCGATAAGAATCTGGATACTTCCCATCGGATCATCTGGGTCGATCCGCGCACTAAAGTGGTGCTCAAGCGCGAAGAGTACAGCCAGGAAGGCAAACTCAACGCAATCTTCTACTACAGGGCCCCCCATGAGGTCGCTCCGGGAGTCTGGTTCCCCTCACGCATTGAGGTCTTCAACAACGAAAACCAACGCGCCGGAGAGACGGTCTATCGGGATGTGCACGTCAACACCGGTCTGGAAGACAAGCTGTTCCGCCTCTAGAGCGTGTGATGCACTTGGGTCCTCTTGAGGAGATAGGCCAGCCGCTCATTAGAGGCTTGGTGCTCGCTTTTTAGCGAGCCCAAAGCGGTCATCAGCCTCCAAGTCCTCTCTCGAAGCAGGCAAAAAGGGCATAACACCCTCTAGACGCGCTTCCGCGCCATTGTCCGCTTCCACCAGCCTCGCCCTTGTATAAGAGCGGGGCTGTTTCTTTGCCTGCCCGCCGTAGCGCCAAATCAATGAGTTAAGGCGAGAACCGCTGCGGCTTTCCGTTGGCCCAACTTTCCTTCGCATAAAAGGGCAGGAAGTCGCCGGCCCGATAAAGAACACCCTCCGCGTATTCCATTCCCTCAGAAAGGAGCGATCATGCTCAACGTAGGCGATATGGCCCCGGACTTCCGCCTGCCGGACCAGAACGGGCAGACAGTCAGCCTCTCGGATCTGCGCGGAAAGACCGTCGTGCTCTATTTCTTCCCCAAAGCGGATACACCTGGATGAACAATGGAAGCGGTCGCGTTCCGCGACGCTCTGGCTCAGTTCGAGTCAGCCGGCGCTGTCATCCTCGGAATCAGCCCCGACACCGTCGAAGCCGAAAAGAAATTTGCCGACAAGTTTAACCTGCCTTTCCGTCTGCTGGCCGATACCGATCACAGGGTCGCCGAAGCCTACGGCGTCTGGGGCGAGAAATCCCTGTATGGCCGGAAGTATATGGGCGTGGATCGCACAACGTTCCTGATTGGCCCGGATGGCCGTATCCGCTCCATCTTCCGCAAGGTGAAAGTAGATGGTCATGCGGATGAGGTACTGACAGCCATGAGTGAGGCAGAAACTGCCCAATAAAATGGGCGTGCTGTCGAACTCAGGGAGGTCCCTGGTAACTGAAGGCGGGAGGAGTATGAGCAACAGCAGCCGGAACGCGCAAAAACGGGCTTATGATGTCGCGACGTTCGGGGAGACAATGATACGTCTCAGCCCGCCGGGGTATGGGCGGCTGGAGGAGGCGGTCACGCTGGACGTGCGAATCGGCGGCAGCGAGTCGAACACGGCGGTGGCGCTGGCGCGGCTGGGATTGCGGTCGGCCTGGTGGAGCAAGCTGCCCGCCAATCCGCTCGGTCGGCGCATCGAGAACGAGATACGGCGCTGGGGCGTGGATACCTCCGGCGTCATCTGGGACACGAGGCCGACGGCGCGGGTGGGCACCTACTTCCTGGATTTCGGCGTGGCCCCACGCGGCATTGACGTCTACTATGACCGCGCCGCCTCCGCCGCCAGCACGCTCACCCCGGAGGAGGTAGACGCCGAACGAATCGCTCAGGCCAGGCTGCTGCACCTGACCGGCATCACCCCGGCCCTCAGTCCCTCCTGCGCGCAGTCGGTGGCGCGGGCGGTCGCCCTTGCCAGAGAGGCGGGAACAGCCGTCTCTTTCGACGTCAACTACCGGACCAAGCTCTGGACGCCGGAGGCGGCACGGCGAGAGATAGAGCCACTGCTATCCCAGATAGATGTGCTGCTCTGCCCGCTCTCCGATGCAGCGGCGGTTTTCAGCATGACGGGCGATGGCCCGGAGATGGCGCGGGAGTTCCGAAAGCGTTACGGCGTGGGCGCGGCGGTCGTCACCTGCGGCGGCGATGGCGCCGTAGCCTGCGATGATCGGGGCGATTGGGCCTGCGCGCCCTACCGGTTGGCGGAGGTCGTGGATCGGGTCGGCGCGGGCGACGCCTTCAGCGCGGGCGTCCTGATGGGCTACCTGCAGGGCGACCTCAAGCTGGGATTAGAGTATGGCACGGCGATGGCCGCGCTCAAGCACACCATGCCCGGTGACCTGCTGCTCTCCACCCGCGCTGAAATTGAAGCCGCACGCGCCGGCGGCTTCTCCGGCATTCGCCGCTAAACCTCACGCCACGATCCTATAGCCCCCAGGGTCCTTCCGTTTTGATAGCGGGCGAATAGATTCGCGGCAACCAAGGCACAAAACCCGCCTGCGCGGGTTCGTTTCTCCCCTCTCCTTGCGAAGGAGAAGGGTTGGGGGTGAGGTCTTTAGTCGCCGCAGGCCGACTTCGTGCTTTTGTTGCAGCGGCTTTAGCCGCCCGAAAGGAAGTCGCAACATCCCCTCAGGCCGTGGCAGGCTCCGTGCCCTCTTCTGCCGCTTCGACCTGCTCCGGCGCGATGGCCTCTTCCTCGGTCACGCGGGCCGCCAGGCTCGCCAGCGACACTACCGCCGTGTCTGTCGGGGTCAATATCTCATACTTATCCGACTTTGGCAGGTCGGAAACGTGTATCACATCCCCAATGCCAAGCTGCGAAACCTCTACCGTGATATGGTCGGGCAGGTTCTGCGGCAGACAGCGGATCTCTAACTGATCTACGCCCGGCTGCAGGACGGCGGTATGCAGCCTCACCGCCTCCGGCTCTCCGTGGAGCACGATGGGAACGTGGGCCTTGATCATCTCGTTGCCTATCACGCTTCGAAACGCAACATGCTGAAGGCTGTGCGTGACCGGATGCCTCTGGATAGCGCTGAAGAGGACCGTCTGCCTCTGGCCGTCCGGTTCGAGCACCATTTCCAGCAGGGCGGCCTCGCCGTGCAGCCGGAGCTGTTCCTCCAGAGGCTTGGCCTCCGCCTGCAGGTGGAGCGTCTCCTGTCCTCTGTGCTGGATGGAGATAGGAATAAAACCGGATTTGCGTAAACGCTTCACTTCGCCCTTTGTACGGGCTTGTATCGGGCTGGCCTTAAATTGTACGGGTTGCGCGGGCATATTTTTTCCTCCTGCATGAGAGTTAGGTAATCCCTCCCAACGGTGTTGACGTATCTCCTCAGCAGCAGGCTGCGTGAGATTGATCCACACGGCTGGGAGTGTCTACCGAGAGTTAGGAATACGCTGCTCTCCTCATTTGGCGCCGCAAACAAGCTTGCTCAATCAACTTGCAGAGAATTTCGGGTGGGATGATAGAGAGCGGCTGGGAGAGGGCGAAGGGACTTCTGCTCGCCTGGAAACGCACTCTGGCCATAGGACGGACGAGCGGAACGTCCGGTTCCGGGGATTCCAAAACGGAGAGGGGCAGTGGGAAAGAGGCTGACCCGGCTTCTCCCCGTCCCCTCTCCTTAGCAAGGAGAGGGGACGGGGGTGAGGTCTTCCAGGGTGAGGGCCAATTGGGTATGGAGAAATGGCCCGAGTCTGCCGAAAATTCAGGGACGAAGTGGATCGGCGTCCATCAACACAGGAGACCCTAAGCCGCATTCCCCCGCCCCTGTATGGACTCCAGCACTGTGCGAGGAGGGTTATTGATGGTTACGGAGTATATCCAACACTTCGGCTTGACGGAAACCCCGTTTGCCCGCAACCATGATCCCAAATGGCTCTACCTGTCCACGCAGCATAAAGAGGCGGTGGTCAAGGCCAGGTGGACCATTCAGGAACATGGGGGCCTGGCGCTGATACGCGGCGACGTGGGGCAGGGCAAGTCGTTCTTGATCGAATACCTGATGACGGTCTGGCCGCATCAGTTCGGCTGGCACTGTGCCAAAATGCAGAATACCAGCACCATTACCTCGCCCCGGACTCTGCTTACCGAGGTGCTGATGGCCTTCGGCCTGGAGCCGGCGCCCACCACACGTGAGATGGTGACCCGCCTGGAGACCTGGCTGCTGGCCAAAGCCTACGAAGAGAAACAGACGATTGTGCTCTTCATTGACGAGGCCCAATCCATCGACTCGCGGGCGTTTCTGGTGCTGCGCGATCTGGTCAACCTGCAGACGCGCGAGCGCATTCTGCTCCAGATTGTGCTATCGGCGCAGTTGGGCATTGATCGCAAGCTCGCCTACTATCCGGCGCTGCAGAGCCGCATTGCCTCGGTTTCGACGCTGGAACCGCTCTCCCTAGAAGAGACGGAGAAGATGCTCCTGCACCGATTCCAGCGCGCGGGCGCGGCCGACCCGTACGCGATCTGTTCTCCGGAAACCATGCAGGCTCTCTATCTGCACAGCGGCGGCGTGCCCCGCGATATTCTGGTGGTGACGGAGGCGGCGATGAAGGAAGCGTTCCTGCAGGACGGGCCGCACGTCTTGCCGGAGCACGTGGAGAAGGCCGTGCGCGACCTGGCCTGTCGGCGTCCGCGCCTGGCAAAGGCAGCCTGACATGGCAGAGACACAGCAACCATTTGATGCGGGCGTGCGGCGCAAGCGGCTGGAGGAGCTGTTCGAGGATACGCCGTACCTATCGCCTACCATGAAAGCGCGCAGCCTCCACGAGAAACTGGAGCGGGTCCAAGCGCCGCCTCAGGCCGCGCCCGATCTATTGGAGCAGGCCGGCGCTCCGAGCGCTCCTTCCTCAGGCGCTCCACTCCCATCCGGCGCCCCGACCGCGCCGCCCCGCGCCGAGGGAAAGATGGGCCTGGCCGAGGCCGCCGCTTATATCCGGGATGCCCACGACCCGCAACAGAAAGAGCCTGCCGGCGTGGAGCGCCTGCAGCGCTTCCGCGATCAGGTGCTGCGCAAGTGGCTTCCCGGCGCACCGCCCAAAGAGAAGAACGGCTGAGGGATACGGCCCATGCGGATCTATGCGCTCGCCAGCCACAAAGGCGGCGTTGGTAAGACGACAACGGCGGCGAATCTGGGCGCGGCGCTGGCAGCGGCAGGCAAGCGCGTGCTGCTGCTGGATCTGGCGCCGCAGGCGAGCCTGACGGCAGCCCTGGAGCATACGCCCGCGCGCTTTGCCATCGGAGATGTGCTGCGCGAGCCCGCGCGCATCCTGGAGGCTATCGGCCCCTGCGCCGACGGAATGCATCTTGTCCCGGCGACAGCCACCCTGGCCGTCGTCTTGCTGGAGCTGGCGCAGGCTGAGGATGCCGTCTTTCGGCTGTCCCGGGCGCTCCAACAGGTGCAGGATCGCTACGATTACGCCCTGATTGACTGCCCGCCTTCGCTCGGCTGCGCGCTGACCAACGCCCTGACTGCCGCCCACGTCGCGCTCGTGCCGCTGCAATGCGACTTCCTTTCGCTGCGCGGCCTGGTGGACATCCAGGAGATCGCCGCCGCCATCCGGGAAGCGCTCAATCCGACGCTGCGCCTGCGCGTGGTCGGCACCATGTTCGACCGGCGCATCGCCCACGCCAATGACGTTCTGAATGAGGTCAGCGCCGTGCTGCCGGGCCAGATCTACAAGACCCTCATCCCGCGCACGGTACGCCTGGCGGAGGCTCCGGCCACCGGACAGACGATCTTCGCCTATGCCCCCAAATCGCAGGCGGCGCACGCCTACCGCCAATTGGGACAGGACATTCTTCAGGAGAACTACGCCGATGAGACGACGCGACGACATCCGGGCCGCGATGCAGAGACTGCTTTCGCCTGCCGCGCGTCCTGAGTCCCTTGCCAGCGGAGACGGTCTGCAATCCACCCTCGGCGCGTCGGGGGATATGCCAGCGCTGGCGCTGTCCGAGGCGCCCCTGCGCATCCTCCAGGAGCTACAGTCCACGCTGCATGAGAACGGCATCGAGGCCGAGCCGGTCGAGATCGTTCAGGTGATGATGGAAGCGCTCTCCGCGCGCCCTACCCTCTGTAGGGGCCTGCTTGCCGCCTACCTACTCGACGCCTGAGCTCCCCGCCTCTTCCCCAATTCCCCTTCCTTTTCCCTGACCATCCCTGAGCGCGGCAGGCGGAACCCTGCCGCTGCCTGCTCCTACCCTCTCTCCCCAAAAACCACTCATTCTCACCGAGATAGTAGATCCGGCAAACGTGGAATAGTCTCCTTGCCGGTTGGAAAATCCGCCAGGAAGCGGTACGCCAGCACAGCAACATACCAGCAAATCGGAGTGACTTAGACCGGGATGATGAAGGTAACCGCAATTGCAATCAAGTACCGCGCCAGCCGTCTGGGGGAGCAATTGGTTGCCGATGGAGTCATCAGTCAAGAGCAGTTAGAGCAGGCGCTGGAGTGCCAGCGCCAGACCGGGGCTTTCCTCGGCGAAGTCATCGTTTCGCTTGGTTTTGCGCCCGCCTCCACAATGGGGCGTTATCTGCAGGAGCTAACGGGCTTTCCTTACGTAGACCTGGCGGATACCTCCATTGACCTGGAACTGGCGCGCTCCATCCCCGAGCACCTGGCACGCCGCAAGATGCTGCTGCCCTTTGCCGCGCAGGAGGACGCCGTGCATGTGGCGATGGCCGACCCGCTGGATCTGTCTGCTGTAGACGATCTGCGCACCCGTCTGGGCCGCCGCATCGTGGCGTTTCTGGCCTTCCAGGCCGACATTTTGCAGAGCATCAACCGCATTTATGACATGCGGCAGGCGGCGCTGTCGGTGCTGGATGAGATCAACGAGGCGGCCCAGGCCGATCCTGACCTCTCCCTTGATGAGCTGGTGGGCCTGGCCGAGGGCGCGCCGATTGTGCGGCTGGTTAATAGCATCGTCCATACCGGAGTCTCCAGCGGCGCCAGCGATATTCATATCGAGCCGCAGGAAAAGGTCGTGCGCGTGCGCTTCCGGCAGGATGGGCTGCTCTACGATCAGATGACCTTCCCGCGGCATCACCTGCCGGCGGTCGTCTCGCGCATCAAGGTCATGTCCCATCTGGACATCGCCGAGCGCCGCCGCCCGCAGGACGGGCGCTTTGTCTTCAAAGACGAGAGCGGCAAGAACTACGACCTGCGCGTGAGCATCCTGCCGCTCATCTATGGCGAGAAGATCGTCATGCGCGTGCTGGAAAAATCCAGTTCGCTGGGCAACGCCGATGCGCTGGGCCTGTTCCCGGAGCAACGGGAGCTTTTCGAGCGCTTTGTCCGCCGACCGCATGGGGTCGTGCTGGTGACTGGGCCGACAGGCTCCGGCAAATCCACCACGCTCTATGCCGCGCTCAGCCTGATCAACGACTCGACACGCAACATCAATACCGTCGAGGACCCGGTCGAGTACAACCTGCCCGGCGTCAACCAGGTGCAGGTGCACTCCCAGATCGGTATGACGTTCGCCGCCGGCCTGCGCTCGCTAGTGCGCCAGGACCCGGACGTGATCATGGTCGGCGAGATACGCGATAAAGAGACCGCCGAGATCGCCGTGCAGGCCGCGCTGACCGGCCACCTGGTGCTGTCCACGCTGCACACCAACGACGCGCCGGGCGCGCTGGTGCGGCTGCAGAACATGGGCGTGGAGCCGTTCCTGATCAGTTCCGCCGTCATCGGCGTCATCGGCCAGCGGCTGCTGCGCACCGTCTGCGTCCACTGCAAGGAGCTGGAGCCGGCCTCGGACATGATGCTGGAGGCGTTCGGCCTACAGAAGCGGGAGGGCGAGATGCCCGTTCTGGCGACCGGGCGCGGCTGCGCCAAGTGCGGCGGGCGCGGCATGAAGGGCCGCACCGGCGTCTATGAGCTTATGCCGATGAGCGACACGCTGCGCGGCATGGTGCTCAAGCGCGCTTCCGGCCAGGAACTGCGGGATCAGGCCATCGCCGAAGGCATGATCACCATGCGCGAGGCGGCGCTGCGCAAGATGCTGATCGGCCAGACGACCGCAGAGGAGGTCACGCGCGTTCTGTTCTCAGAAGATTTCTAGGTCAAGAGGTTATAGATGATATTGGGCCTCTTGGCCCAAGCGGATATCCGGATGCCGCCATATCCCCTTGCCGGAAGGCAGGGGCCTGGCGACAGGGAATCGCTAAGGAGGGCACACGGACTATGCCAACTTTCCAATATACCGCCCGGGATCGCGCCGGCCAACAAAGTGATGGCGTCATCGCCGCCCGGGACCTCTCCGAAGCCCGCGAGATACTGCGTAAAAAGGAGCTGTTCCTGACCCAGATCCGGGAGCAGGCCGCACGCGGGCAGAGCGGCGCCCAGGGGGGATTGCTGCGCCGAAAGCGCGGGGTCAAGCTGCGGGACATGGTCATCATGAGCCGACAGTTGGCGACCCTGGTGCGGGCCGGTATCTCGATTGTGGAGTGCCTGCAGGCGGTGTCCGCCCAGACTCAGAACCCGGCCCTGGTGGAGACGATCAACGATGTCCGACTGGAGGTACTGACCGGCAGCACGCTCACGGACGCGATGCGCAAGCATCCCAAGGTCTTTAGTGAAACCTATATCTCGCTGGCGCAGGCCGGCGAGGTGGGCGGCGTCCTGGAACAGACCCTGGAACTGGCCGCCGATCAGTTTGATAAAGAGGCCCAACTGCGCGCTAAGGTCAAGTCGGCCTTCGTCTATCCGGCTATCGTCATGGGGACGGCGGTGTTCGTGGTCATCTTCATGCTGATCTTCGTTGTGCCGGTCTTCGCCAACGTCTACCGCCAGTTCAACGCCAAGCTGCCGGCGGTCACGATGATGCTGGTCTCGTTAAGCTACATCATCCTGCACTACTGGTGGATGGTGCTGCTGGGGCTGGCAGGGCTGATCTATGCCCTGCGGCGCTACATCCAGACGCCCACGGGACGCACACAGTACGACCGTCTGAAGCTCAAGATTCCGCTGCTTGGCGACCTCAATCGCAAGATCGCCGTCTCGCGCTTTACGCAGACGTTTTCTGGAGCGGTACGCTCCGGCGTGCCGATCCTGCGGGGCCTGGCTATCGCGGGACAGACCTGCGGCAACGTGATCATCATGGAGGCGGTCAAGAAGGTGGCGGGCTTCGTCAAAGAGGGCGCGACGCTCTCCCTGCCCCTTGAGCAGACGGGCGAGTTTCCGGCGATGGTCACGCGCATGATCGCGGCGGGGGAGCACTCCGGCAACCTGGATACGATGCTGGAGGAGATCACCCGCTTCTACAATCGTGACATTGAGTACACTGTGGAGAACCTGACCAAGCTGATGGAGCCGGCCATGACGGTGATCGTCGGGGGCCTGGTGCTGTTTATCCTGCTGGCGCTGTATATGCCCATTTTCAACCTGGGCAATGTCATCAAGAAATAGCCTTTACCCCAGCAGACCTCACCCCCGCCCCTCTCCTTGCGAAGGAGAGGGGAGAGGAAAGCGTTGGCTTCTCGGTTCCCCCTCTCTTTGTTAAGGAGAGGGGGTTAGGGGGTGAGGTATCTACGAAAGAGCAACCGATGCGGAAGAGAGACCAGTTCAAATGGCGGCGTGGATGGACGCTTGCGGAAGTGCTTACCGTCGTCCTGATCGTCATCGTCCTGATGGCGATAGCCATGCCGGCCTTCCAGAACGGCATGAGCGCGTCCAGGCAGAGCGCCTGCCGCGCCAACATGCAGGCCCTTGCCAACGCCGAAGAGCAGTATCGGCGCCAGAGCGCCACGCACGCCTATACGACCCAGGTGAGCGCGCTGAGCAAAGAGGCGGCGGGCGTGCCAGTATGCCCGGACGGCGGCACCTACACTATTACTATCTCGAACGGCACGGCCACCGCGCAGAACGGGCAGACCGTTCCGCAGGGCGGCCTGGTGATCTCGTGCAGCATCGGCAGTCATGGTAAATTTGCGCCCGGCATAGATACCCCCTGAGCGCGGTTCGGGCGGACAGGGAGGGGAAGCGGCGGCCCTTGCTGCAAGGGCGGGCCGCTCTTGCGCACAGAGAAAGGAATCGATAACGTGCGACACCTAGATCGTCAGATACGGCGCCAGCGCGGAGGCGTCCTGATCAGCGCGCTGGCGTTCATGGTCGTCATCTCGCTGCTGCTGGCCGGCATCGGGACGCTGTGCGTCTCCTACTATGGCCGCGCCCGGACCGATAGCGACTACGCGGCGGCGCTGAGTCTGGCCGAGGCGGGCGTCAACTTCGAGTTCCGTAAAATCTCTCTCGACGAAACCACCGCCGATCAGGCCGGAGCCTCCAACCCGCCCGGCGTGCTCTACAACTTCGGCGGCGGCACCTTCCGCGTCTACTGCGCCAACCGCGACGGCAGCACGCCCTGGAAGCCGCCCAGCAACCTCTACGTGATCGCGACCGGCACCCTCAACGGCGCCACCCGCACCATCCAGGTTTCCGCCAAAGGCTACGCGCCGCCCGGTAACTACGCCATCTACACCCTGAACAGCATTAGCGTCTGGCACGGCTCCGCTGTGGTGGTCGTCGGTGACGTGGGCACCAACGGCCAGCTTGACTTCACCGGGCATCCCGGTATCCAGGGCAGCATCTACTTCAACGGACCGAGCGCCGGCTGGTACGGCGGCCTGGACCCCGGCGGCTATACGGAGCTGCGCGAGCCCCGTCCGATTCAGTGGGAGACTGTGGACCAGAAGGCGCTGGATCTGTTCCCGGCGAGCACCTATCCGCCGGGCGGAATGGCCTACCTCGCCACAAATAACGACAACGCCAGAGCCACCCCGCCTATCGTGGGCAACTCAATCACAAACTCGGTCACGCTGCACGGGCCGGGCAACTACTATGTGACCAATATCAACCTGGCAGGCAACAAGACTATCGATCTGGACAACACGGGCGGGCCGATCAACCTGTGGGTCGGGCCGAGCGGGGGCACGGGCACCTGCCGCTTCCGGGGCGGCACGGCGGCCCTGACGGCCTCGCAGAACCCCAGCAACGTCTGTCATATCTACGTGGCCACCAAGAGCGGCATTGACCTGGCGGGCAACCAGCGGATTGATGCGGCCATTTACGCCTACAACAAGGACTCGCTCGGCAACGAGTACGGCTACGTGGTCAACAGCGGCAACCCCACCATCAACGGCCAGATTCTAGCGAACCAGGTGGATATCAACGGCAACATCACGGTCAACTACGTCCCGGACCTGATCAAGCCCACCAGCTTTGGCTATTACGGCTTCGATAACTCCTGGGTCGAGATCAACGGAGTGAACCAATGAGCGCAAGGAGACGCCGCGGCGTGACGTTCCTGGAAGTTCTGATCGCCGCCCTCATCGTCGGCACCTGCATCGCCTCGGTGGTCAGCCTGTTCGATTTCTCCTTCCGGCTGACGCTGGATTCCTACGATCAGGATGTGGCCTATACGCTGGCCCGCAACGCCCTCGAGACGATTAAAGAGACCGGGTTTTACTACACGGCGGAAGCGCCGACGACGTCCCCGGTCGTGCATTACTATGACCGCAACCAGGCCAACCAGGATAGCAGGCCGTCGGCGGCGCGCTATAAGGTGGCAATCACCGTCGTCAGCGACCGGATAGTGGCCGGGTCGAATCCCATCAAGCCTGCCGAAGACGCGCTGCGCACGGTGACGGTAACGGTGACGCTGCTTCCCGGCAGCCAGGTGCTCTATCAGGGAAGCACGTACCTTGTGAGGGCCGGCATATGAGCCAGAGAGTCGGGCGCCATGGCGCCACCCTGATGGAAACGTTGGTTGCGGGATTGATCGCGCTGATCGTTGGGGGCGGGATGGCTGCACTGGTACAGACCACGCTGACCTCGCGCGGGGCCATCGCCGGGCAGAACAACGCCTACGCGGGCGCGCGCAAGGCGATGGATACGCTGCTGGATAACCTGCGCTCCGCCCAGCCCATGCTGATACAGTCCAACCCGGCGCTCTATTCTGCCCTTGCGGCAGCCGGGGCGTCGTCGGTGACCTGCTACACCAGCAGCACGGGAGACACCCTCCGGCTCTGGCTGGACACGACGACCAACCCGGCGGCGCTCAAAGAGACGCGCACAGTCAACGGCTCCGCGACGACAACCACTGTGCTCACAGGCGTGCAGTCGTTGCAGTTGACCTACTACGTTGTCGCCGGCTCGGCCTATACCGCCGCGTCCGCTTCCTGGACCACGACGGCCAGCCCGAGCGCGCCCACGTCGGTGGAGCGGCCCAACATCGGCGCCATCAGCGTAGCAATTACGGTGAACATCAACGGCTATAGCCGCACACTCACCAGCTTTGTCCGGCTGCGCGGCAGCCCTTATAAGGGGTAACCTAACCCCCCGTGCAGGGAGTAGGGTGTAGGGTCGCCCTCACCCCTATCCCCACTGCAAGGGTCGGCCCTGCAATGGTTCGGGCCACTGCCGCTGGGTTTGGTGAAGAGGCGATGGTACTCCTGAATGGTCGGCCCTGCAATGGTTCGGGCCACTGCTAGGGTTGGCGCTCAACGGTTCGCGCCACTGCAAGGGTCGGCAAGGTTACGGCCCTTGCCTCCGCCTTGCGACACCTTGCGACACGGCTCTGCCTAGCGACACCTACGCGGGCAAAACACCTTTTTCGCCCACGTAGGTGGGCGACGGGCGCTTTGCGCCCCCGAGCGGCAGGG
>DASRGZ010000029.1:0-5615 GCA_035650735.1 Chthonomonadaceae bacterium
ACCGCAGAGATCGGTGCGATTTGAGCCTCTTTCAGATCGGGCTGCTCTGGATTGAGCATTGCCTCAACGAAGGATTACCTATTCCAGTTCCGTTGAGCATACGGAGACTTTGCCCCGACAGAAAAAGTGTACGGTAGTGAAAACCGGAAATACGAAATAGCCGCAGGACAAGCAAGTTCTCTGTCCTGCGGCTGGAAAAGTTAAACTTCGATCTAGCTCTCCGTGAAGGTGAGGGCCGTGGATTGAGACTTACAGCGAGAACTCGCCGTAGAAGGCGGTGTTCTGGCCGCTCTTGGTCCAGTTGGCGCCGAGCGTCTTATCCAGAACGCTGCTCGTGCGGGTGTAGCCGACGCGGCGGTTGCTCAACTCGATGAGCGGAGTGTACCAGACCATGTTGGGCAGCTTGCAGCACTCATGGTTGGGCATGGCATCCACGACCAGATTGCCCACGCCCTTCGCTTCGACGCGATAGCTCTCGTCCTGGCGGGCGAACGTGATCGGCACGCGCTTGACGGCCACGAGCTTGCCAAGCGACTTGCCGTAGTTGGCTTGCAGCGCGGCGGTCAGCGCCTCGGCCTGGGCCGGGGTCGCCTTGACATCAATGTAGAGGACAGAGCGGCGGGCTGCCTCCTCATCGCGCAGGTTCTCGCTGCCGACGACAGCGGCCATCGCGTTCAGGCCCTCCAGGGAGACGCCGTTCCATGCGCCATCGCGCACATGCCAGACCATCTCGGCCTCCCGCCCGGTCGTCGTCACCTCGCCGCCGAAGTGGCACGCGCCCGCGAACACGCTGGCGGTGCGGGCTTCGACATAGTCACCGCGCAAATGGTTGCCCGTTTGCGACTTGGTTGGGGCGGCATTGGCAGCCGCGCCCACCGACAAAGCCAGCGCCAATGTCAGAAGGAAGTTTCGCATAGCATTCATCTCCTTGCAAAAGAACAGGCCGGGCACGCGAAGACCGAACCTCCGGCGCACCCGCGTTAGGCAGTATCGGATGTCTCAAAGAGCGATTTATAGCAAGCGCGGCCCGGCGTGCAGTCTTTCGGGCGGGCCAACTCGCCATCAGGCCCGATGACCTGCATCGTCAGGCGGCACCAGCAACGGTTGCTGCCGTCGAGCAGATGATGCTCTTCGGTAGGCACCTCCTGTAAGAAGTAGTAACGTTTGCTGCGCAGCTCGCGGCAGTAGGGGCTCTGTACCGGCCCTGCCGCCGCGCCTGCCTCTTGAGTTGTCGTCTGGATAGAGATTGTTTCGGTTTCCTGGGACATCGTCTTCACCTTTTGATGGCTGTCGGGGAAAGGCAGTTGGCAGTCGGAGAACCGATCTGTTGCTTTTACGATTGCCAACTGCCTACTCCCCACTGCCTGTTACGCAACGGCTTGCTGAATAGCGCGGCGCAGGATGGCCTTGGTCAGCGGAATTTTATAACCGTTCTGGGCCAGCGCCAGTGCGCCGTCCAGCGCGGCCTCGGCGACCGCTTCCAACGTCTGGGCGTTGACGGGCTTGCCTTTGAGCGCGGCTTCAGCCTTGGGAACCCGCCAGGGGATCGGCGCGACCCCGCCCAGCACGATCCGCGCCTCCTTGACGGTATCGCCCGCCGTCGTCAGCGCGACCGCCGCCGCCGACATCGCCCAATCCATCGAGCTCTTCTCGCGGAACTTCAGGTAGACGCTGCGCGCCGCCAGCGGCGAATTGGGAACCAGGATGCTCGTCACAATCTCATCCGGTTTTAATACGTTTTCACGGCGCACGTTTACGCTAGGTAAGATAAAAAACTTTTCCAGCGGGATCGTACGCGTGCCCTTCGGCCCGGTGATGGTGACGCTGGCGTTGAGCGCGACCAGCGCCGTCGCCGTATCGGACGGATGGACGATCCAGGACGGCCCGCCGCCGAGGATGGCGTTGTATTTGTTCTCGCCGGTCGCGGCGTAACAGCGGTCCCCGCCCTTTTTGATGCAGACGATATGCTCGTTCCGGTAATACCAGCAGCGCGGGCGCTGGCAGAGGTTGCCGCCCATGGTGCCCATGTGCCGGATCTGGGGCGAGGCCACGCTGCCCGCCGCCATCGCCAGCGCCGGGAAGTTCTTCTGCACGTCCGCGTTGTCGGCCACATCGGCTACCCGGACCAGCGCGCCGATGGTCAGCCCCTTCTGCGGGTCATAGGCGAGCGTATCCAGGCCGGGAATGTGCTTGAGATTGACTACAACCTCCGGCTCGACGATGTGATCCTTCATCTCGGTGAGCAGATCCTGCCCGCCCGCCAGGATGCGAACGCGCCGGTTGTTCGCATCCGTCGGATCGAGAAGCGCGATGGCCTGCTGGAGGCTGGTCGGATTATGTAGGTCAAACGAGTTCATGCTCATCGGGTGTGTCTCCTTAATCAGCCTTTCCGCAGCTTGGCCAGGCCGTCCAGGATCTTATCCGGCGTGATGGGAAGCGAGGTGACGCGCACGCCGCAGGCGTTGTAGACGGCGTTGGCAATGGCGCCTGCTGCCGGAATGGTGGCCGGCTCGGCCATGCCGATGACCACGTTGCGCTCATCCCCGTCGTCAATGATGGGGATCATCTCCGGCATCTCCATGCAGCCGGGCAGCTTGTACTCGTCCAGGGTGGTATTGAGCATATTGCCCGTGAAGGGGTCGGCCACCGTCTTTTCGTAGAGCGCGTAGCCGAGGCCCTGGATCATGCCGCCGTTTATCTGGCTCTCCGTGGCCGTGCGGTTGACGCAGAGGCCGCAGTCCTGCACGCAGACCATCTTAAGCACGCGCACCTGCCCCGTCTCGGTATCCACCTCCACCTCGGCAAAGTGGACGCCATGCACGCCGTTGCCCGACAGGCCCGGCTTCCACTCGCCGCGCGCCGACAGGCCCGCCATGCCCAGCGCCGCGCACGCCTGCTTCCAGGTCAGCGCCTTGTCCGGGGCGTTAGCGGCATAGACCTTGCCGTCATGGAAGATCAGGTCTTCGGGCTTGGCATTGAGCATCGGGGCGAGCTTGGCGGCAAACTGGGTGCGGGCGTTGTAGGCCGCGTCCTTGACCGCCGGAGTCAGCGAGGCCGTCGTCGTGCTGCCGCCGGAGGGGTTGGCGCTGCCGTAGGTGCTGTGGCCGATGCGCGTCTCTATGGCCTCCACCGGCAGGCCGAACTCATCGGCGACGACCGCCGCCGTGATGGTACGCGAACCGGTGCCCAGGTCCTGCGTGCCCACCTGCGCCACGACGCCGCCGTCCGGGGTGATGAAGACATCTACCTGGCAGGAAGGCCCGCCGCCGCCGCCCCAGGTCGCGCAGCCGCAGCCCATGCCGCGCTTGAGCGCGTTGTTGGGGCCGGAGCCGGGGCCGCCGCCGGGAGTCTTGTTGCGATTTTCCCAGCCGATGGCCTTCGCGCCCGCATCCAACTGGCGGTGATAGGCCGGATCGGAGACGTTCTTTTTGCGGAACTCGACCGGGTCCATGCCGATAGCGGCGGCCAGGTCGTCCATGATGGACTCGGTCGGGAAGCACGCCTGCGGGTGACCGGGGGCGCGGAAGGAGCGCGAGCCGTCCTGGTTGGTGTGCAGCGCGGCGACCTCCCGATAGACCTTCTCCGCGTGGTAGATGTAGGGAATGCCCGCCTGTGAGCCTTCCGCCAGCCCGCCCAGGCGATACTGCGTGGCGGAGACGGCGACCAGCTTGCCGTCTTTGGTCGCGCCTGCCTTGACCTTCTGCCAGGCGCCGCTGCGGTTGCCGGCCATCAGGAATTCGTCTACCCGGGTCAGCATCAGATGGACCGGCGCTTTGGCCTTCTTGCTCAGCTGGCAGGCCACCTCGCCCGGCAGGTCAATGCCAAACTTGCTGCCGAAGCCGCCGCCCATATATTCCACTACCGCCGTGACCGCCTGCTGGTTGGGCAGCCCCAGCGTCTGCGCGGCCTCGCCGGGAATGGTGAAGGTGCCCTGCGTGGAGGCGTAAACCGTGGCCGTCGGCCCGCCGTTATAGTCCACCACGATGCCGTGAGTCTCGAGGCAGGCGTGATGCTGCATGGTGATCATGAACTCGCGCTCGACCACGGCGTCGCAGGTCTTGAGGGCGGCCTCCACCTCAGCCTTGTCGCCGCGCGTTTCGCCGGGGCGCAGGTTGCCCTTGAGGTCGGCCTCCTCGCGGCCGCTGAAGACGCGGGGCGCGTCCGGCTTGATGGCCTGTTGCGGCGTGACCACATGCGGCAGCTTTTTGTAGGTAACTTTGATGGCGCGGATGGCATCCTCGGCGATCTCGGGGGTGATAGCGGCCACCGCCGCGACCGGATCGCCCTCGTACTTGAGCTGCTTCTTATCCGCGTAGCTGATGACGGCCTTGACGCCGTTCATCCTCTCCGCCGGACTCGTGTCTATACTGACGATCTCGGCGCTGGCGTGCGGGGAGCGGAGAATGCGCCCGTAGAGCATGCCCGGCACGCGCACATCGTAGGTATACTTGGCCTGGCCGGTCACTTTGGCCGGGCCGTCCACGCGCCGGATCGGATGGTTGATGACCGTGTGGGCGTCTTTCGGTCCCCAGACCGGCCCGCTGGTATCGTCTACCTCGACCTCAACGAGCGTGGTCTCGCCGTTGATGACCTTGGGCACCTTGATCTTCTTCTTTTTCTTGGGCTGTTCTTGCAAGGCCATTGGTTATGCCCTCCCTTGCATCTTCTGCGCCGCCGCCAGGGCCGCCTCAAATACACGCGGATAGGTGCCGCAGCGGCAGACGTTGCCCGCGCAGGCGTGCTTGACGTCGTCGAGGGTCGGGTTCGGGTTGGACTGGAGCAGCGCGTGCACGGACATGACGAAGCCGGGCGTGCAGAAGCCGCACATCAGCGCGTCCTTCTCGACAAACGCCTCCTGAACGGGGTTGAGCTGGCCGTTCTGCGCCAGCCCCTCGACGGTGGTGATCTGTTTGCCGACCATATCCACGGCCAGCAGCATACAGCCGTAGGCGGTCTTGCCATCCACGAGCACGGTGCAGCCTCCGCAGGCGCCCTGGTCGCAGATGAGTTTGGGGCCGGTGATGGGCGGATCGGCATGGTTGCGGAGCGCGTTGAGGAGGGTGGTGCGCGGCTCGACCTGCATGTTCACCGCCTGCCCGTTGACGTTGAGGGTGATGGGGAGGAAGCCTTTCTTGAGCGTCTCCCCGGCAGGCGCTTCCTGAAGGGGCTTTGGCTCGGCCTCGGCAGTTTCGGGCGCGAGCAGATCGGCAGCCAGCGCCGATCCGGCGCCGACCAGCCCAACCCCCTTGAGGAACTGGCGGCGGCTCAGCCCGCCTCCATCGCGGGATAGTTCGTCTTTGTCATGAGGCATGGGAAACTCCTCCTGAGTAGGCAGTAGAGTAGCTCTCTCCCGGCAGACTGAACCCTGCCGCTGTGGGGCTCTGCTAGGGTCGGTTCCTCAACGGTTCGGAAACCTCCGCCTAGCGAGGCTCGTTGGCTGCTAGGGTCGGCGCTCAACGGTTCGCGCCACTGCCAGGGTCGGCAAGGTTACGGCCCTTGCCTCCGCCTTGCGACACCTTGCGACACGGCTCTGCCTAGCGACACCTACGCGGGCAAAACACCTTTTTCGCCCACGTAGGTGGGCGACGGGCGCTTTGCGCCCCCGAGCGGCAGGG
>DASRGZ010000030.1:0-34230 GCA_035650735.1 Chthonomonadaceae bacterium
CGAGCCCAAAGCCTCTAATATCCAATCCGGCGAATTTCTTCCCATATGCGCTGCACCTTGAGGTAGCCATACGATAAGTATTCCCTCGGACTTGATATAATGAGCGGCTGGCCTATCTCCTCAAGAGGACCCAAGTGCATCACACGCTCTAGGTGGGCAGCACCCTAACCGAAGGTCGCCGTCTAGAATTCTTGATCAGACTGCCCGGGCAGAACGTCTCGCCCACGTAGGTGGGCGACGGGCGCTTGGCGCCCCCGAGCGGCAGGCTGAACCCTGCCGCGAATCGCGTTCGCTTTGCTCAACATTCCCATGACCAAGGATAGATACGAGCCCTGGGATCCGAAGCTGACGTATGTGATCGGCCACCAGCGCCCGGATACCGATACCATCGCCGCCGCGCTGGGCTATGCCTGGTTTCTGACGGCGACCGGGCAGGAGAATACGATTGCGGCGCGGGCCGGGAATCTGGGGCCCCAGGCCCTCTTTGCCCTCAGGCGATTCGAGCAGGCCGCGCCGCGCCTGCTGCCCGATGTCGCCCCGACGTTCGGGCACGCTGCCCGGCACCAGATCGCTGTCTCCCCGGACGACCAGCTTCCGGCGGCCATGTCCCGACTGGCCGAAGGCGACCGCGTCATCCCGGTCGTGGACGCCGATGGGCATCCTACCGGCCTGGTGACGCCGTTGGCGCTGGCGCGCGCCTATACCGCGATGAACGTGCTGGAGATGCTGGCTCAGCCCTGCCAGAGCATCGCGGAGAAGACGCCGACCTTCTATGAGCGTGACCGCATCAGCGACCACCGCAGCGCCCTGCTGCGCAGCGATAAAGACGACTTTATGGTGATTGATGAGGCCGGGCGCTACGTAGGCGTGGCCACGCGCAGCCGCGTGCTGGAGCCGCGCCGCGCTCGCCTGATTCTGGTGGATCACAACGAGCTTTCCCAGGCGGTAGCGGGCGCAGCAGAGGCCGAGATCGTCTCTGTGCTGGATCACCATCGCCTGGGCAACCCGCCGACGGCGGCGCCGATCCCCTTTATCGTCGAGCCGGTTGGCAGCACCGCCACGCTGGTGGCCGAGCAGTGCCATGTGCGCTCGCTGCCTCCGCCCGTCCCCCTGGCCGGAATGCTCCTGAGCGGTATCCTGTCCGACACGCTGCTCTTCCGCTCTCCCACCACGACCGACCGCGACCGGGCCATGGCCGACTGGCTGGCGCCGCTGGCGAAGGTGGATATCAACGCCTACGGCACGGAGCTGATGGGCGCCGCTCCTGGCCTGACGGCCCGCACCGCCGAGGAGATCGTGGACGGCGACCGCAAGAGCTATCAGTTTGATGGGCTGACCCTCAGCATCGGGCAGGTGGAGGTGAACAGCCTTCAGGAGCTGCCGCAGCGCCGCGCGGAGTTGCTGGAGGCCCTGGATCAGCGCCTTCATAGCGAAGGGCTGGGGCTCATCTGCCTGATGATTACCGATGTCGTGGCCGAGCGCAGCGTGCTGCTGTGCCGGGGCGATGGCCGCCTGCTGGCGGCGCTGCCCTTCCGACGCACCGGCGAATACGAGTTCAACCTGGGCGATATGGTCTCCCGCAAAAAGCAGCTGGTTCCGGCCCTCCACGCCGCCCTGGAAGAGGCCCGCTAACGCCCCCAACCGGCCCTCCCGGAGCGGCCCTTCTTGACCTAACCCCCCGGCCCCCTTCCCTGATGCGCTCACTGCGTTCGCAGGGTCGTCAGGCGGAGGGCTGTCGCAAGGCAGAGCGCCGAACCATTGCAGGCGCGACCCTGGCAGTGGGGGGACCCGGCTTCTCCGTTTCCCCTGCCTGCGTAGGCAGGCAGCAGGCCTCGTAAGGCGGAGGCGCGAACCATTGCAGCGCCGACCCTGGCAGTAGGCCCCACAGCGGCAGGGTTTAGCCTGCCGGGAGAGGGGGATAGGGGGTGAGGGCTATGTTCACGTTACCTCAACACGAAGGAGACTTCCCGCATGGCGCACCGACGTCGCCTTTGGGCGTTCGCCTCCGCGCTGGCCATCTGCCTGCTGGCCGGGCTGGCCCGCGTCGGCAAGGCACAGGCCTCCCAAACGTCCCGTGAAGCCGCCCCTCTGCCCCCCACGACCACTCAGGAGCGGCTGGTCAACCCGACCGGGCTATCCGAGCCGTCCCCTCTCGGCTGGCATACCGATTTCATCGGGCCGCTGCGCGGCGACTTCGACCTCTCGTTCGGAGTCATCGTCTGGACTAACCGCTTTCAGTTCCGCAATCTCATCTTTGGCGGCACGGTGGACCTGCTGCCGGGGATACGGGCGCGAGGGCAGTTCCGGCGGCGCGAGGACGATGACAAGGTTTTCCAGGTAGATACCGACGAGGCGTATCTGGAAGCCTATAATCAGTACCGGGCGCCGACGTGGAACGCGGGCGTGGATCTGCGCATCGGGCGTTCTCGCTACCTGCATTTCCCTTATCCTGACGCCATCGCCATCTTTGACCAGGTTCCCGGCATCGCCGACCTGTCCGCGCCGGTCGCCACCGACTACCGCGACGTGCTCCTGCAAGCCGAACTGGCTCTCAATAGCGGCTGGGGCGTGCATGGGACCGGCCTGGCGCGGGGATTCGTGAGCGGCCATGGGATAAACGGGCGCGTCGTCGAGGCGTACGGGTTCTACCGCAGCAATTTCGGGCGCGGCTGGCACGTCGAAGGGCGCGCGGGGTGGCTGGCCGTGCGTCGGGAGCCGCTGGGCCGCGCAGGACAGCCCGGCCTGAGCGCCTACGTGGGTAAGCAGCTTGGGGAGTTTAACGTGGGGCTTCTGTATGAGAAAAAGCGGCACGAGTCGGAATACTCCGGCATCATGGTGCAGTTCCGGCCCGGCCCGGTAACGCGGGCGCTGGGGCGCGTCTCCTTCGACTACGACCGCCATCCGGAGGGCTTCTCGTTGCAGATACCCGTCTGGCACGGACGCTTGAACGAGAGCCGGTTCGTGCGCTCCGGTGACATTCTGGTGGGCGAGGTGCGCGCCGTCCGCATCCGCACGCTCTGGCAGCAAGGCTACGTGCGCAACCAGTACGAGCACCGCCTTGAGTCCTGGGGCGAAACCTCCGACCCGCGCCTGCATTGCGTCGTCATTGAGGAACCCTGGTACTTGCAGGCCGAGGCGTTGGTCAGCCCGCATCTGGTTCCCGATGCTCGCTGGGAGCGCGACCGGCAAGGCCCGGCGCAGTACGTGCAGCGCGTTACCTACCGCTTCTACCGTCCCTACAGGCGCAGTCCCGGAGGCGCGTGATCACCGGGCGCACAACGTACGGGGTGAAGGCCTATAGAGCCGAGGTGGGGGCGAAAACGCAATGGCTCTGACCCGGCGAACAAAGGCGAGGAGGGTTGGATGCAGACACGGAGCCTCGCTGGGGAGAGTGGACTTCCAGGAGTGCCAGCAGAGGCAAGGAGGGTTGGATGTATACTGCGGAAGAGAAAGCGTTCTTTCTGGAGCAGGGCTATCTGCACGCGCGCAGCGTCCTGACCGGCGACTACCTGGAGCATATCCGCTCGGAGTTTGACCGGGTCTGGGAGGCGGAAAAGCCGAAGGTCAACCAGCACAGGCTGCTCAAATACCAGACCTTCCTAGACCTCATCGCGCACCCGCCCATCCTGGAGCGCCACAAGGCCATCTTCGGGGAGCAGGTGCAGTTGCTGCAGTACGACTTTTTGCGCCAGGGGCCGCGCAGTGACTTTCCTGAGCGGGCGTGGCACCGGGATTTTACCTTCCCCGGCGAGCGTCCGCTCTCTATCAACACCATTCTCTATCTCGACGATATGACGGAGGAGGTCGGCCCCACGCGCGTCGTACCGGGCACCCATCGGGGTGAAAGCTGGCCGCCGCACGCGCAGGCTCACGATCCCCTGCCGGGCGAAGTGGCCGTCTACGCCGAGGCCGGGGACGCCGTATTCATCAACTCGGCCATCTGGCACACCGGGGGCCGCAACCGGGGCGCGGGTCTGCGGCGGGGCATCTACCTCTACTACGGCTACTGGTGGCTGAAGCGCTATGAGTCGGAGACGGCGCTGCCCTGGCAAGCCTTCGAGAACGCCAGCGAGCAGCGCCTGCGCCTGCTGGGTGTCAAAATGCCGGCCCACGACATCCATATGTATTAAGCAGGCGGCGAGGTCGTCCGAGGCCTTTGTGCGGCAGGCTGAACCCTGCCGCTGTGGGGCCTACTGCCAGGGTCGGCGCTGCAATGGTTCGCGCCTCCGCCTTACAAGGCCTGCTGCCTGCCTACGCAGGCAGAAGATCCGGGAGATACGCAGGAGCGTCACCATCATGCTCTATGGGCACTGCCTACGCAGGCAGAGCGTTTCGCCCACGGAGGTGGGCGACGGGCGCAAAGCGCCCCACAGCGGCAGGGTTCAGCCTGCCGCAAAGATTTGCCGGATGCATCACTCAGGAGAGGGGATGAAGCGGAAACGTCACGGTGACGCGCGCTCCGCCGTCCGGCACGTTCGCAAAGGCGATCTGGCCGCCCAGGTCGCGCTGCACCAGGACGGTGACAAGCTCCAGTCCCAGAGAGGCCGAGGCCGCCGGGTCAAAGCCGGGAGGAAAGCCCCAGCCGTTGTCGGAAACCGTCAGCACCGCCTGCTCCCCCTGCGCCACCAGTGAGACGCGCACCTCGCCCCCGGCCTGGCGGCCACGGAATGCGTGCTCGGCTGCGTTGGCGCAGAGCTCCTGCACCACCAGAGCCAGCGCTGTAGCGATGCGGGCGAGCAGCGTGACATCGGCCACGTCCAGAGCGGGGTGAATGGCCTCCTGACCACGCGCGTTCAGGCGCACGGCTTTGGGGACGATCTGGCGCAGCAGTTCCCGCGCGCCCACCTGTCCGGTTTGTGCCTCCGGTCGGCTCAACAGCGCATGGACGGCGCCGATGGCCTGCACCTGGCGGATACTCTTGCGCAGGGCCGCCTCGCCTTCCCCCGGCCCCAACTCTGCCGCCTGCATATCCATGATCGCGGCCAGCGCCTGAAGATTGTTCTCAATGCGATGATTGGCCGCCTGCACCGTCGCCTCCATCCACCGGCTGCGCTCCCGCTCGGCCTGGTAGAGGCGTGCGTTCTGAATGGCTGCCGCTGCCTGCCCGGCAAAGGGCAGTAGCGCTTCCACATCCTCCATCGTGATCGGCCTACTGGTGAGCAGGTTGTCTACGCAGAGCAAGCCGACGAGCGCGCCTCCGGCCCGCAAGGCGATCATGGCATGGTGCTGCACGCCGTGCATCTCATCCTCGACAGGCAGCCCCTGGTCGTACTGCTCCACCAGATGAATATCCCGCACGCCCTGATACATCTCCAGTACCGGGCTCGGTTCCACTAGGGAAAATCGAAAGGAGACGCGAGGGAAGAGCTGCCGCTTGCCGTTCCGATCCGTGCCGATCATCCGGTAGAAATGCCTGGAAGCGCCATTCATCACGAACAGAGCGCAACGGTCGAAGTGCAGTGGGCCGGTGACGGCCTCATGGATCGCGCTAAAAATTGCGTCCAGGTCGAGGAGGCGCGAAACCGTCAGCGACACCTCCATCAGCGCTTTCTGTCGGGCCAGCAGCCGCGTTTCCTTCGTGACCTCCTCCGCCACCAGCAGCGCGCTGTCTACGATCCCCGCTTCGCCCTGAAGCGGCAGGAAGCGCAGATTCCATACGGTCTCGCCGCGCTCGCGCTGGTCGGGAAAAGTTAAGGTAAAACCACGCAGTTCTACTGTCTCCCCCTGGAACACGCGCGCAAAATAGGGCGCAAGCTGCGCCTGCGCTTCGGGATGCGACGCGAGAACCGGCCTGCCGAGCAACTGTTCCGGCGTTGTGCCTGTCAGGTCGGCATAGCGCTGATTGATCTCGATATAATGCAGGTCTGTATCTACGATGGCGAACGCAACCGGCAGCGACGTCAGGAGTGTTTCGATGTGCTGTAGGCGGGCCTGGGCATCCAGACGCTCGGAGGAAAAGAGAGGGACCGATTTCGTGACGGATTGATTCATGGCGGCATTACCTGATCTTCCCGGAAGTAGGCAGCCAACTGCGCGGGTGCAGGCGGGAGAAAGCGCCTGTCCGAATGCCGTCATGAACTTCGGAGCGAAGGCCTCAAGGGAATAGGGATTGTACGCGGCGAATCTAGGAAGGCAGGAAGCTGCGCTTTATGGCAAATCAGGCACCCTTCGAACCGGAAGCACTAAAGCAAGCGCCCGGGCCAGCAGGCCCTATGTCCCGCTCTGCGCGTGCCTGAATGGCCGCCATCGTGGGAAGGGCAGGAGCCGCGCTGAATAAAGAGCAGCAAAATACAGACTGAATTATGACACATTAAACCCTCAAAAGCAAGAGCGCGCGGGGAAAATTGGCTAAAATTTTACAGTGTTCTTCTCAGGCAAATTTATTCACCCGCTGCGAACAATCCTGCATTCGGAGGTAAAAAGATGCGAGCGATGGTCTTGACACAGCCCGGACCGGTGGAGACGGCGCCACTGCAACTGCGCGACTTGCCGATACCAGAACCGGAGGCGGGCGAGGTACGCCTCCGGGTCGAAGTGTGCGGAGTCTGCCGTACGGACCTGCATGTCGTAGAAGGCGAGCTTCCGCCGCGCCGCGAGAGCGTCATTCCGGGCCATGAGGTCATCGGCTGGGTAGAGCGCTGCGGCCCGGGGGCGATGCGCTTCCAGGTTGGCGACCGGGTTGGGGTGGCCTGGCTGCACGCCGCCTGCGGGGTCTGTCCCTACTGCCGTCGGGGCGACGAGAACCTGTGCGACGCGCCCCGCTTCACCGGCTACGATGTCAACGGCGGCTATGCCGAATACATGACCGCGCCGGAGGACTTTATCTACCCGATACCGGAAGGCGTCTCCTCGCGCGAGGCCGCTCCCTTCCTGTGCGCAGGCATCATCGGCTACCGGGCGCTGCGCCGCAGCGATGTTGAACCGGGAGAGACGCTGGGACTTTACGGTTTCGGCGCTTCGGCCCATATTGTCATCCAGATTGCGCGCCATTGGGGCTGCGAGGTCTACGTCTGTACGCGCGGAGAGAGCCACCAGGCTCTGGCACGGCAGATGGGGGCCGTCTGGGTCGGCCCTTCTGACGCCGTGCCACCGAAGAAGCTGCGCAGCAGCATCCTCTTTGCGCCGGTGGGCGAGCTGGTCCCGGTGGCGCTTTCGGCCCTGGATAAGGGCGGCACGCTGGCGCTGGCGGGCATCTACATGACGCCGATCCCGCAGATGGACTACCAGAAGTACCTCTTCCTGGAGCGCAACCTGCGCAGCGTCACCGCCAATACCCGCGCCGACGGCGAGGCGCTGCTGCGGTTGGCGGCGGAGGTTCCCCTGCACACGCACACCGAAGAGTTTCCGCTAGAGCAGGCCAACGAGGCGCTTCAGAAGCTCAAGCGCGACCAGATCAACGGCGCGGCGGTGCTGCGCGTTTCCCAGGAAGGCTCCAAATCTGCTTAAAAGGCGGGAGGGAAAATCGCCTTTTGGCTAATACCGGGCGGGACTTACTGTAATTGCAAGACGCGGCCTTATGAACCGTGACTTTTTCATCGGGTAATCCCTGGTTCGTAGGGCCATTCACCTAAGGACCTAGCCGCCCTACGATTACCGGATTTAGTTGCCAAGGTTCATAAGGCCGCGTCTACTCTTGCCCGTTCCCCATTAGCAAGCCAGTCTCTACGGGCGATAGAAAGAGTATGCAAAACAGACAGAGCGCATGGCGCTTCGCCAAAGCGCAAGACATTGCCACACGATATGCTCAACAACAGAATGTGGAGGCGATCCTCATCGGAGGCTCGGTGGCGCGAGGCTGCGCGGATCGCTTCTCGGATGTCGAAGTCGGCGTCTTTTGGCGTGAGTTGCCGCCGCCCGCCGTCCATGCGGCGCTCATGCAACAGGCAGGCGGGCAAGACTGGGTACTTGATCCCTTTGATCCAGAGACGGAGGACGTGCAGTTCGAAGAATACGCGGTCTCCAGCCTGAAAATAGATATGCGGCACATGACCGTCGCCGGCATGGAGCGTATCCTGGCGTCCGTCGTAGACAATGCCGACGCCAACGAAGCAAGACAAGGGCTCGTCTACGTGGTCCGGCATGGCCTCCCCCTCTACGGCCAGGCTTTGCTTGCCGGCTGGCGGCAAAAGACGGACCTCTATCCAGAGGCTCTAGCCTATGAAATGGCGCGTCGCTCCCTGGACCTTCCGCCGTGGGATTACATGCCCCTCTATATCCAGCGCGGCGATTTGCTCCTGTTCTCCTGTGCGCTTGCCGAGGCTGTGCAGGCCATCTTCCGAGCGCTGTGCGGCGTCAACCGCGAGTACTATCCGGGCTTGAAGTGGATGAACGACACGTTGCGCAGCTTTGCTCTGCAGCCAGCAAACACAGCCGCACGACTCCATCGCCTCTTTCGCGTCCCGCCTGGCGAAGCTGCTGAGGCCGTGCGCGACCTGGTAGAAGAAACGTTCGATCTGGCAGAACGCACCCTGCCCGGCCTTGACCTCTCCCAGCACCGTGCCAACTTTCGCTATACCCGGCCTGTGGCAGAGGCTCCATCTCCATAGGTATCGTCCTCCAGCGAAGCCTTGCGGGTTAGAGCAGCCGGACGCGCTTGAGCGTGTAGGTGCGGGGCTTGCCCCGGCGCAGGACGGTGATGCGCACGCGACTGTTGGCGGGACCGCAAAGGGCGCGCGCCAGGGCGTAGTTGTTCAGTCCCCGGATGGGCTTGCCGTTGATGGCGATCACCGTATCCAGCAGGCGCAGGCGAGAGCGGGAGGCCGGGGAGCCGGGGTAGATGGCGGCGACCACAGGGCGCGTGTTGGGGGCGAGCGCCGCCAGGATGAGGCCGGGATGCGTCCACTCGTCGGGATAGGGATCGCCTGCGGGCAAGGGCGTCAATACCGCCTTCTGCTTGCCGTAGTCGAGCGTGACGCGGAAGCGGCGCAGGAAGGAGTTGCCCAGGATGCCGAGCGCGGAATCGCTCAGCAGCGCTCCCGTCGAACCGCTCGGCGGGGCGAAGGAGACGATGACGCCGCGCGCCATCTGCCCGGCGGCGCTCAGGGCCGGCAGGCGCGTCGTCCGCAGCGCCACCGCATGGCCGTCCATCCCCAGGGCATAGGTATCGCTGCGGGTGGGGCCCAGGCGCAGGCAGGACGCCAGGCGCGGCGGCAGGATCGTCCACATCGCGCCGGTATCGAGCATCATGCGGCACTTCTGGCCGCCGATGCGGGCCTCCACAATCGGGACATTGGGGCCGATGTCCAGCCCGGCGGGGTCGCCGGAGGGCAGCGGCGCCGAGGCGGGCGCCAGCGTAAGACGCTGCGCGCCATAATCGAGCGTTACCTGGAACTGTGACAGGAAGTTGTAGCCGAGAATCCCCGCCAGGTCCGCGCCTATCAGGGCACGGAACGAGCTAATATCGCTGACGACCACGTTGACATCTTTGACCCTAGCGGAGCCGACCTGGATCGAGGCGACGCGCGTGACGCGTCCTGCCGCCGCCCCGCCGCCCGCGCCCAGATTCAGCTTCGCGCCCAGCGCAAGGCCCAGCTCTTTCGCGACGTCGGGCATGAGCATGGTGATGCCGGCCCCGGTATCCACCATAAACTTGCGCGGCGGCTTGCCGTTGATGGAGGCCCGCACGACGACCTCGCCGGTGGAGAAGTCGAAGGGCTCGGCGGCGGAGGTGGCGTTGGCGGAGGCGGCGTCAGGCCGGGCGAAGACGGAATCGGGAATATCCGAGGCCAGGTCTGCGCGCGTCACCTTGAGTTCCTGCGTCAGCGCGCCGTCGGCGTAGGTCTGCATCTGAAAGCTGATCGGGATGCCGTCCTGCGGGCGGTAGTCGCGCATCCGATAGAGATAGGCTTCGTCCACGCCGCGCAGGACATTGCGCCCGGTTAAGCCCAGCCCGGCCAGCAGTCCCGTCTCCGGGTCAAAATAGAAGTCGGTCGGCTCGCCCTTGTCCGGGGGCGTGGCGCGCACGGCCTCCGCCACGAATCCATCCGGCAGCTTCTTGCGGCCCAGGCTTATCAGCTTGTAGCCGGCGCTCTGGACCTTGAGCAGTAGCCCGGCGTTGTGCTCCTGGGAGAGACGCTGCCCCTCCAGCTCCTCCTGCGATAGAGAACTGACGATGCCAAGCGCCTGTTTCCAGCCGCCGGTTGGGCCGAGGCAGTACGTGCCCTCCAGACCTCCGCTGCGAAAATCCATGCGCAGCCGGTCGGGCGTGCGCCGCATGAGGATATGGAGCGTGTTGGCGAACGGCTTATAGACGGTGATGTCGCCCTCCACGGTCAGGTGTGCGCGTGCCTTTTCCAGGCCCTCCCGCCCGCCATGCGCGGCGATGGCCCGTTCCAGCAGCGCCTCCGGGGCCGCCTGCGGCCCGGTTTGCGCTCCTGCCGCCGTTGCGCTCAAGCAGAGGAAGCCGAGGAGTAGAAAGAGAGTGCCGATGGGAAAGGTTTTCAACGCGTATCTCCTCAGGCCGCTTTCCGTCCGTGCGCGCCGGAACAGGATGGAATACAGGGAAGCACGTTCCGCTTTCTCTTTCCTTTATCCTTGCGTGATGGGATGCAGGGCTACGCGCTCCCTGCCGCGTCGGGGTGGTCTCTCCTGACCCAGGCGTCGCAACAGGGAAAGCAGGGAAAGAGGCCAATCGGTCTATCCATAGAAGATGGTTTTCGTGGGAGGAAGGCAAACGGGCCGCTTTCCTGCCAATTGGCAGGAAAGCGGCCCAGGATACAGAGACGCCGCCTATTCGGCCACGAAGGGCAGCAGCGCGATGTGGCGTGCCCGCTTGATAGCCTCGGTGACCATGCGCTGGTGCTTGGCGCAGGTGCCGGTGGTGCGGCGCGGGACGATCTTGCCGCGATCCGTGATGAGCTTGGTGCGGTAGCGTCCCAGGATCATCTGCTTGTAGTCTATGTTGGTGGCTTTGTCCACGCAGAACATGCAGACTTTGCGTCGCGGCTTGCGGAACTTGCTAGGCTTGCTGCCGGGTTTACGAGGCGCAGTCGCCATGGGTGTTCGTTTCCCTTTCTGTTACCAAACGCGGCGGGCCATCGGCGCGCTATTCATCCGCAAAGGGATCGGCCTCATCGAGATCGTCTTCCGGGGGAGCGGTATTGCGCGCGCTGCCGACGCTGGCAGCCGTCGGGGTTGCCGCGCGTGCCGGAGGCGCAGCGGCGACCGCCTCGCCTTCGGCCGCATTGGCCGTATCGCCGCGCCGATCCAGCCCTTCGACGTTATCGGCCTCGATCTCGACGACGTTGCGCTTGGTACCGTCCTGGGCGACCCAGGAGCGCGTGCGCAAACGCCCATCTACCGAGATCAGGCGGCCTTTGGTCAGGTAGTTGGCGGCGAACTCGGCGGTACGCCGCCAGGCGACCACATTAAAGAAATCCGTCTCGTATTCGCCCTGCTCGTTCTTGGTGACGCGATTGACGGCGATACGCATCTGAGCGACGGCCACGCCTGCGGGCGTGTACTTCATTTCCGGGTCGGCGACAAGACGTCCGACCAAGACGACTCGATTCAACATGGTCCGATTCTCCTTCACCCTGATGTCCGCCTACCCGATCCCTAGTCCTCTGCATAAAGGCGTTTCCGGTAGATGGCCCGGTTGGCTCCTCTACCCGGAGGCTCTGGCCTTCGGCGGCGAACAACGGTCCTCATGGTATATGCTGCGAATAGCGACGCCGATTGCGCCGCCCGATAAGTGCTACTCCGGTCGGCGCGGCGAAAGCGGAAAGGCTTCGCGCGCCGCCCCTGCTATTCTTCGTCCTCGTCTTGTCGTACGATGAGATGCCGGATGACGTCATCGCTAATGCGGAAGATACGATCTAGCTCCTTGGGAACCTCCGTGTTGGATTGGAACTGCATCAGAATATAGATGCCTTCCCGCCTGTTGGCTATCTCGTAGGCCAGCGGGCGCCGTCCCTTCTCCCACTTGCCGGTTTCTCCCACCTCACCGCCGCCGTCCGTCACGATCTTCTTGTACTTCTCGATGACCTGCTCGAGGTCTTCATCGCTCGTTTCGGGGGCGACGATATACATCGCCTCGTAGTGGCGCATTCTCTTTCACCTCCCCTCGGTCGGGATAGCGCCCGCAGGGCGTGGCAACACCCCGCAGAGACGCTTCGGGCTCCGGTCTGCCCCGGAGCGGGAAGGACACGGCAGGCAGCGTCTCCGGACGCTCCCCGCCCAGGCGTGTCACCCACCCACGCCTGAATAGTGCCAATTTGTCTCCCTAGTATACCGCATTCGGACCGCTTTTGCAAGTGCGGCAGAGCCAGGAAGTATCCAACCGATGGCAGGTATTTTTATCACGTCCAATGAAACCAGCGATGCTACCTGCAAGGCATTCGTAGCTCAGCTCAGAGGCTTGACAGGGACAACTTTTGGGTGTAAAATAGGCTGTAATCACCTCGGTAGCGCTGTATTTGAACTCAGCGGCCTCCGAGATGTGGCAATTGGGCGGTTGGCTCAGTGGTAGAGCGCCTCGCTGAGAGGTTTCCGCCTCCTAAAGACCTGTCGCGAAAATACCGATACAATTTTTATACTTGATAGCTTCTGCCTAGCGGCTTTGCCGCTAGGCAGTCGTCGTTTCTGGGAAATATATTTCCCGAATATATTTCGGAAGGAGAACCATTCATGGTCGAAGCAGACATACGGGGTGCGACGCCGCACCTCACCATTCACATCACAGAGGCGTTCCGCCACGAGATCGTGGAAATAGCACGGGAGCGCAACGTGTCTCTGGATGAAGCCGCTACGCATCTTTTAGAGAGCAGAGAATTTCGGTTCGCCCCTCGCTTGGAAGCTCAGCTAAAGGCAATCATAGAGGAGAGCCACCGTTTGAAAAAAGATGGCACTCCCGATGGGCGCTCTCAGGTCAAGAAACGTCCTCCGATCAACACCGTGAAGCGCGAGGCGGTGGCCGTGGTAGGGCCGATCAAGCAGAGCAAGAACAATAACGCGCTTGGGCATTATACTATACTTCTTTCATGTGACCATACCGTCCCGCGAGCCGTCTCCAATGGAGACGCTCCGCCGCAGGTAGGCAAGTGTTATGCCTGCAAGGATTGCAGTAGGAAGGTTACCGGTTAAAGAAGAGGCCCGCTCAACAAGAGCGGGCCGGGGCAGAGGGCGCGTGAGTCGTTGGCGCGAAGAGCGCGTCCTCTCCCTTCATTTTGGCACGAAATGGAGGAAACATGGAATCAAGCATTGAGCGCTGCGTACAGCGCTATCTGCATTTTCTACGCACCATCGGCAGGCACTCGACCCAAAAGACATACGGCAATCACTTGCGGGTATGGATGCGCTGGCTGGATGATGCCGGACTGGAGACCGAAGAGGGTACGAAAATTACCCGGACAAGCCAGATGCACGATGCCAACTCGTTCGAGGTCGTCGCCGCCTTCTACGCCTATTTGAAAGTTCGTCGCAAGGCCGACGGCGGACTACTGCATAATAACGCCATTCGGTCGTTCCAGCACGCCATCAGAGCGCTCTGGCGGTTCTGTAACGACCAGAAAATGTGGGCACCGGCTCCGGCTCCGCTCACTTTCAATGCTGCAGCACCGGTGCCGATGGTAGCCCATGTAGAAAACCATCGAGAACGCGCTACCGTGGAGCAGGTAGGAGCTATGCTGGATGCCTGTGACCGCCTCCCATCCGCGCGCGAGTGCGCGCTCGCCTACGCCGTCCTGCAAGTGCTCCTTATCGCGGGCATTCGGCGCAATGAACTGATCCATCTCGAAGTTAGCGACTACAACCGTGAATCGCGCACGTTGTATGTCCGGGTCGCTAAAGGCGGGACGCCCCGGACGCAACGGCTGGATGCCGAAACCTGCGCTGCCCTCGATAGGTGGCTGGCTGTCCGGGGCGAGTATATCTGTGGGAGGTGGAAGCAACTGCCGAACCGCGGATGGCAGCATATTCCCGACGCGGATGCACCGGACTATATGTTCGTCAACAGTCAGAAACGCCACCTCGCCGACGCTGGCATCACATCGCTATTTAAGCGCCTGCGAATTGTGGCGGGCTTCCGGGAGAACGTCACCATTACCCCCCATGTTCTTCGCCACCTACAAGGAACTCGCATTTATCAGGTGAAGGGCGTCCGCGCGGCTCAAAAATTCCTGGGTCACAAGAGCGAGCGGACTACCTGGAGATACATTGCTCCGACCAGCGACCAGGAGATGGATGAGGTGCTGACTCAGGTGCAGTTGCGCCCGAAGCATCAGCCCGCTACCCTGCAGGTAACGATGGCGCAGGCCAGGGAGGGGAAGCATCTCAACGCCGCGGCACCACGCACTCGGCTTGATCTTCGCAAGCAGCCGACGTAGAGACGGGCTTGGCTTGTTTTCGACAGTGAAGGAAGCGCTCCACATTTACCTGTTCAGGCATGGAGCAATGCCGGGGTCACGTAGCGCAACGAATTGGTGCGCCCCGCGGAAATGCGCTTTAGGCTGTGGGAACCCGCGCACCACGGGCTCATGCCGTTCGCTGTGCAATCCCGTCAGCGGAACTCGGCACTAACAATCAAATCGAGCGGGCGACGCCAGTGTTGACGCACCAGCGCCGCCCTGCTCCATCACCCGGTTAGGAGGTGGGGAGCTATGTATCAGTATGACACATCGAGGTGTCGGACGGCAACTGCCACCCAGCATTGCACGGGTAGTTTCCAGTGGTCAACGGTCGTTACGTTGCCCTGCCCGCAGGAAGGGGGAAGCGATGAAGGCTGAGGACGCCGCCATCACCGCCTGCCTGTCGCACCCCGTTGCCTTCCAGCCCGTCTTCGCCCGTATTGCGGGCGGCGCATCGGCGGGCCTGTTCTTATCGCAGTTGTGGTACTGGCATGACAAGGGCGCCGACCCGGACGGCTGGATTTATAAGACTCAGTCCGAAATTGAGGAGGAAACCTGCCTGACGCGATGGGAGCAAGAAACTGCCCGCAAAGCCCTTAGACAGCACGGCCTTGTGGAGGAGCAGAAGCGTGGTCTTCCTGCCAAACTCTACTACCGGGTCAACATCGCAGCCGTGCTGGAGGCCATTCACGCGCTCGATGCCCCCTATGCTGGGAAGGCTGGCGTGTCGCGCAATCAAGGATGTGGCAAAACCGCATCCTTGTCTGCGGAAAAACCACGATCAAGTTCGCGGCAAAACCCCAGGCAGGCGTGCGGGAAAACCTCTGGCTTGCTTGTGGAATCTCCCCAGGCTATTTTAGGTACAGAGAGTACGACACAGATTACGTCAGAGACAACAACACCCTCCAGGAAAGCGACCGCGGCCCATCGGGGTGATGATGTTGTTGTTTCTGCACATAGAGCGCCCGACATGACGGTGCTCGGCGTTCTTTTGCCTGAACCGGCGAAACTTGCCCAAAGTGCCCCGTCCGGCATGAATTCTCCCACAGAAACCACCGTCAGTTCCGCTGCTGTCGAGAGGCTGGTGGAGAAGGGCGTCACGCGCAAAGTCGCGCAGCGGCTCGTTTGCAGTCATGGAGATAGGCGCTGTATGGACTGGGTGGCGGCGCTGTCCTATTCTTCCTACGAGGACGCCGCGCGCTTTCTTGTCCGTGCTCTCGAAGATGGTTGGTCGCTCCCGATTGCCTATCTACGCGCCCTGGAAGACGCCCAGGCGCAGAATAAGCAGCGCGCAGATATGGCGCGCCGCGCCGAACATCAACGGATAGCCCGCGAGCAGGCCGACGCAGAGAACGCTGCGAAAGAAGTGGTGTGGAACGGTCTGACCGACGCGGATCGTTCACGTATTGAAGCCCAGGCATGCGCCGAGATTAGCAAGGGGCGACTCGGAGAGAAAATGCTGCGCGGCCACATCGGACAGGCCATGATTCACAACAAGTGTTTGAATCTAGCTTGGGATGAGGCACAACCGGATCAAGACCATAAGGCGGATGGGAGGTGATTTTGCATTGGAATTCGCTGCGTGGGGAGATGGATGCTGACCACTTAACGGCTATTCATCAGTGCCATCTTCCCCTGATGACGCCTGCGTTCTGTGGCGGGGCGAATTCGCCCCACGCGGCAAACGCGCGCGTTGCATCGTTTGGCCGTCAGGCGTCGTGTACGTGCCAAAATCAAAATTTTTAATGTCATCTACCTTGATTGCCTTCCGCCCCAGAATCATGATTGCGGGCAGGCGGCCTTCGCGAATAGCCCGGTAGACCGCTGACACGCTTACCGCTTTTAACGCCGCGGCTTCCTGAACTGATAGATACTCTTCCATCCGTCTCCTCCAAGACCATTTTACCCCCTCCTCGCATGAAAGTCAAAAATATTGCACTTTCGCCCTTGACAATCGAAAGTGCAATGAGTTATACTTTCACAAAAGTGAAATCCAGTGTACTTTCGCGAAGGAGATGAATATGAAGAATCAGTCGGAATGGACGATAAAAAAGGTGGATGAACGGTCGGTGACGGCTCTGGTACGTGGCTTAAACGTGCCCCGCGTTGCCGCTGCCACGTTTGCCGCACGCGGTTTGGACACGCCAGAGCGAGTGGCCGCGTTCGCATATATTGGCATGGAAGCTCTACACGACCCAATGCTCCTGCCTGATATGCCTCGTGCTGTCGAGCGCCTGAGCCGAGCCATAGATGCTGGGGAGCGAGTCCATATTCACGCAGACGCGGATGCCGATGGAATCACCGCGGCTGCTGTGCTGGTCGGTACTCTGCGTCGTCTGGGAGTACAGGTAACCTACCAGATTGCCAGCCGCTACAAGAGCGGCTATGGGATCAAGGCTGGGGCGGTGCGCCACGCGCACTCTCAAGGTGTGCAAGTCTTCGTGGCCTTAGATACTGGAACCAGCGACGTGGAGGCGGCGGAATGTGCGCGAGAGATCGGGCTCGATTTCATCATCGCTGACCATCACCAGCCGTCTACCGACCGTCGCCTGCCTTCTTCCACCGCCTTTGTCAATCCGCGCCGCTTAGACTCCCTCTACCCTTTCGCTTACTTATGCAGTGTCGGTATCGCGTACAAGATGATGCTGGCCCTGGCAGTTGAGCGCGGCCACTGCCCTGAGAAGGTAACGAACCACTTATGCGATCTCGCCGCGGTCGGCATCGTCTGTGATGCCGCTCCACTAACCGGGGAAAATCGTGTCCTGGTTGCGATGGGGGCGGAACGGATTGCAGCGGGAAAGCGGGCAGGATTACAAGCACTTATGCGCGTGGCGGGTGTCAAGCAGGTGGATGCCCGAACTATCGGGTTCGGTCTGGGGCCACGGCTCAACGCAGCAGCCCGCCTGATGACGCCTAGCGTGGCCCTGGAACTCCTTCTGACGGATGATATGAGTCAGGCCATCCGTATCGCTGAACGTCTGGAGCAGGAATACCGTTGGCGACGAGCGCGCCAGGAGGCCATGCTACAAGAAGCTCTCGCGTGGATGACCGAAGGGGAAACCACAGCCGCTGTCCCCATTGTCCCAGTGGAAACCTGGCATCCAGGAGTTGCGAACCTGGCCGCGCGGCAGTTGATGGAACTGCTGGATCGGCCAGCGGTGGTTCTAACATCAGTGCCGGAAAAGGATGGCACGATTCGGGCCACCTGCCGCAGCAATGGCACTCTGGACATAATCGCTGCCCTGGACGCCCCCGGTTGTCGGGAACATCTCAGCAAGTGCGGAGGCAATGAGCGGGCCGCCTTCTTTGAGGCAAACGCGGAGACCATGCCGCTGGTAGCAGCACGACTGAACGCACTGGCAGAGGCGGCTCCAGCGCGCGTTACGATGATAGACGCTCTCATTCGCCGCGAAGAGATTTCTGTCAGTACGATGGACGCGATCTCAAGGCTGGCTCCTTACGGCCAAGCAAACCCGGAACCGATATTCCTCGCTCAAGGGCTTGTCGTCCTCAGCACGCGCGCCTTTTCAAACAGGCGACACCTGGAACTCAGGTTGGAGGGAAGCTCGGAGCATCTGCCCTGCATCCGCGCAATCGGGTGGAACCGTGGCCGGGATGCTGAACGTTTCCCCCCTGGCTCGGCTGTGGATGCCGTGATCCGGCTTCGGGATAACCACTATGAGGGGCGGCGCTTTATTGAAGCCGTGATTGAGGACATTCGCTTGGCCGAGAGCCGTCCCGCCCGCCACCAACGCAACATCGCGCTGATCCAAAGTCCTACCAACGGCCATGATCGGCAAAACGGCCATCAAAAAGATGCAGGGGCGGTGCGGATGGGCTTTATCCCGCGTAAAGACATGGTGCGGCAGGTCGCTAGAGGTTTGCGCCTCCAACGCAAGGGCTTTGCCTCTACCATCCCGCGCCCTCGCTTCCATCGGACGGATTTACGCAACCCTGCAGCTATTCCGAGCGTAGCCACCGCACCATAAATCAACAGATTCTCTCCAAAGCAACAAGCCGACGATTCTCTAGTTCGTCGGCTTGTTGTTGGTCTTGCCCGCTGGATTCCACCAGCGGCGCGCCATGATTTCAGGAGCCATACACCCAGATCAAGAGCATCGGCCAGAGTTCTCTGTCCCGCCCACCTGAGTGGGTTGACTGTGCGTTATAAGGGCGTCCAGGCTGGCGCGAGCAATGCGGACGGCATCCGATGTTATACGCACGGCGGGTAATCGGTCGTCGGCAATCATGCGGCGGATAGTGCGCTCCGACACGGAAAGTAGCCGGGCTGCCTCGGCGACCGACACCAACAGGGTTTCACTGGACTGAATTGGCATGGATGTTCTCTCCTTGAGCCTGCCGATCTATAGCGGCCCGATAAGTTCCTTCTGTGCCTGGGAAGGATTTACCTGCAAAAGCCGCCTCAGTTCTTCTGTCCCAAAACAATGTGATACAAGGCGCTTACGGGGGAGGTTCCAACCTCAGAAACCTTGAAAGACCCTTGTGGAACTTGATAATAAATGACAGGAGGCAACGCTATTGAATAATCATTGTCATTGTGGTACAATGTGGGTCGCCGAGTGTCTATCCAAGTCCATCAAGGCCGCGTGCCAATGGAAGGAGACCAGATAACAAATGATACAAGCCGAGTTTGTCCCCTGGGCCGAGTTGGGGAGCGCAGAACGACAGGCTGAAATAGAGCGCCTCCAGGCTGACATGGCAGCCAATGTGAGCAAACGTGAGGGCATCCGGGAAGAGCGCCGCCCGAAGGGGCGGCTCCGCTATCCTCCACTTGATCCCCAGGAGCTATGGGCAGAATTCGAGCGCAAGACAGCGGGCGGACGCAAAGTCCAGATACGCTGGTGGCGAGAAAGCGACGAGGCGCTACTTGAAGGTGAGGCGGTGGAAGAGCATATCCGCGCCGTCACCGTGTTTTGCCAGACCCACAGGCCCGCACAGGAGAATGAGAATTATTTTTGGGCATACGAAGTCTGCTCCGGCTTGGCGTCTACGCGGCCAATCGGGGACGTGATTGTGGACATGATTTCCACCAGTAAAGTGGCTTCTCTTATAGTACCCCGCAAAGACCGCTGGAACCGCAACGTCGAGTTCAACGCGCGCTCAAGACGCGCGATTGTCGAAACGGAGACCGACCTATGCAGCGTCATGGAAAACGTGGACATCACCACTCCCGCAGGCCGTCTTTTTGATACGATACTGACGGCCATCGCGCAATTCGATGCCGAGATGTCCAAAATGCGGATGTATGCAGGGCGAGTAGGAGCCATCCGCAACAGGGGGATGTACTTTGGTGGAGAACCACCGGTTGGATACCGCCCCATCACCTATCGCCCACGGGGGCAACGCGGTCAGTTGGAAATATGCGAAACCGAGGCTCCACTGGTGGGAATGATATTCTGGCTGCGCTCGCTTGGTTATCGTCCTCACCCCATCGCTGATTGGCTCAATCGTCAAGGATTTAAGACGCGCAAGGGAAAGCGGTGGACGTGGCAGCAAGTGCAACGCATACTGGAGCGAGAGGCGCAATATCGGGCAGAGGCTCTCTGGAACCATGTAGATGGCGCACCGGAGGCGATACTGCACCAGCCTATCCTTCCGCACCGTAGTGATCCAGCCACACGCATTTACGTTGAAGGAGGATATGTGATTGGCACCAGTGAACGCCATCAGCAGACGCGCCGCCCGATCTGGAAGAAAATCGAAACGAACTCCCCTGTACCCTACCGAGGAGTTGACCTCATTATCCCAGATGATCCGACACAAGAGCCGCAGCGTATCCGCCTCCGAGGGCGCAGGAAAGCGGAGAACCTGACGCGAGACCAGGCTCGAATGTTGTTGATGCTCTATCGTCTGGTGGACGCTGGACGCAACGACTATCAGATCGCCAAGACCATGAACGAGGCTGCTCTTAGTACCCTGCTCGGCAAAATGTGGACGCCGCGTGCCGTGACGTACTACAGGGGCGACAAAGCCCGTGGACACTACGAGCGTATCATCAAGGAGATGGGTGTCACTGGGATGATCCTGCCCACCAATGCAGATCGAATCGTCTCTCTGGAAGAAGAAAAGGCTCGTTACCTAGAGGGCAAACAGCGCGAGGAGGAGGCTGTCGCGATGATAAAGCGTCTTCGAGAGGAAAACCCGAAAATGCCTCTGCGCCAGATCGCGACCGCTGTAAACGAGGCTGGTCTGCTCACGGCAAACGGTTGCCAGTGGTATCCTGCGGGGGTCAGCAGAGTATTCCAGGGAAAACAACGTGCGGTAGAGATGGTCAGGCGCGCCAGGCGTCTGCTGGCCGAACACGTTCATGAGGATGGAACGGTAGACGGCCCATTCAAGATGGCGATGTAGCTTGTCATGCCCGAACGGTTACTCTCCATCGCGGATCGTTAAGGGCTGCGTCCAGACCGCTGGGCAGGTTGATTCGATCCTGAACCTGTCGCGGTGTCAGGCGTTTGACGAACATCTCCGCATCGGCGATAACTGTCGTGGGCCAGGTTGGATACCCATTGAGCCGATGAAGCGCTTCCTGGAAGCGACCATCCTGTCGGCTCTCTCGCTGAACTTGCCGGTAGAAGATGGTGTTCAAGTCCCCCTTACCGAAACACCGCAGGGTACGTGCCAGTTCGCGCAGCAGGCGTGCTTGCGCTGATGCGCGCTGACTCTCCACCCCGGCGCACTCGGCTATCCGTGCTGCCTCTTCCATCTGCTCCACACGAGATCGGGCCGCTGCCTGGGCTTCATTCTGTGCCTTGACTATCGCCGCAGGTGATGGAGCCGCACCATCCCAAGCGGCCAGATGCTCCTTCAACGCGGAGCAGGATGCGACCGGGATAGCCCGCTCTCCTTCCACCCAGCGCGCCTCCACGCACCGGAACGCGCCACAGGCGTACTCGGCCAGAACGAGAGGCACTCGGCTCGCAGGTAGCGGCAGCCGTTCCGCCAAGCGGCGCGTTAAATCACTTCCCAAATGCAGAGGCGCGAGGGCTGGGTCACGTTCCAACGCTTCTCGATTTAGACTCGCAGAGATGGAATGCCGCTCTACCCCCGTCAGTTTCCAAGTACGTTGCGTTTTGTCCGGGATCGCGCGTATTCGCCCACCTGCTACTGTGAGTCGTTGCAGCGCGGTGACAATATCTTCACGGGTGGCCGGTGGCGTTACAGTGGGGATGGTGGCGGCATCAGACGGCACGAACGCGCTGCCGACCGCCTGATCCGATTCGGCTCGCCGAGCCTCCTCCTCCATGTGCCGGATGAAGACATCGGCGTCCTCGCGTCGAAGGTAACCACGCAGAGCGTCGCGGGCGAGTGCCAAGACTGGCTGCATTCGCCCAACGAAATGCTCGAATAAACCACACCGATGGCGGAGGGCCTGGTAGACGCGCATATCCACGCTATCGTTGAGAAAGAGGTTGCGAATCGGCAACACGGATTGCACCTGTCCAATGCGGTCTATACGCCCGATGCGCTGCTCGACTTTCGCCGGGACGAAAGGTAGGGAGTAGTTGATAAGGGCGCTTGCTGCCTGGAGGTTCAGACCTTCCGAGGCCGCGTCCGTGCAGAGCAGCACTCGCAGCCAACCTTCTTCCAGGCGGCGGGTGATCTCCGCTTTGGAGACGACCTGCCAACCCTGCCCATCCCATATCTGGCCTCCGCCCCCACTGTAGCACCCAAGAGTAGTGCCATAGAGAGGCCGTAGTTGATCGCGCAGGTAGGTCATGGTGTCGGAGAATTCATCGAAGACGAGCGCCGCGCGACCATCGTCAGTAATCTCCTGGAGAAGACTACAAAATCGCGCCAGTTTGCTGTCGGTCACACCGAGGGCTGTCAACCGGGCCAGGAGCGCTTCCACCTCCGTCTTCTCCGCTTCCGCCTCTTTCGGACTGGACGGCAGCGCCGGGTCAATCCGATCTCCCGCCTCATCGTCGCTTAGGTCGGCAGGCTCTATGCCGACCTCTTCTGCCGTCAGGAAAAGCCCGATGTGCTGTCGCCGGATCACCCGCTCCAGTCCCTCCAATCGCCGTTCCAGGCTCCTACGCAGGGCATAAGGGGAACTCGCCGCCCGACGACGGTAAACGGTCATCACAAACCCTTTACCGGGCTTTTCATGCTCCAGTTGATCGAAACGGGCGTCAATATATCGCTCGATGGACTCATAGACTTTCCTCTCTGCCGGATCGTCATAGTCATAGAGTACATCGTCCACCTGTCGGCGTGGAGGCGGGGTCGCGAGGAGACCCTGCGCGTAGTATTGACGGAGGGTATCGCGCGTGTTGCGATGCATACGCCTGCCAAGCGGCGCGCCCCGGCGAAGCCAGTCGGCATACCGCTTCTGCACGCTCGGAACAGCAAAGGCCAGGGAGTTAAAGTTACCAGGAAGACCTGGCGGTGCAGATGGAAACTCGGCATCATTTTTCACAAGATGGGCAATCTTTTGTGCGGCAGGAGGGCCGATGCTCCCTTTCGCCAACTCCGCGATTCCATCATAGTATGCGCGGAGGTCGGCAAAATCCACCAACCATTCGCCCCCAACGCCAAGCGTGCCGAGTAAATCCCAGGGTTCCCACGGATGGGTCTGCATCGGCGTGGCGCTCAAGAGCAAGATACCGCGGGCCCGTCGCCGTAACTGCATCTCCCTCAGAAGTTGAAGCAGGAGGTTGGCGGAATTAAAGCCGCCTTCTTCTGCCGTGCTACGCCGGGCCGCGTGCGCTTCGTCCATAGCCACTAAATCCCAGGCAGGTGCGGCCAGCACGGTTTGGGCATTGCCATCCAGACGCGCCCACTCCCGACTCAATAGCAGCAGCGGCTGACTCGCCAACGCCTCCGTTACTTCCATCTTCTGCTTCGTGCCATCCGGCAGGTACAATACGCCACTTTCCCAGCGGGGTACCAGGAGGCTGCCCTTCTCCCTCAATTCATCTTGCCACTGCGAGAGCAGACCCGCGGGGACAAGGAGAAGCGCGCGTTTGACACCACGTCCGCAGAGGAGCCGTCGCAAGACCATCAACAGTTCCACGGTCTTGCCCATGCCCACCTCATCGCAGAGGAGCCGCCCCGCAGGGTAAGCGCGTGCCGTGTCGTCCACCACCCGCTTCTGATGAGGCCAGAGGTCAACTGGCGCGGTTGCGTCGCAGGTGTATTCGCCGTTGGGAAGGTAGGGAGCGGCTGCGAGAAAATGCCAGAACATGGCTGTCTCCAGCAACGCCCGATCCTGCTTTAACTCCACAGGCGGTGTTTTCGGAGCCTCTTTGAGAAGCCGCAGTCGCACCGCATCCGGGAGGGCGATAGTGGTCACATAGGGATCGCGGTCAGCCCACAATGCCTCAAATCGGCCCGCATACCGCTCCACAAATTCGGAATCCTCCCACGACGGGCGCACTTCCAACTCCTCGTAATTCTCGGTCAGCGACGCCCCGGTCTCGTTATCGCTCCCCATATAGGCCAGCCGGTCGCCGTTGAGATCGGTGACCACCCCGAACTTCGCATGGGCAATCCCCTGCGTATGGCGCATAATCCCGACACGCACCTCCATAAATCCGCTTGCGACAAGCCAGGTCAGCATCTCCAGGCGATTCTTCTCCAGGGCATCGGCGGGGGTTTTGAACTGTTTGAGGAGTTTGTCTATGAGGCGGCTCTGGTCGCCGGTCGCCAAGAGCGCCTTGAGGTCGGCGGGGTCTAACTGCTCGTTGACAATCAGGCGAGCAGCGGGGCGTGGAGCTTGGTCACCCAATGTGAGTAGGTTCTGAATAAAGCCGCCGAAGCCGCGCGCCGCAGTGGACAGCACACGACTGGAGAAGTAGGCGCAGCAGCGGTCGTATCGCACTGCGCGGCTCAGTGCAGGCGTGTAGAGGTCGTCCACCAGTTGCGCGTCGGGTGCGTGGAGGAAACGCTTCCAATTGAGAGCCCGTAGGCTTAGCTCAGATTTGGGGCAGGTCGTCTTCATCAGGATCAGGCGGGCGTTTTGGCTGCGATTGGCCCTATGAGCAGGTACCGGAAGCGGCCACCGGGCAAACTCGACACGGTTGAGTAGTCATGCCAGGAGAGCACATATTCGTTGCGCAGGGCGAGGCAGGACTCCCGCCCCCTGATGGTACCGTGAGACGCTCCCTCACCCCAGGCCAATGTCCCCGATAGGGAGCGGTTTTCGTGCATACGAAAGGCATTCTTAAAGCAATTCCGCTCATGGCGGGGCGGTTGCCAATAGATCGGATCGTTCGTCAGAACACAGGCGTAGCCAGTGATGTCTGATTTCGCAGCGGAAATACGCTCCAACCGGACAACATCTTTGAGGACATCGTAGGAGCGAACGTCGTCCGCTCCGTGGTTTTTCAAATCGAATGCTTCGCCATTCACTTCGGCTTTCAAGCCTTTGGTCAAATACTTCACCTCGATGCCGGACGTGACTCCTTCCATTTTCAGCCAGATGTCCACGTATGCCAAACCGCACGCCAGAGGGCCGTCTTGCGGAAGTTCGACGCGGTATTCCAAACGCACGGAGGCAGTCGGATAGTCCTCCTGTAATCTCCAGGCGAGCGCGTGCTGGAAGTCGGCTTCTGAGTGGAACACTGGACGCTCCGTAGCAAGGCGTTTCAACAGGTTGTGGAAGTCAAGCATCGCCGCTCTCCGTTCAGATACTGCCGCTCTCTTCCGCCGACTCGTCTTCATCCTCCTCATCGGTCGTGAGAAGGACGGGCTGCAGCACCTTTGGCTCGACCCACTCCGGTGGCTCGATGCCGAACAGGGGCTTTAACATGGTGTGCCAGGCCCGGAACTCCGGGAACTCGTCTGCCGCCGTCTTGCTACGGCCCCTGCCAGGGAAGCGGACTGCAACCGGTGCGGCGTTGACCAGGGCGGTCATCAGCCTAGCGCAGGGGCTGTCCGCTCCCCAACCTTGCTGCAAGGCAACCCCGCGAGCAGCACCGATCCCAGCCTGCCCGCCGCCCGCCTCCGCGTGCCGTAGGGCCAGCGCGTGGCACATGTCTATCGCGCTGACGAAATATTCGTCGTTCGGATGTACTTTGCGGCTGGGCCTGGCGCGGCCCCTGACACCCACGTCAAATAGAGCCATCTGCTCCTGCTCACTGCGGATCGGTCTGTCGCGCCGTCGCTCCGCCGCAGGAAGCAGTTTCACCTTCTCGCCGCTGGTGGTCACCAGTCCCGTCTCCTTGAGGCGCGCTACGTCCATCCCCACAGAGCGGCCCAAGAGCATAGCTTCATTGAACCGAAATTCCGCCGCACCCAGCACGTCCCAGCAGAGGAGCACAAACCGGCTTTCGGCGTCCACCCCAACCAAGCCCCGCTCCGCTAACTGCTGGACGCGCCAGTCCGCAACCGCGTCCGCTGCCATCTGAATGGCATCGGAGACTGTGACCCGCTCACCGGTGTCCATTCGCACCTCGTCATAGGCACTGAAAACGGCCATTGCAGGCCCGAAGGCTCCCACAAGTTGGTCAACGGCGTTCAGGCCCTCGGCCTTGAGCCGGGCGGCGGTCGTCTGGGCCGCATCGCGAATCGCCTCCTGCATTGCATCGTCGTAGTAGCCGCGCCCGGTTCCAGCATTCCGCTTTCGCGCTACCAGCAGGACGGTACTCTGCGCCGCGTTCTTTTTCGCCTGGTGTAGGCTGTGCTGGCTCTCCGTCTGCACCGGCCAGGTAGCAGTGATTGTAAAGCCAGCCGTGATGAGTGACTCGAACAGGGCGGCCCACGCGCTCTGCTGCTTGTGGGTAAACATCACCGTCAACGCACCATCGTCTCGCAATATGCGCCGTGCCTCCTTAAAGGCGTCTGTCATCAATTTCTGGTAGAATTCGTGCGCCTGCTGCTTCGCCTGCGTTGGGGTGGGCGCACCATTGCGATGCCGGGAGATGTTGACAACGGCCTCCTCTGCATGGTCGCACAGGGAGGTCGAAAACCATTCAGGACGCCGATGCCCCTGCGTCCGTTTGAGCCAGGGATAAAAGAAATCAGCCAACTCACTATACTGCACGTTGTCGGCATACGGGGGATCAACGGTCACGCAGGTCATGCTTCCATCCTCCAGAGAGGGAAGGTTAGTCGCGCTGCCCTGGGAAATGCAAACCTTCTCCGACCTCGGCGTGTGCGGTAGTTCAGCAATCCCTTTATATGCGTCAATCACGCTATCCAAAGCCCATGCCAGACCTCCGCCTGCCACACAGGGAGCCATTTCTGTGAACGTCGCCTTGAAGGAGAAGTCATGCCGGTCAAAAACACTTCGGATAATCTGATGCGAAGTATGCCATGAAGCCAGTGCGCTGTTGTAGTTGGCGAACTTGTCTATCGCGAAGGCCAGCATGTGAGTTACCGCCTCGCCGACTTCCTCTCCTTCGGCATGAACAATCTCCTGGCGAAGATGTTGCAACTCCTCCACCAGCACGCCGAGGGCCAGCAGTTGGCGCGGGGCGAACAGATCGGCCCAGCAAGACATACCTACATTCAAGGGTTCTTTTGTTTTGTCACCCTGAGGTATCTGCTCAGTCGGAACAACGCCATCCCGCTCCCACTGCGGGTGGAGGCGGGCTAGTTCGCGCGTCGCGGCTTCCAATGCTCGCAGGTCGGTTGGCTCAGCGGGGCGAAACTCCAGTCCGGTAACTTTGGATGCAATTGCATAAAGCGTGCTACCCATCTTCCCGGTCTGCGCCATCGCCTTTATATAGTCGGATGAAATCACTGTATTCGTGAAGAGCGAGACACCTTTGCCGTCGCCATAAGTGGGGGCCGGAGCCTGCCGTAACTGTCCTGCCCCCTTGCCGATCTCTCTTACCTGGATCGTCCACGTTCCGCGCTCTCTATCCACGACTGGTTCAGCGACCAAATGCCGCCCGCCCTTCGACTTGAGCAGGCTCCAGTCCGGCACCAACGGGGTGGAGAGGTCGGTATCCGGGCAGGGAACGGTGCGGGCATAGATGTAGGCGTGAACAAGTGCCATCGGCTCCTTTGGATAGAAGAGCCCCAGGCGCTCTACCGCCCGCTCCTCCCACACCTTTCCCCATTTCCGTGCCTTGTCCACCAATCTCGATCCGAAGCGGAACGGATACTCTACCGTCGCCTCCAGCACAGAGCAGGCGACCGGATTGTACTCATTTGCCAGCGATTTCAAACCCAGCCGCGCTGCCTCCAGAGGAATAGAACCACCTCCTGCCATCGGGTCTATGACTGTAGGTGTCTCGCCCCAGAGGGTCTCCATCATCGTGTGCGCCTCATTGAGATCGGCCTCCTGTAAGACGTTTGTGAACGCACGCCCATAGCCAAAGCCACCCTCCACCTTAACCCCCATATCCATTTCTTCCTGGATGCGGACGATCTCGGCAGAGGACTTTCTAAAGCCTAGAAGTCGCTCAAAGGTGGCCCGGTCGAAGTCGGCGGGGAGGAGGCTGGCGAGGACAGCCGCACGGGAGACGGTAAGGGGGCGACGCGCCCACCAGACGTGCAGGCGCTTGTCTGGCGGCTGTTGACCCGTGGAACGCTCACGGATACACTCCACGCCGATAGCCTGGGCGGGGAGCCATTCTTCGATAAGCAGGCGCGGACGTGCGCCATTGGTCTTCGGTAGCATGGGTATGTCCTCCAATAAGCGGCGCGCGTCGGGGCGAAACCGAAATAAACCGGGGCGTTACTCTACCGCCTCCGTCAAAATGCGAAACGCGCGGAGCGCGCGCGTGTTATCTTCGCGGGTCATCAGGCCGAGCCACCAGGCTGCCTCATCCGGGTCGGAATGGCGTAGGTGGCCCGCCGCCAAAATCAATCGCTCCGCGTCCCGTAGCCCCGCAGCCAGCAGCGCAAAACAGGCTATCCGTGCGCCCCAATCTGCGCTTAGGGGATGATAGGGGCCGGTTGCCAGTTCAAGCGATGCTCCATTGCCGTTGGTCTTTCCACGCGGGTGAGCAGCGCGAACTGCATCGCGAAGAAGTGGCGTCGCAGCGGTAAAGGCGAGTGGAGAGAGAGTTGCGATGCGTTGCAGCCGGTCATTTCCATTGGGATCGGACATTCGCCGATAGACAATGCCCGCACGTCCATCGCGGCGCTCCACAATCCGTAACGCGAAGGGGGCCTGACGAATTACTGTCACGCCTCTGGCTCCTCGCCGAACTCAGCTTCAATCTCCACTTCCGGGCTGGCCGTGTTCTGCGCCTGCTCCAATTTCGACTCTGTGTCGGTTGCGCCCCCGTTGGTGAAGGAGAGAGCAAGTTCCGCATTAAAGGTGGCGTCCTCCCCCATTGCGCGCAGCAACATGGAGGCCGTATCGAGCGGTTTCAGCGCATGGTTGTGTTTTAGGTCGCGCGCCAGAAACTGGACGCTGCCTCCGTCCTTGAGGTCGCCCCCTGCAGAAACGGAGAGCGTCAGCGACTGCGCCCCGAACGGCTGCGCCAGGCCGATCAGCGTTTTGGCCGCCTCAATCTTCGGCGCACGCAGTGTGAGCGACCGTAACGGGCGTTTTGCGGCATGTCCGATGGCGTCTCCCCAGGTGGTGGCAATCACCGTTCTGTTCGGTATCCAGCCTCCGCCAGGCGGTGGGGGAGTCGGAGGTGGCTCCTTGACCGCATCCACAACTTTGAGCCAGTCTGCCACACAGGGGGCGTCCTTTGGAGCCAGCAGCACATCGGAGTCCATTTTCAGCGTGGTCAACTTCTTCTCTATCCGCCGCCGCGCACCGGCTGCGCCCGTAACGCATCCGTTTTCATTATAGGCGTCGCCGCTAGACAGCCGGACGACGACCTTCCCCTGCTCTACGGCCCTGAGAATGGCGTTCCGTATTGGATCGGCGTTCCGCATCAGACGCAGTTTGTCGCTGGCAAGGGCGCGTTCATGTACCCTGTCAGCGGGATAGGCTCCTTCGTGGTCGAGAGAGGGAGTAGCCCCCTTCATGATGCTGTCCACCAGAAGGTCTGCGTCCAGTGCGTCGGTCGGCTGGTAGACCAGTTTTTTGTCGTCTAGGAACTGTTTAAGGGCCGCCTGCCCGCTTGTTACATCAAGGGGGCTTTCATCTGAGACGAGGTATTTTTCGTCCAGCGTGACAGAAGGCCGCCCCTGGAACACCACCCGATTGAAGGCCCTGATGGTGCGGATACGAGCGCGGCGACGAAGCGTGGGAACCAGCGTCGCCAACTGCTCCTTGAGAGCCTTGTTTTTCGCATGTTCCTTGTTGATCTCGTCCGCCGCCTTCGAGAGACGAACGGCCTGGATCGCCTCCTCCAGCGCTAGATGGGTGGGCGCGACGCCGAATATGGCATTACGGAAGCGGCGCGGGCGTTTCGCGTCTGGTTCGCTGTCGTCTTCGTAGTCGCAAACCGCCTGTGCAAACGCCTCTGTGTCTCCCAGCACGAGTTTAAGGTCGGCGGTGTCAGAGACGGCACGCGGGCTGGCAGGATAGGCGATCAGTTTGAAGGTGTTTCCCCCGAAATAGCCCTGCGCCAGCGTTAAAACGTCCGCCCGCGCGTCGGCAGTCAGGATGCTTTCCGCCCGTTCCTCGATCAGCTTGTTGGCATTCGGCTCGTATCGGAATTGGTACCTTCGCCCGGTGTCGTCCTTATAGGTGTGCCAGCAGACGGAGAGGAGCCGGTCTATCGCTTCCCCTGCCTCATGGCCGACCTCGCTGGGCCGGAGCGTCGCCAGCGTCAGATCGCGCTTGTCCATCGCCGCGTTGGGGTTCATGGGCAAGCTCTCCAGCAGGAGCGCTGCGGCGACACGGCGGTGGATGTCCGTCGTGAATTCGCTGTCGAGTTTAGCGGCATGACCAATCACGTCCGCATCTACTGCGGCCTTGAACTGGTCACGGTTGAGCCGTTGGAGGAGTTCCGCTTGGATACGGTCACTAGCCCAGTCCAGATCGCCCGCAGTGACCAGTTCGATGTCGGCGCTCCGCTCCCAGATGTCTCGCAGGATGCGCCCGAACAGGCGGAGCGTTCCCCGGCTCTTCTGGAAGTCCTGCAAGGCTCCCAAACGGTTTTGCGCGGTCTCCAAAAGCCGCGGGTGGAACGGGTAGCACTCTACGATACGTGCGGCGTAGTCGGTGGTTGCGGCCTCCGGTGGCACGGCATCCGGCGCTTCTTTCGCTATGCGGGTGTAGGCGTTGTAATATTCGGCGGATACGGCATCGGTGGCACTCTTCTCCACCTTCTCGAACAGGCGGCGGACAATCACCTGGGCAGCCTCATTGCCAATCGGGTCGTAGTCGGAGGTCTTCCTTCCCAACTCGTCGTCCAAGCGGCTTGCGGCCTGCTGCACGGCGCTGGCAAGGGCAGTTGCCTGCTGCTGGTAGGCCATCTGGCTGGCTGGGTCGGTAATGACAAGGACTGCCTGATGCCGCGCGCCGATCTCGGAAATCAGAAGGCCAACGAATTTGAGCAATGCTCCCTGGCCGCGCTCCGAGAGGGTGACCATATATTTCACCAGTTCGTCTATGAGGATGAGAACTGGCGTGTCGGAAGGAAGAAGCGCGCGGACAATGGCGGCATCTGGAGCGGTTTCCGGGTCATCCACTGATGCCACCTTTGCGTAAGCCGCTTCCTGCCCCAACTGAAAGGCTAACTCTCCCCAAAGGCTCTTCGTTACCAGGTCGCCATGCCTGCCACAGACAGTGGCACCCATTTTTTCTCCGTCCACTCCGGCGACCACCACACTATGGGGTCGCCCTGCGGCGGGCAAGAGTTCCGTACCCAGAGTCATGTCCTTAATGTTGCGCGCCAGGTGCCAGAGGGCGATAAGCGTATGGCTCTTACCACCTCCGAAGCCGGTCGAAAGGCGCACAGCAGTTCCTGCTTCATTTGGGTCAGCCAGGCGGGAGAAAATCGCTGTGACGACCTTTTTCAGAGGCGCAGCGGGGTGCGTGTTGCCGAAGAAGCGGGCCGGAGCCCGATATACCTCAGCCCCAGCCCCCTCTAACACAAGGCCAAAATCCGCGGCGAAGATGCCTTCTTCTAGGTCGCCTTTAAGGACTTCTGCACGCGGAACACAGGTGCAACGAATCGGCTTCAACAGAACACGCCTCCAGGGAACAGTCAGTCGGTAGCGTTGCCATAGGGGAACAACATGGCAAGCGCGACCTGAAAGCCGCGCCTGCCATATTTCACCCGCTGAGTATGAAAGTCCTGCTCAAATTTCTGGTTGACGGGGACAGGACTACTTTTAGGCTTCTGTTTCTGCATCTGGTCGAAGCTCTGCCATTCAAAACCTGACACTTTTACTTGCGACGTATCCAACCCCCAGGCACGATGTCATGGGCATTACTCGGCTTGGAGGCGCGCAACGTGACACATTCGATACCAAAGGAAGTCCCAGAGCAGGCAACAGAACCTTTTGTCGTAGTACCTGGAGGACATAGTATTACGGGGGTCACTGGTACAACGTGCCTGGTGGATTGGCTGAGATTTACACTACCGGAAAGTCCGAACGCACTGGAACAGGCAATGAGTCTGGTGGGTGAGGAAAGGAATTGGCGGCAGACCGAGGGAGGACGTATGGGGTATAGCTACACGCTCCGACGGGGTTCTGTCGTTATGTATCAATCTCGCGACGGCAATCGCGTCTGCGTTGACTTGTCCGGTGCGGGTTGCCGCCAGTTGGAGAAGGATCGTGGGCTTAACACGGAGGAGGATTGGCAGAAGTTCCTGGGCGGCTTAGTCAGCGCAGGGGCATCGTTTCCACGGGTGGATTGGGCTCTTGACGACCAGGCGGGATTGCTCGATATGGCGATAATAATGGAGTCTGTCCGCGCCGGAAATTTCACCAGCCGTTTTCGCACCGTCAAGGCCCTTGACGTATGTAGGGGAGTGGATGGCCCGGAGATTAGATGTGGATCACGCAATTCGGAGTCCTACGTCCGCATCTACCACAAGGGCCTGCAACTTGCTGCCCAGAGGAAAGCCGTGATCGGGAAGAGCAGCGTGCGTGCAGAGATAGAAACGAAGGATAGGCAGGCTGCGGCCCTGGTAAGGCAATTCATGGCGCTGGGTGCTCCGGCCATCACCAGTGATCTCCTGGCGCGGCTGGCGTTTCGCATTCCTGCGCGAAGTCGGAACAAGGGACGGTGGCTCTTTGCCCCCTGGTGGCTCGCATTTCTCGGTACTGACAATCCCGCGCGCGTGGTTGTCGTACCCCAAAAGCGTTCGGTAGCGGACGATGCGGCTTGGATCGAAAGCCAGTGCATACCCGCTATCGCTCGCCTGTGGGAAAGCGCCGACTATGGCCCTTCCTGGTTCTCACGCCGGGTTTCTGAATATCGGGAGCGGCAGACTCAGCACCAGCGGGAATGTCACCACACGGAGGCGGTTGGCCGTCCGCATCCTGGTCAAGAGATTTGAGGGGCTTCCGCGCTTCGGCTGAGTTCCGCAGTAAACTGCGGAACTCAACCTTATTGTACACGCCCATTTGCTGGGTTGGCGAAAGGGGAATACGGCAGAGGCAATCACTCTGATCCGGCACAGAAGGTTCCGGCCCCCTTACCCCATCGTGATTTGCCGAATGTGTTCGGCAAAATCATCTTCTAATCCAACCCCTCTAAGAGTTCTGCAAGAGTAACCTCCAATGCCTGTGCCAGGTTCCACAAGGTCGTGGCAGAAGGGTTTCGCTTTCCCGTCTCAATCCCGCTAATCTGAAACTGCGTCAGCCCTGCCTCTAAAGCGACCCTCTCTTGAGAGAGTCCGCGCGCCGCTCTAAGCTCACGGATTTTGACTCCGAGGCGCTGCCGAAAGAGAGCCTCCTTCTGCTTTCTGTCGTTCTCCTCTTTTATCGGCCCGTCTGCCCTGGTCATGCCGAATATCGTAAGCCGGAAGGAGGAAAAAATCCATATACGAGCGTATATAGAGGACGGTGATTGGCCCGTGAGATCACCTTAATGAGGCAGAGAACCTTGAGAGGAGGAGGAATATGCTGATTGGAATCATCGTCTTCATGATCGTGATCCTCTTCGTGTGTGCAGTGTGGGGACGCGAAGCGGCGCAGGGGTGTTTCTGGACAGGAGTAACACTTGCTGCAGTTTTCTTTTTGTTAGTGCTGGGAGGATTTTTCTGGCTGGTGGGTACTGCCTCGCGAGAAGCGAACGAGCATGAGCAGCAAGTCGCGGCCTCCACTTCCCGCACGCGAATTGGTATTGGGGAATTGGCTCTTGCCCCCTCTACTGCGAGTATGTATGGATTACCATCAGGGGCAGGAATTTATGTCCAGTCGGTTGAGCCGGGCAGCCCTGCCGCAGTCGCCGGAATACAGGTTGGCGATTGCGTCCTGGCCGCGAACGGTACGATAGTCGGCCCAGCCTTTGATCTCAATGCAGCGAAGGCGGGGATGTCGCCGGGTATGGTCATCACCATTCGGATCGGGAGAGGTGGGCAGGTATATGATGTGCCAATCACTCTTGCCAGCGCGCCGTGAGGGTTGGAGACAGAACTTCGCATATTCAGCAGATGGCGAGGTGCCAACGTTTCAGGGGGACAATGGTCGCCCGCCCACGGAATGCCGGTACTGACCAGTGGCGAGGAAGCATTTATATCAATTGTGCGTCCATGAGGGCAACGGAAAATATTCGCTCTTGACCATGAACCCGTTTGGGGAGTATACTATACCCCGGCAGATGCGGTCAGAGAAACAGCCGGGGCTATACCCCAGGTTTTCTTCGCTATCAGTGTCATCGCGGGCGGTTGGCTCAGTGGTAGAGCGCCTCGTTCACACCGAGGAGGTCAAAAGTTCAAATCTTTTACCGCCCATCCTTTTAGAAGGTTTTGCGGCATTTCAATCTCCAATTAAGCGCCTCGTTGGTGTCTTGGCTGCCCTCTGACCTCCCCGATTGGAGGGCCAAATGCAAACTACAGCGCCTCGCTTGGCAAAAACGCCCGTCTCTGGGAGCGTGTCCGAT
>DASRGZ010000031.1:0-46423 GCA_035650735.1 Chthonomonadaceae bacterium
CACGCCGGGGGGTGAAAACCCCCGTCTGGAGGGCCTACGGCCAGGCGTCCTGGCGGACGCAAAGCCAAGCCGGGTGGTTTCCGTCCGGCAGGACGGTTGGCGGCAGAGCCGCCCTCCAGCCGGGTACTTTCCGTGCCCGGCGAGGACCGGGAGGGCAACCCTTACTGAGGCAGATTAGACCTCAGAAGGACAACGCGAGTATTAAGGACGGATGCCGGGTATGTCGGGTATGTTAAGTCGTATCCGGTAAAGGCCGGTACGCGCCGTCAGGTAGAGCGTCTTGCCGTCCGCATCGCCCCAGGCCATATTGGCGGGCAGTTGGGGCGCCCTGATCGTGCCGGGAGGCTTTCCCTCGGCGAAGAGAATCCAGACTCCGCCCGGCCCGGAGACATAGAGGTTGCCCTGCCGATCTACCTTCATGCCGTCGAGCGCCTCTTTCTCCGGCGCGCGGCCCATATCGAAGAACACCTTCCCATTTTTCAGGCTTCCATCCGGGGCCACCTCATACCGCATGACGATCTTCTTCTTGTCGGCTATGCTCTCGTTCGACCGGAGCCTTTCGTCCCAATTGGTGACGTAGAGGTACTTCTCATCGGGAGAGAAGGCCAGCCCGTTCGGGCCGCCCAGGTCTTTGGTCAGCAGCGTGAGCTTGCCGTCCTTGAGCCTGTAGACGCCGCGAGTGTCGTCATGGTAAAGAAAAGCATTCTGGCGATCATCGCTATCCCTCCCTCGTGCTACCGCACCTTGACGACGTAGTAAGCGACAGGCGCATTGACCTCCTGAAACCAGTGAGGCACGTCCGCAGGGACGATGATGACGTCGCCTTTGACCAGGTGGCGGCTCTCGCCGTTGCGGATGGAGGCCCCTCGAATCTCGTCGGGTGCAATGTTCTTGCCATCTACCATGGTCCCGCCCGTGACGAAGGTACCGGAGCCTTCCATCACGTAGATGAGATCAGTATCGAGAGTATGGACCTCCGCCATTCCGGCTTTGTCGCGGCGGCTGGCATGGATCATATAGTTCCGGCTACCGCCCCGTCGAACAGGACCGCTCCCTTCGCAAAGGCTGCCGCCACCGTATCTTTATCAAAGTAGGTGACCGGCAGAGAGGAAGATTCGGTGCTGCTCGCCGACGCGCTGGAGAAGGCGCTGGCGCCTGCCTCGGCGATCTCCTCGTCTTGATCGGCACTGGCCGCGCCGCTAACGCCGATGGCGCCGACAATCTGCCCGTCTATCAGAATGGGGACGCCGCCCTGGAGGGGCGTGAAGTCGTTCAGGGCGACCATGGCCGTGCGTCCCTTCTTGATGACCTCCTCCAAGAATTTGGTCGGACGCTTGAACAGCGCTGCCGTGCGCGCCTTGCCAATGGAGATGTTGGCGCCGGCGGCGAATGTGTTATCCAGCCGCTCCAGGTGCATCAGGTTGCCGCCATCGTCTACGATAGCGATGACGCCGGTGGTATGGTACTTCTTTGCCAGGGCCGTAGCCGTAGCCATAACCTTCTTCGCGCCGTCCAGCGTCAACCTTTTTTCTCGGTAATCGGAGATTGGGCCAGCGCCGAGCCAGCCAGAGCCGAAAACGCCAGGGCAGTTATCCAATAGCGGATGGGTTTCATTTGCGATTCCTCCTTTGAATGCGGAGCGCTGGCAAGCAGCGTTGCTTTGTCGGGCCGCCTTCAGGAACGCTTGCCGGTATCGGCGCGGCCAGCCAGCGCCCTTCCGAAAGACCGGTCTACTTTATCGGGTGATCGAACGATGCCTTGCCGAGAAGCGCCTCCGCCCAGGCGCACCATATCTGCACTTTGGCAATATCGTGGATGTAGGTCGGCAGCGTGATCTGCCGATGTACCTTGTCGCCTTTGATTTTGAGGCTTTCGAGCAGGTAGGTGTTGCCCAGAGAATCCATGATCTGCCAGTGGGGAGCGGGCGCATCCGGCACCTGAAAATCATCGCTGAGTGTCAGGATGTGCTGGTTGCCCTGCTGCGAGTGGGTCACGGTTCCGGTGTTGGCTTTGACGCCCATAAAGGGCTTGCTCGTGTGCTCGTTGCCCGCAAAGCTGGGAGCGCCTGTCGCAAGCAAGATCACGGCGAGCAGGCCAAGCAACCGGGACATACGTACGCCGAGGGGACTTTGCCGATGCATGGGTATTTCCTCCTTTGAACGCGAATGTTGGGCTGCGATACTGTTTTGCCCTCGGTCTCTTGTAATGCCGGTTTCGCGGAAACGGTTCCCACTTGTTTCTTTTCACAAGGAGAGGGGCAGGGGGTGAGAGCAGTCGCCGCAGGGCATTGCAAGGGGGAGTCGGAGGTCGGCAGAGGAGGAAGGAATGCGAGCTATGGCTGGGCTGTGAGGCTTGCCTGCCCTGCTCCCAACGCACTATCAGGGGCGGCAGAGGAGGGGCTCTCTGTTTCTATGGAGGGTATGGCGAGGCGCTTTTCCGCCTGTGCCAGCGCCGCCTGCACGCGAGGGTCCTGCGGCGCGCGCTGGGCGGCATAACGCAGATACCGCGCCGCCATCTCTGGCTCGTCCCGCGCCAGCAGGGTTTGCCCGAGAGCCAGAAGGGTAGGAATATTCTCTCGGTCCGTCTGGAACTGCTTTAGCAGCGTCTCCTGGCGTGCCGCCAGCTCGCTCTCCCGCTGGAACTCCTGCTGAAAGTGGGCTGACTGGGCGCGAAGGCCGAGGGCGGCATAGAGCCGGGCCAGCAGGTAGAGTGCGCGCGGATAGTGCTTGCGTCCTGTGGCCTTTCTGGCAAAGGGGAGGGCCTGTTGCAAGCGGCGTTGGTTGAAGTAAAGCTGCGCTAACTCGTAATTGGCCTCCGGGTAGTCCGGCCTGAGCGTCAGGGCGCGCCGGAGGTTCTGTTCCGCAAGCCGCGCGTTTTCCGGGGAGGGGGCAAGGCGCGCATAGGCAGAACCCAACCAGCGAAAGAGCTCGGGGCGTGCCGGGTCCTTATCTACGATGGCGCGCAGCACCTGTACTGCCTGGCCGGGGTTGCCGCTCAGGACCAGCACGCGTCCATAAGCCAGTTGCACGCGCGGCCTGTCGGGATAGGCCCGGGCCGCCCACGCCAGATGCTCCAGCGCCGCCTTTGCCGCAGATTTACGCTCGTAGAGCAGCCCTGCCAGCAGATGGGCGCGTGCGCAGTTCGGGTTGAGCTTCAGCTCCTGCTCCGCGTCGCGCAGCGCGGAGACCTGCAATCCGGCCCGCACTTCGGCATCAGCCAGATGGCACCAGGCGTGCTCTGGTTTGGCGGCGCGCGTCAGATAGTCTTTCCAGTACTGGATGGAGGTTTCCAGATCCCCACGAGCCTCCGCAAGCTCGGCTCGCGCGCGATAGGGAGGGGCAAATGCAGGATCAAGACGAATGGCCTCGCCATACACGTCCCAGGCATCGGATGTCATCCCGGCAGCAGCCAACATCTTGCCGCGCGCATACGCGGCAGCGGCGGGCGCAGGCCGCGCTCGCCACCAGAAGATAAGGGCCGCCACGCCCCCGACGACGAGCGCGCCGAGGACAAGGCGGCCTGAAAAACGACGCAGAAACCGTATCATTACCTGTTTGCTTGCTTAACTCCGCGTCCGGGCTTCGAGCCGGACGCTCGATCAGGGGGCCAATGGTTCGGACGGTGTCTCATCGATCCCCTGACCCGTCACTTGTAGAAGTCGCAGATGTTATCGGAGTTGTCGTCCTCATCCATCCACCAACTCCAGTTCCAGGCGTTCGCGTCGGGCTGGCTGCCATCTTCGACAATGCCGATATTGTTGTAGGTGCCGGCGGTGTACCGGGGTCCCTTGCGCGCGCTGATGGTCCTGGATGCTTTCGAGCGGGCCATGAACCGCCGGCGGTGTACCGGGGTCCCTTGCGCGCCAGAATGGGCACCAGCTTGGACGCCTTGGCGTGGCCGTCGAAGAACGCCCAGTTCATCAGACCGCCCTTGCCGCGGTGCAGGTTCAGGGCCTGCTGCCCGCACGAGCCGACGTTCTTCCACACGGACCAGTCCGCCTGGTCGTTGCAGGCTGCCGTAGACTCCATCAGCATGACATCTTCCGCCGGGTGGTGCAGCGCCGCCAGGTCAATGCCGCGATTGGGTACGGGGGCTTGCAGGAACCACTCAATCGTGCCGTTGACCGAATAGGAGACTTTGAAGTTCTTGTCCGCCTCTTCGGTCGAGAGGTCGCGGTTCGGATTGGAGGGGCACTGCCAGATCTGGTAGTTCTTGATATAGGGATAGGTGGCCGAGCGCCAGCCGGTAATGGGCGGATCGCTGGCGTTATCCGATTTGCAACAGCCGGGGCACTCTCCGGTCGTCGGGTTGAAGCCGGTCATGCGGGTCGGCGCATACTTCTCATCGGCGTCCTGAGCGTACATTGCCATGGCCGTACCTAGCTGCCGCATGTTGCTCAGGCAGGCTGCCGCGCGGGCCGACTCACGCGCTTGGGCAAAGACCGGGAAGAGGATGGCGGCCAGAATCGCGATAATAGCGATGACGACGAGCAACTCGATCAGGGTAAAGCCCTGGGGCTTACCGCGTTGCATGGACAGTTCCTCCTTACAGGAATAGGGTATCAACGGCTACAGATAAGACACAAAGGCAACGCACGGCGGGCGCGCTGCCGGAAAAGCCAGGCGCACGAGCCGCCGCGGTGCGCGCGGCTAGGGACCGCCCGCACCGCCTCCCTGCGCGCCGGAGGGCGGGGCCATCCCACGCATCCGCATGGCGGCGGGGGGCATATTGGTCGGCGGGGGGCCTTGCATCTTCCCGGTTGTCGGCGGCAGCGGAGTTGCCGGAGTTGGCACGCCGGTATCGGTACGCATACTCCGGGCAATGCTGAAAATAAGGATCGCGATAGCCACGATCACCACGCCGACGATGACAGGGACAGGAATATTCTTCACGAGTCGCTTCATCTCCTCACCCGGCTAGCCCTCCGCAGGCGGGGACCGGAAACCGAGTGCTTTCTATTCAGGCGCTCGCCGAGAGGGCGCAGGTCGTGCAGGCTGCTGCCCGCACGCGGAGGCCGGAACTCAGGCTCTCTATTCTATTTATGGGCGTCCTTGTCCCCGGCTTCCGAGGTTTTAGCCTTCTCGGTAGCATGAGCGCCTTCGGAGGTAGGACTCTGCCTGGAGGACGGCTTCGGCTTTACTGCCGGGGTCTTTTTGGCTGCCGCCGTTGGGATACGCATGGGCATCACCTCGGGAAGGCGGTTCCATTTCGGCGCCTCGGACTGATACCACATCACGGCAAAGATCGCGCCAACGGCTGCCAGAACGACCAGGACACTCCAGATGGGGCTGATCTTCTTGTTCACGGTTTCTCCTTCCTCCATTCCAGGCTGAGCGCGACGACAGCCGGAGCGGTACGCCGCTCCGCCTCCTGCGCCTGATCCGTGCGGGCAGAGGCTTCGGCAAGCTTACACACGTAGCGTTCCGATTGCAGGGCGATTTGGCGGGGAGACTTACGAAGAGGCAGGGCCGGGTCGGGACGCTCCAGGAAATCCAAGTCATTCTCTATGCTTATGACGTCGTAGGCGGCGTGAAGTTTCGCACAGGAGGCCATTTCGTTTCATTATAGGGCAGAACAGGCCGTTTGTCAAACGCTTTTGCAGGCCAAGAACGTATCCAGGGTCCTTTCGTTTTCCGGCACTTCTGCGGACGCCAAAAACGGAATGACCTGAAAGCATTTAGGGGCGGGAGGAAACACGGCGCTTCCTTGCGAACTTGTCTGCGACTATCCTGCATCGAACGACTATCCTGCATCGAGGTTACGCTGCTTGATACCAGGCCTACGGCAGTCCGGAGAGGCGGCCTCCCCACAACAGGAAGCTTCCGGGCCTCCCATTCCCCAGGCGCGCACGCGCATGGTGACAGCACGCGCTGTCGGTATTGCGCTGGTGCTGATGCCCTTCAACGCCTACTGGATTATCCAGATGGAGGTGGTGCGCTACTCCGGGCATCCGACCACCATCTCGCTGTTTTTCAACGTCGTCTTTATCCTGGCCGCGCTGCTGGGGCTCAACGCGCTGATCGGGAAGCTCTGGCCGCGCCTGCGCCTGACGCCGGGCGAGCTGCTGACGGTCTATATACTGCTCTTTCTCTCCTCCGCCATTACCGGGCACGACATGATCGAGGTGCTTCTGCCGATTATGGCGCACGCCCACTACTTTGCGCGTCCGGAGAACGGCTGGGCGACCGATATCCTCCCTTATATTCCCCCCTGGCTCAGCGTCTCCGATCCGCAGGCGTTGGCCGAGTTCTATACCGGCACCGGCACGTTCTACAGCCTCCATAACCTGCGCGCCTGGGTCCAGCCCGTTCTCTGGTGGACGCTGCTGCTGACGCTCCTGGGCTTTCTGATGCTGTGCATCAATACCCTCCTGCGGCGGCAGTGGACGGAGAGCGAGAAGATGGCCTATCCGCTGGTGGCCCTGCCGCTGGAGATGGTCAACCCGCGCACCCAACTTTTCAAAACGCGGCTGTTCTGGTGGGGCGTGGCCGTCTCCGGCGCGCTGGAGTTGTGGAACGGGTTGGCCTATCTCTACCCCTCGCTGCCCATGCTGCCCCTGAAACGCTTCGGCCCCATGCAGGACCTCCACACCTACCTGACTTCGCCTCCCTGGAACGCCTTAAATGGCCTCTCCATGGCGCTCTATCCCTTCGGCATCGGGCTGGGGATGCTGCTGCCGGTGGACCTGCTGTTTTCCGCGTGGTTTTTTGCGTGGGTGTGGCAGTTGGAGCGGGTCGTCGGGGCGGCGTTCGGCTACATGGATGTGCCCGGATTCCCCTATACGGAGCCGCAATCGTTCGGAGCGTACATGGGCCTGGCCGCCTTTGCCCTCTGGGTCAGCCGCCGCCACTTCCTACGCATCTGGCGGGGCCTATGGAACCCACGCGCCGACCTGCACGACGCCCATGAGCCGCTGCCCTATCGCTGGGCCGTCTTCGGGCTGGCGGCAGGCAGCCTGGCGATCTTTGTCTTCTGCCGCGCCGCCGGAATGTCGCCCGTGATGATCATCGCCTTCTTTGTGATCTACTTCGGGCTGGCGATAGCCATCACCCGGATGCGCGCTGAGCTTGGCCCGCCCGCCCACGATCTGCACGTCTCCGGCCCCGACAGCATGATTCCTACCGTGATGCCGTCCAACCAGATCGCGCGGCCTGACCTGACGATGTTCTCCATGTTCTATGGCTTCAACCGGGCCTACCGCTCCCATCCCATGCCCGTGCAGTTGGAGGGCTTTAAGATCGCCGAGCGCGCCGGAGGGCGCTATCGTCCCCTCTTCTGGGCCATGCTGCTGACCATCGTCGTCGGGGCGCTGTGCGCCTTCTGGGCCGATCTCGACCAGAGCTACCGCTACGGCGCCGCCGAGAAGATCGCCCCGCCGAACGTACAGTTGATCTTCGGCAGTGAGCCCTGGAACCGGATGACCACCTGGATCAAATCGCCCACCTCGCCGCAAACCCAGTTCAACACGCGGGTCGCCATCGCGGTCGGTTTCTTTATCACGCTGCTGCTAAACGCTCTGCGCGTGCGCCTGGCCTGGTTTCCGTTCCATCCGGTCGGCTATGCGGTCTCCAGCTCCTGGTCGCTGGGGCTGCTGTGGCTGCCGCTGTTTATCGCCTGGATAGTCAAGCTGGTGCTGCTGCGCTATGGGGGCTTGCGCGCCTACCGGCAGGCGCTGCCCTTCTTCCTGGGCCTCATCCTGGGCGAGTGCATTATCGGCAGCCTGTGGTCGCTGGTCGGCATTCTGCTGCATATCCCGACCTACGCCTTCTGGCCGTGATTAGCGTAAGGTTGCGCCCGGCCCTAAAGGAGTAGGCTGCGGACGGCTAGCGCGCTCAGAAGGCAAAAACCAAGCCCATGCCGATAGCCACGACGGCGTGGCGGAACGAGAGAACGGCTTCGGTGGGGGCAGCGCGCGGTTGGGTTTCTGTCTGGAGAGGTGGGGCCGAATGGGGGCAGCCGGCATACTCTAGCTCCGTTCCCATAGGGAATCGAGAGGCGGCAGAACCAGCCATTCCAGCGCCGCCATGTCCGGCGGACGGCTCAAGAAAGCGGCGCGCTCCGCAGCCGGCACCTTGAAGGCGCCGTCAATGCGGGCATGGCACCAGGTCAGGACCAACTGCGGCAGCAGAGCGGCACATTCCGCTGCCGTCAGCAGCCCCGCTTCCGCCGTGTAGGCGCGCAGGAAGGCGGACACCACATCAGCCTCCAGATAGGGCGTCTGCGTCAGGGAGCGAATATCGCCGCCATCGAAGGGGTCAGCATGGGACGCGCAGCAGATCAGGATGGCAAAGCACAGGTCATAGAGCCGCGCCTGCCAGCCGCACCAATCCAGATCCACAAACGCACGAATGCGGCCCTCCTGCATCACGAGATTGGCGGGCTGGATGTCGCCATGAATGAGCGTGTGCGGCAGGGCTGCGTAACGCGAATCGGGCAGATCCCCGGCGGCCCATTCCAGTACGGCGCAATAGCCCCGCAATGCTTCCGCTGTATCTGGCGACTCCGCAACCAGAGTCTTTGCGCGCTCCCGTAAGCGATTCGGGTCCATCTCGCCGCGTGGGGCCGCTTTCTCATAATGCAGCGGAAACTCCCTCCCCGCCTGATGCCACTGCGCCAGCGCAGCGCCGAGCGCCGCCACATCCGCCGCCTCCCCATCGCGCAGGTGCCGTCCCTCCACGCAGGGGAAGACCTCCCACACGGCCCCGTCAAGCTCCGACCACGTCGCGCCCTCGCAGGATTGGCGTGGTGGCAGTACAGGAACCCGGCGATCCGCCAGGTAACTGGCTGCGGCATGATCGTGCCAGATGCGCTCCGGCTCGCAATAGGCAGGATGGCGCCGGCGCACAAACCACCGACCCCGGTCTGTGGTGAGGACATAGTTGGCGTTGCGCGTTCCGCCGGCGGTCACTATCGTGCGCGGTTGGCCCAGAGCAAAGTGAGCGCAGAGCGTCTTTGCCAGAGATGGTTCCATATGTGCCCCCTTATGGATAAACTAACATATCCGCGGCGATATAGCAAGCGTATTTTTGCTTGCCGTGGAACGATATGCCTCCTGAGACAGAGAAACCCTGCCGCGAATGCTCTTTGATTTTCAAGGTATGTCGGAATCTGGCTCCGATTTAGATTGGCAAAGAGCATCGGCGGCAGGGTCGGAAACTCGCGCTAGAGCGCAGCAAGAGATATGTCAGGCGGAGGCGGTGGGGGCGTCTCTCCCGGCCCACCCGGCGGCGGTCCAAACCCTCCAGGCGGTGGTAGTCCGAAGCCCTCGCCCGGTCCTGGCTGCGGATGCGCTTGCAGGTAGTTCTCGACCAGCGTTTGCTGCCCTTCGGTCAGGACAGCCATCGCCTTTTCATGCGTCTCTTGTCGGGACTGCATGACAATCTCCCGCAGCGCCTCGAAGTTGCCGCTCTGCCGTGCTTCGTCCATCTTCTCACGCAGCGTCTGCTGCGCTTTCGCGACGAGGGAGGCGATCTGATGCTTCTGATCGGCAGTCAGTTTCAGGTCGCTCATCAGCGCGGCGGGGATGCCTGCCGCCCGCAGCGTCCCTATATCCTTCAACACTGCCGGGAGCGCGCTTTTCTGTTCTGAAGTCAGAACGGTTGCGATCTGCTGCGAGGCTTGCCGTTCCAGGCGGAACATCTTTTGGAAGTTGGCCCGCATTGTTTCCGGATCGGGCGGTGGCCCGCCCTGATCCGGGGGCGGGGGCATCAGGTCGCGTCGGAGCTTTTGGAACTGGGCTTGTATCTGGGCGATTTTATCTTTCTGGGTTGCGGTCAGCTTCAATCCGGCTTCCAGGGCCGAGAGCGGGGCATGGACTGGCGATAGGCCCCTCCCACCCGGCCCACCGAAGCGGAAACCGGGTCCTGGACCGGGCGGCGGCCCGCCCGGAGGCCCTCCGGGAGGCTGTGCCAGCGCCAGGGTCGCGACGGCAATCAACGCCAGGGCGATGAGCAAGACTTCAACTAAGCCGGTCAGTCGTATAGGACGTGACATCGGTACTGTCTCCTTCTGTGTAGTAAGCTAGCTCGATTCTATGTAAACAGGACGCTCCCTCTGCCAGATGCATCGGTGCTCTATGTTCTTAGCCCCTTAGAACCTTAGCGCCCTGGGAACAGAACGCTCCCTCTGCTGGATCAATTGGTGCTGAATGTGACGGGATGGGCGGAATCCTCCGTGCCCGCCGCCAGGCCGTTATCCCTATCTTGCGGCGCGCTCGAATCCCCGGCGTTGCCTCCGGGCGAGACGGCCTGCGAGCGGAAGAACTTGGCGTGTCCATCGGCCAGGAAGAAGATAGCGCCCTCCGAATGGCGGCCCTTCTCGCTTTTGAAGAGAGACGGGTAGGGGACTTGCGGCGCTGTAGCCAGATGATAGCCGCCCATCGTTCCCGTATCATACTGGACTGGCCCGGCGACCGCAGGCGTGGCCGTGCCCTCTATGGCCGTCAGGATATAGAGCCCATCGCCCGCCGCCGAGTAGAGCGGAGTCGGAGACGAGGGCTGCTCGCCCGAAACGATCACGTTTGCCAGGTCGCCGGTTCCCTCCGCCAGCACGACCGTGTTGGCGGGCGCGTTGAGGCCGGCAAGGGCGGAGTGGGTCGCGACATTGTAGTTGTAGATATAGGAGACGGGATACAGCGTTATGCCATTCCCGGAAACCTGCGACGTGCTATCATCCGGGCATTTGAAGATCTGCGCGTTCTTCGTATAGGCGTAGACCTGCCCGGCCCACCCCTTGCCATAGTCGGCGGGATTGGGAGCGAATGGATTGAAGCGCCCGGACGGGAACTGCTCGTCGTAGTCCTCGGCATACATCAGGAGCGCCGTGCCGATCTGCTTGCTGTTGGAGAGGCAGGAAGTCTGGCGCGCTTTTTCGCGGGCCTGTGAAAAGACCGGAAACAAAATCGCAGCCAGTATTGCGATGATCGCAATAACGACTAGCAACTCAATGAGCGTGAAGGCGCTCTGCCTGTGAGAAGGTATCCTTTTGGTTTGCATGTTCCTACTCCTTGCTGTACTGCGTACCGCATCGGCAACGCCTGAAAGGGCGTTCTCTCCGACACGGCTTACGTTTTTATACGTACTTCTGTATCCTCAGAGTCTCGCCTGGCTAGCCGCACACGCATTAACCTCCCTGGGAAGGTAATGGGACTAAGGGCAGACGTCTACATTACTGCCGCCGGTCTGGTATCGGTTGGCAAGAATCTGTTCGGAACGGAACCACTTGGCATGGCCGTCCATGAACGCGGCGTTAGAGCCTTGTGTATGCCGGGTGGACAGCAGATTGAGACGATAGAACAGATATCCGTCGTCGGTGGAATTGGTGCGCAGGAACGCGCCTGTCGCGGCGTCCTGCCCGCCGGGAACGCTCAGCGCGGCCTCTTCCCCCAAAAGCATCCAGTCCGAGGCCGAGTCGAAGGCTGCCAGGGACTTTCCAAAGGCCACACCCGGCCCGACGCGGTTGAAGATGCAAGAGTTGGCGGCATACGAGTCGCCGGAAGCGCTGCCCTGCGAGTCAGAGGGACAGATATATAGCTGCGCGTTCTTAACGTAGGGATAGAGACTGCCCTGCGTGACATCGAAGGCCTGGCCGCCGTTGGTGACGTCGTTGGCAGGAAAATGGCGGAAGTAGAGCCAGCCGCCTGGCTGTCCCGCTCCGGCGGGTCCGTCGGTCGAATTGGGCAGTTTCTCATCATAGTCCTGAGTGTAGAGCGCAAAGGCAAGCCCGAGCTGCTTCTGATTGCTCAGACAGCTTGCTTTGCGCGCGTTTTCTCTGGCCTGGGCGAAGACGGGAAACAGGATCGCTGCCAGCACCGCAATAATGGCAATGACCACGAGCAATTCGATAAGTGTAAAGCCAGTTTGCGCTCGACTCCGCCGGGAGCGAAGGGACGAAGGCCATTGTTGTGTTGTCGGCTGCATAACTATGCTCCTTGTCCTGACCTGTTCTTAACGTGATACGTTAAGAGCTTGAGGCGGCGGGCCGCTCATCATCCCTCCAGGGGGAGGCAACATCTCACCTGGTCTCGCGTCCGTTGCATCCTAATTCCTCATAGTAAGGTAAAGAGGACCGGTTTCCGGTAACTTCTTATACAGGATACAAAGCTCCGATGAAAAAGTCATGAAAACGCAAATTTGGTTCAGAAAATTAAATTCTCTATTTTATTGACGGTGGGAGCGTACCATAGTAGCGCGATAGCCACTCTCGCGGGATGGAACCACGCGGCTCCGTCTTCCCGAACGCTTCAGACGCAGGGCGCCGGCACGCCGCTGAGCGCGCCTGCGCCGGGCGCACCGGTACGCACCCGGTTCGGGTTGCGCTTCCGCACTATAGCCGAGTTCCTCAGGCGGCCAGAAGATCCAGCCATAAACGCAAAGGATGTCCATTGCACCGGTTTTCCCCTTTCCTCTCTAGCGGTGGCCTTCGCTGTGCGCGTCGGTTTCGCCCTATGTCGGAAATGCGAAGCGGCGGCCTCTGGATAATGAGGGTAACAGGGTCAAATGAAAAAGTCATGAATCTCTTCAATAGGTAGACACTCCCAGCCGTGTGGATCAATCTCACGCAGCCTGCTGCTGAGGAGATACGTCAATACCGTTGGGAGGGATTACCCTTCAATATAAACCTGAAAGAATCAATCAAGCTGGCATTCATGATTTTTTCATATATTTATGCAATGCTAATGGAAAGGCCGCTTATTGGGATAAACCGGGGGAAAGCGTGAAGATTCTGCTGATCGAGGACGACGTCGCGATTGCCCAGGTGATCCGGCGTGGGCTGGAGAACGCGCGCTATGGCGTGGACGTCGCTCAGGATGGTCGGTCCGGGCTGGCGATGGCGTCGGAGAACGCCTATGGCCTTATCCTGCTGGACATCATGCTGCCTGGCATGGATGGCTGGGAGGTCTGCGAGTCGCTTCGGGCGCGGCGGAGCCAGGCGCCTATCCTGATGCTCACCGCCCGGGACGGCCTTCAGGACCGGGTGCGCGGGCTGGACATCGGCGCCGACGACTACCTGCCCAAGCCCTTCGAATTTCCGGAACTGCTGGCGCGTATCCGGGCGCTCCTGCGCCGCGATAAGGTCCACCGAACGCGCGTGGTGCGCGTCGCCGACCTGGAGATAGACACCGGAACGCGCCGCGTCACGCGCGCCGGGCAGGAGATCGCACTGACTGACCGGGAGTACACTCTGCTCGAAGCCCTGGCGCTGCGGGAAGGGCAGGTGCTGACGCGCGAGATCATTCAAGAGCGGGTCTGGGCCGAAGATTCGGCCTATTCCAACGTCGTAGATGTCTACATCCGTTCGCTGCGTAAGAAGCTGGACCGGGAACCGCTCCCCAAGCTGATCCACACCGTTCACGGCATGGGCTATGTGCTGCGCGCGCCGCGCCCGGAGGAAGCCGAGTGAAGCCGCCTGGAGCGCGCAACCTATTTCCTCTAACCTGCTCTCTACGGGGGACGCCGTGCCTGGAGGACGCCGCATGAAGCAGTGGCGCTTCCTAACTTCCGTCCGCGCGCGCCTCACGCTCTGGAATGTGGGCGTGCTGGCGCTGGCGCTCCTGGTAGCGGGCGGCATGCTGCGCCTGAGCCTCGCGCGGAACCTGACGGCTTCGGTGAACCAGGAGCTTGCCGCCGAGGCACGCTTCCATCAGGTCGTGTGGGCGCGCGGACTGGCCGGGCCCTGGAGAGGCTCCGGCCCGCCGTGGGAGCGGAGGCCGATGGGATTGACCTTGCCCGGCGTACCCGCGCCGCCTCCCCCGCGTCATCCGCCGGCAGGCCCCGGCCCGCCCTCCCGGCGGATGACAAGGGTGTTTGATCGGAACGGGCGGTCCCTGTTCCCGTCAGGCGAGGGCGCTCCCTGGGACCGTCGCGCCTTTGCCCTCGCCGCGCAGGGGCAGGAGCTCTATTCTACCGTCCGCGTGGAGGGCGAGCCGCTGCGCGTCTTCTCGGCCCCGCTGCGCCAGAACGGGCAGGTGGCTGGCGTCGTGCAGGTCGTCTACTCCCTGGCGGACGTGGAGCGCGCCCTGACCAACCTGAATCAGACCTTGCTGGCGCTCGCGCCCGTCGCGCTGGCCCTCGCCGCAGCCGGGGGCCTGTTTCTGACAGGGCGTATGCTCCGGCCTGTCCGTGCCGCCACCCAGGCCGCTGCGCGCATCGGCGCGGGAGAGCTCTCGCGCCGCCTGCCGGTCGTGGGAGGGGACGAGTTCGCCGAGTTGGCCGCCACGCTGAACGCGATGCTGGGCCGTCTGGAGCAAGCCTTCGAGCAGCAGCGGCGCTTCACCGCCGACGCCTCGCACGAGCTGCGCACGCCGCTGACGGTCATTAAGGCCAACACCAGCCTGGCCCTCTCGGACCCGGACCTTCCCGCCGAACACCGCCAAGCCTGGGAGGCCACCGACCGCGCCGCAAGCCGGATGCGCGCCCTCGTTCAAGACTTGCTCTTGTTGGCCCGCTCCGATGCGGGTGAGTTCAAGTTTGAGTTACGGCCTACCCTGCTCCGCGAGGTCGTTGAATCCGCCATAGAGGCCGCGCAGGTTCCGGGCAGCGCCCCAGTCGCCAATGAGGTCAGCGGCGAACTGGCCGTCTTCGGGGAACCGGGCCACCTGGTGCGACTCTTCGTCAATCTGCTGACTAACGCCATCCGTCACACGCCCCCGTGCGGCTGCATCTCGGTCTCTGCCCGTGCAGAAGGGGAGTTTGTCCGCGTCCTGGTCGAGGATACCGGGACGGGCATCCCGCCGGAGCATCTGCCGCACGTTCTGGATCGCTTCTACCGGGTGGATAGCGCCCGCTCGCGCGAGGAGGGCGGCACCGGACTGGGGCTTGCCATCAGCAAAAGCATCGCGGAGGCGCATGGCGGAATCCTTCGCATTGACAGCGTTCTTGGACAGGGTACCACCGTCCAGATTACCCTGCGGAGGGCGCCCACCGCCGGGGAAGGCAGCCGGCACGAAGAGGGGCGTTAGCGCATTCTTGCCCCGCCCTTCCGCCTGCCTTCGGCTCAACCCCGAACCCGATCAGGAAAGGGAAATATGATGAACGAAGCCAAAACCGCTCTAAGCCGTGCCCATTTATTTTCCAGCCGTCGCGGCTTTCTCGCCCGGCTTGCCTCCGGCATCTTCCTATGCTCCAGCGGCGCGACGTTCGCGGAGGAGCTCGTGCAGACGCCGCGACAGACCCAGGGGCCGTTCTACCCGGACAGGCTGCCTCTCGACACAGATAACGACTTGCTCATCATCAACGATAGCATCACGCCTGCCGTCGGCGCGGTCACCTATCTCAGCGGGCGCATTCTGGATGCGCGCGGCGAGCCAGTGCGGGGCGCGGTCGTCGAAATCTGGCAGGTGGATAACAATGGCGCTTACATTCACAGCGGAGGCGCTAACTTTACGAACCGGGACCCCAACTTCCAGGGGTTCGGGCGCTTCCTGACCGGCTCGACCGGGGAGTATCTGTTCCGCACCATCAGGCCGGTGCCTTACCCGGGCCGCACGCCGCATATCCACGTTGCTGTTAAAGTCAAGGGGCGGAGTAAGTTCACGACCCAGTGCTACATCAAAGGCCATCCTCAGAACGCGGGGGACGGCGTTCTCGGAGGCATCCAGGACCCCCGGCAAAGGGCCGTCGTCATGGTCCCCTTCGTTCCCATTCAAGGATCGCGCCTCGGTGAGCTTGCGGCGCATTTTGACATTGTGCTTGGATTCACTCCTACCGCCTGACGCCTGGCAGCAACGCCCTCACCCCAGCAGACCTCACCGCCAGCCCCTCTCCCTTCTCCTTCGCAAGGAGAGGGGCTGGCGGTGAGGGCCGCCTGGAGGCAGCATTTTCATGCAGGAGTGCAAGCCGCCGTTGATGAAGACTCTGCCGACCTGATTTGAGGTTGGGCGTTCGAGAGGTAACCGCGCTTACAGACAAGGCTGTCTGCTGCCTTGATCCTTTTGGAGACAAATCACACAAAGAGAGGAGCCCTTATTGATGTCTTCCGTGAAGAAAGAGACGACCGTTTTGGTTATGACAAGCCTTGCTCTCCTCGCCTTCCTGCTCGTCCTGGCAGGCTGCTCCAAGAATGAGCAGAACACTTCTGCGGGCGAGCAGAGCGCTCCTGCCGCGCCAAGAAGTACGCAGAGCGCTCCTGCTTCGGCGCCCACAGGCTCTACCGATCTCGTTTCCGCCGGAAAGGCCGTCTACGATGCCAATGGCTGTGCCCGATGCCATGCCATCGGCGGCGCGGGCGGGCGCATGGGGCCGGATCTGTCTAAGGTCGGTGCGGAGCCTACACACACTCCCGAATGGCTTGTGCAGCACGTCAAGAACCCGAAATCGCAGAACCCTGCATCGCGAATGCCGCCCTTCGAGGGCAAGATCAGCGACAAAGACCTGCTTGCTCTCGGCGCTTACCTTGCCAGCCTGAAATAAGCCCTTTTCTAAACGCCATGACCAGCGAACACTCATGTTTCGTGATCCGTGACACGAGCCACCTTTCTAAACACCATGACCAGTGAACACACCATTTCGCCGCTCCCGCGCAGCGCCCCGGAGGCGCAGGGAGTCGCCTCCGCCGCCCTTCTGCCCTTTGTCGAAGACGTGGAGGAGAGCCTGCTGGAACTCCACAGTCTCATTCTCCTGCGCCACGGTCACGTCGTGGCGGAAGGCTGGTGGTCGCCCTACGGGCCGCACTACCCACATATGCTGTACTCGCTGAGCAAGAGCTTCACCGCCACCGCCGCAGGTCTTACCATTGCGGAAGGGCGTCTCTCCCTTGATGACCCTGTGCTGTCGTTCTTCCCGGACGAGGCGCCAGCGCAGGTGAGCCAGAACCTGGCCGCCATGCGCATCCGGCATCTTCTCTCGATGTCCACCGGGCATGACCAGGACACGCTAGGGGCCCTGTTCGCGCGGGAGGATGGCAACTGGGCGCGCGCCTTCCTGGAGCAGCCGGTAGAGCATAAGCCCGGCACCCATTTCCTCTATAACAGCGGCGCGACCTATATGGTGTCGGCGATCGTGCAGCAAGTGACCGGAATGCGGGTGCTGGACTATTTGCAGCCGCGCCTCTTCGCGCCCTTGGGCATCGTAGGCGCCACCTGGGAGACCTGCCCGCGCGGCATCAATACCGGTGGATGGGGACTGAGCGTGAAGACGGAGGATATCGCCCGGTTCGGCCAGCTCTACCTACAGCAAGGCATATGGGAGGGCCAGCGCCTCCTTCCGGCAGAGTGGGTGAAGGAGGCCACCTCACGCCAGATCGCCAACGGCGACGATGCGAACAGTGATTGGAACCAGGGATACGGCTACCAGTTCTGGCGTGCACGCCACGGGGCCTATCGCGGCGATGGGGCCTTCGGCCAGTTCTGCGTGGTGATGCCGGAGCAGGACGCGGTGTTGGCGATCACGGCAGGGGTGAGAGACATGCAGGCCGTGCTCAACGTGGTCTGGAAGCACCTGCTCCCCGCCCTGGAAGAATCCACGCCGCTTCCCGAAGACACGGCAGCGCAGGAGACCCTGCGGCGCAGACTCGCCAACCTGACACTGCGCGCGCCGCAGGGGCAGCCTTCCTCTCCGGTGGCGGCCAGAGTATCGGGCCAGACGTATCGCTTCGAGGCCAATGAGCAGAAGATCGAATCGGTCACGCTCGACTTCGGTGCAGACGAGTCAGAACTACGTATCCGGGACGGGCGCGGCGAGCACCGGATCGCGTGCGGCAGCAACGGGGCCTGGCCCAGGGGCACGACGGCCTTCGACAGCCCGCAGCCCCGCCCGGTCGCTGCCAGCGGCGCGTGGGCAGAAGAGGATGCCTACGTCGTAAAGCTCTGCTTTTACGAGACCCCGTTCTGCCCAACGCTTACCTGCCGCTTCGTAGAGGACCGTTCCGTTCTGGCCCCCGCCCCTAGCCCACGGCCAGGGTCGGCGCTCAGCGGTTCGCGCCTCCGCCTAGCGATCCCCAAGAACAGGGGAGGGGACCAACTGCTGCTCGATTACAGCGCCAACGTCTCCTTCGGGCCTACGGAGCGCCCGCAGTTGGTGGGGTTCAAACGCTGACCTCGAAACCGTCGAGAGCGGCCGTTCTCGTGGCGACTGCGCCCAGATTCTCCTCGAACATATCGAAGTTACGCAGGGCGCTCACGCAGCAGTCGGCAATGCGCCCACCGTTGGCCCCTTTCAATCCGAGCACGTAGCGGAGGCAGGCACGGCCCATCATGCCGGGCGCTTTCAGCTCCGCCATCTTGGCGGCATCGGAACGCATCTTGCCGCCGCCGTGCATCACCGTCTTCATGGCCGTGATGGCGATCCCGGCGTTGTGGGCCTTCTCGAAGATAGCGATCTCGTCCGGCGTAGAGGCATAGCTGAACCAGACCTGCATCGAGTCAATCAGGCCCGACTCGATCTGGGCTTCGATCATCGTGGCGTAGGTTTCGTAGCGCTCACGCGGTGCGGCGTGCTGGCTCACGCCGAAGTAGCGCACCTTGCCCTCGCGCTTCAGCCGCTTGAATGCGCGATAGGAGGCGTTGTCGCCTTTGTTGAAAGAGGCCAGACTGCGCCAGCCGAAGTGCGCCCGCATGATATCAAAATACCGAAGGCCGGTCTGTTCCAGCTCGTTAACGACCTGGCGGTAGGCGGCCTCTTCGTCGTTGGGGTCGCCGCCGGGGGATGTATTATCTACGGTGGTATCGCAGTAGAAGGATTCGCGCGGCAGCCTGGCGATCTCGGGCGGCACGCCGCGGCCAAAGTAACCGGCTTTGTGAATGAAGTTCATTCCCGCGGCCAGACAGGGACCGATCAACTCCGGCGGATCGTCTCTGCAAATGGCAATGCGCGCAATCTCTATGTTGCCCAGGCGCTTGCTGAGCTTTACCTTCGGAACCTTACCGATCCGATCTAAGATTGCCTCCGCGGCCTCCGCACGCTGCGCGCTGGTGAGCGCGTAGCCGGCAAAGGCGCCTGCAATCAGCCCGCCGCTCACCGTCGCCTCGCCCAGAACGCGCACAAACTCGCGTCGATTCAAAGTACGCAGAGGAGTTGCGTCTCCTTGCGCCACTAAGGGAGTGGGGTCCTGCGTGTGCATTGCTCGCTCCTTCTCCTATTGGCCCGATCCGGGCATCGTCGCTCCCGGCCCTTGAATGGCGGCCCGCTTCTCGAACTCCTCCTTGGTGAGCGCGTACGCGGCGTCCTTACCTGCCTCTTTGCGCTTATCCCAGTTCCGGCGGATAAAGCCGTCAAGGGGCGTCTCGGCGGGAGCTGTGTAGTCGCGGTCCTCCTGGAACGTATAGACGACGATCGAGTGGTCAGGCAGAACCGGGCAGTGATATTCGCAGATGCCGCAGCCCGTGCAGAGCTTTTCGTCCACGGTGGGCACGCGCTTCATGCGTCCTTTGTTGCCGGGATCGGTGATCGGACGGGTTGGGTCTTTGGGCAGCGAATCGTCCCAGGTATCCCGGAAGACGACCGCCGAATAGGGGCAGACTTCCGCGCAGACTACGCAATCCCGACCGCCGTTCCAGGCGATACAGGTGGAATGGTTGACGTTTGCCAGCCCCATCTTGATCTTGTAGCGCTTGTCCTGCCAGCTAAAGGGGCGAATGGCATGGGTAGGGCAGACATCGCCGCACGCGGTACATTTCTCGGCGCAGGGGCCGACGCTGGGCACCAATACCGGCGTCCAGATACCCTCCGGCCCGGTCTCCAGGAGGGCAGGCTGGAGGGCGTTGGTCGGACAGACTTTCATGCACTCCGCGCAGCGCGTGCAGGCCGAGAGGAACTCCTTTTCGGGCAGCGCGCCGGGCGGGCGCATCGCCTTGTTATTGCGGGGATAGCGGCGCATCACGCCCTGATAGTTATCCGCCGCGCCCCTGGCTGTCGCGCCCCAGATCACCCCGGCGCCCAGCGAGGCGAGTACCCGTCTGCGGCCCAGATCGATCTCTTCCTGGCGTTCCGGGCGCGGCGCTTCGCCCTTGCGGGCCAGCGCCAGCCGTTCCTTGATGGCCGCAGGCACCTTCGCCTGAATCTGGATCACGTCGGTCGGGCAGATCGTCTCGCAGCGGAAGCACTGAATACATTCGGCGATGTTATGCTCCGGCGCGTCCTTAGCTTCCCGGCCCAGGTTCTCATAGCAGCCCATGCGGCTTTGCAGCTCGCATTTCTTGCAGTGAATGCAGCCCTCCATCTTGATATAGTGGCGCAGCCAGGAGACGCGCGAGATCAAGGCGAGCAGACCGCCATAGGGACAAAGATTGCGGCACCAGAACCGCTCCTGATAGGCAGACAGGGCGAGGATGCCTATAAAGATGAGCAGGACCGGCACCGCGTTAAAGTAGACCATGTGGGGAATGTGCCAGTGGTTTGTCTCCCAGCCGAAGGCGCGATAGGCCCCCCGGCTGAGGCCTACCTGGTCTGCCATGTTGAGTAGGCCGTTCCACACGTAGGCGATGGGGGCGTAGATGCAGAAGGTAAAGGTGCGCGTAATCAGCGAGAGCGGGTCGCCGAAGGTGAGGATATCCACGCCGAAGACAATCGCGCCCAGCCCGACCAGCAGATAGATGTACTTCCAGTTGCGGTATCGCCGCGTATCCGAACGCTTCTTGTTATAGAAGAGCCGCCCTTTGCGGTAGAGCAGCCGATCTCCGATGTCAATGGCCGTTCCGAGCGGGCAGATCCAGCCGCAGAAGATTCGTCCTCCCCAGAGCGTCAGCAGCAGGATAAACAGCCCCGGTCCGATAGCATAGATCGCCCAGTGATGCGACGCCAGGCCGTTCTTGAGCGTGTTGAGGAAGTCCAGCAGCATGAACAGGTTCTTGGGAACCCAGCCGAGGTGCTGTGAGCCGACAGTGGTGAGAAAGAAGAAGAGGACGAATAGCCCGAAGGTAATCACCTGCACGGACCGGCGGATACGGACGATACGATGGGCCGCGACGTTGCCGGGCGCCTCGACCATTTTGCGCTTCTCTTCGGCGGTAAAGGCGCGCTTTGTCCTATCCGTGATGGCCTGCGGGCGGATCAGGTTTTGTTCATTGACGGCCATTTGTTAATTCCTTGCGGTTGGTTCAGGCGGCGCGCGGCCCGGCAAGCTCTTTAATCTTCAGCTTATCGCAGTCGAGTTCGCCACGACCGAGCTGGTTGGCGAGGACGAGATGGCGCACGGCGTCGGGCGTCACGCCCTTGACCGTCAGGAAGCGCGTGCAGTACGAGTCCACGGCCACCGGGTCTATACCGACCACGACCTTGTTGGGCACGGTAACCTCGCCGGGGCCTTTGGGGCCGCGCGTCTGCAAAGCGCGGGTAGCATCCGCGATGATCAGCGTGGGCCGCAGCGCCATGTTTAGCTCGGCAATGCAGTCGTGCAGGCCGTAGCGGTGATAGTCCTTGCGGTTCCAGATGTTGCCCATCAGCTTCTTCATCGAGATCGTGATCGTCGCGGCCTCGTGGTCCTTGACGATGGGGATGCAGATGAAGGCGTCGCATTCGAGAATCTCGCGGGGCAGCTTCTGGTAGATACGGTTGTTGTCGTGGACGCCATCGTAGGGGCTGCCGTCGGTGGCGGATTTGGGCACAAAGTCGGGGATATGGACGCTCTGATACATCTCCTCTTCGGTGGGCGAGAGCAGCGTGGCCCTGGTCCCGCGCACGGCCTCTTTGGCGCCGCAGATGTCAAAGGCGAGCTTCCAGTCGTCGAGGGTATAGTCAATGCAGGTGATCTTGGAGGCGCCGGCCTGTTCGCAGAGTTGAACGACTTTGCGTAGGACATCCGGGTGCGTTGCCGCGGCCTGCTCCGGGGTGCGCATCCACCCCATGTTGGGGCTGAGCACGACGCGATCCCCCTTCTTGACGAACTTTTCGATCCCGCCGAACTCGTTGATGGCGCGCTCCGTGATGGCGGCATAGTCGTGGGGCGTGCCTTCGCAGACCGCCAGATCAAGGCCGTTGGGCCTGGTTCCGGGGCGAATGCGCGGCTTTGCCATCGCATTCTCGTCCACATAGGTCAATCCGTAGAGGCCGCCCAGGACGACGGCGCCAGCGGCTATCTCGAACACCTTGCGCCGCGTGATCTTCTTATTGCTCTCAGCCATCGTTCTCCTCCCAAAAACGGCTGTGCCCTCCAACTGCGCCCGGCCCTAAAGGACCGGGCTGCGGACGGCAAGCCCCATAAATGGGGCTGCGTCAGGTGGAGCGGTTCCTCTCAAGGGATAAAGGCATCCAATCGCTCTGCCTGGCGAGAGCTTCCCTTGTAGGAGGCTAACCAACCTCTCGTAGCCCGCTTTAGCGGGCTTGCCGTCCGCAGCCCACTCGTTTACGGGTGGGCTGCCAGCTACTTAGTGCACTTTCGCGAGCGCCTGCTTCACCAGCTTCTGCGCCGCCACGGCATCGCGCGCATGGTGCATGCCAACAAGATATCGGCCCTTTTGCGCTACAACCACGTTCTTCGCGTACCGATCTAGGGCGGTGAACGCGGCAGCGCCAAGCCCGCTCAGCGGTCGCAGCCCGGTGCCGCTCTTTTCGTACGCCCGGTACGCCTCCAGGGCCGCTTTGGCTGCCGTGGGCGAGGGATACTGGGCGATGAAGAGTTGCGCGCCCTGGCCCAGGGACGGATAGCTGGCGACGACGGCGTTGGCGATAAACTGATGCCCGGCGACATTGCTGCGGACATAGTTCTCGCTGCGCGGCTGGCGTCCCGGCGGCAGGGCGGCCACCGTGGCCGGGCGGGCGCTGGAACCGGTAATCCTGGCTGCTGCCGCCTTTGCGAACGCAAGCTGCGCTGCCTGATTGGCGGGCGAGACCTGAACTATAGTTGTACGAACGACGTATCGGCCCTTCCAAAAGTTCAATCCACTCGGAGCGATTTTGATGCCCTCGGCGCCGATGGCGGTCGAGCTGCCGCTTCGCCGGTCGCTGCCGAAGAGGCCGAACGCATCCAGGGGGTCGCCCATCTCAAAAACATCAATAGTAAGAACGGGCCGGCTCTGTGGAGCAGGAGCATACTCGGCGTGCGCACAGGAAACGAAGTGATACGCCTTGACAGCCTCCGCCTCGCCATCAATGAGGTCAAAGAGGTTGTTCGGGTTGTAGACTCTCGCCTGTCCGACCTGCTTCCATCCCTTCACGGCAGAGGCGGGCGGCAGCACTTTTCTCGGATCGGCGTGCGCCGCATTGAGCGCTGAGGCGAAAAGCAGGCTTATAGTCAATACCATCCAACGTGCAGTGGCGATCTTGCCCATGACAATACTCCACGCCCTGAGATTCCTTTTTCATTTAGACGGAACAGCCCTGCCTCTTCCTTCGCCGAAATAGGAATCGATCCCTTCCTGGTCGTATTGGTTATGATAATAATTTGACATAACAGGCGGGCCGAAGTAACGCTCTTTTCGATTTTTTCTATCCGCTGCGCGCTCAGAAAGCCCATCAAAAGCCTATGAACCCTCCTTCTCCACTCATGCCCTCCTGGGCCGGCGTCGTGCTTGCCTTCGCCCTGTTGATTCTCCTGGCGTGGGGGCTGTGGCGCTGGGCGATATCCCGCAAGGTTCGCGCCTGGAAAGCGGTCGCGCAAGATCTGGCGGGCACGCTTGAGCTCGTTCAGGGCAAAATGTGCGTAACGGGGCGGTATCGCGGGCGGGCTGCCTTCCTTTCTGAGGCTGTCAGCTTTGAAGACGCGGTTGCTTACGCCCACACTTGCGGCGCGCTTGAGGTGACCAACCCTGCCAGGGCCGTACTTGGATTGAGACGTAAGAGTCTGCTGGAGGAGTACACGCAGCGCAAAGAGCCGGTCGCGATAGACACCGGCGATCCGGAGTTCGGTCGGACCTTCCTGCTGGTGCTGACGGTGCCGGAACATGCCGGGACGCTGCTATCTGATGAAGTCCGCAAGAGGCTAAAGAAATTTTCGGACGTTGAGATATATTTACGCGGCACGCGCCTCGAGTGGCGGCGCGCAGGCACCGTCGGCTCTGCTCGCGAGATGATAACCCTGTTCGACATCATCGCGGACATAGCGGACGTGCTGGAATCCCTTCCGCCGCGCACGGTATCTCTATCGGAAGCGCTGGCAGAGGAGGCGCTCATTAAGCAGGGAATATAGCCATGCCGCCTGCGGGGCTGCCAGGCGCATCCTGGACGCTGGCATCGCGCCGCAGCCAGGCAGCAGGCGAGGAGGAGAGCATGAAGATCTACATGATGACCGACCTGGAAGGAGCAGCAGGAGTCAATCGCTGGGTACAGACCCGCGAGGGGGAGACGCCGGAAAAGGCGGCGGCCATGAAACTGCTCACAGGCGAAGTCAACTCCGCTATCGAGGGTATTCGCGATGCCGCGCCGGACGCCGAGATCGTCGTGCTGGATGGGCACGGCACGGGAGGGCTGGTGTTTGAGCTATTGCACCCCGCCGCGCAATATATCATGCATGGTCGCGGTCTGCGCGCTCCCTATGGCCTCGACCGCAGCTTTGACGCCGTGTTCTTCGTCGGCCAGCACGCCATGGCCGGGACGCCCGATGCGCCGCTCTGTCATACCTATTCGTCACGCCATATCGAGCACTACAAACTCAACGGCTCTCTCATCGGCGAGATTGGCTGCTTCGCTGCAATGGCAGGCGCGCTGGGCGTTCCCACGGTGTTTCTCAGCGGCGATGACAGAGCCTGCGCCGAAGCCAGAGAGATCATCCCCGAAATAGTTACCGTCCCAACCAAGCAGGGGATGGGTATCGAGCTGGCTCTGCACCTTGCAATGCAGCGCGCCCGTGTGGCAATCCGCGCCGGCGCCGCCCGCGCCATTCGGCATCTGTCTGGTATTGGTCCCTTCCGGGTAGACCCGCCCTATACGCTGGAGATCCGCGTGCTGGAAGGCCAGGGCATCGAGACCTATCTACAGAGCGGTGCCGAGAAAGTAGACGACCGCACGATTGTCAAGCGTAGCGAGAGCCTTAACGCCCTCTTTTGACGGCCTGGCGCTCCGTGACTGATTTCACCACCTACGGTTCACAGGTTCCGCGCTTGCCCGGCTTGATTGCGTTTGGCTTCCAGCTCTTCCCAACGCGTGTAGAGCTTTTCGATCCGCTCCCGCGCCGCCTGGAGCGCGCTCCAGCGCTCCTGTAGCCGGGCGGGGTCGGAGGCGACGGCGGGAGCGTTCATCTCGCGCTCTATGGCTGCCGCTTCCTCTTCCGCCGCCAGGATGGTCGCCTCCATCCGGTTCCACTCGCGCAACTCCTGGCTGGTCAGGCGCACGGCAGCGGAACGCGGCGCATCCGGCGCGCTTCTGGCCCTGGCAGCTTCGGCAGCCTTTTGCTGCTGCGCCGCGCGCTCCCATTGAACGTAGTCAGCAAAGAACTGCGCGCCGCCTTTGCCATCCAGCGCTAACAGCTCCGAGGAGACATTATCCAGCATAAAGCGGTCGTGCGTGACCAGGACCATCGCGCCGGGGAAGTCTTCCAGGCACTCCTCCAGCACCTCCAGCGCGGGAATGTCCAGGTCGTTGGTGGGTTCATCGAGCAGCAGAATATCGGCGGGCCGCAGCATCAGGTTGGCAATCAGAACGCGCGCCTGCTCGCCTCCGGAGAGCGCGCCCACCGGCATATCCAGCTGCTCCGGACGAAAGAGAAACCGCCGTGCCCATCCCGCGACGTGCATCGCGCTGCCGCGAAAAATAACGGTATCGCCGTTGGGAGAGAGCGCCCGGCGCAGGGAGGCGTTCGGATTAAGCTGCTCCCGGTGCTGATCGAAGAGGACGACGCGTAGCCCCTCGGCACGGCGGAGGACGCCCCGGTCCGGCTCCGTCTCGCCCGCCAGGAGGCGCAGCAGCGAGGTCTTGCCGCTGCCATTAGGCCCTAGCAGGCCCAATTTATAGCCCGGAGAGAGCGTAAAGCTCAAGTGGGAGAACAGGACGTGCCCGCCCAGGCTCTTCTCGATCCCCTTGGCGACCAGCAATTCGCGCGTTTTACGCTGCGTAGCCGTGAAATCCACGGAGAGAGCGCGGCCCTCCTGCGCGTTCCGCTCTTTGACTTCCGCCAGGGCATCTATGAGCCGTCCCGCCTCTTCAATGCGGTAGTTGGCTTTGGTCGCGCGGGCCTGCGGGCCGCGCCGCAGCCATTCGATCTCGCGGCGCACTTTCGTCTCCAGCGCCTTCTCCTGATGCGCCTGCGCCGCCAGAAACTCCTGCTTCTTGATCAGGAAATCGCTGTAGGTGCCCTCCACGCTCAGATAGCCGTCCGGGTAGGCGCGGCTAAGCTCCATGACCTGATTGGTCACGTTCTCCAGCAGGTAGCGGTCGTGGCTGACCAGCACAAAGGCGAACGGCGCGTTGGTAAGCAGCCGTTCCAGCCAGAGGACGCCTTCCAGGTCGAGGTGGTTGGTCGGCTCGTCCAGGAGCAGCAGGTCCGGCTGTTGGATGAGCGCGTGGGCCAGGGCCAGGCGCTTTTTCCAGCCGCCCGAAAGCGTCTGCACCATTTGATCGCTTCCGGCAAAGCCGCCCTGCGTGAGCGCGATGTTGAGCCGCGCCGCCCGCTCGTACTCCTCCAACGGCTCGTCGCCAAGCGCCTGGATCAAAATCTCGCCGACGGTTCGGTTGGGCGCAAAGATATCCTCCTGGGCTACGTAGGCCAGCCGCAGGTTACGGCGGCGCGTGATCTCGCCGCTGTCTGGTTTTTCGAGGCCGGCCAGGATGCGCAGCAGTGTGGATTTCCCGGAGCCGTTTGGGCCGATAAGGCCGAGGCGCTCGCCTTCGGCGATGCCCATGGTTATATCTTGGAACAGCGGGCGAGAGCCATACGATTTGCTGAGAGATTGGCAGCTAAGCAGAGGGGGCATAACCTTACTTCCACAGGCAAATGGCCGCAAAGGAACGTAAATAGAGGCAGAAGCATTTTGATCTTCCTTTGCCTTCCCTGCCGGCCAGGTTTCAAGCGGGGCTTTACCGGCTGCCGACAATGCTGGGCTGGGTAGAGAGGGTGAAGGGCCGGCCCTCCTCCTGCGTGAACGCGACCTCACCGAAGGCAGCCAGATATCCGCTCGCCGGCGTCTCGACTTCCCCGACCAATGCGGCGGCGTGGCCCTCCGGCGCACTCTCCCGGCGCATGGGTACGGCTTCCCAGCGCGAGGCCCGAAAATCCTTTGTGGCGGCGCGGGCGACCCAGATCCGGGCTTCCTTCGCTTCCGTATCTGCTGTCACCGTCAGGCGCAGGCTGTCGGCAGACGGCGCAAAGCTCCACTCCAGATGCGGCAGCGCGCGGCCTGCGGCGACAGCGCGAGTGAACGCGGTGCAGGCATGGAAGACGCGCGTGTAATCTTCCAGGCTATGCCCGGAGTTGGGCACGTAGAGCACCCATTTGGGCGGGAGCAGCGCGTCCCAGTAGAGGTTGAGCGCATCGGTGGCCCAGTAGCGGTCGTTGGAGCCGTTGATGATCAGCTTAGGCAGGCCCAGGCGGTCGCGATAGGTATAGGGATCGATGACCCGCGTCAGGTGGAACCCCCGCTCCGTGTTCATCTTCTCCTGGAGGTTTTGCTCCGTATAGTCCCCGATCTGCTCGCTGTATCCACCCCAGACCTCGATCTGGTGGGGCATCTGGGCAAAAAAGTTGAGGTTGTCGAAGACCATGGGAGCGATCCCCACCACGCGCGCATCGGCGGCCGCCGTCAGCCAGGCGGTCCAGCCGCGCTTGGAGGCGCCCGTGATGAGGAAGCGATCAATCTTCGCCCAGCCTTCCCGATCTGCCAGCGCCTGCACCGCATCCATCGCGCGGGTCACGCTCTTGGCCATCGGGAAGAGCAGCGGCCACTCCACGTCGCCCGTGTCCAGGTACTGGACGAGCGTATGGGCGATCAGGGCGTCCTCGGAGAGGTCATCGAAGAGCGGCTGGTTAGGAACGTGAAAGAGGAACGCGCAGATGGTTCCGGTCGCCTGCGCCAGCAGCGCGCCTATGCCCGTCTCCAACTCACCGCCCGCGCCGCCGGTGTTATAGAGCAGCACAGTATCGGGAAATTCCAGGTGATCGGGCAGGAAAACTTGCAGCCGGTGCGTCCAGCGAATCGCCTGCCATATCTGGGAGACCAGATGCAGGTCATAGACGGTCGCGGTCTCACGGCGGTAGGTTTCCCGCTGCGTCCAGTCATAGGCCGCGTCCGGCTTATGAACGTAATTTATCAAGTCTTCGGGTTGAATCACGCGCGGGGTTCCTCTCTGATGTCTGGATGGTATCCGGGCTGTTCACCATTTCCCGGCTTGTTTCCTGCCTTTCCATCTCACGAACAGACGACAGGCAACCGAGGCCCTTCTCCCTCATGCTCGCGGCAGGCTCAACCCTGCCGCTGTGGAGCGCAGAGCGCCCGTCGCCCACCTACGTGGGCGGAACGTCCTGCCTGTGCAGGCAGAGGCAAGCCCTGGCATCTCTCTTCCTCCTCTCCCGCAGCGTGGATCGCAAGGCGGAGGCAAGGGCCGTAACCTTGCCGACCCTTGCAGTCCGTTGTAGCCCCGACCCTTGCAGTAGGGGGCAGGGGGTGAGGGCGATCCTACCCCCTACACCCTACCCCCTACACCCTATCCCCTACACCCTGCGCGAGGGGCCGGGGGTGAGGTCTTATCCCCAGAAGGGGCGTTTATCGGCTTGGGCAGGTCGCTCTCCCTTAACTACGACCAATGTAGCGGCAACGTTCTCTATGGCGCAGACAAAAAGCAGGCAGACGATGGAAACCGTCTGCCTGCCGCGTGTTTCCGTGCCGCTCCAGGGAGAGCGGCGAGAGCCTTACCGGGCCTGGGCAACGCTGCGCTTCCGCTGCGGAGGCGCGGCGGCCTGGCCGTCGGCGCGGACGCCTAGATGCTGCGCGTCCTCCGTGGCCAGGAAGAAACCGATGCACATCTCATCGGTGGTCTGCTCTCCCCAGAACACCTCTTTGGGCGGGTGCGAGGGCTGACGCGGATTGCGCTCCGAGTTGTCGTAAATGGCGGTCAGATCGAGTCGGGTGCCTTTGGGCAGCGCCAGCGGCTCCTTATAGATATAGGTCTCCTGCCAGTTGAAATCCCAATCCTTGACCCAGACCATCGGCTTCACGGTGCCGTCCGGCAGTGTGGCCGTCATTTTCATCTGGCGGCCCAGCATGTGCATGTGCGGCGCCACGGCCCAGACATGCACGTCCCTGTCCAGTACCAGGCTTTGGCGGACGACCTGGTCGGCCAGGCCGGGCTTGAGGTCGAACCGCGCGTTGAGCACAGCCCGCACCCGCATCTCCTTATCCACCGGGCCTTTCGCGAAATGCAGGCCGACCTGGCTGCGATCTACCTCCGGCTTGCCGTTCTTGTGATAGTGGACCTGAAGCACCAGCTTGGCCCCGGCCGGTATCCGGTACGCAACGCCCGGTGGGAGGAAGTGCGGCGTGTTGCCTGGCGCCCAACCGGCCACAAAGATCGCCTTCTCCTGCGGGATGCCAATGCCGATTCCCGGCACCGTGTAGCCCGGCTCGGCCCCTTTGCCGTCCAGCTTGGCCGTCTCGCCGGTCGGGTCCAGGAAGAGAATGATATGGTGGACGACGGCGCGGTTGTCGGGTCGGCATTCGACGGCGCTCAGGTACCGGTCCTCCTGGAAGTCCACCGGCAGCACGAACTCGCGGTAGACATCCTTGCCCTCCGGCGCCAGGTGGTAGGGCCGCACAGATTGCAGGATCAAATCCGGCTTGCCAAGCCTCCATTCACCGGCGGGCGGGAACTTAGGTCGGGGCGGCAGGTCTTTGAGGTTGCCGCGCGGCGCGCCGGAGTCGGCCCATTGGGCCAGGAGGGCGATCTCTTTATCCGAGAGCGTTTTGGAGTCGTGGAAGTCGCCATAACCGGGAGCGGCTTTCCAGGGCGGCATCAGGCGGCGGGCCGTATAGTCCTTGATGGCCGTGGCCCAGATGCGCGCCTGCGGATAGGTCTCCAGCGCAAACGGCGCCGTCTCGCCCGTGCGGTGGCAGGCCAAGCAGTTCTTGTAGAGGATGGGCGCCACGTCCCGCGTGTAGGTGACCGCCGCCAACCGAGTTTCATTGGACTGCGCCCTGCCGCGGAAAATGACGCAGCCGAAGGCCAGCGTGCGGGGACGCGGCACGGGCTTGCCGGCCAGCAGGGCCGTGAGCGTGTCGCGCACATCCTGGCGAAACACTTTGGAGCGGTCCTGGTTATCGTCAATGCGGCCCCGGTAGCGGACAGTTCCGGTGGCGTCGAGGATGACCGCCTCCGGCGTCCTATCCGCGCCGAGCCAGTCGGCCAGCGCCGTGCCGTGATCCTTGACCGCCGGGAAGGGGAACTTGCGCTCGCGGGCATAGCGCCGGACAGCCGCCAGGCTATCTTCGGCGTTGGAGTTCACCAGGAAGAACCCCACGCCGCGCGGCATGAACTCCTGCGCCAGCGCGATCATACGCGGCGTGTAGAGATTAGAGATCGGGCACTGCGTTGAGGTGAACAGGAAAACCGTCGCCTTGCTGCGCCGGACTGCCGTAAGATCGTAGACGCGGCCATTCACGTCTTTCCAGGTCAAGGGCTTTGCCGCCCGCGCAACGCCCGGCCCCATCAACCACAGCCCCACTGCCAGCAGCGCCAGAATTATCGCTCGCCTTCTTACCATGCCCAACACCATACCTTTCTGTTGTCGCATCACAGCCCGCCGATGATTAACGAAGCGGCCCTTACTCTTTCGTAGTGGGATGTTCTCAGTTTAAGGCGGTCTGGTAAACGTTAGGTAACAACGGCTTGACGCGATGGTTACTTTTTCGCCGCGTATCTACCGCAGGCAGGACAGAGAGGGCCTACGCTGCGATGGGTTCATTGTAAATCAAAAGGCGCGGGGCATCAAGGGGGTGTGGATAAAATCACACAGTCAGGTGGCGCTTCCACTCTTCGAGCCGCTGAATGGCGGCGCGGATGTCGCGGGTCTGCTGCTCACCGGAGATCTCGCGCTCGATGGTCAGTGGCCCGGTGTAGCCGATGTCGCGCAGCTTTTGCAGGAAGCGCGGAAAGCCCACTTTGCCCTCGCCTAGCGGATACTCATGGCCGAGCGTGCCGGGCTTAGCCGGATAGTCGCCATCCTTGCAGTGAACGCCGATGACGTACTTGCCGACCAGATCGAGGGCGGCGATGGGGTCCCCGGAGCCGTAGAGCATCATGTTGGCCGGATCAAAGTTGACACCCAGGTTGGGTCGATCCACGTCCTGAATAAACTGGAGCAGGGTCTCTGCCGTCTCCTGCCCGGTCTCCAGGGCGAACTTCTGGCCGTTGGCGGCGCAGTGGTCGCAGAGCGCCTGAATGGCGGCCAGCGTTCCCCGGTAATCCGCATGATCGCGGTCGTCGGGCACAAACCCGATATGGGCCGCCAGCACCGGAGCGCCAATCGCCTGTGCTGCGTCGCTGCTTTCTCTAGCGATTTGTAGACGCTCTGCGCGCTTGGATGGGGGAACCAGGCCCACCGTCGCGCGGATGGTAGGAATATCGGCGTAGCTTTCGCCCGGAAAGCCGCAAAAGACGCAGGTCACGGTAACGGCCTGTTCCGCCAGCGCGCGCCGTACCTGTTCCAGCTTCTCGCCGCTGCGCCACTGCGGGGCAGGCACGCCCATCTGGCAGTTGTTCAGGCCCAGCGACTTGACTTTGGCGATGCCGGCCAGCGGATCGCCTCCGCCCACGATCACTCCAATAGCCATCGGTTCCAGCGCCATTTTTCTCCTCCGTTTGCGATGAAGTCCTTTTGCGGCAGGCTGAACCCTGCCGTTGTGGGGCTCTGCTAGGGTCGGGCCTACAACGGACTGCCAGGGTCGGCGCTACAATGGTGCGCGCCTCCGCCTAGCGAGGCCTGCTGCCTGCCTACGCAGGCAGAATACCCAGTTAGAGAGGCAAAGAGCATAATCCTGCTGCCGTGGAGCGGGCTAGGGCGCGATCAGGCCCGGCACCTCCTGCCCCTGCCGCTGCCTCCAGGCATCGCGGATCATCTGCGAGCCGCCGAAGGCAGGCGTGTAGCCCAGAAACTCGGCGGCGCGGTTCAAGGCAAACTCGTAGCGGTAATCTTCGGGGAAGCGGAGCCGCACCGCTTTCCAGCCGGAGACCTCGGCCAGCGTAGAGGCCACCTCGTCATAGCGGATGGGCACGCTGGCGATATTGTAGGCGCGACCGGGCGCTTCCGCCGCCTCCAGCGCCAGCAGCACGGCGCGGGCGGCGTCGCGCACGTCGCAAAAGTGGCGTTTCCAGGGCGTCCCGTCGTGGTTTAAGGGAACGACAATGCGTTGGCCCTGCTCCCATGCCTGCTCTATCGCCGCGCGCCAGGCCGCGCGTTCGGACCGCGTCTCCTGGGCGGCACGCTCGCGCCAGGTCTCCAGCAGAAATCCACCTTGCAGCAGCTCCGCGCCCGCCGTCACCATCGGCAGGCGCAGGCTGGCGGCAGGCAGTTGATGCTGGAGGGAGTAGGCGTTGCAGAGGGCTTCGGCGGCCAGCTTGCAGGCGCCGTAGACGTTGGTGATGATGGGGCCGGCCTCCTCTTCGCGCACCGGGTCGCCGGGCCGGTAGGCGCTGCCCTCGTAGACGGAGGTGGAGCTGATGAACACAAACCGCGCGCAGCCCTGCCGGCGCGCCGCCTCCAGCAGCGTCGCCGTCGCCTCCAGGCTGCCGGCCACCATCTGCGCCGGGTCGCTGGTGAAGATCACGCCGTTATGGACGACGGCATCGCACCCGGCGACGGCGCGCGCCAGGGCCGCTCGATCCAGCAGGTCGGCCTCGACGGTCTCGACCGCAAACGGCTGAAGCTTTTCTGCGCGCGGCGTGCCGGGGCGCACGGCAGCGCGCACCGTATGGCCTTGCTCTTTCAGCATCGCGACGATGTTAGCGCCGATGCGTCCGCTGGCTCCGGTGACAAGCACTCTCATCTTTACTTCCTCCAGGACATTACATTCGTAGAGGCGCAGGCGTTACTGGTATAATTTTGCAGAATGTACGCAACCTTCTGGCAGCCCACCCGTAAACGAGTGGGCTGCGGACGGCAAGCCCCATCAATGGGGCTGCGCCGGGTGGATCGGTTCCTCTCAAGGGTAAAGGCATCCAACCTCTGGTAGCCCGCTTGAGCGGGCTTGCCGTCCGCAGCCCGGTTATCGAGATCCGGGCAGAATTTGACGATGAAATCCGCGCCATCCAGACACTATATCGAGTTAAAGGCGCGCTGTGAAGCGCAGATGCAGCTTGAGGTCTGCGACGGCTGCGATGCCTGCGGACTGCGCTGCGCGGCGGGCGTTCCGGCTTCGCGAGAGGAGTGGGAGGCGCTGCAAGCCTACCTCGCCGGCCTTTCGAGCGAAGAGCGCGCCTACGTGGAAGCGGTGCTGGTCCAAGACAAATCCGTTTCCCTCGGCGACGGCGTGACCGTCCGGATGTGCCGCTACCGCGACATGGAACGCGGGCGCTGCACGGTCTATCCGGCCCGGCCCCTGATGTGCCGCCTGCTCGGCCATGTGGAATGGATGCCCTGTCCCATCGCCCGCGTTTCCCGGCCCATTCCCACCGCCGATGCCCTGGCCCTGATGCGGGCGTATGCCGACTGCGAACGGCGCACCTTCGAGGAGTGGGAAGCGGACCCGACCGCAACAACTCCAGGAAGTGAGGAGCCTGGAGCGGATCAGATCTCCCCGCGTAAGAACGCGATGCCCTGATCGGCTTCCGCCAGCCCGATCTCCAGCAGGGCGGGAAGCGGCGCAAACAGCGGATGGGCGATCAGTCGGCGCAACCCCTCGCCAATGGTTCCCGTTCCCGGCGTGGCGTGGCGGTCGCGATGGCTGCCGCAGGGGGCGCGGGCGTCGTTCAGGTGCAGCGCGACCAGGTAGGGAATCAGGCCTGCCGTCTCGATCTGTTCGGCCAGCCGTTCCGGCGCGTCGGGCAAGGAGAGATCAAAGCCGGAGACGTGCAGATGGCAGGTATCCAGCACGACGCCCAGCCGTTCCGGGCCGCACTGGACGGCATGCACCAGGTCGCCGATCTCGGCCACCGTCTGCCCTAACTCCGTGCCCTCGCAGCCGTTTTCCAGCAGGATGCGCGCGCTCGGCTCCAGGCGCGAGAGGACATTCTCCAACTTGTAGACGACGGCATCGAGCGCGGCCTGATGGCTCTCATGCCCCTTCTGATACCCGACATGGAAGCAGACGCCCGCCAGATTCAGCGTGGCCGCCAGGTTCGCATCTGCCGCCAATGTGCCTGCCGAGCCGTTGCGGATACGTGGATCGGGCGAGGCCAGGTTCGTCAGCAGGGAGGCGTGCGCGATGCCCCACAGGCCGCCCATCGCCTGCGCGCCCGCCAAAAACGCGACCTGATCCTCTGGATCGGGAATGCCCTCTTTGGACAGGCGGTTCGGATTGCGCAGGGTCGTCTGGAAGGCGGTCAGGCCGCGCACGGCCAGCAGTTCCGGGATGCGGGCCAGCGGCGGATCGATATGGGGGCCGAAGCGGGGCATCGGTTCTCCTTTACGGCAGTCGCCGGTTGCGGCGTATGCGTCGGTTGGACATTCTCGGCGCCGACTCCTGCCGCTGTCCGCCCGTTTTTCCCTGCGGCCCTCATCTGGAGAGGAGAGAGGAGAAGCCTAGTTCTACCCTCATCCCCGGCTCTTCTCCCTGCTAGGGAGAAGGGGGAGCAGAAGCCAGGTCTCCCCTCTCCCGCAGCGTGGGAGAGGGGTTGGGGGTGAGGGCTATAGAGTCGGGGGTAGGGGCCAGAACGAAATGGCCCGGTAGCGTTTTCGTGCCAGGAGGATGCGCGCCCCTGCGTCGCGAATTGTCTCTTGAAACGTTTCTTCATGAAATACCGTGTGGTGGAGTATAGAAAGATGAGCCGCCCCACTTCCCATGAAATAGCGCCGCAGGCTGCCCTGCCGCCTGTAGAGATCGGGCCATTGTGTCAAGCTTTGCAAGTGCCCAAATCGGGGGACTTGCGGCCAGCCGTCCTCACGGGCGGAACCCCTTGTCTAGGGATCTCTAGAGAGCCTAGGGGTCTTCCCCCGGCCCTTACCATCCTGCTCGGCCTGCTGGCCTTCCTGCTCGCCGGCTGCGGAGGCGGGCAGGACTTTGGCGGCCTTTCGCGCAACCTCAACGGCGACATCGGCAGCGGCTACGACACGCCGCTTTCCGGCCGATATCGCAGCGAAACTGGCCCGCAGACCGGCGGCCTCACGCGCGGGACCTACCCGAAGATCGAAACCTCCTTTCAGTTGCCCAGCATTCCCGGCGACCCCTTTGATTATGAGCAGGTCAACGTTCAGGTCACGCTGCGCAAGCCGGACGGCGGCACGGTGGATGTTCCGGCCTTCTTTGACGGCGGCACGACCTGGCGCATGCGCTACACACCGACCGCGCCGGGCCGCTACGCCGTCGCGGCGGTCAAGCTCAATCGCACGGAGGCGCACGAGGAAAAGCTGGAGCCGAAGGAGTGGACGGTGGAGGGCGAGCCCCAGCCCGGCTTCGTCCGGATTGATCGGGGCGATCACAGCCGGTTCGTCTTTGACAATGGCGCGCGCTACTATCCTCTCGGTCACAACCAGGCATGGCATTCGGATAGCCTACCCGAAATCCCTGAACTCTTCCAGAAGATGCACGCGGCGGGCGAGAACTGGTCGCGCGTCTGGATGGATCACTGGGACGGCAAGAACCTGGACTGGCCTGCCAGCGGCAAGCCGGCCAAACTGGGGGACATAGACCTGCAAGCGGCCCACAAATGGGACGCCATCGTGGAGGCTGCCGAGAAGAACGGCATCTACTTCCAGATGACCCTCCAGCATCACGGCCAGTATTCCAGCCAGAAGGGATATCGCTACTCCAATAACAACAACGCCAACTGGGAAAGCAATCCCTACAACGTCAAAAACGGCGGATTCCTCCAGGCCCCGGAGGACTTCTTCACGAACCCACAGGCCCGCGCGCTGACCAAGCGCAAGCTCTACTATATCCTGGCGCGCTGGGGCTACTCTCCCAGCATCTTGGCCTGGGAACTGTTTAATGAGGTGGAAGGCACCGACGCGGGCAACGGCAAGCTCTGGCAGGATATCGCCATGTGGCACCGGGAGATGTCCCTGTTCCTGCGCCAGTACGACGGCTACCGTCACCTCATCACTACCAGCGCCTACCCCGGCCTGGCCCTGGATAACCCTGTCTGGGAGACAGTGGACTATATCCAGCAGCACGCCTATCCCACCGACCTGATCACGGCGCTCGGCGCGGCCAATCCCCTGGAAGGCAAGAAGCCGGATAAGCCGCTCTTCGTCGGCGAGTTCGGCCCGGCGAACCTGGACGACCCGGAGGGCCTCTATCTGCACCAGGGGCTGTGGGCCAGCCTGATGCGCGGGCCGTCAGGCGCGGCGCAGTACTGGGACTGGGTCACGGTGGAGAAGCATAACCTGTACGGGGAGTTCCAGGCGGTACGGGGCTTCCTGACAGCCTCCGGGCTGGCCAATCACGGTGGGCTGGTTTCGGCGCTGCCGCCGGTGGAAACTTCCGAGCGGGCCACGCTGCGCTTCGGGCCGGGCGGCGGCTGGGAACAGGCGGAACAGAGCGAGTTTGTGGTCGGCGCGAACGGCCCGCCTTCGGGCATGAGCCGTTATCCCGCGTTTCTGCAGGGCCGGGCGCACCGCTCCATGACGCCTAAGCCGCTTACCTTCCAGGTAAGCTATCCGCAGCCCGGCACGTTCACGGTTACGGCGGCGCGGGTCGCCCGTGCGGGAGCGCATCTGCGGGTCGCTGTGGACGGCAAAGTAGCCGAGCGGGACTATCCTGCCGGCAATGCTGACTACACGCCGGAGGGGAGCCAGGCGGCTGTGCAGGTAGAGGTGCCTGCCGGCGCGCACACCGTTACGGTGGAGAACACGGGCAACGATTGGGTGGTCATTCGCGACTTCGCGCTCTCCGGCTATGCGTCCGCGCTGGCGGCGCAGGCGCGCATCGGCAAGGACTTCGCGGCGGCGTGGGTCTACCATCGGGATAACATCAACGTGGCTCCGAGCAAAACCAGCGGGCTTAGCGCGGCGAACGGCAGGCTGCGCCTGATCGGGCTTCAGAAGGGCCGTTACCGCGCGACCTGGTGGGACACGCAGGCCGGCAAGTCGCTGGACGCCGCCGATGTGACGGTCGCCGACGCCAAAGAGGGCGTCACGCTGGTGACGCCCTCCATCGTTCGCGACGCCGCGCTCTATGTCGTCAAGGCAGGCGGTCCGTCCTCCGGGTCGGCGGAGCGCAAGAGGCCGCGCCGGGAGAAGGCAGCCGTCAGCGCCGCCCCAGCCCCGCCTGCGGTCGGCACGTCTGTGTCCCGTCCAGTTCCCTGATACCCAATTTTAGCGCAGCGGCAGGGTTTGGGTCTGGCCGGTGTCGGCGGCGCGCAGGCCCGCTTCCAGTATCTCCTGGGCGTCCCGGCTGACCCTGGGCGAGCAGAAGCCCTCCACCGGCTTGCCGTTCTCCAGGCAATAGAGAAGGTATTCCGGCGCGCTGCGGAGGGGATACTGCGTATCCGGCGGGGTAAGCGCCTCTTCCGCTTTTCTGGGCCGCTGGATCAGCACCTTCCCATGATGAAGGCCGATGGAACCCTCGCTGCCGTAGATGACCGGGTTGGTGCCGGCATAGCCGACGGGCTGGGTCCAGCTCGCCTCGCAGACGCCGAACGCATGGGGGTACTTGGCGATGATGATGGCGTTGTCATCGGAGGCGGCATAGAGCGGCTCGTCGCCGAAATAGCCCCGCATCCCGGTGACCGACTGTGGCAGACCGAGCAGCCTGGCTGCCAGGTCGGCGGCATAGCAGCAGTAATCCATGAGCGCGCCCGCGCCATTGATCTCCGGGGTCGTCAGGTCGCGGATAAAGCTGGGGTGGCAGCCGATGGCGACCGGTCCCGAATGGGCGCTGCGATAGCGGGTATAGCGTATCTCGCCAATGTCGCCGGCCAGCGCGCGCCGCTCCATCTCCTGCCACGCTGGCGACCAGGCCGTGGGCCAGTTGATCAGGAGCAGCGTTCCCGCCTTTTCCGCCGCCGCCAGCATCCGCTCCGCCTGCGCCAGCGTGGCCGCCATCGGCTTTTCGCTGACCACATGCAGGCCCTTTGCCGCTGCCGCCTCCACAATATCCGCGCCCTCGCTGTTGCCGCCCGCCGCCTGGATCAGATCCAGCTCCTCGTTGGCGATCATCTCCTGCCAGGAGTTATAGAGGCGGGTGACCCCGTATTCCGATCTTAATTTGTCCAGCAGTTCCGGCTCGTCGTCTCCACCGGCCAGGATCTCGACGTTGCCGAGCTGCTGCCAGCGTTTCAGTTCTCCCCAGACATGATCGTGCGACATGGCCGCCACGCCTAGCCGATACGTCTTTGCCAATGTGCGCCTCCTCGGTTCTTTAGTAATAAGGTATCCTCCCAGGAGTTCGGCATCCGGGCAACATTCTCCTGCGCTGGGCGGATGTCCCCTTTGCCTCCGCTTTGCAGGAATATGTCGCGTCCGCACCGAAATAGCGGCTAACCCCATCCTGAAGCCAGTGTAGCGCCGCCTGGGGGCGCAAAGGCAAGCAGGTTTCCCCACCAGGCCGATTCGTCCGTGTGCGGCGCATTGTCTCCAAAGGAGGATTGATACCATGCCAGCCGTTGAGGGCCGCGCGGCCCTGCTCAATGAACCGGGCACCCCGGTTGCCGTCGAAGAGATCGTCGTGGACCCGCCGGGGCCAGGCGAAGTGCTGGTGCGTGTGGTGGCCAGCGGCGTCTGCCACACGGATCTGACCATCAAGAACCAGAATGGCGGCGGGATGCCGTTCCCCATCGTGCTAGGGCATGAGGGGGCCGGCTATGTGGAGCAAGTTGGGGAGGGAGTCAAGAACCTGGCGCCCGGCGATCCGGTTGTGATGGCCTATCGCGCTCCCTGTGAGCAGTGCCCCGCCTGTCTCCGGGGCGATCCCCGCCACTGCTATATGGCGCTGCGGCCCCAGCCGCGCATCCACCGCAAGCGCGACGGCGCGATCTGCTCCCAGGTGCTCCGCTGCGGCACCTTCAGCACGCACACGGTCGTACACAGCAAGGCCGCCATCAAGATGCCGCAAGAGATGCCCCTGGATAAAGCGTGCCTCATCGCCTGCGGCGTCATCACCGGCGTGGGCGCGACCTTCAATACCACCCAGGTCTGGCCGGGCGCGCGTGTGGCCGTCATCGGCTGTGGCGGCGTGGGCCTGAGCGTCATCCAGGGCGCCAGGCTGGCCAACGCCCGCCAGATCATCGCCGTAGACGTCAATCCGGTCAAGCTTCAATGGGCCAAAGACTACGGCGCGACCCATCTGGTCAACGCCAAGGAGACCGATCCGGTGGCGGAGGTGCGCAAGCTCACCGACGACGGCTGGGATGGCGGCGTGGAGTTTGCCTATGAGGCGACCGGCATTCCAGCCTGTATTGACCAAGCGGTACGCATGCTCGCCTATAACGGCACGGCGACCACCATCGGGTTCCCCGCCCCCGACGCCAGCGTCACCCTCAACCTGGGCGACATGGCCACCGGCGTCTATTGGAACAAGGCCGGCCTGCGCGTCTGCCACGCCGGGGACACGCTGCCCTCGCACGATTTCCCGCTGCTGGCCCAGCTCTATCTGCAAGGCAAGCTCAACCTCGACGGCATGGTTACGCGTGAGATCGGCCTGAACGATGTGGAAGATGCCTTCCACGAGATGGAGACCGGCAACGTCATCCGCTCGGTCATTCGCCTGCCGCAGTGACGGCCCGGCCTGGCTTCTCGGTTCCCCCGTAGTTGACCTAACCCTCCGGCCCCCTTCCCTAAATGCGCTCACTGCGTTCGCAGGGAAGGGGGGACCCGGCTTCCCCGTTCCCCTCTCGCAGCGTGGGAGAGGGGACAGGGATGAAGTCTGCTCCTCTCCCCTCTCCTTAACCTGTTTCCGACGGCGGCGCCAGGGCTAAACCTACAGCTTGCTCTATCGGCATGGCTCTGCCTTCCTATGGATCCCCATCTGATTTTGAGACAGTCCAAGTGTATCCTCGATGTCATCTCGTAATCGCTGGCGGCGCTGGCAATAAGCTCCAAGACGGATTTCGAGACTGCCACTCCGTTCTGATTGCCAGACCGATAGAACTCACGCCGGGAAGGATGTATGACTTGGGCACGCTGGGCGGTACGCAGAGCGCAGCCTATGGCATGAATAACCTCGGCCAAGTGGTCGGTACTGCCGCTGACCGGAATTCCGAGTTGAATTTAGCCTTTCTCTGGCAGGACGGGAAGATGATAGCCCTGAACAGGAGGCTTATCCAGAAATCCGGCTGGAAACTATGGGAAGCATGGAAGATCAACGATAGCGGGCAGATATTCGGTTCTGGCGAGCTTAACAATAGCCAGCGTCCCTTCCTGCTCACTCCTGTCCCGTAGCAGGCAGTTCCTCCAAACCTGCCGACAATCAGAACCTCCTAAACGCAAGGGCGACCCTACATCCTACTCCCTACGCGAGAGGCCAGAGGTGAGGGGCTGTCCTAATCGGCCAGCCATTGCGCCAACAGTTGGGTAAGAAGGGCATGGTTGGCGCTGGGCCGCAGGCGGAGCGCGCCGACGCCCGCCGTTCCGAACGGCTGCTGCGGCGTGCTCGCAGGATAGGCGACGATAGGCGGACCCTCTTCCGGCAGGCCCGGAAACAGGCACCAGGCGCTATCCACGACGGGCCGGCCCTCGCCCACAATCGCATCCCGATACGTATGCATCTTATCCACATCCTCCAGCAGCGCCGTGCTCTGGCGGATAATGGCATCTTCCGCGCCCGGATGCTTGCCCGGATCTGCCTGGGCGGCAAGGGGCAGAGCATAGGTGCGGAATTTGGCGTCCAGCAGGGAGAGGCGCCCCCGCCAGCGCAGCGCGATATCGGGCTGCATGGCGTGCGAGAGGGAAGCGAAGCGCGGCTCGATGCCCGTGCGCCGCAGGGAATCGGCTTCCGGGGCTTCCGGGCGGGCGCGGCGCGCGCTCTGGTTGGCGCTGGGGAAGAGCGGCTGATAGAAGAGCTCCAGCGCTTCCGGCTCGGACGCCGCCCTCGGACCCGTGTCAGAAACGGGGCCGTTGCGGCGGGCAGCGCCATTGCGCGCGAAGCGCAGGCGGGAGGCGCCTCCGACGGCAAGCGCCAGGCGCAACCCATCTGGCTCCCAGCGCACCACATTCCCGCCGATAGCGCGCCAGCCGTTTGTCTGCAGGGCTGCCGCCACGCGCAGGTAGCACCAGATCTCGTAGAGGCGCCAGGGCTCCAGGGAGGGCAGGCAGAGCAACGGGCTGCCCGCCCAATCGAAGCGGAGCGGCAGATTCAGTTGACGCCACAGGCCGAAGAGAGCGCGATAGGGAGGCGCGCTGCGGATCGCGTGCGCGGCCAGAAGACGGAGAGGCCGCTCCCGTGGGGCGAGCGGCGGCAAGTTACAAAGGCAGGCGTTGGCCCGCCAGCGGGCAGCCGCCTCGGCGATGCGCCGCATACGCGCGGCCTCCTCCGCCTCGCCGCAGAAGGCTGCCAACGCGGCGAGCGCTGCCGCCTCCCAGACCAGCCCGTCCAGCAGGGTCACAGCCAAACGGTTGGCGTAGGTCTCGGTTGTGGGGTGGGGACGCATTTCCGACAGGCAGCGCGGCTGCCGGCGCCGGGCGCTATCGTTCGGGAGAGGCTTGGCAACCATCGCCCAGGCGGCAAGCCCGGCGGGCGTGGTTGCAAGGCGTGTGGCGACCGCAGGCCCACCGCGCGATTGGGCCAGCGGAACGGACTGTGCGGTGACGCACAGGGCGCTATCGGGCCGACGGGTGAGCGCACCCAGCGCCGCCTGAATCTGCGGCCAGAGGGCCTCCAGGAGTCGCAAGCGCTCCAGAGGCGATGTGATTTCCGGCGTGAGGCTGCCGAGGCTGAGGGACAGGGAATAGGGGGGAGCAGAAGCGATCTCCCGACCGAGCGCCAGGCCGATAAGGGCAATATCCTCCAGCAGCGCGCGCCGCTCGGCAGGAGACAGGTGCGCTGCGCCGTCGGAAGTGTCGGATAGGGGTCCGGCAGGCGCAGACGTAGCGGCGTGTTTCGGCAGCGTCTCCGCCGTCGGTGCGTGCCGCAGCGAGGCGGGCCATGACGCCTGGGTTAAGGTATGTGGCGGAGGGAAGCGCATCCGACAGACTCCCTGCGATAGGTCAGACCGCTATTCCACGTTCGCGCCTGGAACTCCTCCCCTTCTCCTGAACAGGCAGCACTGTCTGCCAAAAAAACGGTCATACCCCGTTGACTTTTTTGCGGATATGAAGTACACTATCAAGGTTTTGCGATAAGGATCCTTGTGTGTGCCGGAACCTACCGGCCCGACAGGCGAATGCTAACACGTACGAGGAGGCGGCCACGAAAGGCAGTTGACCTTTCACCAGGTTTTGCTGAGGGAACCTTTCCACTTCTGACCCATTACCTGCCCGCCCCTTCGCCGTGTCCGAGGGGCTTTTTTGATGCCTCTTTCTGTCGCCCTGTCTTGGGCGATAGGGTTCTGGCCAGGGGTTCTGCCGCATACAGAAGCGCCCGCGTCGCTGCCGCGATGGGGCCTGCTCCTGTGTACGCTTTCTATTTTGGGGTGTCGGAGGGCCTGGCTCTGTCCAGGCAAAATCGGTTGTTTTCCAGGGCGTCGGCCTCAGGGCGGCGCCTGCCGCGCGCTAAGACGCGGCCATCCTCAGGAGGAGTCGGCAAAGTATGCCCACCATCAATCAGTTGGTCCGCAAGGGCCGGAAACGGCTGATTAAGAAGACGAAGGCGCCCGCGCTGCGCGGGAACCCGCAACTGCGCGGCGTCTGCCTCGTCGTGCGAACGGTCCCGCCGAAGAAACCAAACTCGGCCCTGCGCAAAATCGCGCGCGTGCGCCTGACCAACAAGATGGAAGTGACCGCCTACATTCCGGGTATCGGTCACAATCTGCAGGAGCACTCGGTCGTCATGATCCGGGGCGGTCGCGTCAAAGACCTGCCCGGCGTGCGCTATCACGTCGTGCGCGGCACGCTCGATACCGCCGGAACCCGCGACCGTAAGTCGAGCCGTTCCAAGTACGGCACCAAGAAGCCCAAATAATTTGCTGCTTAGAGTCCCTAACACAACTTGGCTGTAAGGCCCAACCCTCACCCCCGGCCCTCTCCCTGCTAGGGAGAGGGAGAACGGTTGTGTGAGACGCTCTTAGCGCGCCCGCCCAGAAGGGCAGGCTCAGATCGAAATAAAGGCCGAAACCAGCCCCGCAGGCGGCTGCCCGGTTCGGGTGGCCTGGAGGCTGGTTAGGAGAGGACCGAATATGCCGAGAAAAGGCCCCGTTCGTCCGCGACCGATTGCGCCGGATCCCGTATATAACAGCATCCTGGCCCAACGGTTCATCAATCGCCTGATGGTAGATGGAAAGAAAGGCGTCGCCGAACGTATCTTTTATACGGCGATGGAGCAGATGGAGAACCGCGCCAAGCGGCCCGCCCTGGAAATCTTCGAGCAGGCGGTGCGGAATGTGATGCCGGTCATCGAAGTGCGCCCGCGCCGCGTCGGCGGTTCCACCTACCAGGTGCCGGTGGAAGTGCGCCCTGACCGCAAAGTGTCTCTGGCGCTGCGCTGGATTATCACCAACTCCCGCAAGCGCGCCGGACGCTCTATGGCCGACAAATTGAGCGGCGAGCTTCTGGATGCTTCCAATAATACGGGCGCATCCGTCAAACGCAAAGAAGAGGTCCACCGCATGGCCGACGCCAACAAGGCGTTCGCCCATTATCGGTGGTAAGGCAGTCGCCGGAAGGTGAACACCCACGATTGGGGTGGGTCGTCACGGCGACCGCCCCCATCGTAACAGCAAGGAAGCGGGAAGGGGCAGCAGACAGCAGCGCGCAGGGAGTGGGCAAAAGCCCATTTCCTATGGTCTGCTGCCGCTCCTCTTCCCTGAACTCATCCCTTTCCGGAGGCATATAAGAGCACGATGGCACGAGAATATCCTTTAGAAAAAACACGCAATATTGGCATTGCCGCGCACATTGATGCCGGCAAGACGACCTGTACCGAACGTATCCTCTTCTATACGGGGCGCACGCACAAGCTCGGCGAAGTCCATGAAGGGGCCGCGACGATGGACTGGATGGTTCAGGAGCAGGAGCGCGGTATCACCATTACCTCTGCGGCGACCACCTGCTTCTGGAAGGGCCATCGCATCAACATCATTGACACGCCCGGCCACGTAGACTTTACCGTTGAGGTCGAGCGCTCTATGCGCGTCCTGGACGGCGTTATCGCCATCTTCTGCGCCGTCGGCGGCGTGCAGCCGCAGTCGGAGACGGTCTGGCGGCAGGCCAACAAGTACAAAGTGCCGCGCATCGCCTTCGTCAACAAGATGGACCGCATGGGCGCCAACTTCTACAGCGTCGTCGAGAAGATCCGCGAGCGCCTGGGCGCCAATGCCGTTCCCATCCAGCTGCCGATTGGCGCGGAGGCCAACTTCGTCGGCGTCGTGGACCTGATTAATATGAACGCCACCCGCTATCTGGACGACCTGGGCCAGAAGCAGGAGACCATCGAGATCCCCGCCGATATGCTGGAGATGGCCAACGAGTACCACACCAAGCTGGTGGAGGCCGTCGCCGAAATAGATGAGGCGCTGATCGAGAAGTATCTGGAAGGCGAGCCCATCTCGGTTGAGGAGATCAAGGCGGCGCTGCGCAAGGGCACGGTAGAGGGCACCATCGTTCCGGTGCTTTGCGGCTCGGCCTATAAGAACAAGGGCGTGCAGCTGCTGCTGGATGCCGTCGTGGACTACCTGCCCGCGCCCAACGACGTGGAGGCCATTCCCGGCGTCAACCCGAACAAGGGCGAGCCGGAGGTGCGTCATCCCTCCGATAGCGAGCCGTTCAGCGCGCTGGCCTTTAAGATCGCCACGGACAAGTACGGCCTGCTGACCTTCTTCCGCGTCTACTCCGGCACGCTGTCCACCGGGCAGACCGTGCTGAACGCGACCAAGGGCCGGAAGGAGCGCGTGGGCCGCATCGTGCGTATGCACGCCAACAGCCGTGAGGATGTGGATCAGGTCTTTGCCGGCGACATCGCCGCTATTGTCGGCCTCAAGGACACCCAGACCGGCGACACGCTCTGCGATGAGAAGCATCCGATCCTGCTGGAGAGCATCACGTTCCCCGAGCCGGTCATCTCCATCGCCATCGAGCCCAAGACCAAGGCCGACCAGGATAAGCTAGCGACCGCGCTGCAAAAGCTGGCGACCGAGGACCCAACCTTCCGCGTCCATACCGACCCGGAGACGGCGCAGACCATCCTCAGCGGCATGGGCGAGCTTCAGCTAGACATCAAGATTGACATCCTGAAGCGCGAGTACAACGTCGAGGCGAACTACGGCGCGCCGCAGGTGGCCTATCGCGAGAGCATCCACCAGAAGGCGGTCGCGCGTGTGCCGTTCAAGCGTCAGACGGGCGGCTCCGGCCAGTACGGCGACTGCGAGCTTGAGATCGAGCCGCTGGAGAGCGGACAGGGCTTTGAGTTCGTCAACAAGATCGTCGGCGGCTCCATTCCGAAAGAGTACATTCCCGCCATTGAGAAGGGCGTCAGGGAAGCGATGGAGAGCGGCGTCGTGGCTGGGTATCCGGTCGTGGATGTGCGCGTCTCCGTGGTGGACGGCTCGTACCATGAGGTCGACTCGTCGGAAATCGCCTTCAAGGTGGCCGCCAACCAGACGATGCGGGAAGCCATGCGCAAGGGGCGCGCCTATCTCAAAGAGCCGATCATGGCCGTCGAGGTGGTGACGCCGGAGAACTTCATGGGCGACGTCATCGGCGACATCAACCGCCGCCGGGGCCGCGTCGAAGGCATGGAGCCAGGTCCGGGAGGCACGCAGACTATCCGCGCCCAGGTGCCGCTGGCCGAAATGTTCGGCTACGCCACCGAACTGCGCGGTATGACGCAGGGCCGCGCGTCGTTTAGCATGGAGCCCTCGCACTACGAGGAGGTTCCCCGCAACGTCGCCGAGGAGCTGCTGGCCAAAGTACAGGGCAAGCAACTGGCCAAGGCGTAGTACCTAACCCCCCATCCGGCAGGCTAAACCCTGCCGCTGTGTGACCTACGGCCCTCTGCCCGCCTACGCGGGCAGAAAGCGTCGTCCACGCAGGTGGGCGGTGGGCGCAAAGCGCCCCCGAGCGACAGGGTTTAGCCTGCCGGAAGGGGGTGAGGTCGGTTAGGGGTGCATTCTAAAAATTCGGGAACGATGGCGCGTCAGAGAGGCGCAATCTCTGACGCGCCATTCGTCGCCCCTTATGAAAAGGCCATTTCCCGTAGCGCCCAACAGGAATGGGCGCGGATCAAACCAGGAGAGGATCAACTATAATGGGAAAGCAGCGTTTTGAGCGGACCAAGCCCCATGTCAACATCGGCACCATCGGCCATGTCGACCACGGCAAGACCAGCCTCACCTCCGCCATCACTCGCGTCCTGGCCGACGCCGGCAAGGCCAAGGCCCTCAAGTAC
>DASRGZ010000032.1:0-22340 GCA_035650735.1 Chthonomonadaceae bacterium
TCACGCGCCCAAGCACCAGCCACTTCCGGAGGCGGTGTGGATCAACCCGCCCGAAACCGGTCGGGCAGTGGCCGAACCAGGATCGGCTTTACTACAGTAAAATCTTACGCTCGGCTGTCTCAAACTATTGACACGTTCCGCCATGTGAGCCAGTTCCCTGGCGGCTTGTCAGCGCGGACGCTGCCTGCATCCGTCCTTATAGATGCTTCCTCACAGGAGGCCACAGCGATGCGCATTCGCCCGGCAACCCATGCCGACCTGCCTGCCATTCTTGACATCTACAACGAGGCCGTACTGAATACGACGGCCAGCTACGACTACGAGCCGCACACGCCCGAACAGCGCACGGCCTGGTTTGAGGAGCATATTCAGACCAACTACCCCGTCTTTGTCGCGCAAGACGGGACGGGGCGCGTGGTCGGGTGGAGTGCGCTCAGTCCCTACCGCAATCGCGTTGGCTATCGCTACACCGCCGAAACCTCCGTCTATGTGGCGTCGGATCGGCGCGGTCAAGGCATCGGGAAACTGCTTCTGCCGCCCCTGATCGAGGCGGCGCGGCAGACGGGCCTGCACGCTCTCGTAGCCGGGATCGATGCGGAGGGCGAGGCTAGCCTGCGCCTGCACGCGGCCTTCGGCTTCGAGAAGGTCGCCCACTTCAAGCAGGTCGGCTATAAGTTCGGGCGCTGGCTGGACGTAATTTTCATGGAACTGCTGCTGGGAGAGAGCGGGTAGTGAATAGAGAGCCGTTTTTGAGGAGTTTGCTCTAAATGCCTGAGTATGAGCCTGTCATCGGAATGGAGTGCCACGCGGAACTGCTGACCGAGAGCAAGATGTTCTGCGGCTGCAAGAACGAGTTCGGCGGCGAGCCGAATACGCGCTGCTGCCCGGTCTGCACCGGCATGCCCGGCTCGCTGCCGGTGATGAATAGGCAGGCGGTGGAACACGTCATCCGCACCGCGCTGGCGCTCAACTGCGAGATCAATCGTAACGCCAAGTTCGACCGCAAGAACTACTTCTATCCGGACCTGCCGAAAGGCTACCAGATCAGCGAGTACGATAACCCCATCGGCGTCAAGGGCTGGCTGGATATCGAGGTAGAGGGCAAGACGGTCCGCGTGCATATCCGCCGCGTCCATCTGGAAGAGGACACGGGCAAGCTGTTCCACATTCCCGGCGATGAGGCGGAAAGCTTCATAGACCTCAACCGCAGCGGCGTGCCGCTCATGGAGATCGTCACCGATTTCCCGCCCGACATACACTCTGCCGAGGAAGCCCGCGCCTACCTGGCCAAGCTGCGCGCCATCCTGACGTATCTGGACGTCTGTGACGGCAAGATGGAAGAGGGATCGCTGCGCGCCGAGCCCAACGTCTCCGTGCGCCTCAAAGGGTCGGATACCTACGGCACGAAGACCGAGATCAAGAACCTGAACTCGTTTCGCGCCGTGCAGCGGGGCATCGAGTATGAGGTTCAGCGCCAGATCGAGCTGCTGGAGCGCGGCGAAAAGGTCGTGCAGGAGACGCGCGGCTGGAGCGAGGCCAAACAGGCCACCTTCTCGCAGCGGTCCAAGGAGGTCGAGCAGGAGTACCGCTACTTCCCCGAGCCGGACCTGGTGCCGCTCCAGATCTCCGACGAGTGGATCGAGGAGATCCACGCCACCATGCCGGAACTGCCGGACGCGCGCAAGGCCCGCTTCATGGAAGAGCACGGCCTGCCCTCCTACGATGCCGGGTTCCTGACGGAGACGCGCGCCCTGGCCGACTACTTCGAGGAGACGGCCCACCTCAGCGCCGACCCGAAGGCCACCGCCAACTGGATCATGGGCGACCTCGCCCGCCTGCTCAACGCCGAGGGCCGGGATATTACTCAGTGTCCCGTCACTCCCGCGCACCTGGCCTCTATGATCAACCTGATCGCCGAAGGCGTCATCAGCGGCAAGATCGCCAAAGCGCTCCTTGAGGAGATGTACAAAACCGGCGAAGACCCGGTCTTCATCGTTGAGGAGAAGGGTTGGCGGACTATCAAGGACACGGCGGCCATTGCCGCGTTGGTGGACAAGGTCATCGCGGAGAACCCCAAGATCGTCGCCGACATCAAAGAGAAGGGCCTGGCGCAGAAGAAAGGCTTCCTGGTCGGGCAGGTGATGAAGGCGTCGCAGGGCAAAGCCGACCCGCAGGAGGTCAACCGCCTGATTGATGCGCGGCTGCAAGATTAATGAACCAACGGGCGCACATGGGCGTCAGGATTTTCGGGATTTATCTTCTGCCTGAACCAACGAGCGCGCAACGGCGTCAAAACCGGAAAAGTGTGAGGGGCTTGCCGACAGGCGGCAGGGCATCCCCACGAGAGGAGGCCGGGGTCATGGTGGATTTTCGCGATTTCGTGCCGCAACTGTTGAACCGGGGCAAGGGCTTCGATTCCTTTTGGAAGGAAACAGCCCGTTATGAGAGCTTTGAGGATGCCGTCGCCGCAGCCAACGTCTGGATAGCGCAAAACTGTATCCGCGTGATTAACGTCGAGACGGTGGTGCTGCCCAACATCTGGTCGCCCAAAGAGGAGGGAACCCAGGATGCGGCGCTGACCGGGACCTTTGTGCCCTGGCACCAATTTGTGCGCGTCTGGTTTGCCAAAGAGCCGGGTGAGGAGATCGAGCGGCGCGAAAACAGATGACAAAGCCCCACGCAAAGCCTCACGGCGGATTTCGGTTCGCACGCTCCATCGCACTCGCTCTCCTGATCGGCTGGATGCCCCTGAGCGCAGGCGCGCAGAACGTCGAGCGGCTCATCCGCGACCTCTCCTCGCCCAAAGTCGCCGTGCGCTCCGATGCGGCGGAGGCGCTGGCCCATGCCCGCAGTAAAAGAGCGCTGCCGGCCCTGATCCGCGCGATGGGCGACCCGGTGGCGTCCGTGCGCGGCCAGGCCGTGCGCGCCGTCGCCGCCACAGCGGACAGAACCAGCGTGCCGCTGCTGCTGGCGGCCCTGCGGGATAAGAGTTCATACCGCCGCCTGGGCGCGGCCACCGTGCTGGGCATCCTCGCCGATCCGCGCACGCTGGATCCGCTCGCTGCCGCAACGAAAGATGCCAACGCGAGCGTGCGCGCCGCCGCCACCGAAGCCCTGGGCAATCTGGACGACCCCCGCGCGGCGGCGGCGCTGCGCCCGCGCCTCACCGACCCGGCCCCGCGCGTGCGGTTGAAAGCCGCGACCGCGCTCGGTCGGCTGCGCGATACGCAGAGCAGCACCTCCCTGCTTCCCCTCCTGCGCGATAGAGACCGCGCCGTGCAGTCGGCGGCGGCCGTGGCCCTGGCCCAGATCGGCGACCGCCGCGTGGTTCCGGCCCTGATCCAGATCGCCGAGCATCCCACCCCCGGCGATACCTTCGGCGTGCGCTTCTATGCCGCCTATGCGCTGGGCGCGCTGGGCGACCGCCGCGCCGTTCCCGTGCTCATTCAGGGCCTGAACGACCGCGACCCCTTCCTGCGCAGCGCCGCCGCCGGCGCGCTCGGCCAGATGCGCGTCCGATCCGCTGTGCCTCCCCTGTTGAAGGCTCTCCAGGATCGCCATTATTTGGTTAGATGGACCGCCGCGCAGGCCCTGGGGAACCTGCGCGACCGCCGCGCCGTCCCATTCCTGATCCGGCGGCTGAAAGATCCGAACGAAGATATTCGGGAGCAGTCCGCCAAAGCGCTTGGCAAGATCGGCGACCGCGCCGCCGTTCCCGCCCTCATCGGCGTATTTAAGGATGAGGATGAGGCCATTCCCAAGGCGGCAGCGCTGGCCCTGGGACGCATTGGCGACCGGCGCGCTGTCCCGGCCCTGCGCGGCCTCTTGAAACATGAGAACGCGACCGTGCGCCAGGCAGCCGCCGATGCCCTCCGTATGCTGGGCAGTAGCGGAGCCGCCGTCCTGCCGCGCCATCCTAGCCCATGAGGGTTCAGGGACAGAATGGAGAGAACCTAATGATGAATCGCTCCCTTTGCCTTAACCGCGCATCGGTCCTCTTGCGGGCCGTCGGCACCATTTGCTTGCTGGCCGCTGCCGCGCTGCTGCCTGTGACGGCCTTAGCCCAGGCATCGCGCGCCACCGTCCCATCGTCCGGCAAGGCCGGTCTGGCAACGTCGCCGTCCTCGCAGGAAGTCGCCGGGGAGATCCTGGCCGACGCTCTGGGCAACCTCTGGCTGGAAACAGATGCCCATATGCATGAGGGCGAGTATAACCACATTATCAACCTGTCCCGCATCATCGTCCAGGGCGATCCGCAGAACCTGCAAGCCTATGAGAACAGCGCGTGGCTGCTCTGGAGCACCCTGCGCAACGACGAAGCCATCGCTTTCCTCAAGCAGGGAATCCAGGCCAATCCCAATACGTATTATCTCTATGATGAGCTGGCGTTTCACTATTTAGACCATCTGAAAGATCCGGCCTCCGCCCTTCCCTACTACGAGCAAGCGGTCCGGTTCCCGTGCCCCTTCTTTACCTGGAACAACCTGGCCCGCTGCTACGAGAAGACAAACCAGTGGGAGAAGGCGGTCCAGACCTGGGAGCGAGCGGCGCAGATTAAGAACAACCCCGTGGCGTCTCTGCACCTGAAGCGCGCACAGGCCGAGCTCGCCCGGCGACAGGGCACGGGCGTTGGCAATTGAGGAGAGCGTATCGTGTCCATACGGGACCTCTTTCTATTTATTACGCAGGCGTTGATCTGGCTGATCATCATTGATGCGGTGATCGCCAACATCATCGCCTTTGGCGGCAGGATCTCTTCCTATCATCCGCTGGTCCGGCTGCTGCGCCGCATCGTCAACCCCCTGCTGGACCCGGTGCGCCGCCTGGTTCCTCCCTATAAGACGGGCGGCTGGGACCTCTCGCCGATAATCGTGATTCTGCTGATAGTCATTTTACAGCGCCTCGTGATCGGCTACTGATCGCCCTCTCTTTGTGCCCGCGCGATGAGCAATGAACGCGGTTTCGTGCTAGGGGTTTTGGTACTGATAATCCTCTCTGCGCCCGTGCGGCCCATTGCGGCCATCCAGGAAGCCCTATGAGGCAAGACTTGACGCCCATTGACATCCTCAACGTAAACCTGCGGCGCAGCCTGCGGGGTTATTCCGTCGCCGAGGTAGACGAGTTTAAGCGCCAGGCCGCCGCCGCGCTGGAGCACGCGCTGGCAGAATGCGCGGCGCTGCGCGAGCGCATGAGCAGCATGGAGCGTGAGTTGGGCCAGTTTCGGACGATGGAGGCCACCCTGCGCGATGCTCTGGTATTGGCTCAGAAGGCCGCTGATGAGACCCGCGCTGCCGCCCACAGCCAGGCGGAAGCGCGGCTTCAGGAGGCGCAGGCGCGCGCCCAGGAGCTTGAGGCCCGGATGCAGGCGCGTGTCGCCGAGCTCAATACGCGCATTGAGGCGCTGCGCCAGGAGCGCCGCCGCCTGGTCCGCGACCTCCGCGCGCAACTGCTCGCCCAACTGGAATGGCTCACGGCCGAGATGGAAGCTGATCCGGAGGGAACGCCGCAGGGGGAAGGCCCGGCAGAGAGAGCGCAGGAACCGGCCGCAGCCCTAGGCGGTTCCGCGCTTGCGGCCATTGTCCGCGCCAACCCGGACGCCGGCACACCGGAGGAAGCATGATCGGCGTGCCGGAAGGCGGGCCGGAACCGCCGGAGGCTCCAGCTGCCGTGACCCCTTCCTCGCAGGGACGCCGTCGCATCCGCGCCTGGCACGTCGGCGTGGCGCTGGCCGGCCTGCTGGCCTATCTTCTGCTCACCCCGTTCGCCCACTCCGCCTCGAAGTCGCGGCTGGCCTCCATCCAGAGAGCCGACTCCGTTCTCAGCGCTCTCCAGATTACCAAGCTGGCTTACGGCGCGCGGCAGGAAATAGAGACTGGGGCACCGTCAGGAAAGGCTGGCGGCTCGATCCAGAGCAAAGCCGCGTCGCTGGAAGAGAACGCTCTGGATCGCTGGCGCGCACTGGCCCAGGCCAAAACGGGCACCTTCGGCGACTGGCGGCGTCTGGGCATCCTGCTCTTTACGTTCCACCGGCAGGGCGGCATGGAGGCGCTGCTGCGCGCGACAACAGCCCGGCCCAACCCGGCTCTCGCCCGGCGCACGGGCGTGCCGGGGCAGCCAGGCAGTAACGCCGCACAGGAGAGCACGTCCGTTGCTCCTGAGCAAGAGCGCGCGCTCTGGGAAGCCCTCTATGGCACGGCCCCGCTGGCCCGGCAGCAGGTTCCAGCGCTGGAGACGACTCTGGCGCAGCTGCAACTTGGATGGTTTGCGCACCTGGCCGCCGAACAGCTTTATATCCGCGCCGGAATGCCCGCCGAGGCGGCTCACGCTCGCGCTGCCGCAGAATCCGGCGCGCGCCCGGTCCTCAACGTCCAGACGCTGCGTGTCGGCATGATGCTGGCAGGCAGCCTGGGCCTTCCGGTATTTGTCCTCTATCTCCTGCTGCGCCGGCGCGCGCAGCCTCCAGGGCGTTTCGATGCGCGGCAAGCTCTTGCGCGTCCACGCAAGGCTGTCTTCGCCGCCGACGCGCTGCTGCTGGCCTTCGTGTTCTATCTGGGCGCTTCGGTGCTGATCGCCCTGCCGCTGCTGCCGCTGCGCGCCTTCCTCCTGAGCCTGCCGGACGCCCTCGCGGGCCGCTGGTACATGGGCCTCAGCCTCGTCCTGTACATTCCGGTCGTGGCGTTCTCCCTGCTGGCGCTGCGCCGCCTGACGGCTCAGGAGGCGCCGGAGCGCCCGCAGCCTTCCCTGCGTGCCATGCTGGCCGCGTTGGGCTTGCGTTCCGGGGATCCGCCGGCAGCGCTGCGGACAGCCGTTGCCGCGTTTGTCCTTGTCCAGCCCGTGATTATCGCCGCTACAGCGCTCTCCAACGTCCTGTTCCATAAATTCCAGACGCCGCCCAACCCGGCGATTCTCTGGATTGTGGCAATGCAGACCCCACTAGATAAGCTGGTGCTGTTCCTGCAGGTCGCGGTGGCCGCGCCCATTGTCGAGGAACTGATGTTTCGGGGTATGCTATATCCGGCACTGCGGGCGCGATTGGGCATAGCAGCAGGCGTCGTGCTGTCGGCGGGGGTATTCGCCATGGTGCATCCGACGATGCCCGGCCAGTTCTTCCCGCTCTGGACGCTCGGCGTCGCATTGGCCCTCGCCAACGAATGGCGCGGCGGCAACTCTCTGCTGCCCTCCATTCTCATTCACAGCTTTAACAACGGGCTGATGCTGCTGAGCGCCTTTGCCGCGTTGGCGTCCTGAGCGCCTGCGCGAAGCGAGGAACCGGCACGGTGGCGGATTATCTCTTATTGCGGGTACGGTTAACCCCGAAAGGCGGGCGTGACGCGCTCATCAAGCGCGAGGGAGAGGTTCTTCATGCCCGCGTGGCGGCTCCGCCCGTGGACGGCGCGGCGAACAAAGCGCTGCTCACGCTGCTCGCCGACGTGTTGGATATTCCCAAATCGCGCCTCACGCTTCAATCCGGCCAGACGAGCCGGGAGAAGGTAATTCGCGTGGAAGGGCTGGATGCCCAAACGCTGGCCGCCCGGATTGAGGCCGCTTTGCGTTAACTCGGGTTCTGCCCTCACCCCTGGCCCCTCTCCCGCAGCTGCGGGAGAGGGGCCAGGGGTGAGGGCCAAAACGGAACAGCCCTGCTCCGGTAGGAGGATGGTAAGGAGAGAAAGAAGAAGATGCCGCAAGTGAAGGTGGTCATCACGCTCAAGCCGACGCTCCTGGATGCGCAGGGCCGGGTCGTGCAGGACGCGCTGCACTCCCTGGGCTACGCGAATGTGGAGCAGGTCCGCATCGGCAAATACATGGAACTGGAATTGAGCCCCAACGACAACGGCGACATCGAGACGGAAGTCAAGGAGATGTGCGACCGGCTGCTCGCCAACCCGGTTATCGAAAATTACCGCTTTGAGGTGGTGAAATGAGCGCGACGATAGCAAACGCAAACCAAACACCGGCCAGGACGGGAGGGCGCAAGCCGAAATTTGCGGTCGTGCGCTTCCCCGGCTCCAACTGCGATCAGGACGCCTATTTCGTGGTCAAGGATGTCCTGGGATGTCCTGTTGAATATATCTGGCACCAGGACACGAGCCTGAAGGGCATTGACATCGTGATTCTCCCCGGCGGCTTCTCTTACGGGGACTACCTGCGGACGGGCGCAGTGGCGCGGTTCTCGCCGATCATGGAGGCGGTGCGCGCCCATGCCGAGCGCGGCGGCTTCGTCCTGGGCATCTGCAACGGGTTTCAGGTGCTCTGCGAGGCGCACCTGCTGCCCGGCGCGCTGGTCCGCAATACCAGCTGCCAGTTCCGCTGCAAGATGACGCACCTGCGCGTGGAGAACAACGAGACGCCGTTCACCCGCGCCTACGCGCCGGGACAGGTCTTGCGTATCCCCATCGCGCACGGCGAAGGCCGCTACGTCTGCGATGACGAGACGCTGCGCGCGCTGGAGGAGGGCCGCCGCATCCTCTTCCGCTATGTGGACGCCAAAGGCACGCCCACCCCGGAAAGCAATCCGAACGGCTCGGTCGCTAACATCGCGGGCATTGCCAACGCCCACTTCAACGTTCTGGGCATGATGCCGCACCCGGAGCGCGCCAGCGAGACGATCCTGGACTCGGCGGACGGGCGCGGCGTCTTCGAATCGCTCGTCCAGGCGGCTCAAATGGCAATGAAATGAAGGGATCCAAGTTGCTGACCTGGCTTCTGGTTTCCGGCGCGCTGCTGGGCGCGCTGGGCGCTGCCGTGAATGCGCTCAATGACAAAGAGAAACCGCTGCGCCTGTGGGAAGGCGATGCGCCCGGCGCCAAAGGCAGCGAAGACGCCGATATTCCCACGATCACCGTCTACTCTCCGCCTGCGGAGAAACGCACCGGCGCGGCGGTCGTCGTCTGTCCGGGCGGCGGCTATGCCATCCTGGCCCCGCATGAGGGCAAGCCGGTGGCGGAGTGGTTGAACACGCTGGGCGTCACCGGCATCGTCCTCAAGTACCGCCTCGGCCCGCGCTACCACCATCCGGCCATGCTGCAAGACGTCTCCCGCGCTCTGCGCACCGTGCGCTATCATGCGCAAGAGTGGGGGCTGGACCCGCACCGCATCGGCGTATTGGGCTTCTCTGCGGGCGGACACCTGGCCTCGACCGCCGCCACCCACTTCGACGAAGGTGATCCCGGCGCCGCTGACCCGATTGATCGCGTCTCCTCCCGCCCGGACGCCGCCATCCTCATCTATCCGGTCATCACGCTCTCCGGTCCCTACGCGCACGCCGGCTCCCGCCACAACCTGCTCGGCGACAACCCGCCGCAGGCGCTCGTCGAACTCCTCTCCAACGAAAAACAGGTCACGCCGCAGACGCCGCCGACTTTTCTGGTGCATACCGCCGATGATGAGGGCGTGGCCTGCGAGAACAGCCTGATGTTCGCCGAAGCCTGCCGGAAAGCAAGCGTTCCCGTCGAGTTGCACGTCTTCGAGCACGGCCCGCACGGCTTCGGATTAGGCGGCAACGACCCCGTCCTGAGCCGCTGGCCCGTCCTCTGCGCCGACTGGCTCAAACAGCGCGGCTTCCTCGCGCCGCAAGCCAATCCCTGACCACGCTTCGCACCGCCTGAACGCTCTCCTTAACAGACAAGACAAATTCAGCTAGGGCTAAGAGACGCACCGCTCATGACCGACCTGGCCGCGATCCCCGACAATGCGAAGTGGGATCACTTCTATACGCCGGGCGAAGATAGCCTAAAGCAGCAATGGCAAGGCGTGTACTGGCTTAATCCACCCTACGGTCTGGCGCTGCGTCAATGGGTGAAGAAGGTCCAGGAGAGCGCCCAGGCCGGAGCGGTCATCGTCTGCCTTCTCCCGGCCCGCACCGATACGCTATGGTGGCATGACTACGTTTTGCCCTATGCCGAGGTTCGATACATACGAGGCCGCATGAAGTTTAACGGCGTGGAGAACTCCGCCCCCTTCCCGTCCGCCGTCGTGATCTTTCGGCCATAGCCGACCGCGCCCACGATTCCAGTTACGGAAAGCGGTATAGTCTTAGGGCTAGATCATTGCGGCTGTCCGACCACGTCCGAATCTTCAGTATTCGGCTGTTGCGGCAGTTCATGCAGATAGCCGTTGCGCGTGGTCTCTTTCGTAATTACCGAGCGAATATGCAGTTCCAGAGAGAGGCCCTTCGGCGCAGGCAGCTTCTTTTCCAGGGCAGCGACGCGCTCCGGCGAAAAGGAAAAGGGAGTACGCACCACCGCGATCACGATTTCGGTGTTCGTGTCTAACTGGAAGCGCAGATCAGCCAAGTGAACGCCGGGAAAAGCGCGCAGTTCCTGCTCCAACCGGGCGCGCAAATGCGCCTGAAACTGTTGCTTGGCAATGGACTGTGAAAAGTCATAGCTTAGCACTGAGGCCAGCCCGATCAACAGACCAAAGCTGATTGCGTTGCGCCTGGCGAGCAGACGACGACCAACCGCGTGCTTGCCCATCCGATGATAGCCGTGCAGGAACATTACCACCGAAGAGGCGAACTGAATGGCGATGAAGTTGGCGAAGAACAGTAGGAAACCGCCGAACGCGAGCCGGGTTTCCCCACGTGCCAGGCAGATGCTGCACGTCGAGAGGGGTGGAACCAGCGCCGTTGCGATAGCGACCCCGACCAGTCCCACGCTCAAGCGCGGCGATACCGTCGCATATGCGCCTGCCGCGCCCCCGGCCAGCGCAATCATCAGGTCGAGGATGTTAGGGGCAGCGCGGGAGAGAATTTGATCGGTGAGCGGCATATCTTGATGGATTTTGCCAATGACATAGGCCACACACAGCACCGTCAGCACGCCCCCCACTTCCGCCAGCAGCCCCTTGCGGAGCAGTGCGTTATCCCCGCAGACCAGCGCCAGGGCAATGCCGGAGATCGGGCCGAGGAGCATGGCGATAATCATCGCCCCTATCACCACCGCCGTACTGTTTTGCAGCAGGCCATAGCAGGCGACGACGGTTGCTAGCGTGTTCATGGTGACAGAGGAAACGGTGAACGCCGAGTTCTGCCGGATGCTTTCGCAGATGACTTCTTTTTGATGCAGGGGATCAATCGGCGCATCTTGAATCGGGTTGCTCAAAGGCGGGTATCCTCGTGAGGAGCGGCAAGCCGCTTACTCCTGTCGGGGCGGTTCCGGCAACTTAGGGCGTCGGAACTGGATAATCAGACCAATCACCATCAGCCCAATGCCAATCCCAAGCGCATAGGGAAGGTAGGCCGCGATTTTATTGATGAGCCGTCCCCCGGCCCATAGCGCGGCGGCCAAGACGGTGATCCGCAGTCCGGCCCGCACCACCAGATTGTACGGGCGCGGCTGTTTAGCCGGAGGGTGTTTGATGTTCATAGGCGTCTCTTTCTGCCTGGGGCGCGATCTGCCTTAGCCGTTTCAAGAGGGGAATGACGCTTTAGCATGACGACCTACTTCCCGGAGCTTCAGCCGGCGCGATCTGCCTCAGCCGTTTCAAGAGGGGAATGACGGTCAATCCCTGGACGATGACGGAGAAGGCGACGACCGCGAAGGTGACGGTGATCAGTGTTTCGCGTTCCGTCATCGTACCCGGCAGCCCTAACGCCAGCGCCAGGGCCAGCGCCCCCCGCAACCCACCCCAAAACAGAATATGCTGCTGCGCCGCCGTGACGCGCCAGCGAGAACGGACAAATAGCGCGCAGCAGCCATAGACCGCGATGGCGCGGCCCAGGAGTACCAGCAGAATTGCCGCCAGCGCAGGCAATAAAACAGAGCCGAACGGGTGATGCGCCAACCGGATGCCGATGAGCAGGAAAATGAGCGAGTTCACCAGAAAGGCGATGTACTCCCAAAAGGAGAGGACTTCGGCCCGGCCTCTATCAGTCAACGCGCCGAGCGAGCCGAGATTGCCTAAGAGCAGTCCCGCCGTCAGCGTCGCCAGCACGCCGGACAGATGGAAATGCTCGGCCAACAGAAAGGAGCCATAGGCGGCAATCATTGTAAAGGTGATCTCGACTAAGTGATCGTCGGTGCGACCCGCCAATAAGAGCGCGGCCCCGCCGATTAGTGCCCCACACGCAACGCCTCCGGCAACAGTCACCAGAAAACTCTGCGCCACGCCCCAGGCCGTGACACTGTTGCCTTGTGTCGCTGCCAGCGCCACCCCGAACAGAACTGCCGCCGTGCCGTCGTTAAAGAGGCTTTCCGCTTCGACGAGCAGCCGCAGCCTGCCGGTAATGCCTGCTTCCTTGAAAGTGGCAATGACGGAAACCGGATCGGTGGCCGCCAGGAGAACCCCGATCAGTATCGCCGTTTGCCAGGGCCAGCCCGCGATCCCGCGCAAGCCGAGAGCCGTTACGCCCGCCGAGAGGAACACGCCGAGCGTTGCCAGCACCAGAATAGGAAACAAATCCCGGCGCAACTCCTGCCAGGGTATCTGAAAGGCCGCTTCAAAAATGAGCGGGGGCAGGAAGGCGGTAAAGATCAGTTCTTTCGTCAGCGTCGCATCCAATGGAAACGGAGAGAGGGCGAGGCCGACCCCGGTAAGCACCAGGCCAACCGTATAGGGCAGGCGCAGCTTGCGGCCCAACATAGAGACGGCGGAGGCGATCAGGAGCAGCAGGATCAGGCGCTCGATATTCAATTCCGCACGCAACTCCTTTCTGCCTCCCTTCGTTTAGGTCAGATCGCAGCGCGTCTAAGCGGGCGAGGAGGAAAGCACTATGTCTTCGTATTGGAAAGCATTTGTCAACCCGCTCGAAGAGACGCTTCGCCGTCTTATCTCTTTCGTGCCGCGTTTCTTCATAGCGGCCCTACTGTTTCTACTCTTCTACGGTCTGGCTTGGTTGATACGTCGCATCCTACGCCGGCCATTGGAGCGGGTTCCCCATCTGCCGCTTACCATTCGCATCCTGATTGCCCGCTCCGCCTATATTATGACATTACTCCTGGGATTTATGGTCGCTTTGAGCGCGGCCAACGTGGACGTGACAACGGTACTGGCAAGCCTGGGAGTGGCCGGGTTCGCATTGGGCTTTGCCTTCAAGGACATTCTGGAAAACTTCATTGCGGGCATTCTGCTGCTGTTTTCGCGCCCGTTTGAAGTGGGGGATCAGGTGACGCTCGGCAGCTACGAGGGAACCGTGACCGATATTGAAATCCGCATAACGACGCTTCGCACCTACGACGACCAGAAAGTTGCCATCCCGAACAGCCATATCTACACGAACCCGGTGGTCAATCATACCACCCATGGGCGGCGACGATATATGATCGCGTTCGATACGAGCCTCACAGCCGACGCGCAGCAGGTAGAGCAGGAAGCCTTAGACGCGGCGACCGAGCATAGCGACGTGTTGAAGGAACCCGCTCCCTTCATTCGCATAGCAGGCGTGGATAGCGGGAATGACGTGCTGAGTTGGCATCTGTTCTATTGGGCCGCGCCGACCAAAGCAGTGGAAGTTAAGACCGTCTCAGAGATACTGGAACGGATCAAGGCCCGGCTCTACGACGCCGGAGTACCGACGCCGACAGCAACCTCCGCGACAATCTTGCAGCGTCGAGGTTCTGCACAGAAGAACAGTCATTCAGAATAAAACGTCTGAAACCCATCCACCAACTGCAACTCTTGCCCGTTCGTCGGGTAGAGTGTAAGCGTGCAAACGTTCGTTTGCACAACTTACAGGACGGAAACAGACAAAAGGCTTGCAGTCCTTCCTACAGTTATGGCAGGAGGGAAGCAAGGCTCTTAGCGAAGGGACGCCAGTGCCGGGGGTAGGGTATCATCGTTTAGAAGCACGGAGGCAGCAGCGTTGAGAACGGAAAGATTACTATGCCCGCCCGTTGGTGGCGCGGCCTCCGGTTGACCCGCTTCGCCGGAATAGGTTATACTAACAGTGCGCTGTCGCAGGCCAATCTGGCTGGGGGATAGGGAGGAAGAGACGTTTTGATCGCGCCGCCGATTTACCGCGAAATGGGCCTCAACGACGCCGAGTACCAGAAAATCCTCGGCATCCTGGGGCGGGAACCGACCCTCACGGAACTGGGCATGTTCGCCGTGATGTGGTCGGAGCACTGCGGCTACAAGTATTCGCGCCCGGTGTTGTCTCTGTTCAAGACCTACAGGGAAGCGCAGGAGACAGGCGCGCTGGAGAATGCGGGCGTCGTTGCCCTGGACGAGACGTTCGGGATCGTCTTCAAGGTGGAGTCGCACAACCACCCGTCCGCAGTCGAGCCGTTCCAGGGCGCGGCCACCGGCGTTGGCGGCATCCTCCGCGACATCTTTACGATGGGCGCGCGGCCTATCGCCAACCTCAACTCCCTGCGCTTTGGCCCCCTGGACGAGCCCCGCAACCGCTACCTGTTTGAGCATGTCGTCGCCGGAATCGGGCACTATGGGAACTGCGTCGGAGTGCCGACCGTCGCCGGCGAAGTCTACTTCCACCCCTGCTACAGCGGCAACCCGCTCGTCAACGCGATGGCCGTCGGCGTCGTGGAGCGCGACAAGATCGCCCGCGCCGCCGCCCAGGGCATCGGCAACCCCGTCATCTATGTCGGCAGCGCCACCGGCAAGGACGGCATTCACGGCGCGACCTTTGCCAGCGTCGAGCTCGGCCCCGATAGCGAGAGCAAGCGCCCCAACGTCCAGATGGGCGACCCCTTCATGGAGAAGCTGCTGATCGAGGCGACGCTGGAAGCTTTGGCGACCGGCGAAGTCGTGGGCATCCAGGATATGGGCGCGGCGGGCCTGACCTGTTCCACCAGCGAAACCGCCGCCAAAGCCGACAACGGCATGGAGATAGACGTCCGCAAGGTGCCCCTGCGCGAGCCGAACATGACGCCCTACGAGATCATGCTCTCCGAGTCGCAGGAGCGGATGCTGTGCATCGTGCGCCAGGGGGCCGAGCAGCGCGTCATGGACATCTTCACGAAGTGGGGTCTGAACGCCGCCGTGATCGGCCACGTCACCGGCGATGGCCTGGTGCGCGTCAAGGATAACGGCACAGTCGTCGCGGAGGTCCCCGCCAAAGCCCTCACCGACCAGTGCCCGACTTACTACCTGGAAACCGCCGAGCCGGAATACATCAAGCAAGTCCAGGCATTCGATTTCTCCACGCTGCCGGAACCAGTGCCCTCTTTACCTAACCCCCCGTCCTCCACTGCTAGGGAAGGGGGAGAGGCCCCCACCCCCATCCCCTCCCCCAAGAACAGGGGAGGGGAGAGTTCAGAGTTGGCTTCTCTTCTCCCGTCTCCCTTGGAGGGAGAAGGGCCGGGGATGAGGGGAGATAAGGGAGAACCGAACAACCTGGAAGGGGAGCCGCTCCCCTCTCCCTCTAAAGGAGAGGGGTCGGGGGTGAGATCAGGTGGGGAACTTACCTACGCCGACGTCCTTGTGCGGCTGCTCGACTCGCCCAGCATCGCCAGCAAAGAATGGGTCACCCAGCAGTACGATAGCATGGTGCAGACGCAGACGGTGATCGGGCCGGGCGCGGATGCGGCGGTGCTGCGGATACGCGGCTCGAAAAAGGGCATTGCCGTTAAATTGGACGGCAACGGGCGCTATTGCTATCTCGATCCCTTCGTCGGCGGGCAGATCGCCGTCGCGGAGGCAGCGCGCAACGTCGCCTGCGTCGGCGCCGCGCCCACCGCCATCACCGACTGCCTTAACTTCGCCAACCCGGAAAAGCCCACCGGCTTCTGGCAGTTCCGCCGCGCCGTCGAGGGCATCGCCAAGGCGACCGAGGCGTTCGGCACGCCCGTTGTCTCCGGCAACGTCTCCTTCTATAACGAGACGCCGGAAGGAGCTATCTTCCCGACCCCGACCATCGGGATGCTGGGCATTCTGGAGGACATCAACCGGCGCTGCCAGGCGGCGTTCCGGGAGGACGGCGAGGGGGACGTCATCGCGCTGCTCACCGCCTACGACGACCCGACCGGCGGGCTTGGCGGCAGCGAGTATCTGAGCGTCGCGCACGGCGTGGAGGCCGGCGTTCCGCCGCGCGTGGACCTGGAGGGCGAGAAGCGGCTGCACGCGCTGCTGCTGGAGTGCATTGGCGAGCGGCTGTTCGCCTCCTGCCACGATGTCTCGGATGGCGGCCTGGCCGTCTGCCTGGCGGAAAGCGCGATCCTGGGTCGTCAGGGCGCGCTGGTACTGCTCAATCCGGCAGATTTTCCCGGTAGCCTGCGGCCCTCCGCGCTGCTCTTCGGGGAGGCGCAGGGCCGCGTGGTCGTCACCGTCCGCACCGAGAAGCAGTTTGCGCGGCTCAAGCAGCAGGCCGAGAAAGCGGGCGTCCGCGTCGCCTGGATCGGCACGGTCGGCGGCGACAGCCTGCGCCTCTCGCTTGGCCCAACCGTCCTGGCCGATGTGCCCGTGACGCAGTTGGCGGAAGTCTATCAGAACGCCATCCCCCGTCGCATGGGAGCGGCACACGCCTGCGTTGGAGATACTCTGATTTAATTCGAAGGCAAACGCAGATGACAGTAACTATCCAGGAAGCCCAACGTAATCTCTCGGAACTGCTGGCGCGCATCGCTTCAGGCGGGAAAGAGATCATCATGGCCGAGGACGGTACGCCTGTAGCGCGCCAGGTTCCGATTATCGAAAAAGCCGCACGGCGCGTGCCGGGGAGTGCGGCAGGTAAGCTAGTCATCCCGCCGGAGTTCTACGAGCCACTGCCGGAAAAGATCCTGGAGTCCTTTGTGCGCGGATACGCTGATTGCCCAAGATAGCGTTCCGACCATCTGGCAGGAGATTCTACAGAGAAACTTTGGCGGGGTTGATTTCGTAAAGCTATAGGCTTTTTCTGTTTGGCAGTACCTTGCTCCGGCAGTGTCGCCGGAGGCCGACCTGACGCGGCCTGCGCCGCACACGCTGTTTCGTTGCGGCAGACTTGCACTTCAAGATATGCCTGCAAGCGCGCATTTCTCTTGAGACGTTCGGAAGGTCGTCCCGGCGAAGGAGCAACTCGGATCATGGAGAATCAGCAGCACGCCCCGCAACAGCCGCATATAATCCCTCTGGAGCCGCTACAGCGCCGGCCCGTGATGGCTCACTGCGCCGACGGGTGGGAACAGGATACCCCCAAAGAGGAGTGTGGCGTCTTCGGCATTTTTGCGCCCGGCGAGGATGTGGCGCGCATCACCTTCTTCGGCCTCTTCGCCTTGCAGCATCGCGGCCAGGAGAGCGCCGGCATCGCCGTCTCCAATGGGCGCGCCATCCGCGTTCACAAGGCCATGGGCCTGGTCACGCAGGTCTTCGACGAGGAAGTCATCCAGTCCCTGACCGGCCTCAGCGCCATCGGGCATACGCGCTACTCCACCACCGGCTCCAGCGTCCTCTGCAACGCCCAGCCGCTCGCCTGCGTCTCCCGCGCCGGGGACATCGCCGTCGCCCACAACGGCAACCTGGTCAACGCCCATCTGCTGCGCGCCGAGTTGGAGGCCGATGGCTGCGCGTTTGAGACCACCAATGACAGCGAGGTTATTGCACAACTGCTGGCAAAACTGCACACCGGCTGCATTGAGGAGGCGGTTCGGCAGGTGATGCGGCGATTGCAGGGGGCCTATTCGCTGGTCATCCTGACGCCGGACAAGCTCATCGGCGTGCGCGATCCCTACGGCGTTCGCCCGCTTTGCATCGGGCGCATCAACGGCAGCAAGTACGTGCTCGCCTCCGAGTCGTGCGCGCTGGGGCCGGTTGGCGCGCAGTATCTAAGAGAAGTCGAGCCGGGCGAGGTCATCATCATTGATTGCGAGGGCCAGCACGAGTTCCAGGCCGTTCCCACCGCGCGTCACGCCACCTGCCTGCTGGAGTTCATCTATTTTTCCCGCCCGGATACGATGCTCTATAACCGCTCTCTGCACGCGGCCCGCCGCCGCATGGGCCACGAGCTGGCGCGGGAGCATCCCTGTCCCGGCGCGCACGTCGTCGTGCCCATCCCGGATACGGGCATTCCCGCCGCGCTCGGCTACGCGGAGGCATCACGCATTCCCTACGGCGAGGGCGTCATCAAGAACCGCTATATTCAGCGCACCTTTATCCAGCCGAACCAGCGTATGCGCGACCTGGGCGCGCGCATGAAGTATACGCCGCTCAAGGATACCCTGGCCGGGAAGAAGGTCGTGATGGTGGACGACTCCATCGTGCGCGGCACTACCACCGGCAAGCTGGTGCGAATGCTCTTCGATGCGGGCGCCGTCGAGGTCCATGTCCGCATTACCGCCCCGCCCGTGCGCCATCCCTGCTACTACGGGATAGATATGGCCAACCAGGACGAATTGGTGGCCGCGTGTCACTCCGTGGAAGAGATTCGCAAGATGATCGGCGCCACCTCGCTCGGATATCTCTCCCTGGAGGGCGTGGTGCGCGCGGTTGGGATGCACAAGGACAAGTTCTGCCGCGCCTGCTTCGACGGTAAGTACCCCATCGCCGTGCCGCAGGATGTGCGCGTGAGCAAGCTAATGCTGGAGCGCGAGCGCAATCGGTTTGAGCCCGAACATCGCGAGGGCGGTCCCGACGACGGCTCCCCGGATGTGGATTAGTCCTGCCAATCGGGTTCGGCCTTGAAGCGGCAGGCTAAACCCCATACTCGTCGAATGGCCGTTCGCTCGTAGCGCGCTGTTGTCTGTCCTTGAGTGTTACCGACAGCAGAAAATTCAATGCTTGCCATCAATAACCGCTCTGCTTCGGGTACAACGTCTGTCAATAGGGCGTAACAACGTCAGTTAGTAGGCGAGCATTCAACAGTTATGGGCTAAACCCTGCCGCTTCAAGGCCGGACCATCCTGCTGTTCAACTGATACCAACGAGGAAAGGCGCGTATGATCCCGATTGCCAAACCAGGCCCAATGACCGAGGAAGAGCGGTTCCTGTTCGACGTGGCGGGCTATCTCGTCATCCCGGACGCGCTGACGCCGGAAGAGGTGGCAGCCTGCCTGGAAGCGGCCCGACGCTCCCATGCGCCTTACCCGAAAGACGAGTGGCGGCAGTTGGGCGCGGTGTATGAGCAGGAGCCCGCCGTCGAGAAGCTGATCGATCATCCTTCCATCCTGCCGAAGGCGCGGGCGCTGTTTGGCGATTACTTTATTTTGCAGAGCAGTTGGTGCACCGTCGTGCCGCCGGGCTTCAAGGGCGGCGGCTACCACCAGGACGGCTCCGGCGTCTACGAGTTCCGTAAACTGGCAACCCCGACGCCCCTGGTGCAGCTGCGCGTCGGCTACTTCCTGACGGATCAGACGCAGCCGAATATGGGCAACATGGTCATGATCCCCGGCAGCCACAACAGCTCCGTTCCCATGCCGCGCGGCGTGGACAAGGACTGGCCCATTCGCGAGGTTATCTGCGGTAAGCCGGGCACGGCGCTGATGTTCCATCAGGGCGTCTACCATTGCGGCACGCGCAACGAGATGGATTTCCACCGCTATATTCAGCACATGGTCTACGCTCCGCCCTGGCTTATCCCATCCGACCGCAAGCGCAACGACCCCGCGTTTTTGGAGCGCACCACGCCGCTGCGCCGCGCGCTGCTGGGCGAGTGGAACCGCCCGGAGGAGCCGTTCGGCATGGGCTATCAGCGCCCTCCCTTCGAGGACGAACGTAACCGATGAAGCCGCCGGTGCCGGCGCTTCGTCTAGAATAGAAACGATGTTAACCGAAAGCGGGGGCGCGGCGTCCAACTGAAAGAGCGTCGTCAAGCCGGAGGGCGTCGTCCGGAAACGAGGGTGACCTGCGCTTCCCCGCATACGCGGGGGTGAACCGATGCCTGAAATTCAATTGCCCACAAAGCGGGATGTTGCGAAGGTCGCGCTGCTGGCTTCGGCGGCGCTCGGTACTGTGGTCGCCTCACGCTATCTGGGAACCCGCAAGATAAGCGCGGCGGAGCGGCTGGCGGAGAGCCTGCTGGACGTGGGGCGCGTGCCCGAAATGGCCCGCGATATGCCCCAAGCCACCGAGACGGTGCTGGCCGCCTGCGCTGCCTATCTGATCGGCGCGGCCTATCGGGCCTCCGAGGGACTGGGCGTGGCGAGCGGCGCGGAAGACCCGGTTGGCTTCAGCCGCACGCTCACCCATCCTTACACCCATGCGGCGGTCACCGTGCTGACGGAAGCCACCTCGCCAGAGCCTATCTTAACCTATGCCGTCCGCATCCCGGACGTGGGCGAGGTGCGCGGCACCCGGCGCATCGGGCCGCTGCGTCTGGCGGGGCTTTCCCTGGCGCGGCCCACGCCCGATACCGCCCAGATTACCCTTGCCAACGGCTACACGGCGCAGCTTGAATCCGAGTTTGAGGTGGCCGAATATCTCGTGGCCGGGCGCACCCGCTTGTTTGGCACGGCGACCCTGCGCGATAATCGTGACAATGTCGGGCGTGTCCATCTCGGCTACGATGGCGCTGTCTCCGGCACCATCACCCGCGAGGGCCGCGTCATTGGCCGCTTTGAAGGCCAGCTTCAAAACGGCGTGAACTTCAAGCAATACCAGATTCCACCAGGAGATAAAGGGGAGTAGGCCTCTGGCAGCCGACAGCAGGAAAGAGCCTTTTGCTTTTCCGATTGCCTGCTGCTGACAACCTGACTCCCCGCTCTGCTATGTCTGAGGAGCGCATGACCTACCGCGATGCGGGGGTAGATATTGATGCCGCCAACGAAGCCGTGCGGCGCATGGGCGATTATGTCCGCAGCACCTTCACGCCCGGCGTGCTGACCGACGTGGGCAGCTTCGGCGGCATGTTCTCGCTGGCCGGGCTGTCCGCCTACCAAAGCCCGGTGCTTGTCTCCAGCATAGACGGCGTGGGCACCAAGCTCAAGGTGGCCGTCCTAGTCGGCAAGCACGATACGATCGGGCGGGACCTGGTCAACCACTGCGTCAACGATATTCTCGTGCAGGGCGCGCGGCCCCTGTTCTTCCTGGACTACTTCGCCACCGGCAAGCTCTCGCCATCGGTGGTCGTGGATGTCGTGAAGGGGCTGGCCGAAGCCTGCCGGGAGGCCGGCTGCGCGCTGATCGGGGGAGAGACGGCAGAGATGCCGGGCCTCTACGCCGAAGGTGATTATGACCTGGCCGGGTGCATCGTCGGCGTGGTAGATCAGCACCGGATCGTGGACGGTTCGCGCATTGAGCCGGGCGATACGGTGGTCGGATTGGCCTCCAGCGGCCTGCACACGAACGGCTACTCGCTGGCCCGCCGCGTCCTGCTGGAAGCGGGCGAGAACTCCCTGTCGCCCTACGAGCACATCCCCGCGCTGGGCCGCACGCTCAGCGAAGAGCTGCTGATCCCGCATCGCTGCTACGCCCCGGCGGTCTTGCCCCTGCTGGACGAATTCGACATTCGCGGTATGGCCCATGTCACGGGCGGCGGCTTCTACGATAATATCCCCCGCATTCTGCCCGCCGATTGCAGCGTCACCATCGAGCGGCGCACCTGGCCGATCCCGCCCATCTTCACGCTCATTCAGGAGCGCGGCAACGTCCCAGAACCGGAGATGTACCGCACATTCAACATGGGCATCGGCTTTATTCTGATCGTCGCCCCGGAGCAGGCTCCGCTGCTGGCGCATCGCCTCAACGCCGTCGGCGAGTCGGCCTATATCATTGGCAGCGTCCATCGCGGCGTGCATGAAGTGGACATCGTTTAGAAAGGACAAAGGCGGAAGGATGAAGGATAAAGACAAGCTCTTGTTCTTTTCATCCTTCTGCCTCAGGCTCACCGGTATTGCCCTCCTCAGAGATTACAGGTTTTAATTCATCCTTCCGCCTTCATCCTTCCGCCTTAATTTGGGACGTGGACGGCACGCTGATTGAGACGACCGGCCTGATCACCGAATCGCTAGATCATATCTACCGCAAGCACTTCGGGCGCACCCTGCCCTATGAGGAACTGCGCGCGCTCATCGGCACGCCGCTCAAGAAGCAGATACGGGTCTTCGGCGATCTGGAAACGTGGGGCGTGGATGAGCAGGCCATCACCGCCGACTTCATCGCCTACTATGAGGCGCACCGCTCCCGCGAACGTATCCTGCAAGATGTCGTCGCCGTGCTGATCGAGGGCAAGCGGCGCGGCTTCCCGACGGCCCTGGTGACCTCTAAGAACCTCGAAGAACTCACCAACACGCTTCCCCGCCTGGGCATCGCCGACTTTGTGGACACCGCGATCAACGCTGATGATGTGGCCCGTCCCAAGCCCGATCCCGAAGGGCTACGCCTGGCCCTACGCCGCCTGAACATCCCGCCGGAGCACCTTTCCGCTGCCTGCTACATCGGCGATACCATACACGATATGCGCGCCGCCCGCGCCGCCGGCATACGCGCCATCGGCGTCACCTGGGGCGCGGCCCCGCGCGCCCTCCTGGCCG
>DASRGZ010000033.1:0-42546 GCA_035650735.1 Chthonomonadaceae bacterium
TCGAGGAAGGCGCCCCCGCCGCCCATCGTCTCCGGCATCCAGCGCTTGCCAAAGGCACCGTTCACGCGAGTAAACTTTACGCCCGCGCTGACGCTCACGTCGCGAAACCGAATCGCGGCAGCGGACGTTCCTGGCCCGTCCGTATGCTGGGAGGCGCAGCCTGCTAACAGCGCGCCGAGCAGAGCGCCGCAAAGCCAGGCCGCGCGGCAGCGCGCGTGCCGCATCACGGCTTCTCTCCCGGCAGCGCGGGCGCGGGCAGGCCGATACGCGCGTAGAGCGCGGTCAACTCTGCGCGGGCCTCCGGCCCACCGCGCGAGAGAGCATAGGCCGACTGCAACTCCGTGAACGCCTTGAAGAGCTGTCCTGCCCGCAGATAGTGGCGTGCCAGAGTCAGGTGCGTGCGCGGGTCGGTGGGGCGCTGGTTGCGCAGGGTGATCAGGCGCTCCTCCTCCCGGTCGCGTGCGATGAGGTTGCGGGCGATTTCCCGCTGTTGGGCGCCGGTGCGGGCGTCACCCAGGCGCGCGTAGGTACTGGCAAGCTGCAGGCGGCCCGCCGCCGAATCGGGCGTGACCTGGAGAAGCGTCGTGTAGATGTAAGCGGCCTGCCGATAGCGTCCCTGCTCCTGGTAGAGCTCGCCCAGGCGCTGGAGCGCGTCCGGGTCGCGTGCGTTCTGCTCCAGCGCCTGCAGCAGTTGGTTTTCGGCCTGCGCCGGGTCGCGGTGGGGATTTAAGGGGCTATTGAGGATAGCGGCCAGCAGGCGTCGCGCCCGGTTATTGTCCGGGTGCGCCGCAACGAGCGGCTCCAGCAGGCGCTGGGCTTCGGGAAGGCGCTGCAGATCGTACAATAGGTGCGCCAGGGAGACAGCGATATCGGGATTGTCCGGCGCGCTGGCGTGCGCCGCCTGCGTTTCCGCCAGGGCGCGCGGCAGATCCCCATGCTGCTCAAATTCGGCGGCGATGCCGAGATGGCCCCGGGCATCGCTTGCGGAGAGCGCCCTGGCCGCGCGCTCCAGGGTTTGCATCGCCGCGTCGTTGCGGCCCAAAGCGCTCTGCGCGCGGCTAAGGCCAATGTAGGGCGCGGCCTCCTGCGGCGCGCGCTCAAGAAGGCGCTGGTAGGTATGCAGGGCGTCGGTATACAGGCCCAATTGAAGCTGGCAGCGCCCCAGCGCCTCCTCGGCAACCGGATCGGCCTGCGGGCTGTGGCGCAGCGCAGCGCGCCACGCCTCATCGGAGGAGAGTATATCGCCGACCGCCGCGGCCTTGCGCGCAAAATCCACCTGCGCCCCAACATCCTCCGGGTGAGCGCGCACCGACGCGCGCATCTGCTCTAACGGCTGTAGGCGCTCGTGCAGTGCGGCGCTGTCGTCGGTCGGCAGAGGCGGCGGCGCCGTAAGGGGAACATTCTCGCCCAGGCGCAGGCGCGCGGGCGGGCGCGACAGCACCAGCGTCTGATAGGCCCGATACGTGAGGAAGGCGAGCCCGCAGACCACCAGCAAGATCGCCGGCAGCAAGCGGTGGAAAGCTAGGCGCGTGGCAGGCGTCGTCTGCCTGACGGGAGGGGACGTGGGTTTGGGAACAGTGCGGCTCATTGCGGGGGTAATTTCGTAGTAAGCGCAACCAATTCCTGCGGTCTTCTCCTCTGGGCCTCACCCCGGCCCCTCTCCCACGCTGCGGCTCAGAGGGGCAGGTATGCCCGTTCGGTGCCTCTGCCACAAGGGAATCCATTCCCTCGCTGTGTGGCCTACGGCCCAGTCTGCCCCTACGGGGAGACGTACCAGGCTCTCAGGCGGTACCTGTCCACAAAGGCGTCGCCAGGCGGAGGAACGAGCGTGCGCAGTTCCGACCCTAGCAGTCACTGGGCGGAACGCCACAAAGCGAAGGGCTTTGGCCCGTCGTCGAGATAGACCGGGCGAACTTACCTACCCCTCTGAGCCACCCTGCGGGAGAGGGGAGAGACCTCACCCCCAGCCCCTCTCCTTGCGAAGGAGAGGGGAGAGCAGAAGCCTTGTTCTCCCCTCATCCTCGGCCCTTCTCCCTCCAAGGGAGAAGGGAGACGAGAAGCCGGGTCACCCCCCTCCCTCTCAGGGAAGGGGGGCGGGGGGCTAGGTGAACCGGGAGCAAGGCAAGAGAGGAGGCTGGATGGCCCCCTCTCTTTTGGTGTTATCAGATAGATCTTCGGGAACGGAAGCGATCTGTCTACAGCAGTCTACTGGCCGCTATAATCCGTCGGGTCTTTGGGTGATTTCTCCGGCGGCCAGCCGGTGGCCGGAATGGTCTTCCACTTGCGGCCATAAGGAACGAGCTTGGCGTGGCCGTCGAAGAAGATGGCATTGAAGCCGCGCTGGTGATTGCCGTTGGAGTTCTTGCAATCGCCACCGCAGCCATCCGGACCGTCCCACCCGAAGACGCCGCGCTCTGTCAGGAAGTAGCGGCTGGCCGGATTGCTGATTTTCTCGCTCGGGTTCTCGTTGGAAAGGTCCGGGCCGGTGGCGTAAGCCGCGAAGGGGTTCCAATCCGCGCGGAAGCTATAGATCCAGGCCGGGAACCAGTGATAGGATTGCAGACCAAGTCGGAAATTTTGCTCACTTGGAGTGCGGTACTTGTCCGAGGGGCAGTACCAGATCTGCTTGTTCTTGATGTAGGGCCCGACTTGAACGTTCATCAGCGTCCGGTAGAACTCGCCGCCATAGGCGCACCCCGTATAGTCCGGGCCGCCATCGCCGGGATTAAAACCCGCCCATGCATGGCCCGGCCAATTAAACGCGACGCCATTATCCAGGCAGAAATTATCCGGCGGGTAGGGGTTGACGTCCGGGTTGACTTCCCAGTTGCGCGGGCCGGGGTAGGTGCCCATCGGCCACTCCTCGTCATAGTCCTGGGCATACATCTTAAAGCCCAGGCCCAGTTGCTTCATGTTGGATAGGCAGGAAATGGTGCGGGCCTGTTCGCGCGCCTGGGCGAAAACAGGGAACAGAATGGCGGCGAGGATCGCAATAATAGCAATCACTACGAGCAACTCAATCAAGGTGAAGCCCGAAAGCTTGCTTCGAATTCGCATTTCCAAGCTCCTTTGCGTATCCCGTTTCAATCCTCGCCCGGCCCGGAGGCCGGGCGCTACACGATCACACGATCACACCCTATCTCTTCGCCCAACGGCCAGAAAATCCTGTGGGTCTTTTGGCCTCCTTACCGGGGGCCACCGGAGGGTGCGCTCGGACTTACGACAGGAATGCTGCTGTTGGCACCGGGGGGGCCCGCCGCCTTGCCGCCCGTGTACTTCTGCCACTCCTTAGCCACGCTCTCCGGCATCATGGGCGGCGGCTTCTCTTCGTGTTGGACAGCGCCGCTGCGCATAATAAAAAACGCGGCAATGCCTACGACGATGATAATGACGACAGCAGCGACGGCGGGAGAGATTTGCTGCTTCATGGCTTTACCTCACCTGGCCTAGATTGCGCCTCCCGGTTGGCGCGGCGGATCATGCACGGCTCACCTCCTGGAGGCCCATGTTCCGGGCATGGGCCATGTCCCTATCTTCTACCGATCACGCCTCTGCGGCGATCCCGTCCCATTCTTTGCCTGTCGACGGAAATATAGGAGCGGGACGCGGCTCGCGCCAGACGATAGGAACCGGATAGTAGTAGATACGGGGATAGGTCGGCCTGCCGGCGTGCGCTTCCAGCAGGGCGTCTACTGCCAGTTCTCCCAGGCGCACGAAATCTGGCTTGGATGTAGGAAACAGGGGCTGGAAGAGGCGGGATACCAGCGGCTCGCTGTCGAAGCCGGTAACCCGTATCTCCTCCGGCACGCGCATGCTGCGATTCTTGAGCGCCTGAATCAGATGCGCTGCGGCCACATCGTTCCAGGCGATCACCGCGTCCGGACGCGGTTCCAGGCAGAGCAGGCTTTCGGCGATGGCATCATATTCGTCATCGCTGGGAGGTGGGGCATAATCTTTCACCGCTACGGGCCACTCCTGGTAGCTGGCCGGTATCTCTAACCCCGCCTCCTCCATCGCGGTGGCCCACCCCCTGCACCGATCATGAATGGAAGAGTGCAGGTAGTCTGAAGAGGTATGCATAAAGGCAATGCGGCGATGCCGGCAGCGCAGCAGGTGTCGCGTGATGTCGTAGCCCAGGCGGTAGTTGTCAAACTGGACACGCGAGCAGGGCCACTCGTCATAGCCGATATCCAGGGTGACGACAGGCACCTCCTGCGCCCAGTGGGTCAGATAGTCGCACGCCAGTTCCTGCCGGCGCCGCGTGACCGGATAGAGCACGATGCCTCTGGCTCCGGCCCGCAGATGTTGCAGTACCGCTTCCTGCTCTCGCGCGCGGTTCTGTTCCGAGCTGGCCAGCAGCACCTGATACCCCAACTGGCGCGCTCGCCGCTCCACGCCGCGACACGCGGCCACAATCACCGGAGCGTGCAGGTCCGGCACAATCAGACTGAGGCACTTGAGGCCGGTCTCCTGCGGCAGGGTCTCCGCAACGTACACGCCGCTCCCTTGCTGCGAGCGGATATAGCCTTCCGCCACGAGTTTGGATAAGGCCCGCACGACGGTCGAACGGCTGATACCGAAACGCTCCGCCAGCTCCTCCTGGGTGGGCAGTTTTTGCCCTTTCTGGGGGGCCGCGTTCGAAAGCCATTCGGACTTGATCTGCTCGGCGATGCGAATATAGGCGGGAACAGTGCTCACAGGACACCTCGCAGCGGCGGAACGACGGATCTGTGATTTGTTGAACAAACTCCGCGCAGCAAAGTTAAATCTCTGCTGATGGCAGCCCAGCATTCCGCTACTGATAGCGGGATTATAACAAGCTCTGGCCAAGATGTCAACCAAAATTTCAATTGTTGGACATATTTTTTTGCTGCCTGATTCCCGTGACTTCCGACATCTTAGCCCGAGCCGGGCATGAAAAACTCTAGGATCAGGCGTGCCTATCCCTGTTCGGTTTAGCGACGGAATGGAATTCCTTCGCTATAGAGCCCTTCGGGCCGCGTGTCCCTGCGGGACACTCTCTGCCTGTCGTCGGGATGACCTCACCCCCGGCCCCTCTCCTTCTCAAGGAGAGGGGAGGCGGTCTGTGTCCCGAAGGGAGACCCAGCCGCAGGCTCTACAGCGAAGGGTTTCTAACCCGTCGAAAAAGTTGTCCGCCCCTAAGCTCTATGAAGGTGGGGTGGGCTAGATGCAGGAAAAGGGAGCAGGACTGCTGCCCGCCTGCGCCGAAGCAAGGGGCAAAGGAGGTGCGTATGGAGCGGCTGCAAGGCAAGGTGTGCGTGATTACGGGCGGAGCAGGCAGCATTGGCATGGCGATGGCGCGGCGAATTGCCGCCGAGGGCGCCGAGATCGCGCTGGCGGATCGGGACGAGGCGAAACTACGGCGGCGCTGCGAGTCGTCGGAAGGGGCGCGCTGGCTGCCGATTGTGGCCGATGTGGGCCGCAATGCCGATGTAGAAGCCCTGATCCGCGCGGTCGTCGAGCGGTTCGGGCGCCTGGACGTGCTGGTCAACAACGCGGCGGTCTGGGCCGGGGATGGACTCGCGACGGAGGTATCGGAGGCGGATTGGGATGCGATCCAGACCGGGACGTTAAAATCCGTGTTCCTGTGCTGTAGGCACGCCATTCCCATCATGATACGGCAGGGCGGTGGCTCGATCATTAACATCGCGAGCGTCAACGGGATGTTCGGCCTGGGATTGGCGGCCTATTCGGCGGCCAAAGGCGGCATGCTGGCTCTCACACAAACCCTGGCGGCGCAGTACGGGCCGCAGGGCATCCGCGTCAACGCCATCTCGCCCGGCACGATCCAGACGGAGTACTGGGATACGCTGTTGGCGCGCGATCCGCAGGCGCTCGACGATTGGAAAGCGCGCACGCTGCTGCACCGGGTCGGCACGCCGGAGGAGGTAGCGGCGCTGGCGGCGTACCTGGCCTCCGATGAGTCGCGCAACGCCACCGGCGCGAACTTCGTTCTGGATGCGGGCCTTACGGCGGGCATGGAGATCCATAGCTACCGCGCTGCCAACCAGCGCTAAAGTCCCGGCCCTGCCTGACCTAACCCCCCGTCCCCCACTGCTAGGGTCGGCGCTACAATGGTTCGCGCCTCCACCTTGCCACAGCCCTCCGCCTGGCGACACCTTGCGACCCTACAAGGGAAGGGAGGGATCCAACCGGTCTAGGGAAGAGCAGAAGCCGGGTCACTCCCTTCCCTGCCGTGTTAGCGGCGAAGTAGGGAAGGGAGTCGCGCAGCGACGGGTGGGGTTAGGTAAATCGGGCGCTACAGTCCCGGCAGGTGGGGAACGTGGCCGGTTGCCGCGATGCGTGTCAGAACCGGCGCGTAGTGCGGATTGGCGACGACATGATAGCGCCGCTCGCCGCCGTCGCGCTCCTCAAAGCGTGAGATGATCTGCCGGTCTTCGAGGTAGCCCAGCGTGTAATCGAGGATTTTGCGCTGCAGTGGGTCGGCGGGCCGCAGCAGATCAAAGGCCACGCCCACGGTATGGTAGTTCAAGTCGGCGGGCGGGCCGCCGCCGGGCAGGTTGTTGAGGTCCGGGTCAGGCGGCCAGAGCGGGCCTTTGGGCGGACGGGGCGGATGGAGCGCCTTCGCCCGCTCCACATACTGCTGCGTGAGCGTCATATCGCCCACGCGCAGCCGCCCCTTGCCGCCTGCCTGCCGATAGGCCCCGGCGACCAGCAGCAGCGCGCCCTTCGTCTCCGGGCACAGCGCGGCATACTGCTGGGCCTGTACGGTATCCAGCGGCGCGGGACGTATCTCCAACTCTGCGCGCGGGTTCACAGGCGTCAGGCGGCGGCTGGCACAGGCCGATTGCAGGGCGGGCAGGTCGTCCAGCGTCTGGGCCTGGGCGTTGGGATACCAGAGCGCCGCCCGCGAGCGTCCCGGCAGCAAAGACTCCCATGCGGAGCGGAACGCCGCCGGGTCGCGCCGGTAGAGCGCCAACGCCTCTTCGGAGGCGCGCAGCTTCCACCAGTAATGCCGGTGATCGTCGCTGCGCCCGTAGAGGTAGGCAAACGCGGCGGGGCGGGAGCGGGGCGTGGTGGTGAGGTAGAGGTCTTCAAAGCGCAGGGGCCGGCCATGTCGTCCGTAGCGGATCGCCGTTGCCGAACCGGGCCACGCGCCGCCCAGGTATTTTTGCAGCGTGCGCTGCACTCCGCCCTCACCGCCATGATACGCCTGGAACAGCCAGTCCGGGCTGGGAAAGCGGGGATAGAGCCGCAGCAGGTAGCGCGTCTGGGCGAAGATGGCCTGGCGCGGGTCGTAGCGCGCATCCACCGTGCGGCGTTTGGCCCGCAGCATTTCCAGTTCCTGCTGCAAGACGGGCAACTGCGCCTCGATCTCCTGACGCGAGACGGTGGGCGCTCCCGGAGCGTGCGGGTCAGCGTCCGGGCACAATAGGTAGGTGTACCAGGCGATTTGCCATTTGAGGTGATCGATCTTGCGGGTCAGGCGATTCGACTCGGCCAGGTTGACCTTCAGGCCGTGCGCGCGTGCCGTTCCCGCCAGCCACTGCGCCACGCCGACGGCCTGAGAAGGGGAGACGGCATCCGGGTCGCCGCCCGATTCGAGCAGCAGGTCCGCCTCCTGCATCGCCACCCACTGCGCCCGCATCTCCTCCAGCGAGAGGCCGCTCTCCGCCGCCATCTGCTGCAAGGCGGCGGTCACCTGCGGCTGCTGCGCCGCCTCCGCCACAATAGGGCCGACCTGAGTGGCGATACGCTCAATATCTCGCAGCGACTCGCGCCGCCCCATGATGCGCTTGCGGAGGCCCTCCAGGATGGAGGCAGTCAGTCCCTCCTTATCCAGCGCGAGCGGCAGCCTGTTGAGCAAGGGAGCCGGAACGGGAGCGTTGGACGCGGCGGACGGAGCGGAGATGCCCAGGGCCAGGGGAGGCGCGTGCAGGACCGGCGGACGCTCGCATCCGCCGAGCGCCAGGCCGCATATTATGCCGCAAAGCAGGAGTACAAGCTTGGACTTCATGGTTTTCACAGGCGCAATGCATTTCGGTAATCCCTCCCAACGGTGTTGACGTATCTCCTCAGCAGCAGGCTGCGTGAGATTGATCCACACGGCTGGGAGTGTCTACCTGCATTTCGAGAACTGGAGCTTTCATTGTATACCTGCCTGCGATTTTTTGCAAGCAAAAAGGGACTCTTGTTTGCGCCTCTTTTACCGGAGGGCGATGATAAAAAAGGGCCGGCCTGCAACATTGTGCAGACCGGCCCACGCTTATAGAAAGTTGCCGTTTTAGGCGCGAGCGCGCGCCGCTCTATTCCTCCGTCCGGGGCAGCGACTCCGCCGGCATAACCTCCAGCGTCAGCTTTTCGCCGCGCCGCAGGACGGCCAGCGGCGTCTTCTGGCCCACCTGCTGATCGGTCAGCAGTCGGTGCAGGTCGTCAATGTCGGCGACCGGCTTATCGCCAAAGGCGATGATGACATCGCCCTCCTGCACGCCTGCCTTCCGCGCCGGGCTTTCGGCATCCATCGAAACCACGAGGATGCCGCTCTCCTGCGGCAGAGCGTGCGCGCGCACCAGCCGGCGCGGCAGCTCGACGTTCTGCCCGGCCACGCCGATATAGCTGCGCCGGATCTTGCCGTCGCGCATCAGGCGGGCGGCGACGAACTTGGCCGTGTCAATGGCGGTGGCGAAGCAGATGCCCTGCGCCGGCAGGATAATGGCGGTGTTGACGCCGATGACTTCCCCGCGCGAATTAACCAGCGGCCCGCCGGAGTTGCCCGGATTGAGCGCCGCGTCCGTCTGAAGGACGTTATCAATGAGCCGCCCCGACTGCGACCGGAGCGAACGGCCCAGCGCGCTGACGACGCCGGCGGTCACCGTACACTGGAAGCCATACGGGTTGCCGATGGCTATCGCAAGCTGCCCGACCCGCACCGATTGCGAGTCGCCGAGCTTGGCCGGAACCAGATCGGGCGCATAGATGCGGAGCACGGCCAGGTCGGTATCCGGGTCATCGCCGATCATGTAGCCGGGATAGTGGCGGCCATCCGACAGGGTGACCTCGATTTTGGTCGCGTTATGGACGACGTGGCTGTTGGTCAGGATGAAGCCGTCGGGCGTGAAAACGAAGCCGGAGCCGTTGCCGCGCACCTCGCGCGGCACGCGCGGATCTCTGGCTAGCCGCCCTGTCACCCGCTGCGTCACCTCAATATTGACAACCGAAGGGCTGACGATCTCCGCCGCTCGAATGACGGCCTGCGAGTAGGCATCCAGCAGGGCCTCATCCGTGAGCGGCGCACCCTCGGAAAATCGCCTCTCCTCGACGTGGGCGCCGTTGCCGGCTACCCGCTCCAAAACTTGCATCATGGCAGTTCCTCCTCTGTGCAGGAACCAGGAACGAGGATGGTAAGCTGCATCCTGCCTCTGTTTCTCTCTTGAATATACGCATTATTATATCATCTAGTTGCCGATATTGCAAATACCTATCCAATGATGGTATACTAACTAAAAAGTAACCATTAGTCTGGAGAGGACGAAGATGGAACCTCAGTGCACCAAATGCCCGGCGGAGACTACTCTACAGGTCATCGGCGGACGCTGGAAGATCCCGATACTCTGGCACCTGTTTGGCGGCGAGAAGCGCTTTTCGGAGCTGCGGCGCGCTCTAGGCTGCGTGACGCAGAAGATGCTTACCGAACAGCTCCGGGAGATGGAGCGCGACGGCATCATCTCCCGCAAGGTCTATCCGCAGGTCCCCCCGAAGGTGGAGTATTCGCTCACCCCCCTGGGAGAGAGCCTCAAGCCGATAGTGGACGCGATGTGTCAGTGGGGATTGCTGCGGCAGCCTGAATTGGCAAAGAAAGACGCAGAAATTCTTCGCCGCGAGCAGGAAAATGCAGGGTGAGCGGCAAACTAACAATTACCGTTAACGCCAAAGCCTAATCGCGCCAGTGCAGGATCAATCGCTACTTCATACGGGCTCCTGGCCACCTTTCCGCGACCGCCGCCCTGGCAGCTAGGTTCTATCCTCACGATGGGAGCCGGATATGCAGCAAGCCGCCGCCGCCTTTCTCGCCGCTTTAGAGCCGCACCAGGCGCAGAAGGCCCACCAACCGTTCAACTCCGAAGAGCGTTTGAACTGGCATTATGTCCCCAAAGAACGCCAGGGGCTGTGTTTTAAGGAGATGCGCCCATCCCAACGCGAGGTGGCGTACTCCTTGCTGCGCGTGGGCTTGAGCCAGAAGGGGTTGGCCAAAGCCGCCGCCATCCGCCAGTTGGAAAACGTGCTGCGCGAGATCGAGCAGGGCAAAGGGCCAGTGCGCGACCCCGACCTCTACTTTGTCACCATCTTCGGCGAGCCTTCCGAGAAGGGCGTCTGGGGCTGGCGCTACGAGGGCCACCATATCTCCCTGCACTGGACTCTGCTGCGGGGCAAAGTGATCGCCAGCACCCCCCAGTTCCTGGGAGCCAATCCGGCGGAGGTGCGCGACGGGCCGCTGCGGGGCACGCGCGTCCTGGCCGCTGAGGAAGACCTGGCACGCGCGCTCGTCAAGTCATTGGATGCGGCGCAGCGGCAGGAGGCCATTCTCAGCGACACCGCTCCGCCCGATATCATCACGCGCGCAGAGCGGAAAGTCTCTATTCTGGAACACCGGGGGCTTGCCTATCCGCAGATGAACAGCGAGCAGCAGGGATTACTGCTGGAGCTCATCCACGAGTACGTCAGCGCGCAGGCTTCGATTATGGCGCGGCAGCGGCTGGATAGGGTGCGGCGCGGGGGCCTGGAGAATATCAAGTTCGCCTGGATGGGCGGCCTGGAGCGCGGTCAGGGCCACTACTACCGCATCCAGGGGCCGGCCTTCCTCATTGAATACGACTGCACGCAAAACGACGCCAACCACATCCATACCGTCTGGCGCGACTTTAACGGCGATTTCGGGGCCGACCTGCTGGAGCGGCACTACCAGTCGTCTCCGCACCATCAGCGCATGGCGAACAAATCGGTCAAGTGACTCCGGCAGGCTGAGCACAGACGGAAGCGCCCATCCCTAAAGGGATGGGCGCCTGCTCCACGGGCTGCAAAGCGAAGGGCTTCAGCCCGTCGCGCTACCCGGCGGCGCGGGCTATGGCCTCCGCAAGCGCCTCCAACGTTGCCGGCCCCTCATAATGCTCGCCGTTGATAAAGAAGGTGGGCGTACTGCCGATGCCGGTCGGGCGGATGCCGTCCACATCCTCGCGAACGCCCGCGTAGGCTTGCGGGTTTGCCAACTCCTGCTCGAAACGCTCGCCCTCCAGGCCGATCTCCTCCGCATACCGGCGCAGGTCCGGGCGGTTGAGTCGGGGGCTATGCTCGTAGAGCGCATCGTGCATCTCCCAGAAACGGCCCAACGCGCCCGCCGCCTCCGCCGCTTTGGCCGCATCCAGCGCGTGAATATGGATGTCGGTCAGGGGCAGATGGCGAAAGATAAAGCGTAGGCGCTCGCCCTGATCCTCCAGCAGCCGCTTGATAACGGGGTAGGCCGCCGCGCTATCCTCACACTGAAAGTCGCCATATTCGATTAGAGTAACCGGTGCCTCCGCCGATCCCCGCTGCCAGTCCTTAGGGTTGGGGGGCACAGGTAGGGTAATAGCCATTCGCCTCTCTCCTTCTATGGGCGATTCCGGCGCCTCGCGCCGTTGTGTATATCGCAGCGGCGTCAGAAAAGTTCCGGATTGCTGCGACCATCGCGCGTAGCCGCCCGGACAACAGGGAGTTCCTTAAAGCAGAGAACGTTTCGCATTGATGCGGCAGGCGGGTTAGCTTCTATCAGCGGTGGGCGGCGCGGTTTTCGCGCAGCAAGGTGCGGCGATAGCGGGCCAGGCGCAGCGTCTCTGCCGGGTCAGGCGGGGCGGGAAGGGTGCTCAGGTCGGCCAGAATACGGGCGTTGACCCGGCCATAGCCCATCGGCAGGGAGAGGAAGCCTGCCGCCGCCAGCGCCTCCTGATATTCGGCCAATGCGCCGTGCAGCTTCCGCAGGTTGGTCGGACGCGCCAGCGGCAGATAGGCCCGCGCCCAGGTCTCCACCTCCGCCAGCCACCAGTTGTCTCCCACCCGACGATGGAGGAAGCGATAGTAGATGGCGGCCTGCCAGGTGCGCGCCTCGCACGCAAACGCCTCCTGCCCGGCGACCGGCAGGCCAAAGAACGCCGGCAGCGTCTCCGGGGTGACGCGGTAGCGCTGCGTCAGCCACTCCCACAGCCACCAATCGGAGGCGGGCGTGGCGGAGGCGTGCTGGCTGCGGGCTGCGGAGGCAGCGCCCGGCTGCGGCATGGGGGCCGTCGGGTGGGCAGCCTCCGGCCAGGAGAGCAGCGCCCAGGGAAAATCCAGGGCCAGAAGCGGCCTGGCGGAGAGGCGGCCCGTCGGGCGTAGCGCCTGCGTGTCTTCGGCGGGACGGAACCGTGCCAGCGTTCCGGCAGGCAGGCGCTCGCCGATGGCGTCCAAAAACAGCAGCGGGGCGCCGTCCCAGAGCAGGGCGCGCTCCAGCTCCGCCGTGCGCAGCGTCACCGGCGCGGGGCCGTTCTCTGCCGGGCCAATTGCCGCCGGGCAGGAAGCGGCGGAGGAGGACGAGCGCGTTTCCTGGTACAGCCGTGAGCCGCCAAGCAGCCACAGGTCCGCGATGCCTGCCTCCCGGTAGAGGCGATGCCGCCGCCGCCATTCCCGCGCCGAAAGAGGGGCGCACTGGTATTCGAGGACGATGCGGCGGGGCCGGCGCCCCTGGCCGGGCAGCGTTGCCAGCACATCGGCGCGCTGCCCCGTCTCGCTGAGGATGGCCTCCAGCGTCACCTCGGCCTCCGGCAGGCGCGACCGCAGCCAGCGGGCGATGAGCAGCTTGCCGGCGCGGTGCTCCTCCGTTTCCGGCTCGGTCTGCGGCAGGCGGCACACGGCCCCCGGCAGGTGGGCGAAGTGGTGGGCGCGCACGGTTCCCGCGTGCAGCACGACGACGGCCCCGCAGCCGGGACAGGTGAGCGCGCGCGTATCCGACAGGCGGCGCAGCTCTTCCGGGGATTCGACCCCGATGGTAACGCGGCGCAGGCCCCACTGCGCCGTCAGCATATTTTGCGCGGCTGCTGGTCTTTTGCCTTCCGTCACGCGTTGCATTAAGAAACGTAAACCTCCTGATAACTGGGCGGCGCTCGCCGGTATGGTAGACGCTATTTCGCTATTTCCGGTTTGCGTTCCTTCCGGGCCGCCCGCCCAAAAAATCTTTCTGTTTGGGCCAAAACATTTGTCATTCGTCCAACCTCTTGCAGGAATCTTGACGCCCGGACGAGAATTTCACGTAATCCCATTGCCCTCTATGTAAGACGCCGCCCGCGAAGCGTCTTAATAGGCAGGGATACTTTCGGGCTTTCCGCCAAAATCCTACTGTCCTCCCTGTCAGGCGCCCCCATTTTCTGTGTGTGCGGTATTCAAAGTAAGGAGGGGTACGATGGTACCTTCGCGCACGCTTCTTATCTCCCTGCTACTCTGCTGCTTCCCCCTGATCGCACGCGGCTCCGCCCCGCGTCCAACTCTCTGGCACGAGGATACGCCCGATACGCCAACCGTCGCCGTGACCGATTTTGCCGGCACGGACCGCGAGTTGGGGCACTTCCTGGCCGAAACGCTGCTAACCGACCTCAACCGCTCGGACCGGCTCCACGTCGTAGAGCCTGCGGAAGTTCAGCAGGCCCTACAGGACCTGGAGCTTCCCCCTGCGGGCCTGCTGGAGCCGCCGCAGGCCCGACGCCTGGGTCGGGAGGTCGGCGCAGACCGCCTTCTCGTCGGCAGTTACCTGGCGCGTGACGGGCGTCTCCTGGTCAACGCACGCCTTCTGGAGGTGCAGACGGGCCATACGGTGCCCGGCGGCGCGGCCAATGTCTCCGGCGACCGGCAGGATATTCTGGCGCTTGCCCACCGGCTCGCCAACCAGATTCACCAGCGTCTGACCGGCGCAGAGCTTGTTCTGGACGCGCCGCAAGCGCCGACGAAGCCCCCAGCGGAAGCTGACGATCCTCCGGCCTCCCCCCAGGAGGAGGAGCAAGAATCCCTGGAGCCGCTTCAGCAGAGCGGGCTTATCCCGGAGCGGGCACGGCCCGACGGCATTGTTCGAGAGCGAGATCTGATGGAACTGGTCGGTCGGGTTGCGCGGCGGCTTGGCTCCCGGACCCGGCACGCCGTCTCGGCTACCCAGCCCCGGATGCCGGTATCACGGGTTCGCGCGCTCACGGCGTTAGTGAAGGTGGCCCTCTCGCCGGAAGACCTGGCGGCCTATCGCACGGCCCCGAACGAAGAAGAAATGCCCGCAGCGCGGCAGGTGCCCCTCTGGGGACGGCCCTATTTCACGGCGGCGGTGGCACAGGGCTGGTGGCCGGCAGAGCAGCCCTTGCGCGCACGCGAGACGGCGACCTGGGGCTTTGTGGCCAGTCTCCTGGCGAAGATGCCCCTGGAGGAGGCCGATCCAACCGCTCCACCCCTGCCAAGGGAGGTGCCGGAGCCCGCGCCCGAACCCGAGAACTATACGGGCCTGGTCATTGACGCGCGGGATCTGCCGCTGCAGCGGACGATGGGCCCGCGTATCCTAGATGAAAATGGGCGCGCTGTCTACCCCGATCCGACGCATGTGCCGGATTTCGACTTCCTCCAGGATAGAGGCATGGCCTCCTATGACGAGGATTTAGGCAGCGCACGGCGGGCAGGAAGCCATCCGCTGATCGTTCGCGCGCTCGACGTCGCCGGGCCGGGCCATGATGATGTGGTTATCTCCAATGAGGCGGCGCAGCGTATCCGCGAGACGAACCGGCAGTGCGGATTCCTACGGCGCTGGGCGGTCTGCATTCTGGTTACTCCTCAGCGATAGCGTCTTCCCGCCTGTGAGTCGGGTCCTAAGAGCCGGGCATTTGCAAATGCCCGGCTCTTACTTTTGCCGCCGCCTCCGCTCAGGTCGAAACCCCGGAGACGAAACTGCAAACACCTGTCTGTGCGTACTTCAAAGCAGGAATATGCCGCGCTCTCGCCGGAACGATCTGCCTCCTTCTATCAAGTCCGAGGGAATACTTATCGTATGGCTACCTCAAGGTGCAGCGCATATGGGAAGAAATTCACCGGATTGGATATTATGCCTTTGTTCGCAGGCTATCGGCAGGTGGGGAGGGAAACGTTCTGCCGGCAGCGAAAGAGGGACTTGCGGGAGCAAAATCCTGCGCTGTCGCGTCCTGTCGGCAAACGCGAGTTTGCAGGCCCGAGGCGCGGCGGGAGATTGTAAAGCAACCGAGGAAAGGATTTTCGAGATGGCCGGGCCATCGTTATTGGAAGAAGCCGTAGAGTTTGCGGAAAACCCGGAGCCGCGCTGCCCCTGTGTCTTGCTGCTGGATACCTCCGCCTCCATGCGCGGCGCGCCCATCGAGGCGCTGAACGAGGGCCTGCGGATGTTCCGGGACGATCTGCTCCAGGATCCGCTGGCCTCGCGGCGCGTGGAGGTGGCCGTCGTTACCTTCGACAGCGACGTGCACGTCGTCCAGGATTTTGTGACCGCCGATCAGTTCGATCCGCCCACGCTGACGGCGCACGGGATGACGCACATGGGCGCGGCCATCCATAAGGCGCTGGATCTGATCCAGGCGCGCAAAGCGCAGTACCGCGCCAACGGCATCGCCTACTACCGTCCCTGGGTGTTTCTGATCACCGACGGCGCACCGCAGGGCGAGCCGGAAGAGGTCGTGGCGCAGGCGGCGCAGCGCGTTCGCGCGGATGAAGCGGCCAAGCGCGTGGCCTTCTTCGCCGTCGGCGTGGAGAACGCCGATATGGCGCGGCTGCGCGATATTGCCGTGCGCACCCCCGTCAAGCTGATCGGGCTTAATTTTGTGGAGATGTTCGTCTGGCTCTCGACGAGTATGCAGAAGGTCTCGCAGTCCCAACTGGACGAGCAGGTGGCCCTGCCGCCGCCGGGTTGGGGCACGGTATAAGGATTTCATGAGGAAGGCTCCCCTGCCGGCCAGTTCGGAAAGAAGGACGGCGGTGGGGCAGGGCATAAGGATCTCCGAATGAAGGTAGGTGTTTGGCTGGCAGGAGTTGCAGGTTGAAGCGGGCTGCGGAGGCGCACAGCTGGCGGGTGGTTGCCGCGTCGGTGCGCGGCGCCAGCCATGAGCGGACCGGGCAGCCCTGCCAGGATGCCCACTGTTGGGCCGCGCGGCCCGGCGGCGTGCTGGTGGCGGCGGTCGCGGACGGGGCCGGCTCGGCGGCGCTGGCGGAGGTCGGCGCGGAGACGGCAGCGCGGACGGCAGTGGAGATCCTCGCCGCGTGCGCAGGCATCGCACCCCCGGAATCCGAGGCGGCATGGCAGATGCGCCTGCTGGCCGCGCTGCAAGCGGCGCGCGAGGCGGTCCTCGCCGAGGCGGAAGCGCGGGAGGCGCCCGTGCGGGAACTGGCCACAACGCTGATTCTGGCGGTCGCCACGCCGGATCGGGTCGCAGCGGCGCAGGTCGGCGACGGCGCGGCGGTCGTGCGCGATAGGGAGGGAAACCTGCACGCGCTCACGGCCCCAGAGTGCGGCGAATATATTAACGAAACCACCTTTCTCATCGCGCCCGGCGCGGCGGAGGCGGCGAACGTGACGGTGTGGCAGGGAGCCGTCACGCACCTGGCCCTCCTTTCGGATGGATTGCAGCGGCTGGCGCTGAGGATGCCCGACGGCGAGCCGCACGCGCCGTTCTTTGCGCCCCTGTTTCGCTTCGTCGAGGGCATGACGGATGTGACGGAGGCCGAGGCGCAGCTGGCGGCGTTTCTGCGCTCCCCGCGCGTCTCCGGGCGGACCGACGACGACCTGACCCTCCTGCTGGCAAGCCTTCTGCGGGAATAGGTCATGCGGCTGCAACGTAACTCCAACGGACAATCGGTGACGCTGGACCTGGCCGCGCCGCTCGGCATGGGCGGCGAGGCCCGCATCTACGCCGTGCTCTCGGACGGACAGTTAGCGGCCAAAGTCTATCACAGGCCGACGGAGGAGCAGACCCGGAAGCTGCGCGCCATGCTTGCCAATCCGCCCGAGACCGCGCCGGAGTCGCCGGGGCAACTGGCCATCGCCTGGCCCGTGGATCTGCTGCGCGCGATGGATAACGGGCGGCGCGTCGTCGGATATCTGATGCCCCGCGTCTCCGGGATGCACCCGCTGTTCGAGTTCTACAATCCTCTCACCCGCCGCCAGCACCACCCGCTCTGCAACTATCTGTACCTGCATCGCATCGCCCGCAACCTGACCGCCGCCGTGCGCTCCCTGCACGCGCGCGGCTATGTCATCGGCGACATCAACGAGTCCAATATCCTGGTGACCGAGACGGCGCTGGTGACGCTGGTGGATACCGACTCGTTCCAGGTGCGAGACCCGGAGAGCGGCGCTCTCTACCGCTGCCCGGTCGGCAAGCCGGAATATACTCCCCCGGAGCTTCAGGGCAAGACCTTCCTCCAGACCGACCGCACGCCGGAGCAGGACCTGTTCGGGCTGGCGGTGCTGATCTTCCTCTTGCTGACGGAGGGCACGCATCCCTTCGCGGGTGTCTATCAGGGCGCGGGCGATCCGCCCTCCTACGATGCGCGCATCCTGGCCGGGCACTTCCCGTATGGCACGCGGCGCACGCCCTATCGCCCCATGCCCACCGCGCCGTCTCTGGACATCCTGCACCCGACCGTGCGGCAGTTGTTCCTGCGCTGTTTTGAGGATGGGCACCGGAACCCCCAGGCCCGCCCGGACGCGCAGACCTGGCAGAGCGCGCTGATGGAGGCAGAGTCGGCGCTGGTCGCCTGCTCTGCCAACGCGCAGCATCGTTATGGCAGCCATCTGAGCGCCTGCCCCTGGTGCGAGCGCAAGGGGCAGCTGGGCGGGCGCGATCCCTTCCCCTCCCTGGAGGCGGTACAGCGCCGGGAGCACCTGCCCCCGGCTCTGCCCCGGCGCGCGCCCCGGCCCCGCATCCGCCCGGCGCCCACGCCTCCCGCACCATCCCCGACACCCGCCTACTATGCGGCCTCCGTCGGCGGGTATGCCGCCCCGGCGGCCCCGGCGCTGCCGCCCTACCTCAACCTGCCCTCCAATAACTGGTCGTGGGCAGCTCTGCTCTTTGCGCTGATCGCGCTGACGCCGGGCATGCACGTTCTGGCGGGAGTAGCGGCGGGCATACTGGGCGTTCTGGGACTGCGGTACGCGCCCCAATTTGCGGGCAGCGGGCGGTGGATGGCGGGCCTCTCGCTGGCCTCCGGCACGCTGACCGCGCTGGCCTTTCTGACAGTCACCCTGCTGCAGAACTGGCGTCCGGCGGACGTGATGACGCTGGCCGGGCATCGCGCCGCCGTGCATTCGCTTGCCTTCTCGCCCGACGGCCAGCGGCTGGCCAGCGGCGGCGACCGGGCCGAGGACGAGGAGAGCGCCGGCGGCGAGATCAACCTCTGGAACGCGCGCACCGGGGAATTTCTGCGCTCGTTGGCAGGCGCGAAGGGCGGCGTGTACGGGGTCGCCTTCTCGCCCGACGGCAAGACGCTGGCCGCCGCGACCAACGCGCCTCTGGGCATCAGCGAGATCAAGCTCTGGGACGCGCGCAACGGCCTCTATGAGCCGCCGCTGTCGGAATATCACTTCTTCCTGCGCGCCCTGGCGTTCTCGCCGGACGGCCACACACTAGCGGCGGGCGGCTGGCAGGAGGCGGAGCGCCGCCGTACCTATGGCGCGGTCAAGCTCTGGGACACGCGGGCGGGCGCCGTGACGCAGACCTTCAGCGTCGAAGACGGCGCGGACGTGTTCACGGTCGCCTTCTCTCCGGACGGTAAATTGCTGGCAGTCGGCAGCGGCTCCTCGGCGGTCTCCGGCATCCTGGGCAAGGTGACGGTCTGGGATGTTGCGACGGGACGCCTAAAGTGGACGCAGACGCGCCACAGCACCGCCGTGCTCTGCGCGGCCTTCTCCCCCGACGGCAAGACGCTGGCGACCGTCGGCAACGACAACGCGATCCGGCTCTGGGAGGCGCAGACCGGTGCGCTCCGGCAGACCCTGGAGTCCAAAGGCCCCTGGATCGCCGCCGTGACGTTCTCGCCCGATGGCAAGATACTGGCAAGCGGCGGCAGCGACCGGGTCGTCCGCCTCTGGAACTTGCAGACCGGCCAGGTCACGCGCGCGTTCGCCGAGCACAGCGGCCCCGTCTACGCCCTCGCCTTCTCGCCCGATGGCAAGGAACTGGCCAGCGCCGGCCAGGACACGACCGTCGTCCTGCGCCACCTCTCCGCGCGCTAAAGCGCTAAAGCCCTATCCGCCCCTCAGAAGATGCCTCTATCACAAGGGAATAAATTCCCTCGCCCGGTAGCTTAACGGCCCAGTGTCCACCTTCGTGGACACCCAATTGCCTATCGAAAGGGGGTGTCGGCGTAGGCCGACACTAGGCCGAAGGCCACCCAGCGAAGGGCTTTAGCCCGTCGCCGAGAAAAGCCGAGTCTTCTCCTTCTCAAGCCAGACCGGCACAATCACGCATTGTTACGAATTCCTCGCCGCAAGCAGGCATGGAAGAACCTTAGCGAGGAGCCGCCTGGAGAGCTGCGCGCGCCTGGAGGGTGAGCCAAGCGCCAGGGGTAGGAATCTCTACTTTGTGTCTCGTCTTCACAAGGATGCGGAATGATTACCGAGTATATAGCCCATTTTGGCCTGAAGGAAACGCCGTTTGCCCGCAACCATGACCCTAAGTGGCTCTACGTCTCCACGCAGCAGAAGGAGGCCATCGTCAAGGCGCGCTGGACCATTCAGGAGCACGGCGGCCTGGCGCTCATTCGTGGCGATGTTGGGCACGGCAAATCGTTCTTAATTGAATATCTGATGACGGTGTGGCCCCACCAGTTCGGATGGCGCTGCGCCAAGCTGCAAAATACGGCCACGATCACAACGCCCCGCGCCCTGCTGGCGGAGGTGCTGGCAGCCTTCGGTCTCGAACCGAGCTGGAATGCGCGGGACATGGCGATCCGCCTGGAAAACTGGCTCTTAACCAAGGCGTATGAGGACAAGCAGACGGTGGTGCTCTTCATTGACGAAGCGCAATCCCTCGACTCGCATGTCTTTCCGGTGCTGCGCGATCTGGTCAACCTGGAGGTGCGCGAGCGCATCCTGCTCCAGATCGTGCTGTCGGCACAGCTCAATATAGACCGTAAGTTAACCTACTTTCCGGCACTGCAGAGCCGCATCGCCTCGGTTTCGACGCTGGAGCCGCTTTCGGCGGGGGAAACGGAGAAAATGCTCCTGCACCGCTTCCGTACCGCCGGGGCCGCTAACTGCCTGGATTTCTGCCCCACGGAGACGATGCGGGCCATCCATGCCCACAGCGCGGGCGTGCCCCGCGATATCCTGGTGGTGGCCGAAGCGGCGATGAAGGAGGCGTTCCTGCAGGGCAGCAACGTGCTGTGCCCGGAACATGTCGCAAAGGCCGTGCGTGATCTGGCGGGCCGCCGCCCACGCCTGGCAAAGGTAGCCTGAAGTGGATGATCGAAACAAGCCCTATGATCTGGAGCCGCGCCGGCTCCGCCTGGATCAACTGTTCGAAGACGCCCCGTATCTGTCCCCGACGATGAAGGCGCGCTGCCTGCATGAGCGGCTGGCCCAGATGCAGGCGCAGGGGATGGCGGCGGAAGTGGTGGTGCAGGAGCCGTTTGGTGAGGAAGACGCCTTTGCCGATGCGCTGCTGGATGACCTGCGGCGCCCGCACACCGTGCCGACTCCGGCGTCCGTCGAGCGGCCTGCCCCGGAGGCGATGCTGACGCTTGCGGAGGTGGTCCAGTATCTGCGCGTCATGCGGGCCGTGCCGCACCTGGATCGGCTCTGCCGCTTCCGCGATCAGGTGTTGAAGAGATGGCTGGAGGAGGCGCCGCGCCGCGAAGCCTGAGCGTTGTGCTGGAGGAAATGCGTCGTTTTTCAGAGGTCATGGCTGCGCAGTCCCTCCGCACAGCGGTTAGAGCCTATCCCGCAGGGCACGGTTGTCTTCTCGCGTGTCTACCTATCGGGAGAGGCCCAGGGCGATTGCGCGAACTGGGTTTCCTATCTCCTCTGAGCGGGCAGGACGATACGCGATGGGGTGACGATGCGATGGCCCTGGGAAGAGGCCCTGAGCGCGGACGCCTTATGTGTCTACGGAGAGACGCATACATAGAAAGATAGAAGGATTCGGAAATGATAATCTATGCGATAATCAGTCAGAAAGGCGGGGTCGGGAAGACCACCACGACGGTCAATCTCGGCGCGGCGCTGGCCCAGGCGGGCCAGCGGGTCCTGCTGCTGGATCTCGATCCGCAGGGCAGCCTGACGCTGGCCGTGGGCCAGCGCGCGCGTCCACTGTCCATTGAGCATGTGCTGCGGGAGCCGGGAGCGATTCTAGGCGCTATTCATCCCTGCGCCGGCGGCATGCAGGTAGTCACGGCGGCGGCAACGCTGACCGGCGTCTATATGGAGCTGGACAAGGTGGAGGCTTCCGCCTACCGGCTCGCGCAGGCGCTCCAGCTCGTCCAGGAGCGCTACGACTATGTCCTGATAGACTGTCCGCCCTCGCTGGGCTACGCCACGACCAATGCGCTGACCGCCGCTCACGTCGCGCTGGTGCCGCTGCAATGCGAGTTCCTCTCGCTGCGCGGCCTGGCGGATGTACAGGAGATCGCGGCGGTGATTCAGGAGACGACCAATCCCGGTCTGCGCCTGCGCGTGCTTGGCACCATGTATGACAAGCGCACCATACATACAGCCGACGTGCTCAAAGAGGCGCGCCATGCGCTGCCGGGCCTGGTCTACGAGACGGTCATCCCGCGCACCATTCGCCTGGCGGAAGCGCCCGCAACCGGGCTGCCGATCCTGGAATACGCCCCCGACTCCAACGGCACGTATGCGTATCGTATGCTGGCACAAGAGATTCTACAGGAGGACAGTATCATTGGAACGACGCGACCATATTCGAGCGGCCATGCAGCGGCTCCTTGTGTCCCCCACGCGGCCTGAGGGCGCTTCCGGCGCCGCGCCCTCGCGCCAGGTCGCGACTCTGCCAGCGTTCACCGCCGAAGATCAGAGCGCGTTGGCGCTTCCGGAGGCGATGCACTGGGTGCTGCGCGACCTGCAGGTGACGCTGCGGGATAACGGCATTGAGGCCGCCCCGGCGGAGATCGCCTACGCGCTTATGGAGGCCCTGGCCTATCGTCCTAGCCTGTGCCGGGGGCTGCTCGCCGCCTATCTGCTGGAGGAGTGAGACTCGTGCCGTCTTCTTTCTTCGCACTCACCTTCTGTTAAGGCCCTCACCCCCATCCCCTCTCCCACGCTGCGGGAGAGGGGAGAGGAGAAGCCTTGTTCTACCCTCATGTTCGCCCTGGTCTGGTGGCTCGGGCGCGGAGGACGCGGGAGAGGAGAAGCTTTGTTCTCCCCTCCTCCCCGGCCCTTCTCCCTGCAAGGGAGAAGGGGGAAGAGAAGCCGGCATTGTCTCTGCCTGCGTAGGTGGGCAGCGGGCCTGGCTAGGCCGAGATCGCCAGGCAGAGCCGCGAACCGTTGAGCGGCGTCCCTGGCAGTCGAGCGAGCGCAGCGCCGACCCTGGCAGCGCCCCACAGCGGCAGGGTTTAGCCTGCCGCGATAGGGGGTGAGGTTCATCGGGGCCGGTGCAGCCCCGGCGCTTTTGTTTGGGAATCTGTTTGTAAAATGCGGAACAAACCGTTGGAGCCTATGGAAAGGCTGCCCGTCAGAGCGGACGCGCCAGAATGGAGAGGAGGTGCACAGGTTGCGCCGCACGTTTTGCTTTGTTGGTTTGAACGCGAAAATACTTACCGTTCCCCTCGCCGCCTTCTTTGTGGGTCTGCTGCTTCCCGGCGCCGTGGGCTACTGGCTGCTGCAGCGCCAGGCGGAAAGCGCGACGCGCGACAAGGCGCAGGCGATCCTCCAGACGCTGATGGCGCCGCCCTCCGCCACCGGGGAAGCGCGAACACAATCCGGCAAAAGCTGCCCTGCCGAGATCGCTAATTTTCCTGCACGGCAGGGGATGCGCGCCTCTGGCGGGGACGGCAAAACGGCGCCGTTCCGCTTCCGCCAGGTGGCGCTGAACCCGGCCAACCCGGCCCACCGCGCCGATCCCTACGAGGCATGCCTGATTACCACCTTCGCCTCCCATCCGGAAACCCGGCAGATCGAGGACACGGTGCAGGGCAAGCAGGGCAGTTTCCAGGTGCTGGCCGTGCCGGTGATCGTCTCCCAGGATCGCTGTCTGCGCTGTCACGGCACGCCCGGCGCAGCTCCGGCGTGGAGGGCGCATTCGTCTGGGAAGACGGCAGGCTTCGGCTGGAAAAAGGGGCAGGTGGTCGGCGCCTCTATCCTCTACGTGCCCAACGACCTGCCGCGCGCCGGGGCCAGGCAAGCCTTCTTTACGATTCTGAAGCTGGTCGGCCTGGTCAGCCTGCTGGCCACGGGCCTGCTGCTCTGGCGCACACAGACGCTCATCACGCGCCCCGTCCGTAACCTACTGACCACCAGCGAGGCGATCCGGCGCGGCGACTGGAAGGCCCGCTTCTCCGCCTACTGGCCGGACGAGCTGGCGGAGCTGGCTACCTCCTTCCAGAACACGACGCTCTGGCTGCGGGGGCAGGTTGCCAAGGAAGAGAAGCTGCGCGCGCTGTTCCAGCAGTTCGTGCCGGCTTCGGTGGCGGCGCGCGCGCTGGGCACCGACGCGGATCAGTTTCTCACCGGGACCCGTCATCCGGTCACGGTCCTGGTCCTCAACATCCGCAACTTCAAGCTGCTAATGGAGCATCTGCCGCCGGAACAGACGGTCAGCACGCTCAATGAATTCTTCTGTGCGGTCAACCAGGTCATCGTTGCCAACAAGGGCCTGGTCAGCAAGTACCTGGGCGATAGCGTGGTAGCGATCTTCGGGATGCCGATGGGCAACGGGGATCACGCGCTCCAGGCGGTGCGCGCCGCGATGGGCATTCCCTCCGCGCTCCAGAACCTCTACGTCCGGCTGAGCGAGAGCTACGGCTGGGAACTGGGCGTCGGGATCGGCATCAGCACCGGGGAGCCGATTGTCGGCTACTTCGGCTCGTCGGCGCATATGGAGTACACGGTGCTCGGCGAGGTGGCGGTCGAGGCGCATCGGCTGGAGGAGGCCACGAAATCCGTTCCGGAAGAGGACACCATTCTTATCAGCGAGGCGACCTATCGCTGCGTGATGTCCGATGTCCACGTCTATGACTTAGGCGAGCGGGCCGGCGCGGGCGGCAAGCCGATTCACGCCTACGTGGTGCAGGGGTTCCGCTCAGAGGCCCGCTCGGCGCTGGCGGCTTAGGCATCATCCTGGCTCCCATTCCAGCCCTTCCTGATCTAACCCCCCGGCCCCCACTGCCAGGGTCGGCACTGCAACGGACTGCAAGGGACGCCGCTCAACGGACTGCCAGGGTCGGGCCTGCCATGGTTGGGGCCACTGCCAGGGTCGGCAGGGTTACGGCCCCTGCCTCCGCCTAGCGACACCTTGCGACACGGCTTTGCCTTGCCACACCCCTCCGCCTGGCGACCCTACAAGGGAAGGGAGGGACCCGACCGGGGATGGTTACAGCCCTCACCCTCGGCCCCTCTCCTCTGTCCCTGGGTTCCTTTGAGATCCCTGTTCCGGATGCGCCGAAAAAAACTCGTAGACACGGCCCAGAACGCCCCTAAATTCCTTTGAGATCCCTGTTCTGGATGCGCCACCTCCTCAACCAAGGAAAAAGCGCCTATCGCGACGTGGGCTGTCCCTGTGCGCTCGTCTCGCGATCCATGTAGTCCGAGGGCACGCCCGGCGGGACTTTATGGCCCTTGATGATCTTCTCCTGGGAGGCGCCCTCCTCCGTCGGGGCGGGAGGCGCGGGGGGAGGCCCGAACACATGCATCCCGATAAAGACGAGGATGCCGGCCAGGACGACGAAACAGGCGGCGATGATGAAAGGACTGACCGGCTGTTTTTCGGGGCGAACTTGCGGTTTCACTCTCTGGACTCCTTTCTGTTCACCCGGCCTTGATAGACCGAATTGGGAGGGCAGACACAGCGGCCTGCCCCTACCTGCCGAACCCTAGCGGCTGGCCGAATCGCGCGACAGGCGCACCGGCTCTTCTCGCTCGCGTTGGCGTCGTTCAAACTCCGCCATCGCCCACTTCGCGCCCTCGGCGTCGCCCGCGCGGCTCTTCGCCTCCGCCAGGCGGGGATAGACGGCGAGGGCGTTGGGATCGAGGCGCGCGGCCTGCTCCAGATCCTGCACGGCGCTCTGCGCCTGCCCGCTCTTGAGCGAGAGCAGCCCGCGCGCATAGAGGAGCATCGGCGTTACGGAAGGGTCATCCTCCGCCGCCTTCAAGTGGGTCACCAGCGCCCGATGATCATCTTCGCTCAAGGGACGCTCCCTCAGAGCCTCCAGCGCCAGCACGACGAAAAGCGTATGCGCGGCGCCATCTTCGGGCGAGAGCGCGATGAGCTGGCGCGCGGTTCCAAGCGCCGCGACGCTCTCCCGGCGGGCGAACTGGCAGCGCAGGAGCGAACGCAGGGCTCGTGTGTTCTCCGGATCGAGGGAGAGCGCCTGCTGGAGCAGTGCCTCCGCCTTCGCGGGATTGGTTTCGCGCTGTGCCTGACGAATCTGGCGTTCAACCGGCGCATCGCTGACGGCGATGCGCGTGGCGGCGTCCGCCAACCGCTTCCGATAGACCGCTCGCTGGTCTGCTTTCCAATCACGAATGCGCTCGTAGTTGATGGCGGCCTCGTGCAGACGGCCCAGGTGAACGAGGATATTTCCCAGGGTCTCGAAAGCCTCCGGGTTCCGGCGGCTGCCCTCCAGAACCTGACGCATGAGCGGGAGCGCCTGCGCGCTGTGATCGAAGCGATCCAGATCACGGGCCGCCGCGACCAGCGCCCGCGGGTTGTCGGGCTCGGTGCGTTCGGCAAAGGCGTGCTCGCGGACACAGCCGTTGACGTCGGCGATCTGGGCGAGCGCGGCGGCAAGGCGGCGGTGCGCCTGGCGATCCTGGGGCGCGGCAAGCGTAGCGTTCTTGAGGCGACGGCGCTCCTCGGCGCTCCGCGTCAGGGCCAGGTAGCGCGCCTCCCAGCGCTGTAGGTTGTCGCGGTCGCCAAGTTGGCGGTATGCGCGGCGCAGGGCATCGGCGCAGACCGGATCGGTGGGCGCAAGGCGAGCGGCCTGCTCCAGAAACGGCAGCGCATCGCGCGCCTTCCCCTGCGCGACAAGGCAGCGCCCCAGCAAGAGCGCGGCGAAAGAGTCCTGGCCGTCCAGCGCGACCGACCGGCGTGCCTCCTTTTCGGCGGCGGCGAGATCGCCCGAATCTAGCAGGAAGCGGCCATGCTGCCGATGACAGACGGCATCGTTGGGAGCTAGTTCGACCGCACGAGCGTATTCCCGCTTGGCGTGTCTCGGATCGCCTGATGCCAGCAGGACGGCCAGTTGCAGATGGTCGGCGGCGACGTTCGGGCGGAGATGAATCGCTCTCTCCAATGCCTCCTGCGCTCCGCCGTTGTTGCCCAGTTTGATGCGTACCGGCGCGAGCAGGGACCAGGCTTCGGCGTGGTTGGGATCGAGCCGGACCGTCTCTTCCAGCGCGCGCCGGGCCGGTTCGAGATTCTCCTGCGTCAGGTAAAACTTGGCCATCAAGAAGTGCGCTTCCGCCGACTTCGGACGCGTGCCGACGAACTGGCGGAGCTGGCCGAAGGCCACCGATACGCGCCCGCAACCCAGCAGTGCTCTGGCCCACTCATCCCGCGCCGCCGCCGAGCCCGGGTCGAGGCCGACGGCGCACTCCAGAACCGGCACGGCCTCACCGAACCGCTGCCGCGCGTTCAGTTTGCGCCCCAGATGATAGAGAAAGAGCGGATCGTTGACATACTGCTCCTGCATCCGCAGCTGCTCTTCCAGGCTCATGCGGGCGAAGCGCGCGTTTCGGTAGGGGGCCGAATAGGGCGCGACACAGATCGCTAGGGTCGCTCCCCCGACGATCAGAAACGCCGCTATCCGCATCATCCAGCGTCTACGCATCGTTGTACCTCAATATAATTCAGACAGGATTAACGGGATTTACAGGATTAGACAAAGACAGAGAAGCCCTGTTGGCAGTCCTGCCTTAAACCGTGGTGGGCCTCGCGCAGGGAGGGCTGTGTGGTGGAAATCCGGTTAATCTCGTTAATCCTGTCTGAATTTGCTTTTGTCTCTCTCCGTGTTAGTCGTGGTTATGCCAGATGTCGGCGGGAGTTCCAATGCGCGCCTGATAGGTTCCGGCGGATACCGATTTGGCATGTCCATCCGCAAAGGTGACGTTGGCCCGCTTCTGATGGCGGAAGTGGGGGCGGCGCTGGCGGTTGGTGCCCGTATTGCAGTAGTCGCCGCCCATGCCGGGGATATTGAACTCCCATCCCACCGAGCGGCCTTTGTCCTGCCACTGCTCCGGCTGCATCTTGAACGGCCCGCAGTTGGGATCGTTCGGATCGTCGGGGTTGCAGATGCCCTCGCAGCCGCTGTAGATATTGGGATCGGACTCCGGCTTGATCTGGGCGGCGTCGGCGAAGGCGACCAGATTCGCCGGCGCTCGCAGGGAGGCCTGCGCCACGCCGGGGAAGGTGTGCAGACCGCCGGGCAGGTCCGTCCAGCCGGTGGTCAGCACCTGCGAGTTGATGCCGTAGGCGATGCCGACGCCGCTGGCTATCGGGCCGCCTTCGGAGTTCTCCGGGAACCGGACGGAGGGGCAGGAGTAGATGTTGGCGATGCCTTTGAGTTCGCCGTTGACGAAGTCCGTTCCCGTATCGCCATACTTCTGAATGTAGGGCGTGAGCGAGACGGTCCACATATCGCCTCCCCAGGGCCCGCCCTCCTGCCAGGTATAGCCCAGCGGATAGGTCTCGTCATAGTCCTGGAGATACATCATGCAGCCTGTGCCGATCTGTTTGAGGTTGCTGAGGCAGGAGATGGCGCGTGCCTTCTCGCGGGCCTGGGCGAAGACCGGGAAGAGGATCGCCGCCAGGATAGCGATAATGGCAATAACGACCAGCAACTCGATCAGCGTGAAACCGTGCTTGCGGCTTCGCAGGGGAGCGAAGAACGTCATCGAATTCTCCTTTCGAGTAGATCAGACACGACGCGGGGGAGCCAGCGTGGTTCCCTCCGTCAGTGTCACAGGGATCAGCCGCTCGACCACGCCCTGTTCGTGGCCGTGTACGTACTGCAACAGCAGGTCAAGAGCCTCTTCGGCGAGAGCGTCCAGGTCTACGCGGATGGAAGCGGCGATGTGCCGCGTGGCGGCGGGCCAGTGCAGGCCGTCATAGCCGACGATGGAAAGTTGTTCCGGCACGGCGATCCCTAGCGTCTCGCAGACTTCGAGCGCACTATAGGCGGTGCGGTCGTGCCAGCAGAAAAGCGTGGTCGGCGGCTCCGGCTCGCTGAAGAGGAAGCGGAGGGCCGCCTCGTGGGTGAACTGCTGTGATTCGCGTGCCGGCACGATCCAGCGGTCCGGTATGACCACCCCTTTCGGTTGCAGAAAAGCTTGCAGTCGCGCGATCCGTTCCGGGGCATCGGGATTGCCGCCGGGCGGCTCGGTCAGCGCCGCGATGCGCCGATGTCCCAGCGCGAGGAGCCGTTCGGCGATCTGGCGCATCCCGTCTTCGCCGTCGTCTCGAACGCTGGGCAGAATCCCCTCCCTGTCGCGCGCGCCCAACAGCACCGTCGGAAGGCGAGAGGCCCGCAGGTAGGGCAGCAGGGCATCGTCAGGCGGGGGAGCAAAGAAGAGGACACCGTCTACCACGCCCCCATTCAGGTGGCGATAGGTTTCCTCCGGCGAGCGATTAAAGTCGCAGTGCACCAGGATGTCGTAGCCACGCGCGCCCCCCGCCCTTTCAATGGCGGTGGAGAGGGTGTCCATATAGAGGTCATGGACGCTGCGTAGGCGGAAGCCGTTATAAAAAGAGAGGATATGGGTCGCACCGCGCTGCAGGGAGTGGACGAGGCGATTGGGGGTATAGTCCAGTTCGCTCGCCGCCTGCAAGACGCGCTGATAGGTCTCCTCGGAGATACGGTGCTGGCCGGCTTTGCCGCCGAGAATCAAGGAAGCCGTCGTGGTGGAAACGCCGGCCCGGACGGCGACCTCGTTGAGGGTCGCGCGGGGTTTTCGAGACGTGGATGCTCGCATGTCGCGCCTTTGCTAAAATACTTTAGCGCAGTATAACAAGAGACCGGCGGGATGTCAAGGGGTCTGCTAAAATATTTTAGCGAAATTTTAACCCGCCGATAAGCGAACGATGGGCGGCGGCGTGTCAAAGGCGAAATCGGAAAAGCCCACGCTTCAGGAGCGCTGCATTTAGAACTTCCGCCTCATGTCTACTGGACGAGGGGTTAGAGGGTGAGGGCCTGTGAGGGTATCATGGAGGCGTGGAATCCCATATGCCGCATGTCGAAAAGTCAATCTCGAAGCAGGCAGTCGCCAGCACACGCCGACGCAGACGGCGGGGGCTGCGCCGGATAGGCGCGGCGATTGTGCTGTTGGCGCTGTTGCTTATCGCCGACTACTGGGCCTATCCTTATGGAACTCATCTCGGCGGGCGCAGCCTCAACACGGGGGAGAACGGCCTGTGGCTGCGCTATACCTGGTACTTCGGCCAACACAGCGACGCCGACCTACGACGTCTAGCGCAGCAGTTGGGCGAGCGGCAGATTCGCTATGCCTACTTCCATGTGCGGGGCATCACCAGAGCGGGCACGCTCGCGTACCGCTATCCCGACCGGGCGCGGCATCTGATCGCGCTGATGCATCGGGAAGTGCCCTCGGTCAAGGTCATCGCCTGGGTCTATGCGGGCAATCGGCGTGGCGCAGGGGAGGTGGATTTAAGCAATCCGCGTGTTCGGCAGGCGATGGTCGGCGAGGCGGTCTGGCTGGTGACGGCGGGCGGTTTCGACGGTGTGCAGTGGGACTACGAAATCTGCGACAATGCCGACCCTGACTTCCTGAACCTGATGCACGAGACCCGTGCCGCGCTGCCGCAGGGCAAGCTGCTCTCCACCGCCACTCCGCTCTGGCTGCCGCGCCCCCTGCTGCGGTGGGGATGGAGCGAGGACTACTTCCGTCAGGTGGCAGCAACGTGCGACCAGATCGCCGTCATGTGCTACGATTCGGGCTTCTACCTGCCGCGCAGCTACGTCTGGCTCGTCCGCCAGCAGGCGATTCATGTGACCCAGGCTGTCGCCAGAAGCAACCTGCGCTGCCGCGTGCTGTTGGGCATACCGACCTACGAGCGCGGCTTCTTCTCGCATAATCCCCACGCCGGGAAATATCGCCCTGGCGCTGCGCGGCGTGCGCGAGGGGCTATCCCATCCCAGCGCCAACCCCTCTGTTTGGGCGGGCGTCGCGCCCTTGGCCGACTACACCACCGACGCCAGCGAATGGGAGACATATCGCACCCTCTGGCTGGAGCGCTGATAGCGTTATTTTGTTATGGCGAAGCGGTAGAGACGTTCGGCGAGGGAGAAGGCGATTTCGGCGTTGCGGAGGGCGAGGCGTTCCAGGTGCGGGACCTGAGCGCAGAGGGAGGCGGAGCGCGCTTCCCGGTCGGCCAGGATAGCGGCGACGCGCGCGGCGACCTCCTCCGGGTCGAAGCCGCGCCAGTGCTCCAGAGAGTCGGCCAGGCCCAGGTTGCGCATCAGGTTTTCCACTTTGGGATCGTAGGAGAGCGCGAAGGGAGGCACGCCCATGCGGGCCGCGAAAATGAGCGCGTGCAGGCGCATGGCGACGACCGCCTGCATCCGCCCGACCAGTCCTAGCAGCATGTCCGGCGGATAGGGACGGCCCACGATGGGGAAAGTGCCCGTTCCCTCTGCGTTCCGAGCGACCTCCTCCGTGAAGGCCACGTCGCCCGGCGTCTGCATTGGCAGCAGCACGACGCGCGCCTTGCACTGTGCCTCCAGCTCGGCCAGCAGGCGCGCGTAGGACTTGACCGGGGACTCGCCCCCGCCGCCCCAGGGCCGTAGCGCCACGCCGATCAGCGGCGCGTCGGCGGGCAGGTTTTCGGCCTCAAAGAGCGCATCTATGGAGCGCGCAGAGGCCGGCGTGAGGGCAAAGGCCGGGTCTGCCGTGACCTCTATTGCCGGGCGGGAGACGCCCAGCGCGGCCAGCAGTTGCGCGGAAGGCGCGTCGCGCACCGTGATATAGGCGGCGCGGTTCGCCACGAGGCGCACCAGCGCGCGCGAGACGGCGCGGCGCAGCGGCCCCACCCCCTGCGCATAGAACATCGTCGGTACGCCCGCGCTATAGGCCAGGCGAATCACCCAGAGGTAGTAGAGCAGCGAGCGGACGCTGGTCGTGTCCTGGAGCAGGCTGCCGCCCCCGGAAAGCAGCAGGTCACTTCCCTTCAGCGCGCGGCGCACCGCCGACAGGTTCATGCGGTCTACCGCCGCCAGCCCATGCAGCCGTCGGGTTTCCTCCGGGTTTTGGGAAAGAACCGTCAGATCCGCCGCCTCGCCGGCACGCCGCGCGAGCGACTCCTTGATCCCCGCCAGGACCGCCTCATCGCCCGCGTTGCCGCACCCATAGTAGCCCGATACTACAAATCGCATGACTCTAGGTCGCCTCAGGTTGTCATCGTCTCAGGAACCGTTTCCCGCACAACGGGGCGCGCCTCCCTTGTGGTTACAGACGCTTCATCCGACGGGGGCGGAAAAAAAAACTCGGCCAGGATAAACAGCGCCGCGCCGATCAGCGCGCCCAACACCAGCCCGATACCGTCGCGCCAGATAGAGAGGAGCAGCGGCGTGTGGATGTGGCAGAACGTGTTGAGCAGCGAGACCTGCCCCAGGCTGCCGACCACGAAGAACGGGAGCGCCAGCTTGCGCCGTCCGCGCCACCACCACGCCAGCCCCAGCAGCAGCGCCGGATGCCCGATCAGGAATTCTTTCGTGCGCGGGCGCACTGGCAGCACCCGGTCGAGGACGGCCCGCACCTTCATCTCGAAGCCCGAAACGCCCACGCCGGGATCGTTGCCTGTGCGCGCCACCACCAGCGCCAGTGCCGCCAGCGCCGCCACGCCCAGCACCAGCAGGCCGAACCGCACTGGCTCATTCCAGAGGGCGCGTAGGCGCTCCGTAACACGACGCCGGTAGTGGTCCCAGCTTTCGCGCGGCGCGGCGGCACCGCCCAGAAGGGCCGCCACGGCCACCAGCACGACGGGAATGGCGTGCTGGGCCTTGATGCCCAGGAACTGGCTGGCATGGAGCATGAAGGGCCGCGTCGCCAGCAGCCCGATCACCTGGAGGATGCCGAGCGCCGTGATCGCGCTGGCCAGTCCCAGGCCGCGCAACGCCGCCACCAGGCACAGGCGTTTCTGGTTGCGGTCGAACGCGCTGGGATCATCGCCGGATACGAGGGCAAACGCGGAGCCGGAGCGCGGGAAGACCCGCAGGCACGCCGCCGTCGGGAAGACGATCCCCGCCAGCAATGCGACCAGCTTGCGGCCCATCTCGCCCGCGTCCGCCGCCAGCCCGGCGCAGATCACGCACAGCCCGATCAGCAGCAGCGCCTGGCTGCGCGGCGGCAGCGGACAGAACAGGCGCAGCATCCAGACCGTGCCCGCCGCCGCGCCCAGCGCGACCAGGGCAAACAGCACGGCAGGAAGGTGCGTCTCCTCGAACGGATGCGCCTCGCCAAACTCGAAAGCCCCGCCCGTGACCGCGCTGTTGCGCTGGATGCCCTCCGCAATTTTCTTGACGTATTCGACGTTCGCCGCGACGGGATCGGCCCCGGCCATCGTCAGCAGGCGCACGAAGCAGAACCGGATGTTGCGCTCGCGGGCGGCCCGCACGAAGCGTTCGATGGCCTCGTTCTCGTCGAGCTGAGCCATCTCCGCCGCCTGAACGGCGTGCACGCGCACGTAGTCGCCGTGCAGCGCCGCCGTCAGCTTATCGTCGCCCTTCTGCTTGCTGAACTCTACCGCGCCATAGGTCAGCGGGATAGGCGCAACGCCTGCCGAAGCGCTGGCCTCGCCGGGGGCCGGATGGCGCAGCAGCGCCGCGACCTCCGGCTCCAGGCCGCGATAACCAAGAACGTCGTCGCCGACAAAAATGACGGTGGAGGTGCCCTGTGCGCTCAAATTCCGCAGGACGTTGGCCGCCGTAGTGGGCGTGACGCCGGGAAAATTGCTGATGCGCCCGGCGATATATAGGTGCGCCGCCCGTGTCGCCGCCACCGCATCCGGGTTCAGGCCCAGGCCCAGCGTCCGCAGGTTCGCGTATTCGACCGGAACCGCCACGCCTTCCAGCGTGCGGCCCGTCGCCTTATCCACCAGGGCAAAGAGCGTTCCCCCGACGGGCACGCTGGTGGCCTGCCCCCCGCCGAGCGGCAGGAGTCCGCGCACCTGCAATGCCGTACGTATCCGCTGCAGCGTCGCCGCGTTATCCACCTCGACCAGCGTGCCCAGCCCGCCATGGGCCGCCGGAACGCGCGCCGGACGAGTCGCGCCCGTCTGATCTAAGGTCGCAAGGGTCTCCTCGTTGAGCACCAGGGTGCTGACGCCCTGCGCCTTGAACTGGTTCAGTACCTCCCGCAGCGGCATATGCTGCGGATTCATCTGCGCCAGGTTGGAGATTTCCGACCACTCCAGCGCGATCTCGACGCGCCGATTCCTGGCTTCTACATGGAACCGCCGGAACGCGGCCAGCAGCCCGGCCACCGTTCCGACGGCGATTAAAACTGCCCATACCAGCGGGAGCGCCCGCAAACGATTTTGCATTTGCTATCCTACGTTTAGGGAAGGCCCTTACTCTAGTTGGCCTCACCCCCGTCCCCTCTCCTTCTCAAGGAGAGGGGAGAGTCCATTCCTGGCTTGCCCGTTCCCCCTCTCCTTGTTAAGGAGAGGGGGTCAGGGGGTGAGGTCTGCTTCCCCTCTCCCGCAGCGCTGGGAGAGGGGGATAGGGGCTGAGGGCATGTGTTATGAACCGCGCCACCAGCGGTTTGCGTTATAGTCTTCATCGAAGCCGCGCGAGACGGGCGGAGGTAAGAGCTTACGCCCGCCCAGGATCACAATCAGCAGCATGCCGGTCACAAAGCCGCCGACGTGGGCCAGATAGGCCACGCCGCCGCCGCGTTGCAGCATTCCGCCACTGCCCAGCAGCCGCGCGTTGAGGAATTGGAGCAGAAACCACTGGCCAATAACGATGATGGCCGGCAGATCCAAGAACATACCGAAGAAAAAGATCGGCACCAGACATAAGACCTGCGCGCCCGGATAGAGCCAGAGATAGCCCCCCATCAGCCCGGCTATCGCGCCGCTTGCGCCGATGGTCGGAATGGTGGAGGCGGGATCGCTGGCGATGTGTATGGCGGCGGCGCCCAGGCCGCTCAGCAGATAGAAGACGATGAACCGGGGACGGCCCAACACATCCTCAATATTATTGCCGAAAATCCATAAATAGAGCATGTTCCCGCCCAGGTGCAGCCAGTTGGCGTGCAGGAACATGGCCGTAAAGATCGTCAGCCAGGATGGTTGGAAGGCATACGGTATCCGATCCGCCACGCCGGGCTGTCCCGTAACCAGCGCTGGGATCATGGCGTATTGAGCGGAGAGAATGCCGACAGGCATCTGTACCTCTCTGGGGCCGACGCGCGTCATGACCACCTCGCGTATCAGCACCGGGTGCAGTTGATCCCATAGGAAGACCAGCACGTTGGCCACGATCAGCAGCACGCAGATTATAGGGAAGCGTCGCGTCGGGTTGTTATCGCGCAGCGGTATCAAGGGGCCAGCCTTTCTCGCGGGGCCGCATTCCACCCTGCTTGGTTAGCGCACTTATGCTGTTTTGAAACACCGGCACGGTATCCAGGCCGAAGCAGAAATTCAAAGAGCATTAGCGCGCGTTCGTCCGATGGAGTCCTTAGGTTCCTGTCGCGCGGCGTATGGCAGCGTTTTCACCAGCCATTGTGACACGAAATGGGCCTCTATTGCAACCATCGGGCCGCATGTGCCTGTCATGAGCCAGGAGGCAGGGGCGACACGGCAACTGCCCTGCCTCATCCTCTTTACGGGAGCGCGCCGCGTTTCGTTTCCCCAAAAAGAGGCCGGCCTTTTTCACTGCTGGAAGAGGACGATACCCTGCCCTGGTAGAATACGCTTCTGCATAAATCATGCAAACTTCCGGCGTCTCCCGGTCGTAGAAGAGGGGTTAGCCGCCGTGTCCCCGCTTGAGAGGCGGCGCTTTCCCCTCCGGCCCAACGCCGGAATTGCCTAAGGATCGTTATGTCTCATTCCAATCATGGCTCTTTCGAAGTCGAGCCGAGCCATCCTGGCTATTCCGAATATACGGCCCTGCCCGTCTCGGCGCGCGAGGCTGCCCTCGGAGACGACTCGGGTGAGCTTGTCCCAGCTTTCCCTGCGGTCGTCTCCCCGGAGCCCCTGCCGATTCCAGAGGCCGCTGCCGAGCCGACGCCGCGTGAGCTCCATCGGGCCGTCTGGACGCTGGCCTGGCCGTCCGTGATGACCATGCTGCTCCAGACCTTCAACAGCCTGATGGACACCTTCTTCGTCGGGCACCTGCCCTACGGCGCGCAAGCTCTGGCGGCAGCCGGCGTGGGCGGCAACGTCATCTTTCTGATGGTCTCGCTGGCGATGGGGGTGACGGTGGCCGTGACGGCGCTGGTGGCTCGCTTCACCGGAGCCGGTGATCACGACCAGTGCGCTCATGCGACGGGGCAAGGGCTGACGCTGGCCTTTTTGCTGGCGCTGCTCTTCGGCGTTCCGGCCTATGCCTGGCGGACGCAACTGGTCGGCCTGATGCTGGATACGCATCACAACCCGCAGGCGGCGGCCCTGTGCGTGCAGTTCCTCGGCGCGGCGCTCCTGGGGACGGTCCCGCTGTTCCTGATGAACGTGTTCCATGCGACCTTTCGCGGCCTGGGCGATACCCGCACGCCCATGCTGGTAACGTTGGCGGTCATCGCCACCCATATCACCTTCAACGCGCTGCTCATCTACGGCAAGCTCGGCTTCCCAGCGCTCGGCGTGGCTGGCGCGGGAACGGCGCTGGCGATCTCGCAAACCGTCGGCATGCTGCTGTTTCTGTTTATCCTGCCCCGCTACTCCTCGGTTGCCGATGCCCTGCAGCGCAAGCATCTGATCTTACGTCCGGAGTGGGCCTGGCGTATCCTGCGCATCGGCCTGCCTGCCGCACTGCAAGCCGTGATCCGCACGCTCTCCATGACCTCCTTTATCGGCGTGTTGGCGCGCGCGGCGGAAGGGGCGGCGGGCGTGGCCGCCCTCCAGATCGGGCTGCGCGCGGAGTCGGTGGCCTTTATGCCGGGCTTTGGCTACAGCGTGGCGGCCTCGGCGCTGGTGGGGCAGAGCCTGGGAGCGCGCAACCCGGAACGCGCCGAACGCTACGGCTGGGCGGCGACAGGGCAGGCGATCCTGGTGATGTCTACGATGGCTGCGCTCTTTTTCTTAATGGCCCATCCGTTCACGCGGCTGTTCACCGGCGACCTGCTGGTGCGGCGCCTGGGCGTGGAGTACCTGCAGGTGATCGCGCTCTCGGAGCCGTTCCTGGCGCTGGGCATGGTGCTGACCGGCGCTCTCCAGGGAGCAGGCGATACGCTGCGCCCGACCGCCATCACCATCTTCACCATGTGGATTTTGCGCCTGCCGCTGGCCTACTGGCTCATGTTCCACCTGCATATGAACTCGCGGGGCGCCTGGATCGCTATGGCCATCTCCACCGTCGCCGGTGGCCTGTTGACCGTCGGCCTCTTCCGATCCGACAAGTGGAAGCGGATCAAGGTCTGACCCTGCCCTCGCAATTCTGCCTAAATTTTCCCCGTAAAAAAACTATGATACAATATAGAGATAGGCGGTCCGAGGAGGAACGGGAGGAGCGGATCGCCTCCCGTTTCCCGCATCAGGTCCGTAGTGCAGCCGTTTTCCGGGCGGGGAGGAAACCGAGATGAACCAGACACAACCCTGGCCGCGCTGTCCGGAGGCAGCCGGCTTTTTTGACAGGCAGCTTCGCACTTTTGCTGCCGCCAACCCACCGATTGAGGCGATGGCGGCGCGCTTCCATAATGCAGCGGGCGTCCTGCTGCAAAACCTGATCGATCACTGGATTCTGCCGGAAACGCCCGGCCTGCCGGAAGAACTGGCGGCGCTGGGCTTGGTGGAGACGGTACTGCCGGAGGGCGACCGCCTCTGGAAGCATCCACAGGCCCGTCTGCCGGGCGTGCGGTTCAAGCGCAACCTCCAGGCGCCCCGGCTGGCGCTGGCCGTCGAGGACATTCCGCTCTTTGCCGAGGCCAACGGCCTGACGCTGACCGGCTGCCACGGCGACCCCGACTCGCGCTACCAGTGCGGCCATGTTGCGCTGCCTCACGGCGAACTGATGCCCATTGCACGGCGGGGCTATGGCGGATTTGCGCCCGGCACCCTCAGCCTAGCGGAATCGCAGCAGTTGGGACACGCGCGGGAGGCGCTCCACAGCCGTGACCGCAGCGGCAGCGCCCTGGAGGTCATCACGCGCACGCAGAAGCTGGTCGAGAGCGTCATCGGCGACATCGGACGCGACCGGGCCGTGGAGGAGTTCTTCGCCGCCGAGCGCGCCTACTATATGACCCGCAACCGCGCCGCCCGCTGGCAGTATGAGCAGCAGCAGCGGATCGGCATTGGCTGGGCCAACCACGACCACCACACCTACCGCTGCTCCCGCGATAGTTTCCGCGCCCTGATGCAGCTCTGGCAGACGCTCGGCTTCGAGATGCGCGAGCGGTTCTATGCGGGCGCGGAGGCCGGATGGGGCGCGCAGATCCTGGAGCATCCGGTCAGCCGGATCATCCTCTTCTGCGACCTGGATCTGGCCCCAGAAGAGCTGGACATTGATTTCTCCCGCGTCGATCTGGCGCAGCGCGACACGCTGGGAACCATCGGCCTGTGGTGCGCCCTGCACGGCGACAGCGTCGGCACAGCGGGCCTGCATCACCTGGAGGCCGAGTTCGACTTCGCTCAGGAGCAGACGCTGCTGGAGGCCGCCGGGTTCGGCGTGATGGCTCCCTTCACCGACCTGCCGATGCTCAAGCAAGCCTTCACCGAAGCCGAGATCTGGCCGGTGGCGCCGGAGCGCGTCGAAGCTCTGCGCGCGCGCGGCCTGATCACTGCCGGGCAGGCGGAACGCTTCCTGGCACAGGGCGCGGCGGGCAGCCACCTGGAGATCCTGCAGCGCTGGGAGGGCTTCAAGGGCTTTAACAAGACGGGCGTGAGCGCCATCATCCAGGCCACCGACGCCCGAAAAACCTCTCAACAGGATTAACAGGATTTCTCAGGATTTACAGGATTAATGTATAAGCCTTATAGACAGGATTGACAGGATTTCAACAACACAGACAAACCCTGTGTGATTGTGTGGTTGAAATCCTATCAATCCTGCAAAATCCTGTTAATCCTGTTGGGTTTTTGTTTTTGAGGGAGTTTTAGGTATGCACGACGGTAGGACGAACTACATAGGCGGTGAGTGGCGCGCGGCCATGGCGGGCGCGACGTTCGAGTCGGTCAACCCGGCGCGCACCGAGGAGGTGTTGGGGCGCTACGCGCGGTCGCAGGGTGAGGATGTGGAGGCGGCGGTCGCGGCGGCAGTGGCGACGTTTCCGGCATGGCGGCGTACCCCGGCCCCGGCGCGCGGCGCCATTATAGAGCGCATGGGGCGGCTGCTGGAGGCCCGCAAAGAGGAGTTGGCCCGCCAGATGGTTGCCGAGATGGGCAAGGTGCTGGTGGAGGCGCGCGGCGACGTGCAGGAAGCCATTGACATGGCCCACTATATCGCCGCGTTTGGCCGTCTGCCCAACGGCAGCCTCGTGCCCTCGGAGCGCCCCGACATCTTCTGCGCGGCCCAGCGCGTGCCAGTCGGCGTCGTCGGGGTCATCACGCCCTGGAACTTCCCTATCGCCATCCCAAGCTGGAAGATCTTGCCGGCGCTGCTGGCAGGCAACACGGTCGTCTTCAAGCCGGCGGAGGATACGCCGGGCCTGGGCGTCGCCTTTGTGGAGCTGCTGATTGAGGCCGGACTTCCGCCGGGCGTGGTCAACCTAGTCACGGGCTACGGGCCGGAAGCGGGCGCGGCGCTGGTCGAGTCGCCAGGGGTCGCTGTTCTCTCCTTCACCGGCTCAACCGAGGTGGGACGCCAGATCGCGGGGCGCTGCGGCCAGTTGATGAAGCGGATAAGCTGCGAGTTGGGCGGCAAGAACGCGATTGTGGTATTAGACGACGCGAACCTGGAGTTGGCGCTTAAGGGCGCGCTGTGGAGCGCATTTGGCACGGCAGGGCAGCGCTGCACGGCGGCCAGCCGCCTGATCGTGCAGCGGGGCATTAAGCAAAAGTTCCGTGATGCACTGGTGGATCGCACGCGCGCACTGAAGATCGGCGCAGGAGCCGACCCGTCCGTAGAGATCGGGCCGGTGGTCAATCGCGCGCAGTTGCGCCGTATTCATGGCTATGTCGAGATCGGCAAAGCGGAGGGCGCGAAGGTGCTGACCGGAGGGCGCATCCTGGACGAGCCGGAGTATGCGCCGGGCTGCTTCTATGCGCCGACGGTGCTAGATGAGGTTGAGATGCCTATGCGCGTGGCTCAGGAGGAGATCTTTGGGCCGGTCACGGCGCTCATCGAGGTGGACAGCCTGGACGAGGCCATCGCCGCCGCCAACGGCACGCAGTACGGCCTCTCGCTCTCCCTCTACACGCGCGACGTCAACAGGGCGTTCCGCGCCATGCAGGAGCTGGAGGCAGGCATTGTCTATATCAACCTGCCCACGAGCGGCGCAGAGATTCAGTTGCCCTTCGGCGGCGTCAAGCAGACCGGCAACGGGCATCGGGAGGCGGGCTGGACGGCGATGGACTACTGCACCGAATGGAAGTCCATCTACGTCAACTACGCCGAGACGGAGGAACTGGTCCGCGCCCAGATCGACACGCAGCCAGGCTAAATTTTCGCCTAAGAGATACCGAAAAGACTCAACAGGATGAATAGGATTTTGCAGGATTTACAGGCTGAAGATAAAAGCCGGTAATCCCTCCCAACGGTGTTGACGTATCTCCTCAGCAGCAGGCTGCGGGAGATTGATCCACACGGCTGGGAGTGTCTACCTAAAAGCCATTTAGACAGCATTAACGGGATTAACCGGATTTCAACAACTCAGAGAAGCAAGGCTTGCTTGTCTTTTTCTAATCCTGTAAATCCTGTTCATCCTGTCCAATGTTAATCCTGTTGGAAATAGAAATAGAGTAGAGAAAGGCATGGTGGGTATGTTGACGGAAGAGCGCGTTGTGGAGTTATGTGGGGAGGGACTGCTGGCGGAGGTCGTTGGCTTTGAAACCGACGAAGTGGCTCTGGCTGCGCAGGGAGCCTCGGTAGTCACCTATCGCGGAACGCGCTACATTGACTTTACCGGCGGTATTGCCGTGCACGCCTGCGGCCACAACCACCCGGAGGTGATTGCGGCGATTGTGGAGCAGGCCGGGAAGGTCATGCACGTCTCCGACACCATGCGCCACGCCCCACAGTTGGAGCTAGGCCGGTGGATGCGGGATCTCTTCGGGCTGCTGCTGCCCGGCGCTCCCTGGTCGTTTCTGTTCCTCAACAGCGGCAGCGAGTCGATAGATGCGGCGGCCAAGCTCGCCCTGAAGGTGACGGGCCGCACGAAGTTCGTCGCATTTGAGGGCGCGTTTCATGGGCGAACGCTGTTCGCTACCGCCCTGTCCCACTCCAAGCGCCTGCATTGGGAGGCGTACGAGGGCTTTCTGGTGCCGCTGCGCGCCAACATCCATCATGCGCCCGCCCCCCGCTGCGCCAAATGTCATGCCTGCAAGCCGACAGCATGCTGCGTCGCGGGGCTGGAGCGGCTGCTAAACGAGATGGGCGGCGACGTGGCGGCGGTCGTTTTCGAGCCGCAGCAGGGCGAGGGCGGCTACGTTCCGATGGCGCCCGCCGCCGCGCAGCGCATACGCGAGCTAACCAGCCAGCGCGGCATCCTGCTCATCGCCGACGAGATCCAGACCGGATGGGGCCGCACGGGCCGCTGGTTTGGCTTTGAGCACCTGGGCATCGCCCCGGATATCGTCGTCTTTGGCAAGGCGGTCGGTGGGGGCCTGCCGCTGGCGGGCGTGGCCGCGCGCCAGGAGATGATGGCCCTGTGGCAGCCTGGGGAGCACGGCACCACGTTTGGCGGCAATCCGGTGGCGTGCGCAGCCGGGCTGGCAGCCTTGCGGATCATCGAGCGGGAAGGGCTAATCGAGCGCGCGGCGCATCTTGGCGAGATCCTCAAGGCGCGGCTGCGGCCCCTGGTCGGCCAGCACGGCGTCGTGGATGTGCGCGGCAATGGCCTGATGATCGGCGTGGAGCTACGCGATGCGGCGGGCCGACCGGACTATGCGCGCTGCGAGGCGGTGAAACGCCGCGCCCGGGAAGCAGGGCTGCTGCTGCTGACTTGCGGCGCCAAGATCGGCAATCCGGCGACCGACAATGCGACTCTGCGCCTGATCCCGCCGCTCAACATCCCAGAGGAGGTTTTGCAAGAGGGACTGGACATCTTCGAGGCCGCGCTGCAAGAGGCCACCGCCAAAGCCGCCTGATCCTCTGTTCCGACATTGGCGCATCGCTCTATCCGTTCGTATGTTATAATTAGGATGAAGGCAAAAGGTAAACGTTAGTCCTCCCGAATTTTGCAGATTGGCACCGGGATAGGCTAAGAAGAGACGGCTTAAGGCCGCTCGCAATCGGTACAGCGGAGCCTGGATTTCCTGGCTCCGCTTTCCTGTGCGATGGCAAAAGCAGCGCAACAGCCATTGACATAGTGGTTGGAGCAGCGGATCGAGCAAGCTCAAGAGGAACGCAGAACAGAGCGTGACCATCCGTAATAGTTTGCGCCGTCCCTCCCAACTCCACAGCCGCGGACTCTCCATGGCCAGTTCACTCTTGGTGTAGCGGAAGGTCTGTTCGATCTGCCAGCGGCGTCCATGGCGCAGCACACTCTTCCAGGCCACTTCGGCGCTCTCTTGGGGCTGGTTGGTTAGCAGATACCAGGGAGCCAGGCCCGGCTTGCCGGGACGAGAGACCACCAACCACAGAGGCGTGTCGGGATAGTCCGGATGCTTGACCGGCACAGCCACTACGCCTACCAGACGATGACAGCGCCGCCTGGCATCAAAGAGCAACCGCTTCTGCCAGCTACGCTTGCCTCGGGCTATCTGCCAGGCTTTGCGCTTTCTGCCCTGGGCGTCGAGCAGGCTCCAGCCCTTGGGCCAGCGCACAATAAAGGGTACTTTCTTCTCCAGCAACAGTCCCAGCCAGGAACTGCCCGCAAAGCCCCGGTCGAAGATATGCCGCAGGCGCGCTCCCCAGGCGGCCACACACTCCCGGAGCAAGCCCTCCTGGACGGTGCGGGCCTTTGTAGCCTGCGGGCCCCTTGTGCTAAACCAGCGCATGCAGGCCCCATGCGGCCTACCCTGCCTGCCACAGACCAGCAGGCACAGCCAGCGCAAGCCGGGCACG
>DASRGZ010000034.1:0-5779 GCA_035650735.1 Chthonomonadaceae bacterium
GCCGAAGTCCTGTCTGAGGAGGACAAACTGAGGCTCGACATTGACATAGCCCCGCAAAAACTCCCCCGGACCGTTGCTGCTTATCCCCCAGAACTGCCCGTGACTGACTAGCCCATTGCGCACCACCCACGGCAGCACGCACAGCACAAACACCACCAAGCTAGCCAGCAAACCCCTCAGCCCCTGGCCCTGTCCATTCCGGCCCGTTCCTGCCTCTGCCTGCCCCTTCGTTCGCCCCTGCTTCTTCCAGGCCCAAAAGACCAGAGGCAGGAACACGAAGGGATAGAACAGAGGCAAGGGCTTTACCAGTGTGGCCGCTCCCACCACCAACCCGAACAGCGCTCCGGTGCTCACCGTAGGACGGCGGTAGAGGTTTAAGCCCGTCAGCGCCATCAGCACCAACAACAGCCCCAGGCTCGTCTCCACCTCCGTCATCCCCACATACCGGTAGACCTGAGGGGTCAGGGCGCACAGAAGACCGGCCACCAGGCCCGTGCGCTCTCCAAAGAGCTTACGCGCCAGAGCAAAGGCACTCAGACAGGTCAGGCCCACCATCAGGCACTGAGCCAGCAAGACAGGCCGATAGACCAGGGCCTCGGGGCCGGAGGAACCGCAGAGCCGGAGCAGGAGGGCAGCAAAAGCCGGATAGAGGGGAGCGCGTCGGAGGGTAGGGCCGTAGCCGAGGCTGAAGCCGTCTCCGTGGGCCAGGTGTCGGGCCAGTTGTCCGAAGCCGTTGAGGTCGATGACGGGTTGGATGAGGCCCTGGCGGGGGTAGAGCAGGAAGGCGTAGACGTAAGCTATCACAGACCCTAACAAGAACACAAACAGGCCAGGGAGCAGAGACGCTCTGGCCCGCGGCCTGTCCGCGCCGGGCTGCTCCCGTAAGCCCAGGGGCTCCAGTGAACCCGGTTGTTTCTCGATAACGGCGAGCTTTTCTTCCATGCCTGCGTCCATCCCCCAGCTCTCATGATTTTCCTGCCGACTGCGCGACCGGCGCCGCCGCAGGTGTATCCCTCTCCACAGCCCTGCAAACTGCCTGGCCCGTAACTTCTATTTCCTGCGCCGGCTTGCGCCAGATGGCGATCAGATTGACGGACAGGAGCTCCTCATCGGCGTAGTCCTGAAGTTCGCCGTTGGCCCGGATGCGGCTCAACTCGGCGCTCAGGCGCTCATGCAATTCCTGATGGAATCCATCAGTCTCAAACTGCACGCCGGGCATGTGCTCCTGAAAGAGACGATGCCACTCCGCCAGACGCAGCTCGTTAAGGTAGGCGTTGGGCTGTACCTTTTCTCTGTGCTGCGGGCGCAGATGCGCCCAATAGGGAGGCCGCTGCGGATCGTCGGCGAAAACGCGGGGGTCGTGGCAGCCGCCCTCGCTGGTGTACAGGTGCAAACTAATATAGCACGCGCCGCCGGGCCGTAAAACCCGCACAATTTCTTGAATCGCCGCGTCGGGCTTAGGGATATGCTCGAAGACCGCAAACGTGTAGACGAAATCGAAGCTCGCATCGGGAAATGCCATCCGAGCCGCGTCCATTTGCCGCAGCGAGGTGGAGGGGAAACGCCGAATCCCCAACTGTTTTTTGAGCTCCCGGGCGGCCAGGGCATCCAGGCCCAGGCATTTGCGCGCCAGGGTTTTGATCATGCGCGTCGGCCCATTGCGCCGCAGCATGGCCAGATAGGCACTCAGGCTAAAGCCCCGCGCGATCACGTCCAGATCGATCCCCACGACCCGGTTCTTTACGCCGAAAAAGGCCATCTCTGTGCTGCCCTGGCCCGGCCCAATAATCAGCACGTCCCGTTCCTCCAGGCGCAGGCCGATATACCGAGCCACGCGCTGTTCGACGCTCTGCAGGAACTGGATCGCGCCGCGCACCTGGTTAGCAAGGTCACGCGTATGGATCCGGTACAGCGGGCCTCGCGTACAAGCGCAATCATCCCCTTAGACGCAAAGGTGTAGGTTTTCATGGGGACTTCCTCCCGGGGTGCGCGCGCCTCCGCCAGAGGGAAAGGGCGCTTCTAGGAAAGCTTGGAGAGGGCTTCCGGCCTTACATACGTTCTACCTGAGCAAAATACCTGCTGCAAGAAGTATGCCAATACTGACAAAAAAGCGTGCCTTCTCTTGCGCTTCCACGACAATCGTTCGGGGTGCTCCCCGGCAGGCCCGGCCTCGGGCCAATTTGCATCGGTTTGCGGGGCATACAGAAGGAACAAGAGGCTCGCGCGGCCAAAAGAGAAGCGTACGCGCACATAATTCCCACGAAGGAAAGGGCAGACAACGATGGCAACTCTGGAACAGCGCCTCCTGGGCCGCCGCACCGGTTTGAATGTGACTGTGCTCGGCTATGGCGCTATGGAGATTCGCGGCCCCCGTATCTGGGGAGGGCGTCCCGTCACCGATCAGCAGGCGGAAACTATCTTGAATGCGGTGCTTGACGCAGGCATTAATTTCATTGATACCGCCAACGACTACGGACGCAGCGAGGAGTTCATCGGCAAGTACCTGAGCAAACGCCGGGGAGAGTTCTACATCGCCACCAAGTGCGGCTGCAGAGTCACCTACAAGGACGAGCATACTGACGAGACGCCGCACGTGTGGACGCGGGAGAACCTGTTTCGCGGCCTGCATGAGAGCCTGGAGCGCCTGAAGACCGACTACATAGACATCATGCAGCTGCATAACCCCAGCGTGGAGCAGGTGGAGCAGGGCGACCTGGTGGCGGCATTGCAGGAGATGCAGCAGCAGGGCAAGGTGCGCTTTATCGGCTGCTCCTCTACCTTGCCCCATATTACCACCTACATTCAGTGGGGCGTCTTCGATGTGTTTCAGATCCCCTACTCCGCTCTGGAGCGCCAGCATGAGAACGTGATCACGCAGGCGGCGCAGGCGGGCGCGGGCATCATTGACCGGGGCGGCGTGGCGCGCGGCGAACCCGGCGTGGGCCTGGGCAGCCAGGATCGGTGGAAGAAATACGAGCAGGCCAACCTGGATGAGCTGCGCGCGCCCGGCGAGTCGCGCACGGCGTTCCTACTGCGCTTCCTAATCTCGCACCCGGGGATTAGCACTACCATCGTCGGCACGCTGCATCCGGAGCACCTACAGGAGAACGTCGCTGCCGCCGAGAAAGGCCCGCTGCCTCCCGACGTCTACGCGGAGGCCAAGCGCCGCCTGGATGCCGTAGGAGAAAAACCGGCATAGCCCTCACCCCCTCCCCTCTCCCGGCAGGCTGAACCCTGCCGCTGTGGGGCTCTGCTAGGGTCGGAACTGCGCACGCTCGACTGCCAGGGACGCCGCTCAACGGTTCGCGGCTCTGCCTGGCGATATCCGCCTAGCGAGGCCCTCTGCCTGCCTACGCAGGCAGGCAGAGGAGAGAAGTCGGGTCACCCCCTTCCCTTGTAGGGAAGGGGGCCGGGGGGTTAGGTCAAAAAGGAAACGTAACGATGCTCACAGAACCGATGCCCGCCGAACTGCTGGACTACGCCACCGCGCTCTTTGCGCCGGAAGATGCCGCCCTGGCCCTGCTGACTCAGGCCGCGCACGCTGCCGGAATGCCGCCCGGTTGGGAGATCACTCCGGATGTGGGGCGGCTGTTCCAACTGCTGTGCCGGGCTGTGGGCGCGCGGCGCGTGCTGGAGTTCGGGACTCTGGCAGGCCACAGCGCGCTGTGGTTCGCCCGCGCCCTGCCGGAAGACGGCAAGGTGATCTCCGTTGAACTTAGCCCGGAATATGCCGCCGTGGCGCGGGCGGCTCTGGCGGAGGCGGGCGTCGGGGCCAGGGTCGAGGTGCGCGTTGGGGCAGCCCTGGAGATGCTGCCGGAGCTGGAGCAGGAGGTGCAGGCGGGCGGCCCGCCCTTCGACGTCATCTTCCTGGATGCGGACAAGGCCCACTACCCGGAGTTTCTGGACTGGTCGGTGGGCGTGCTGCGGCCCGGCGGCCTGCTGCTGGCCGACAACGTCCTGCGCTCCGGCTCCTGGCACGGCCAGACGCTCCTCGACCCTGCCGCCGACGATCCGCGCATCCTCGCCATCCGCGAGTTCAACCGCCGCCTGGCCGCGCATCCCCAGTTTGTCTCTCTCATCGTGCCCATGCGCGCCGGCGTCGCCGTCGGACTCTTCCAGCCAGAATAAACCACCCGCTGCGCTAGAGACACGGAGACACGGAGGCGGCACGGAGAAAGCCAAAAGCCGTTTCAATCAGGGCTATTCCGTTCTTGATCAACAGGATTTCTGGGCTGACGTGCCGAACTGATTTCCAGGTTATCTATTAGGAGGGGGTAATCGCTCCCAACGGTGTTGACGTATCTCCTCAGCAGCAGGCTGCGTGAGATTGATCCACACGGCTGGGAGTGTCTACCTAGGAGGGGGCGCAGGTGAAAATACTGATTACCGGGGCGCGCGGAAATTTCTGCTCCATTCTTATCCACCTCCTTGCTGCCGAGGAGCATCAGCTTGTGCTGCTGGACCTGGAGCCGATGGACGCGCCGGAAGGCAGCGTCAGCGTGCAGGCCGATATCCGCGACGCGGGCGCGGTCATGCACGCCATGCAGGGATGTGAGGCCGTCATTCACGCGGTAGCCTATCACGGCAATATGGCCGCTTCCCGCAATTACGACGATTACTACGGGGTCAACGTCACCGGCACGCATAACGTCCTGCGCGCCATGCTCATCAACGGGGTACGGTATCTGGTCTTCTCGTCCAGCGAGGTCGTCTATGGCGACGGGATGCGCGGTCGGCGCGTGATGGATGAGAACGTTCCCTGCATCCCCACCCACATCTATCCGCTGACGAAGGTGCTGGGCGAGGAGATGTGCCGCTTCTACGCGCGCAAGCACGCTTTTCATATCGCCATCCTGCGCTACGGCTGCTTTGTCCCGGCCGACTGGAAGGTGGCGGGTCTGGGGCGGCTCAACAACTGGCTGGACGCCGAAGACGTCGCGCAGGCCAACCATCTGGCGCTGGGCGCTGTGATAGCCGAAGAATTCTCCTGTGAGCCTTTCCTTATCCACTGCGCCAAGCCGTTTCAGGATGAGGACTGGCCGGACCTGGCGACCAACCCGGCTCCGGTCATCGAGCGCTACTATCCCGGCGCGGTGGAACTGCTGGCCAGACACGGCCTGACCGTGCCTCCCATCCTTACCCGCTTCGACATCAGCAAGGCCAGTTCCATGCTTGGCTACGAGCCCCAGCATAACTTCGACCAATTCCTCGCCCGACTCCGCGAGGAAGAAGCACACCACAAGGAGGCAACGACATGGAATACCGCGCCCTAGGCCGCACCGGCGCGCAGGTGAGCGTCTGGTGCTTGGGGGCAATGACTTTTGGCTGGAAGACAGACCAGGAGGAAGCCATCCGCATGGTGGACCGCTTCCTCGATCAGGGCGGCAACTTCCTTGATACCGCCAACGTCTACTCGCGCGGCCAGAGCGAAGTTATGGTCGGCAACGCCCTCAAGCGAGATGGCAAGCGCGAGAAGGTCTTCCTCGCCACCAAAGTACACGGCAAAATGGCCGACGACGACCCTAACGCCTGGGGCAACACGCGCTTCCACATCCTCAAGGCGTGCGAGGACAGCCTGCGCCGCCTCCAGACCGACCATATTGACCTCTACCAGATCCATCGCCCGCAGTCCTCCGTGCCCATTGACGAGACCCTGCGCGCCCTGGACGACCTCATCCGGCAGGGCAAGGTGCGCTATATCGGCACCAGCACCTTCGCCGCCTGGCAGGTCGTCGAAAGCCTCTGGGCCTCTAAGGAATTGGGCCTGAACCGCTTTGTC
>DASRGZ010000035.1:0-63125 GCA_035650735.1 Chthonomonadaceae bacterium
CGCCCTGGACGACCTCATCCGGCAGGGCAAGGTGCGCTATATCGGCACCAGCACCTTCGCCGCCTGGCAGGTCGTCGAAAGCCTCTGGGCCTCTAAGGAATTGGGCCTGAACCGCTTTGTCTGCGAGCAGCCGCCCTATAATCTTTTGGACCGGCGCATTGAGCGCGAACTGCTGCCGGTGGCTCGCACCTATGGCCTCGGAATCATCCCCTGGAGTCCGCTGGCGGGCGGAAAGCTGACCGGCAAGTACCATCGCGGCCAGCCGGCCCCACCCAACTCGCGCGAAGACCCCTCCAAGTTCAGCGAGGGGACATGGCGCGTGCTGGAGGGATTAGAGGCGCTGTGCCGGGACAAAGGCTGCACCATGACGGCCTTCGCCAATGCCTGGTGCGCTGCGCAGCCGGGCGTGACCAGCCCCATCATCGGCCCCAACAGCGTCGCGCAGTTGGAGGAGAACCTGACGGCCTCTGAGGTGACGATCACGGACGAGGACAAGAAGCGCGTGGATGAGCTGATTTCTCCCGGCGAGCATGTGCCGGGACAGAGCTACTACAACGCCGACTTCGGCCCGGACGCGCGATGGTAAGGCGCAGACCGCGCGCACTGCGTCCCGGCGACACGCTTGGCGTGGCCTCGCCCTCCGGCCCGATAGAGGCGGAGGCGCTGCAAGCGGGCGTGGCGGCGCTGGAGGCGCGCGGTTACCGGGTCGTGCTGGGAGAGCACGTCCGCGACACGCACCCGCACAACAACTATCTGGCCGGAACGGACGCCGACCGCGCCGCCGACCTCAATGCCCTGTTCGCCCGTGAGGATATCGCCGGAATCCTGTGCGCGCGGGGCGGTTACGGTGCCATGCGCCTGATGGATCACCTGGACTGGCAGGCCATCGCCACCCATCCAAAGGTCTTCGTCGGCTTCAGCGACATTACCAGCCTGCATCTGGCGCTGGAACGCCATGCCGACCTGGTGACCTTTCACGGCCCGACCCTCTTCGGCCTGCCTAAACTCGACCTGACGGCGGCGGGCGTCTTCTGGCAACTGCTGGAAAGCCCGGAGCCGTTCGGCCCGCTCCCGGCCCCACCGGAGACGATACAGACCCTCGTGCCCGGCAGCGTTGAGGGCGAGATGGCCGGCGGCTGCCTCTGCCTGCTGGCCCACGCCTGCGGCTCGTCTTTTGCGCCCGACTTCCGGGGCAAGATCGTGCTGATCGAGGATGTCAACGAGGCCATCTACCGCGCAGATAGAGACCTGACCCAGCTAAAGAACGCCGGGCTGCTGGAGGAGGCCGCCGGGTTCGTCATCGGCGCCCTTAGCGACTGGCCCAAGCACGAGGACGATCCGCCGCGCAACACGCCGGAAGCCCTCTGGCGCGACATCTTCGTGCCGCTCGGCAAGCCGACCATTGCCGGGTTCCCGTTCGGCCATGTGCCCAATGCGCTTACCCTGCCCCTCGGCGTGCGCGCCCGTCTCGACGCCGACGCCCGCACGCTGACGCTGCTGGAGCCGGCCACACGCTAGCAGAAAGGAAACCACGCTTATGCCGCAGAAAGCCCTCTTCGTCGGCGGATGCCCTGCGCCTTATCACCGGCTGGAGCCTATCGAAGCGCCCGCCCGCGCCCTGCTGGAGAGCCTGGGCCTGGAGGTGACCGTGACCGGCATGTATCATCCCGACGGCGGCGATGCGTTTGTCGGCGACTATTCGGCCCTCACCGCCGACAACCTGCGCCGGTACGACCTGCTGGTGCTGCATACGACCGGATCGGAGCGGCACGGGGCCGATATAGAGGCCATCGTAGATTTCGTGGAGAGCGGCAAAGCCCTCGTCGGTATCCATAACGCCACCGATTCCTTTACCAAAGACCCGGAGTTTATTGCCCTGATCGGCGGGCGGTTTCGCACGCATCCGGCCCCGCTGGATATTACCGTTGAGATCGTGGATAAAACCCATCCCATCACCCAGGGGCTAAACGATTTCACCCTCCGCGACGAGCTCTATCTTTTTGCCGATTACGATCCGGCGCGCGTGCATCTGCTGGCCCAGACGAGCAGTTACTCTATCGAAGATGGCCCGATCCCTATCTCCTGGGTGCGTGAGCCAGGCGCGGGCCGGGTCTTCTATATCTCCCTGGGGCACTTCCCGGAGACCTTCTCCGAGCCGAACTTCCAGAGATTCCTGAAGCAGGGCGTGGAGTGGGCGCTACGGCGCCGATAAGCGGGCATCTTGAATTGGGAGCACGGAATCACCAGGCGGCGGGCCGAGCCTGGCCGCAGGAGATAAATCAGGTAACAGCGTGCAGAGGAGGCGCACATGATCACTAAGGTTGCAGGGTTGCAGACCATCCTGGAGATGGGCCTGCCCGATCAGGCCATCCACAGCGACGAGATTCCCTGGGTGCCGCAGGGAGATCGGGTCTGGTTCAAACCGCTGCGCTTCGACCTGACCAACGGGCGCTGGGTGAACCTGCTCAAGGTCACCGGAGGCGGCAGAGTCAACCGGCACCGCCACAGCGGCGGGCAGGTGCTCGGCTTCTGCCTGCAGGGAAGCTGGCACTACCTGGAGCGGGAGTGGGTCGCGCGACCCGGCACCTTCATCTATGAGCCGCCCGGCGATATTCACACGCTGGTCGTGGATGAGGCTGAGGAGATGATCACGCTGTTTCTTCTGGAGGGCGTGATCCAATACCTGGATGACGAGGATAACCTGATTTACCAGGATGACGTCTTCACCAAGATGGAGCGCTATCTGAACTTCTGCCGACAGCAGGGCATCCAACCACAAGACCTGCGCTACTGAGGGCGCCTTTCTTTACCTAACCCCACCCGTCGCTGCGCGACTCCCTTCCCTAATTCGCCGCTAACGCGGTAGGGAAGGGGGTGACCCGGCTTCTGCTCTCCTCTCCCCTGTTCTTGGGGTGGGGCCTCTCCCCTCTCCTTGAGAAGGAGAGGGGACGGCATCTGAACATGATCCTCGACGCCTTCAAACTCGATGGCAAGGTGGCCCTGGTGACGGGCGCGGCGCGTGGCCTGGGCGAAGCGCTGGCGCTTGGGCTGGCCGAGGCTGGGGCCGATGTGGCCGTTCTTGACCGCCTGGCCCCGGAGGAATGTGTGCGCCAGATCACGGCCCTGGGCCGTCGCGCCTATGGCCTCACGCACGACCTGGCAGGCATGACGCCCAATAGGGCGGACCGGATCGTCGAGGAGTGCGCGGCGCAGCTTGGCCGGCTGGATATTCTCGTTAACAACGCGGGCATCATCCGCCGCGCCCCCGCCGTCGAGTTCCGTCCGGAGGACTGGGAGGCAGTGCTGGACATCAACTTGAGCAGCGCCTTCTATCTCAGCCAGGCCGCCGCCCGCCACTTCCTCGCCTCCGGTCATAGCGGCAAGATCATCCATATCGCCTCGATGCTCTCCTTTCAGGGCGGGCTGTATGCGCCCTCCTATGCCGCCGCAAAGAGCGGCCTGGCCGGGCTGACGCGCGCGCTGGCTAACGAGTGGGCCGCATCCGGCATCAACGTCAACGCCATCGCGCCCGGCTACATGACCACAGAAGTCACCGCCGCACTCCGGGCCGATCCGGAACGCAGCGCGTCGGTGCTGGCGCGCATCCCGGCAGGGCGCTGGGGCGAGCCTGCTGACCTCAAGGGCGCGGTTGTCTTTCTTGCCTCCCAAGCCGCCGACTACCTGCACGGCGCCATCCTGCCCGTAGATGGTGGCTGGCTGGCCCGCTGATTATTGCCAGGGACAGAGCACGGATTATCCGTTGGGCTGGCCTCGAAGCGGAAACGCTTCCAAAGCGGCGTCAATCTGGTTCAACAGGGCAGGCAGATAGGTCTGGTCGTTTGCGATTTCCAGCGTTAGCCTTGCTCCTACTCCCGCAGGGTAGATGAGTTTGACTGTCCAGCGGATGTGACCCAATCTGTCCACCTCGGCGACAAGCTCAAGAAAGCCGTCCATCGCTTTCCACTCGATACGGCCCTCCAATGTAGCGTGCATTTTCGCTAGCTCTTCCCGCAGCCAGACTAACTCTTGCAGATGGACGCCTTCGGTGAAGTCGGCCTGGAACCCAGGCGCAGTAGCCTGAAAGCGCGTAACGACCCAGTTGCCATCCCAGTAGTCTTCATTGTCCGGATATTGGCGACGCAACAGTTCCAGGGTCAAACGGGCATTATTGTCGTGAATGCAAATAGATTGAGTAGTAGGTGTCGCCATAGATTAACCGGTCAAGCACGGCGGAGGACTTTGCCGGGAAGCGCGCCGGTCGGCTGGTCGCCCTCTTTGACGGCAACCCCGTTGACAAACACGTAAGGAATGCCTATCGGATAGCGCAGCGGGTCCTCAAAGGTGGCTATATCGTGGACGGTCGCCGGGTCAAACACAACGATGTCGGCAGCATAGCCTTTCTGTAACAATCCCCGCTGCTTCAACCCCAGGCGAGCGGCAGGCATTCCGGTCATCTTGTGAACGGCTTGCTCCAGCGGGATAATCTTCTCTTCACGGACGTAGCGGCCTAGCACGCGCGGGAACGTGCCGTACAGGCGCGGATGCGTCTTGCCGGGCAGATGCAGGCCGTCGCTGCCGACCATCTGATGCGGCCAGCGCAGAATATCCCGGACGTTGCCTTCGTGGGCGGCATGCTGGACGTAGCAGGCGCGCAGATTGTCCTCTTCCAGCAGAGCGCAGATCCACTCCGGTACGCTCATGCCGCGCGCCGCCGCGACCGCATCGAACGTCTGTCCTTCGAACGGGCCATTGATGGACGATACCGTTCCAACGAGCATAAAGCGATTCCAATCGGCGCGGGGCTGGCCGGTTTCGGAATGCAGGCGGAGGGCTTCGACAATGCGGGCGCGAGTCTGCGGGTCCGCCAGGCGGCGCAGGATGGCTTCCGGGCCGCCGTCTACCGCCCAGGAGGGCAGCAGCGACTGCACAAAGGTCGATCCGGCGGTGTAGGGATAGGTGTCGCAGGTCACATCCACCCCCTCGGCGATGGCCCTTTCCAGCAGTTCCAACAACTGCGGCGCACGCCCGGCATTATCAGGCCCGTTCATCTGAAGGTGGGCGATCTGGACGGGCACTTCGGCCTCACGCGCTATCGCCAGGCTCTCCTCGGTCGCCTGGAAGATGTTTTTGCCGTAGTCGCGCTGATGGGTGGCGAAGAACCCGGCGGCACGGCAGATGGCGACCAGTTCCGCGCGGTCGGCGGCGCGCATCGGCGCGTACCAGATGCCGGTGCTCAATCCCCAGGCGCCCTCCTCCATGCCCTGCTCGACCATCGCGCGCATCCGGGCCACCTCCTCGGCGTCGGCGGGCCGCTCCGCCATGCCCATCACGGAGACGCGCACTGCACCGTGCGGGATGAGGTAGGCCATGTTGACGCCGATGCCCTGCGACTCATAGCGGCTCAGGAAGTCGGCCACCGTGCGCCAGTTCCAATCCACGCGCGGCCTGCCGCCCTTCTGTTCCTGACCCGCTTCTCCCTCAGGGCCGCTGCCATCGTCGCCGAAAAGCCCGGCGATGTAGCGGCGCTGTATCTCCAGGCCCTCTTCCGTTACGGGCGCAAACCCGAGGCCGCAGTTGGTAAAGATCTCCGTGGTGACGCCCTGCATCACTTTCGGCAGGTGCTCCGGGCGGACCATCAGGGCAATATCAGCGTGCGTGTGAATATCAATAAAGCCTGGCACGACGACCTGGCCGCTGGCATCTATCGTGCGTGCCGCCTGGGCCTCCGGCGGAATCGAGCCGATCTCGGCAATCGTATCGCCGGCGACGCCAATATCGCCCTCAAACGCCGGACGGCCCGTGCCATCCATAATCCGACCGTGACGAATCAGCAGATCAAAGGTATTAGCCATCGGGAGATCCTTCCTTTCGTTGGGTGACGCCAAAATTAAGGACCGAAGCGTTGATCGACCTGGCGGCTGCGGTGCCGCTGCGTTTGACAGCATCCTGCCCGGCGTGATACTATAGCGTTGCCTTGCAACAGGGATATACTTTGTGCTGTCTATGTTTCATAATAGCAGGCAACACAGAAACGCGGTAGAACCCCGCTAAGCGTGATCGCCTCTCGCAGGCTTCCTCTTAAGCCTTGGTTTCATGCGGGGCTACCTTAAATGCTGAGGATAGTCGTTTTGAACTGGGAAGGACTCACACCACAAGAGCAACAGCAAATTCAACAGCAGGCCGCGCTCCTAAAGCGGGGCACGCTCGGCGTCGTCCCGGAAAACGGCCTGGAGGAGAAGCTCGCCAGGTCGCTGCGCGCGGGCCAGCCGCTGCGCATTAAGCTGGGCCTCGACCCGACCGCCCCGGATATTCACCTGGGTTTTGCGGTCGTGCTGCGCAAGCTGCGCCAGTTTCAGGATCTGGGGCATCAGGTCATCCTGATTATTGGGGACTATACCGCCCTCATCGGCGACCCTTCGGGCCGGTCGGCGATGCGCCCCATGCTCTCCCCGGAACAGATAAAGGAGAACGCGCGCACGTATGTGGATCAGCTCGCGCGCATCCTCGACCGCGACAAGACCCAGGTGCGCTTCAACAGCGAATGGCTGGGCAAATTAACGTTCGCCGACATCATTCAACTTACCTCCAAGATGACGCTCGCCCAGGTCTTGCAGCGGGAGGATTTTGCCAATCGCTACGCGCAGGGCCTGCCCATCAGCCTGCACGAGCTGCTCTATCCGCTGGCGCAAGCCTACGACTCGGTGGTCATCGAGGCCGATATCGAGATGGGCGGCCAGGACCAGACCTTCAACATCCTGGCCGGGCGCGACCTACAGCGCGAGATGGGCCAGGAACCGCAGGTGGCGCTGTTCATGCCTCTGCTCGTCGGATTAGATGGCGTTAAGAAGATGAGCAAGTCGCTGGGCAACTACGTCGGCATTGCCGAGTCGCCCGACGTGATGTACGGCAAGCTCATGTCCATCTCCGACGCCATGATGCGCGACTACTTTGTGCTCTGTACGGATGTGCCGCTGGAAGAGATAGACCGTCTGCTGCGCGAGGCCGGATCGGGCCGGGTCAACCCCAAGGATGTCAAGGCGCGTCTGGCGCGCGAAATCATCGCCCTCTATCACGGTATGCCCGCCGCCGAAGCCGCTGAGGCCGAGTGGCAGCGCGTCCATTCCGCGGGCGAGCTGCCCTCCGAAATGCCGGAGGTCGTCCTGAAGCCGGAGGTCGCCCGCGAGGGCAAAGTCTGGGTCTGTCGGCTGCTGGTGGTAGCAGGCATGGCCAAAGGCACCGGCGAGGCGCGTCGCCTGATTGAGCAGGGAGGCGTGACCCTCAACGGAGAAAAGATCGCCGACGCCAATGCCGAGTTGCCCCTGGCGGAACTGAATGAGGCGGTGCTGCGGGTAGGGCCGCGTCGGTTCGTGCGTCTCAAAGTAGGATAGCGCTAACATAATGGGGGCGGTTGTGACCGGCAGTTCCCGGGAGGAATGCCATGAGAGCCGCATCGGAGTCATCAGGACAGCCGAGGGGAAGTATACAGGCGCCGCAGCGCGCCGGGCCAATAACGCACCTCGTGCAGGCCGCCGCGCTGGCCCTGTGGGGCTGTGCTCTGTTGGGGATCGTCGCCCTGGTCTGGATAGGATGGCAGCCGCGCCCCAATCGGCCATTTCCGCGCGCTTATCGGGATGGAGGCGGCGTGCTGGGGGGATTCCGGGGGATGGGAAGCTATCCCATCGGCCCCAGCTTCTCCATGCGCTCGCAATATGGATTCTATGGCAGGGACCCGAGCGGCTGGTATAGCGTCCGGATGCTGCCGCAGCCGGAGCCACGCTACGTCGCCAATCTGGCCGACCGGGTGGGCGATTACTGCGTCTCCGTGCGGCAGGTTGTTGCGGGCGACGACCGCCTCACCCTGTACCAGAATGTGCCTCCGACGGCGCCGCGCAGGCCATTAGGGGGTCTGGTGGTCAGCGTGCAGGTGATGGCGGCGCGGCAGGAAGCCCTCGGGCGCATTCGGGAATTCGCCCGACATCTCACCGCCACCGACGATACCGGGCAGCGCCTGACGACGCAGGATGTCTCCCCCGTCGTCGCATTTCCCAGGGGCCTGGCACGCCTGGTGCATCTGAGCGCTCCCGCGCCCCGGGCGCGCTTCCTCGTCAGCCTGGAGGGCGACCTGCGGCTGGTCGGTTCCGGCGCGAGACCGCTGCATCCCTTGGCACGCCTAGCCGGCGCAAGCGGCTTCCGGCCAGATGGAGAGCGGCGCGCACCTGCCCGAGACCATCAGGCAGGCGAGCCGCCCGTCCGGGTCGTGCCGTTTCATTGCGCTGCCGTACCGCTACCCGGCGCCCATCACCTCTTCGGCCTGGCCGCCGCCCGGTTCCTGCCTCCCGCGATGGCTGCCGGCCTGAAGGCGGAAACGGACGCGTCGCAGGGCGTGCGCGTGCTGACGGGAAGGCAAATCAAGGCGTTGCGCCGCCTGTTTCCGCCCTACACGCGGGAGCCGGGGCCGTTTGCGCTGCCCACGCGCCTGATCCTCGTGCCGGATGTTGCCAATTCCTTCCTGCTGTCGGCGCCCGCGTTATCCAATCGCACCCGGACGCCGGTAAGGCTCGCCTGCCGCCTGACGCCCCATTCCGGCCCGGATGGCGAGATACGCCTGCAACTGACCGTGACGCGCGCCGGCGGCCTCATCCCCCTGGCGCGCGCAGACCTGCGCGCCTGGGATAACGCGCCCCTCATTCTGATCCTGCCGGCCCGCGGTGGCGCGGGGCAAATCTCGGCGCAGCCTCCCCTGGCGCTGCTGCTTCACCTCTATCTGGACATGCCCCCGACAAACAGTATCTCCCTGGATGCAGAGTCGCTTCCCTTCAAGGCATCGCGTGAAGAGCGCGGCGGCGCGATCACCGGCGCGGCGCAGGCCGGCAGGCAGCCGCTAGGCCTCGGCACGGCCCGTGTCAAAATCAGCCGCACGGATGGGCAAGCGGCGAGCTCGGAGACCCCGGTTGTAACACAGGCCGCATTGGATCAGGAAGGACGTTGGCGGCTGGGAAACCTCTCTCCGGGACGATATCGCGTCCAATTGCTGGAGGTGAACCCCTATATCAGCCCGGCCACCGTGCCAACCTCGCCCTGGAACTATTTGCGCCGCCGCTTCGGCGTCACGCAGCACGCCTGGCAGCATGCGACGCAGGACAATGTGATCGTGCGCGCCGGCGGCGAGGCGAGTCTACTTCCCTGGCAGGCCCAATAGAAGGGAATCCACAGGATTACACAGATTAGCACAGATTAAGGTAATCCCTCCCAACGGTGTGGACGTATCTCCGCAGCAGCAGGCTGCTTGAGATTGATCAACACGGCTGGGAGTGTCTACCCAGATTAAAGACCCAGGAAGAATACGGATAGGCAGGGCAAGAAGCATATAAGGAAGTCTCGTCGGATCGTGGGTAGGGGCAGGCGGGCATGGCGGAAACGGTTGCAGATGCGGAACATAGAGAGCCGACACGCCTTTCGACGGCGATTTTCCAGGGCAAAGCGTGCCTGCTCCAGATCGGACGCGGTATTCGGGACATTGCGGAGGGCCTGAAACGCTATCCGCGCGGGGAGATAGCGGCCTATCCTTCCATCCTGGCCGAGTCCTGCACGCCGCTCTGGGTGGAGGAAAGCCTGGCCGAGCGTGCATTACAGCTGGGCAAAGTCCAGAACCTGCGCTGCGCGCTGCGCCGCCTGCATGGAACGGTACTTCCCGAAGCCGGGCTGTTTAGCTTTTGGAAACAGATAGGCCGCGCGACCCGACGACGCGGCTATGTCGCCGGAAGGCAGCTGCGGGAAGGCTGCCTGTACCCGGCTATCGGCGGCGGGCTATGCCAGTTATCCAACGCCCTGTGCGATGTCGCTATGCAAGCCGGGTGCGTCATCGTGGAACGGCACCCGCACTCCCACATTGTCCCCGGTTCTGCCGCCGCGCGGGGACGCGATGCCGCCATTGCCTGGAACTATATTGACTTCCGCTTCCGCGCTCCCCAGGCGCTCTATATCGAAGCCTGGCTCAGCCGAGAGGAGCTCGTGGTGCGCCTGCGCAGTGACCGGCCCCAAAACCAGGCCGTCCTGAATGCGGCGCGAAAGCCGATCCCTTTTCTTTCGCTCGATGCCAGGGATAGCCGGGAGGATCGCCCACTCCTCGATGTGCATGCCCATAGCTGCGCCACCTGCGTTGCCGTGTCGTGCTTCCGCCATCCAACCTCCGTTCCTGAAACGGCGGCCCTACAGAGCCGGGAAAGCGTACGTGCCGGGCGCACGGCCTATCTGGTAGATGAGCGCTGCCCGGAATTCGAATCGTACCTGGCCGCAAACCGGCAACCGGAGGACATCCTCGCCATCCCACTCGATGGCGCGCGCTGGCGGCAGCCCCGCTATGCCTGGGGTACGCGCGGCTACGCGCATATAGGCACGGCCACCTGGCAGACATTGTGGCGCTCCTGGAAAACACGACGCCTAGGAGCCTATGGCGCGGCGCGGCTCCAGGCGCAGTTGGAGGGCGCGGAAGCGCTGGCAGGGCGGCTGGCGCGGGAACTGACGATGGAGGTAACGCATGTCTGTGTTGCGCAATCGCTGCTGCCTTTTCTCTGGCGCGATGGCTGGCTCGGTGGGCGCACGTTCAGCGTGCTAATGACGCGGCTGCCGCTGCAAACGCTGCATGCGCGCCTGGATGCTGCGTATGCCGCCCATCCCGACCGGCAGACCTTGAAGGAGTTCCGCGCGCCCGGCTGGCTTGTGGAGGCAGAAGCCGCCGCGCTCGAAGCGGCAGAGAAGATCATTACCCCCCATGCCGAGTTCGCGGCCCTGTTTGGAGAGCGTGCGCACCGCCTGGAGTGGCACCTTCCTCAGCGCAGGCCTGCTATGCCGGGGCCGATCCTTGTCTTCCCCGGCCCGACGGCGGCACGCAAGGGCGCTTACGAGCTGCGCGCCGTCGCGCGCGCGCTCGACCTGGAGATCCTGCGGCTCGGCAGCGACCTGGAAGGGGAAGACTTCTGGCAGGGGATACGCACGCGCCGTCTTCCCCACCCTACTGCCGGCGACTGGCTGGAGGGCGTTGCTGCCGTAGTGCAGCCGGCTCTCGTAGAAGACAGGCCGCGTCCTCTGCTGACTGCGTTGGCCGCAGGGATACCGGTAATTGCGACGCCTGCCTGCGGCCTGGGCGAGCGCCCAGGCGTCATCACTGTACCTTACGGAGAGGAAGAGGCGCTGCAAGAGGCCATTCAGAGCGTCATGAAGGCATCCAGGCAGTAGCGCTTATCGGAACTCCTTAACCGAAGGCATCCTGTTCATCCGATCAGACAGGATTTACAGGATTTACAGGATTAGAGCTAGCGGGCTAAGCCAGGCTTATCTGTGTAGTTGAAATCCGGTTCATCCCGTTCATCCTGTCTAAAAATCTGGTAGACACCCCCAATCGTGTGGATACATCTCAAGCGTGCGCTCCATGAGAAGCGTCAACACGGTTGGGAGGGATTACCAAAAATCTTGTCTTTAGCTTTTAATCGGTGTTAATCTGTGTAATCTGTGGATTCTCTAATCTTTGTAGTGGAGGGCGAAGGCGATGCGCTCGGAGAGGGTCGGATGGGTGCCGAACCAGAAGTGGAGCAGCGCGGGCGGGTTTGGGTCGGAGTAGTCGCGTTCGGCGAAGCCGACAAAGAGGCGGGCCGTCGCGTCGTTGAGGTGGGTCAGGCGCAGACCGAAGGCGTCCGCCCGGTGCTCCAGGTAGCGCGAGAGGGCCGAGGCGAGCGGGTACTGCACGAGAAGGAACACGGACAGAACAAGGTAGACCAGGGGCAGTGCCACGATGTCTCCAATCCCAAGCAGCCGCCAGCGTCTCGGCGCGCGCCGCACGGCCCAGGGGATGATGCGCGACGCTAGCCACAGAAAGATGCCTGCGCCCAGGGCGCTCCCAAGAAAACCCACCCAGATATGTTTCTCGACGTAGTGCCCTAGCTCATGGCCGACCATCGCCAGAATCTGATCTTGCGGCAGGAGCCGGAGAGACGTGTCGTTGATGACGATGCGCGCCGTCGGGCCCAGGCCGTAGACGTAGGCGTTGACGTGGTTAGTGCGGCGGCTGGTATCCTCGACCAATACCTGCGCGTGCTCGACTCCCGCCCGCGCGGCTAAGTTCAGAATCTCTGCCCGCAGCGGTCCCTGCGGAAGCGGGGTATAGCGGTTATAGAGCGGTGCGATGACGACCGGCTGTAGAACAAAGACAAAGAAGATCAGTGGGATCATAATCGCCCACAGCCACAGCCACCAGCGGCGTGGCGTGCGTGCGTAGAGCCAGTAGCCGCCCCAGATCAGCGGGATCAGCAGCAGCTCCAGTCCCCAGGTTTGCGCCCAGTCCGCAAAGTAGCCGCCCAGGCTTTGCCGCCCGAACCCAAAGTGGTGCTCCAGGTAGAACCGCGCCAGGCCCAGCGGCAAGAACCAGAACTGGGCCAGCAGAGAAAAGGCGACGAAATAGGCTGCGACCAGGCGGAACGGCGGCGGGCCGTTGGGCGGCGGTGGGGAGAGGCGCAGCCGGCGCAGGAAGACATCCCGCAGGCGGGCTGAGAGCCCGGATTGCAGGATGGCCCACAGGCCCAGCAGGTTCCAGAAAATCGCAAAGACGCCGAGCGCGCGCCCCGCGCGCTGATAGGCGATGGCGCGCGGGGGGACGTGGGGCGTATACGGGTCGCGTCGGACGAGCGCGGCGTGTTGACCTAACCCCCCGTCCCCTCGTGCAGGGTGTAGGGAGTAGGGTGTAGGGTGTAGAGTCGCCCTCATCCCCTGTGGTGTCTGCGCCCGCGCGCCCGACGGCAGCGCAAGGCAGGTCAGCAAGGCAAGCCCCAGCAGCCAGGCGCCGCGCTTCGCCAGGGTGACAGAGGCACTCTGCGGGCGCGTATATACAGACGTAGCCCTGTTTTTCCATGCTAAATGAATGAGGGATGCCGCTCTTCCCATGCCTATCCGCCGATTACCTGCGCTCGTGCTGTTCGCCTGCCTGCTCGCGGCAGGCTGTCGCTCTAAGGACGCATTGCCCGCGCAAACCGTTCCCTCTACTCCCCCGGAGCAGGCCCAGGCGGCCAATCGGGAGTTCCTTCGGCAGAAAGAGTTTGATCCCTGGATACTGAGCACGAGCGACCTGAACCGTCCGATAGACGCCTACCTCGCCAACGGGCGCGTCGGTTTCCTGATTCGTAAGGATGGCAAAGCTGGCCAGCGCTGTGAGGCAGGCCGCTATAACCGGAACGCGCTTGTCGTGGAGACCTATCCTCCGGAAGCCGCTCAGCCGGACAAGACCGGCCCCTACCGCCAGACTCTGGACCTGCGCACTGGCGTTCTTACCACTATGTTCGTCTCCGAGGGTAAGGAGACAACGTGGCAGACGCAGGCGCCGGCGTCCCTGGGAAAGGAGGGCGCTCCGGTTGTCAAACTCGCTCCTTCCGGCAGCCACGCCGCTCCTATCCTTCCCTTCTGGCGGGGCCGCGATATCGTCATCGAGGGCGACCCGGAGGCGCAGCAGGTGACTCATGCCAATCTCTTCTACCTGCTCTCTTCCACCTATCCCGGCAGTGACCACTCGATTCCTCCGATGGGCCTGTCGTCGCGGACCTACAACGGACACATCTTCTGGGATGCGGATGTCTGGATGCTGCCCGCTCTCCTTGTCCAGTGGCCGGAGTACGCGCGCAGCATCGTAGATTATCGCTTCAAGACGCTGGGGCAGGCGCAGCGCAACGCCCGGCAGCACGGCTACCAGGGCGCGGAGTTTCCCTGGGAGAGCGCGGCGACGGGCGCGGAGGCGGCCCCGGCGGAGTTCGCGCGGGAACGGCACGTCACCGCCGGAGTCGCCTTTGCCGCCTGGCAGTACTATCTCTGGACGGGCGATAGAACGTTTCTGGCGCGGGAGGGCTGGCCGCTTCTACAGGCGACGGCCCAGTATTGGGTCTCCCGCGTAACGCAAGGCAAGGATGGCAAGTACCATATTCGGGGCGTGCTCTCGCCGGACGAGACGGCGGGCCTGGTAGATGACGATGCCTACACCAACGCCGCCGCCCGCTATAATCTGCGTGCTGCCCTGGCCGCCGCGCGCCTCCTGCATCGGCCTGCCGAGCCGCAGTGGACCGCCGTTGCCGAGAGGCTTTTCCTGCCCTTCGATAAACAACGCGCCATCCCGGCGGCCAGCGCCCTGCCGCTGACCGACCACTATGCGGCCAAGCAGGCGGCGGCGCTGCTGCTGATCCATCCCCTCGGCGCGGACTACGATGCGGCGACGATGGGCCGGATGCTGGATTTCTACGCGGCCCACACCATCAAGACCGGCCCGGCCATGACGGCCAGCATCCACGCCATCGTTGCGGCCCGGTTAGGACGCAGCCAGCAGTCCCTCGACTATTTCCGCGAAGCCTACCGGCCCTTTATGCGCGCTCCCTGGGACGCCTTCTCAGAGAAGCGCACCACGCAGAACGTCTATTTCCTGACCGGCATGGCCGGCTGCGTGCAAAGCGCGCTCTACGGCTTCGCGGGGCTGCGCGTCTCTATGCCGGGCGAAAAGGTTTCCGGCACCAGGATCGCGGGCGACGCCGAAGCCGTCCTCTACGCCGACCCGCACCTGCCGCCGGGGTGGGAGAAACTGATCCTGCGAGGAGTTCGTTTTCGCGGCAAGAGCCTGGAGATCGCCATTACCGCGCCCAATCGCGTTACGGTCGCCAGCCGCTAAATACGTCCTCACCGTAACTTCGTAGATTTTCAATCTCGAAGAGCGAGGAAGTTACCCTGCGTGGGTGTTTAGGAAGGAAACGGGGAAATGGAAAAGGCCCTCCTAGTGCCCAGGAACCATTTCCTCGTTTCTCTATTTGCTTCTTATCCGGCGGCGGCAGCCAGCGCGGCATCGTAGTTAGGCTCGTTGGTAAGTTCGGGCACGTATTCTACGTACTTGAGCCTGCCGTCCGGCCCAATGACGAAGATAGAGCGTGCCAGGATACGCTCTAATGGCCCGCCCGAAATCAGCGCCCCATAGGCTTTCCCGAAATTGGCGTCGCGATGGGCGGAGGCGACTTGAATCTTGTTGATGCCTTCCGCGCCGCAGAAGCGCGCTTGCGCGAACGGCAGATCCATGCTGGCGGTGAGAATCGCCACGTTGTCGGGCAACTGGGTGGCCCGCTCGTTGAACTTTTTGGTCTGGAGAGCGCAGACAGACGTATCCAGCGAGGGAACGACGGAGAGTATCACAGTCTTGCCTGCGAAATTCGCCAGCGAGACATCTTCAAGCCCGGCATCGCTGCGCACTTGCAGCTTGAAATCGGGAGCCTTGTCGCCGGGTTTGAGCTCCGACCCTTCGACAGGGAGGGGAGCGCCCTTGAAAGTAACGGTTCGGTCAGCCATGCGGAAAACCTCCTTCACGGGATGGATAGGATATGGCGAGCTTACGCGGCGCGCAGCCTGATCCTGCCGCCAGCATCCAGTTCGCCAGGCGCAGGGGAGAGTCCTGTTCTCACGTCATCAAAGTGTCTATGGTAACCCGGCTGTGCCTGGCCCTAAAGGGGTGGCTGCCAGCAGGCACTCTATAGATTCGTAGAAAGAAGGTATCCGGCGCACTCTCTTTTTTGCTCCAGGGTGTCTCTTGTTGGGCAGGAGGAGCCGGGAACATGGCGATGCAGCAACGCCTTCAATACCTCAGCGACCGGGAGCTTGTCGGGATCGCCCGGCTAGGAAGCCTGGAGGCGTATGATGAACTGGTGGGCCGATTTCGGGGCGCGGTCCTCTTCGTGGCTGAGCAGATACTCGGCTCGCGGGAGATGGCCCAGGATGTGGCGCAGGAGGCGTTTCTGCTGGCATTCCGCTCGCTGCCCCAGTTGCAGGATCCGGCCAAGTTTGCGAGTTGGCTGTACGCGATCACCCGACATCGTGCGCGTCGCGTCGCCACCCGCGAAGGCCACAATGAGGCTGTGGAAGCATCCAGCCTCGAGCGCCTGATGACCGCACAGGGCGGAGAGCGCGCGGCGAGTCCGCTGGAGGCGGTACTGCGCTCCGAGTCACAGGCATCCGTCTGCGCGCTGCTCGACGAGTTGGCGCCGGAATTGCAGATCGTGCTGCACCTGTTCTACTACGAGCAGTGGCCTGCCGTGCGCATCGCCGAGTTCCTATCGCTTCCGTTAACTACCGTCAAGTGGCGGCTGCGCTCCGGGCGCGAGCAACTGCGCCGCCGGCTTGTCGAATCCCTGGAGGAAAAAACCGATGCCCGAACGCGACCAGAAAAAAGAGATACAACGGATGCGCAGCCTGCTGCAAAAGATGGCGGAGATGGCCGAGCACGTAGAGCAAACCGGCAGCTTCGAGAGCGGGGTCCGCAACTCCGTAAAACGGTACAATTCGATTGTGGGGTACCTTGAGGAGCGCGAGATCATCCCGGAAGAGATGTTCCCCATGCTGGAGGAGGATGAGGCCGATTCCGGTCAACTGGGGGCCGAAGCGAGCCTGCTGGCGGATTACCTGGCCGACCTGGCCGAAGAAGAGACGTCCCCTGCCGGCGCCGGATCCAAGCCGGACATGGGCATGCTGGTGGCGCTGGCTCCCTTCCTGGAGCAGAAGGAGCTTTCCAAGATGATGCGCAAGCATTTTACCGGACAGGCATCGGCAGCGGAAGAGGAGGAGGCCGCTCCACAGCAAGGCCCCGACCTCAAGACGATTGCCGGGCTGGCTCCCTTCGTAGACCGCAAGACCCTGGGGGAGATGGTGCGTGCCTGCCTCTCGCGCCAGAAGATCACCGATCCTAGCGTGCTTGTGGCATTGGCTCCCCACATGGACTCCCAGGAACTCAGCAAGATCCTGCGGGAACATCTGCCGGAGTGGTTTGGCCAGCAGGCCGCCGCGCGGGAAGAAGAAAGCCCCACCCAGAGAACCGAGACGGCCCGGCAGGAAACGGTGGTGGATTGGTCGAGACCGATACCCCAGCCGGAGGAGAGACCGGCCTCTGAGCCAACCCCTGAGGGGGAGAATCCTCCGCCGCGCCGGGAGTGGCCAGCGTAAGTCAGGGATGTTGACCTAAAACCGCCTATAGCGGCAGACTAAACCCTGCCGCTGTGGAGCCTACGGCTCTCTGCCTGCCTACGCAGGCAGAATACGTTCTTTCGCAGGCAGAGAGTCTCGCCCACAAGGGTGCCGCCAGGTCTCGCTAGGCGGAGGAGCGAGCGAGCGCAGTTGCGACCCTGGCAGTGGCGCGAACCGTTGCAGCGCCGACCCTGGCAGTCGGCGGGCGCTTTGCGCCCCACAGCGGCAGGGTTCAGCCTGCCGCTTCAGGCCCTTAATGCAGGAAGTGGCGCACGCCGGTAAAGACCATCGCGATGCCATAGCGGTTGGCGACGTCTATTGTCTCCTGATCTTTAACGGAGCCGCCCGGCTGAATGATGGCGGTGATTCCGGCCTCTGCTGCCGCCTCCGGGCCGTCCGGGAACGGAAAGAAGGCATCAGAGGCCATGACCGCCCCGCGCGCCGCCTCCCCCGCCTGCTCGACGGCCAGGCGTACGGAGCGCACCCGGTTCATCTGGCCGGCGCCAACTCCGATCACCTGCCGGTTCCTGGTGAAGACAATCGCGTTGCTCTTGACATGCCGCACCACCCGCCAGGCGAAGAGCAGCTCCTCAACCTCGGCCTCGGTTGGGGCGCGCTCGGTTACGACCTTTAGATCGGCGGGCGTCACGACGCGGTGATCCGGCGTCTGGACCAGGATGCCGCCGACCACACGCTTGAAGTCCGGCCCGGTCGCCCTCGTCTTCTCCCGCCAGCCGCTCAGGTCGCCGACCTCCAGCAGCCGCAGGTTCGCCCCCCACTTTTTGCGCTCGGTCAGGATCGGCAGGGCCTCCTGTTCGTAGCCTGGGGCGATGATGGCCTCGAAGAACGTGTTCTTGCCGGTGATCTCCTCGGCAGCCGCCACATCCACCGGACGAGTCACCGCCAGGATGCCCCCGAACGCCGAAACCGGATCGCCCTCCCTTGCCTTGCGGAACGCCTCCGCCAGCGTCGTCCCGAGCGCCGCGCCACAGGGGTTCGTGTGCTTGATGATGATGGCGGCGGGCCGCTCCTCCTCGCTGAACTCCTTGGCCGTCTCCAGCGCGGCGTTGAGATCATAGAGATTATTAAACGACAGCTCCTTACCGTGAATCTGCTTTGCGGTCGCCACGCAGGGCTCGGTCACGCCCGGAGAGATGTAAAACGCGGCGGTCTGGTGCGGGTTCTCTCCATAGCGGCAATCCTGCGCCTTCTGGAAGCCCAAAGCCAGCTCCTGTGGGTACGCGACAGCCTCCGCGCCTTCCTCGGCGGCAAAGCGCTCGCGCAGCCAGTTGCTGATATAGGCGTCGTACTGGCCTGTATGCGCAAAGGCTTTGGCAGCCAGGCGGCGGCGGGTGGCCGGCGACACATCGCCGTTATGGGACTCCATCTCAGCAAGCAGCGCCGGGTAGTCGGCAGGGTGGACGACGACGATCACGCCAGCGTGGTTCTTGGCGGCGGAGCGGATCATGGCCGGCCCGCCGATGTCAATGTTCTCGATAGCCTCTTCCAGGGTCACGCCGGGCTTGGCGACAGTGGCCGCGAAGGGGTAGAGGTTGACGCAGACGAGATCGATAGGGTGGATGCCGTGCTCCTGGATGGTGGCCATGTGCTCGGCTTTGGCGCGGTCGGCCAGGATTCCGCCGTGCACCTTCGGGTGCAGCGTCTTGACGCGGCCCTCCAGCATTTCGGGAAAGCCGGTGACGTCGCTGATGCTGATAACGGACACGCCGGCGTTGGCGAGCGCGGTGGCCGTGCCACCGGTGGAGAGGATCTCGTAGCCGAGGCGTTGCAGCCCCTGCGCGAACGCGATCAGCCCGGTCTTATCGGAGACGCTCAGGAGCGCGCGGCGGGGCACGGGGGAGACAGCAGCGGACATAGCGTTTCCAATCCTTTCTGTGAAGACATCGTGGTCGTGCGCCACAAGCGGGCGCGGTTTTGGAAAGGCGGGCGCGTGTTCCGGCGTTGTTGCCGTCAAAGAGACGGCCAAAAACAACAAAGCCCGGACGCCCCGCACACGATGCAGGAGGCCCAGGCGCGCGACACCCTACCGCGGCCTGCGTTCCCTCAGGGTCGTTTCCCTGTGAGCGCCAGTCACGCAGGCCGTTTCAATTCCTTCATTAGCCCCGATTCTACCCAATGCCGTATCGGCTTGTCAATCGCGTCCTAACCCTGTGAAAAATACCAGTTTGCGGCGGCACCACGCGCCTTTGCTGCCTCCGTCCGTTATCCCCTGAGCGCACGCTGCCGATAATGAGGGCATTCTATTCTAGCCCTTACCTCCTATCTCCTCTTCCGGCGCTGCGGGGGTGGGGGAACGGTCAAGCCAACGCTTGATTCCCCCCTCTCCTTCGCAAGGAGAGGGGCCGGGGGTGAGGTCTTCCCCTCGGCGGAAAACTTATGCACGCTATTCTGATTGTGGAAAACGAGACACCGGGCGGTATCGCGGCTGCGTTGGACGCGCACGGCTATCGCGTGCTGATGGCCTCCTGCGGCGTGGAGGCGCTGGCGGTGGCCCAAGCGCACTACCCCAGCCTTGTGCTGATCGATGGCGAACTGGCAGATCGAGACAGATCGACGCTCTGCCGGCGTATCAAGGCGATCCCGGGGCTGGAAGCGTGCTACTGCGTGCTGCTGGTATCTGGCGGGGAGGTGGGGCCGATTGCGGGTCTAGCGGAGGGCGTAGACGATCTATGGTGCAAAATCTGCCTGCCCGGCCAGCTAGAGACGCGGATCCGCGCCGCCCTGCGCGTGGTGGAGATAGAGCGGCATCAAAAGACCCTGGCGCTGGAGGCGGAGGTCTGGAAAGAGCAGGCCGAGCGCAATCGCCGCCGCGCCGCCGAGCTGACGATCCGGCTGGCCGAGACGATGGCCCAGGCGCATGCCGTTCCCGCCTACCAGGCGGGCGCGGAGATGGCCCTGGCCAGGAGAGCGGCGGGCCTGCGGCACGACCTTGCCAATCCGCTGTTCGCCGTCACCGCCAACGCCGAATGCGCTCTGAAACGCCTGCGCGCGCTGCCGGAGGCAGGACTCCCCGGCATCCAGGATATGAAGGCGTCCCTGGAGTGCATCCTGAAGGCGGCAGAACGCCTCCAGGAGGTCATGGAGGGCCTGACTACGTAGCCGTGCCGCCAAAGCGCCGGGGGTTGAAAACCCCGGCCCTTGCCGGGCACTGAAAGTACCCGGCTCTAGGGCCTACGGCCAAGCGTCCTGGCGGACGACCTACCAACGTGTTCCGTCCGAAGGACGGTTGGCGGCGCAGCCGCCCTACAGACGGGTATTTTCAATGCCCGGCAAGGGCCGGGGGCGACTTTTCATTGGTTTCCCTTTTTAGAAGCGGATGCTGAGCTTGGCCTCGGCCTTGATGTCCGTCTTATCTGGCTGGATGACCCCGTCCGTGTCGTAGAGGGTGAATTGCCCACCCAGTGAGAGGTCGAACGTCGGCCCCAGGCGGTGCGTGAAGTTGAGCAGGTAAGATTCGCTGCCCGACAGGCTCTTATCAAACGCAGCGCGGGTGAGATATCCGGTCGTGAGCGTGTCCCAGGGCGTCAGGCGAAAGCCCAGCCCGACCTCCAGCGTATTCAGCTTGCGCGCCTCCAGGTACTCCTCTTCGTAGCCCACCTTGCCGCTTAGCTGCAAGATGCCCAGCTCCGTCTCCAGGCCGAGGGCGCGCGAATCTACCTTGCGCAGCGTGCCGTCGCTGTTTTCCGGGTTGCGCGCCATGCTGCCCGTCAGCCGGAACCGCTTCCAGGGGGCGAGGGCAAACTTCAAGTTGTAGGTATTCACGGCGTCCGGGTCGGGCGCCTCCGCCGCCAGCATGCCGTCGCGCAGGCGCAGCCCACCGGAGACATCCAGGTAGCGGAAGGGACGCAGGCTGGCATCTACCAGGCCGACAAACCGCTCCTTGCCCGGCGCGCTCGTCTGCTGCACGCCCCCGGAGATTTTGGCGCTGGCCAGTGGGAGCGTCGGCAATTCCACGAGCGCCTCCCGGGTGCGCCAGGCGCCGTCGGGCTGGAATTTATCTTCCACGCCCGCCTTGATCCGCAGATCGCGCAGGCGGGCCAGCGGCGTCGTCTCGATGCGCAGGCCCAGCGTATCCTGCGGGCCGGAGGTGCCGAGGTTGTTCTGGAAGGTTCCCGTCAGGCTGATGCGGTCGCTGGGACGGCTGGTGACGCCCACGCTGGTTTTCTGCTCGTAGCTGCCGCCGTCCTTGCTGTCGCCGGTCGGAGCGGTGTTGAGGGCTTCGTAGCTGACGGTGGCCTGCGTGTTGGCAACGAGGGTCCGCTCCAGCTTCAGCGTGTCCTGCGTGCGCAGGACGCCCTTGCCATCCGGGGACGTGATAGCGGTCTCCGTGCGCGCCGCCTGGAGCGTGCCGCCGTTTTTGGGCAGCGCCAGATCGAGCGCCTGGCTAAACTCGCGCGTGGTTGTGCCCTGCTGCGGCGTCCCTGCCGCTTTGCCGGGAGCGGGCAGCTCGGTCATCTGGCGCAGCGCGGTGGTCAGCGTCAGCCCTTTGAGCGGGTCGAACTTACCGGTCGCCTCCCAGATTTCGTTGCCCGCCTTCAGCCCGGTGGCGCCCCCCTGGGCAAACAGGGCTCCGGCGCGGGAGAAGGTCAGGCCAAACTCGGCGCGCTTAAGGCGCGTGCGCTCGGCCAGCCGCAAGCCGCTGCGCCCCAGCCAATCGCCGCCGTGCAGGTCAAGAAAGAGGCCGGAGGTTAGCTCGGAGGTGGACGAAAGGTGTGTGCCGCCCACGAATTGCAGTGCCGTCTGCGCGGTTGGATCGGTGGCTTTTGCATTAGGATCGGAGCGGTAGACCATCCCGAGCGAGAGGCGGTTCTGTCCGCGCTGCCAAAGATCCCATTGCAGCGGCAGGATCACCGCCGACGGGTTAGGCGCAGCATCGGGAGTATCCTTGCGGTAGGTCACACGCACGATCTGGTCGGCGCGCAGCGGCTCCGCAAAGGAAAGACTGCCGGAAGCCGGGTCCAGCGTGTAGTCGCTATCGCGATGCAGCGGGACGCCATCGCGCACCACCCGTTCGCTGTCGGCGCGGATGCCCTTCCAGGTGAGCAGGTACGGCCCTTTGACGTTGCGCCCAAAGATGACGTCGGTCTGCTCGTCGGAGGCCGGGACTTGCGACGCGGAGGGAAGCGCAGCGGGGTTATCGGTAATGGCGGAATTCGCGAGCGTGGGCGCGGTCAGCGCGGGCGTCCGCACGTCCTGCGCCCACGCAACCGAGGGCAAGAGAGCGAAGAGGCAACCCAACCATCCGAAGCAAGAGAGTATCCACCCCCCTTTCCCCTTGCAGAAAGAAGGGACGGGGGTAGATAGAGGAAAACGCAAGAACCTTGAGCCGGAACCAATAAGCGATCCGCCCCTGCCCTTTCGTAAGGAGAGGAGCCGGGAGGTTAGGTGGAACCTGGCAGGCATGGGACGGCGAAGAATCCGATAGCGCATGCTTCCATCCTCTTGCTCAAGCTGGCCTATCTGCTTGCCTGGAGTAATTCTACGCTTAATAAGTCGTCTCTGTGACAGAAAAGTTTCGGCAAACTTGTCGCAGATGTCCGCCAGAGGCCCCACAGGCGCCGTCGGCAGACCGGGAAGACGTCGCAATTTTACCTGAAGCCCTGCCAATTGCGGGGAACTTTCTTGCGTTTGGAGGGGTCAAATAAGCACATTTGCGCCCGTTACGACGCGCTTTTTCCTCTTGTTTGCCAGGGGTTGCGCCGATAATCGAACTATCTTGCAGGCGTATTCCGCAGCCTGGAAAGGTGGAGAGGGAGAGCATGGCAAGCACGGGACTGGCGTTGCATCTGCATAGCGGGATTCCGGTAGTAGACCTGGAAGGTGAGTGGGATGAGACGACCGATGGGCTTCTGGCCGAGACGATTCGCTGCCTGGAGCGCGCCGGCCACTTTGAGATCATCGTCAATATCTCGCGCGCGGCTAGGATCCCCTTGCTGGATCGCAGTCGGCTAGAGGCGCTGGAGCGGCTGGCGGCGTCCGTGCGCGCCCATTGCGGACATCTGGACGTAGTGGCGCAGGGCGAACAGATTGAGGCTTATCTGCGGCGGAAAGCGCAATCGCTGATGCGGTGGGCGACCTCCGAGGAACAAGCCATCTGCCGGATCAAGGGAATCCCTATGATGACCGGCGGATGTAAAGTGCCGGCGCGGCTGATAGCTGGCAGCTAACCGGGGGAATGGTCAGGATAGAACGCTCTTCCGACCTCTCTCATCCTGCGAGGGGCGGCCTGAAAGCAGGAGGAAGATCCTCGGTTAAGGAAGCCTAAGGAGAGCACGCTCTGGAGATGCCGTAATGGCGCAGCAGGCGAATCCACGGAATCGGCGAGGTTCATGGACGCCGGACAATTGAATACTAGAGGTACACAACAATGCAAAACGAGAATACCAAACTTCGCATAGTACGTCTTCTGGAACCGGCGCTCTGTATGTCTTGCCGGTACGCCACCATCGCTACGGTAGAGATGGCCGACGGCTCCAGCCGCCGCATGCTCCACTGCCGCCGATTGGACTGCGACAACTGGCAGACGGAAGAGACGACCGAGGTGCCGCGCAACATCTATGACGGCGGCTAGGAGTCAACCAAAACCAATTTATGCCCCTATGTATTTGTGTGTTTCTTTTGGCGGACGGCTCTTATTACGAGCCGTCCGCTCTATGTTTGGCCCCTGTCCTTTCATCTCCTTTGCCGCGCCGCGCACGCAGCGAATGCGCTTTGGCTTGATCATGACGAAAATAGGACTTTTGGCCCATGACTTCTGCTCCCTTGCCGGTTGCAGCGCAAACAGCAGCCCATCCAATCCATCCAGACGGATCAATTCCTCTGCGCCCGTAAAGTCCTGCTCGGTGGCACATCGTGTAACACCGAATACATCATGGACCGGGCGGCAGTATCGCCCTGCTGGGCGAAAAGATAGGCCAGCCCTACCATTTGGTATATGTCTTCATCCTCGGCGGGATTTTGCAGTGAGGACAGAATTCGCTGTCGGTAGAAATCCGCCTCACCCGTCCGTTGGATAAGGTCAAATAGATAAGGCGCCCGGCTGTCTTCACACTGATGGTCATATCTCAGATCATGCGTGCAGGCATAAAGGATGACCTCACGGTACGGTCTGGCATCGTGGCTCTGTAAATAAAGCAGGGGACGACCTAAACCCTGGGCAAGCAATGCCTGGAACTGCTGAGCGTGCATGAAGTCTCAAACACTCCTTGACACTTGATAATAGTATTGAGGTTGTCCCTCTTTCCCTTTGTCGCTCAAACAGGCTTCACCGCTAAAGCGCCGATGCCGACAAGGATAGATTGCGCTCGCCCTCGATGCAAATTACACAGACAGGCGGCACTGGCGGCCTCATTTGTGGCAGGCTGAGTCCTAGGCTTGTGCGGCTTGGCAGATTGTGATACATTACAGGCAGAATCTTCTCTCTATCGAAAGGACCACTTTATGCTCGCTGACATCCAGCGTCTCAGCATCGCGGGGCGTATCCAGTTGGTAGAAGACATCTGGGACGCCATTGCCGCTACGCCCGATGCGCTGCCCTTAACCGAGGTGCAATGCCAAGAACTCGACCATCGCTTGGAGGCAATGCAGCAAAACCCACAGGAAGGTATCTCATGGCCGGAACTGAAGGCAACGCGGCCGAGCCGGTAGACGGTGGGCTTCCTATCCTCATTCGACCTATTGCCCGAAAGCCCCCTAACAGAGCGCCCCGATTACGACTGCTTCCTAGATGAGGCGGTTAATCCTTCCCCATGCGTGCGGATATTCCCATATTCTCATAAAATTCCAGTTGACCTATTTCTACGTTTTCGATACAATGGAGTATGGAAACGCAGCGGGTAGAGCTAACAGAGACGGCGTGGAGGACGCTGCTGCAAAAGAGCAAGATGGGCTTCACCGACTACGCGCTCAATCCCTATAGTGGGTGCGCGTTCGGCTGCTCGTTCTGCTACGTGCCGTCTTTGCGCAAGTTCCGGGGGCAGGAATGGGAAACCTGGGGGCAGTGGGCGCAGGCGAAAGTCAACGCGCCGGAGGTGCTGCGCCGCGAGCTGGCGAAAATCCCCCCGGACGCTCGCATTATGATCGGGACGGCCACCGATGCCTGGCAGCCCATCGAAAAGCGCTTCGGCATCACGCGCGCCATTCTGGTGGAGTTAGCGCTCCATCCCAACCCGGTCTCTTTGATTACGCGCTCACCACTCCTGCTGCGCGACATCCCCATTTTGCAGCGAATGGCGGCCAACGGCGGCGTCCATGTCGGGATCTCGCTCTCCACGTTCGACGACCGGGCGCGCAAGGTCTTCGAGCCGCGTGCGCCGAGCGTGGCTGGGCGCGAGCACTTAATCCGCGCCGTGATCGCCGCCGACCTCCCGATGAGCCTGTTCTGGGCGCCTCTGCTGCCTGGCGTCTCGGATAATGCGGAGGCCGTCGCGGAATATATGCAGCGGGCAGCGGCGGTGGGCGTCCGGCGCATCCATTGCGACCTGCTCAACTACCGCGAGACGATGGGCGCGGGTTATGCCCAACGCCTGCGCGCCTACTATGAGGCATGCGCGCGGGATGGCCAGCCGGTGACGGAGCGCAAGGTCCTCGGACGCGCGGCCCTGGCCCGCGAAATCGCGCAGCAGGCCGACCGCTGCGGCATTGTCTGTAAAACCTAATTTCGGGTAAATGACTTGGAGCCACAAAAACAAATGGCGCCCGGCCAATTTCCTTGGCCAAGCGCCTGTTAAATACGAGGACTGAATGAGGTGTTCCTTCAAAGCGTGCGCTTTTGTCTAGACGGCTCGGAGGCTCGGGCCGCCATATCATCAGCGCATCTATGTGAGGAAATGCACCGAAAATCAGAACGATTTTATCTTAGCATAGTCAATCCAGCTTGTCAAGCACTTTTGGGGCCTTTTTGTGAAAAAATTTCAAGCAAGGCTTGTCAAAGATATCCTGCGCCCTTTAAGCCGATAAAGATGACAGCCTGAGGCCGTCTTTAGTCCGCATACTCCAGCGTATGGTTCTTATCGCGCACCATAACGCTAGCGGTCGGCTCAACGGTCTGGAGGCTCAGTGTCCGGCCATCCACCAGGTCCAGATTTAACGTCGTTCCCTTCTGGCGCACCGCTTTGATAGTGCCCCCTACCCCGTCCGCAGGCGCTTGCCCCGCGATCTTGACGGTCATGGTGGAACCATCCATGAAATGGATGGCTAGCTTGCCGTCCTCCTGGTGCATGTCGGCAATGGTGCGGCCCTGGATGACACCGGTTAGCTTCTGATTGCGTGCCATCTTCTCCTCCAATCGCTTAAGGCTGCGTTCCAATTCGGCCTCTGTTTTCAGCGCAAGCTGGCCTCAGTCCCCTTTCGCCGCGCGATATCCCTGCCGGATCGCCTCCGCCTCCGACATGAACTGGCCCTCTTTGGTCTTGCCGTAGTGGCGCATGCCGGGCCGGAAATACTTGCCGGATCGCGTGTTGACCCAGACCTGCACGTTCCCTTCTGCGGCCGCGCCCTCCGAAGTCGTATCTGTTTCCGCCGTCTCCTGCGGCGCGCTCCGGCCTCTATCCCGGGCCCTGGGCCTATCCGTGTGGAAGTACTTTTTATAGGCGGCGATCCAGTTCGTAGCTATCTCCTGCTGGGCCGTCCTCAAATCCAGCTGCCGGGAGCAGACGAGCCGGTGCAGCTCGTTTTCCAGGGCATCTTTTACGCGCGCATTCCAGGGCTGCGTCTCAAACGATTCCGGCCAGAGATTCCGAATCGAGTTGGAGCCACCCAGCTCCAGAGAAATCAGGTGATCCACCTCATATTCGCCGGGCCTGTGATGCCGTATGCCGTATTCCGCATAGACCTGCCGCTTCACCTCGATGGGCACATGGCGCACCTTGCGGCTGTAGCCGGGCGTGCAGACGTCCTCCAGCGTCACATCCAGCGTATCGCCCGGCGTCAGGTTCGGATCGGGCAGGATCGGCGGAGAGTTGCGGGCCATCGTCCCCGGGGCAGGCTGTTCGGGAAGGACGGCGGGAGGGCCGGGCGTGCGGACGGGCGGAGGCGGCGGGGCCACGGTACCGGCAGAGCGGCAGGCCATGCCCGATCCGATCATCGCCAGCCCCAGGCCGACCAGACAGACGCTTGTTAAGGGGGCTTTCATAGTCTCACCTCTTCTCTCCTTATCCTTCCATCCGGGCCATGAGCGCCCCTCTTCGGGGCCTGCTAACTCCATAGACGGTGTAACAGCGTCTTCTGGTTTCCCAACCTCCTGTGCGGCGGCAGGCGCGGCCTCTCTCCTCGCTCCCTCCGGACGCCGACCACCGGCAGCAATACGGATGGCCTATTCACGCAGACGCCCAATAATCCATGCTAACGAGCAACCTCCCGGCCCCTGCTCCCGTCTACTCAGTAGAGCGTGCAAAACCGGTAAAGAGGCGAAAGGATATTTCCCTCCCGTTGCGTATATAAAATGGACTGGAGGCCCAAAAGGCGCTCCAGCGTGGAATTCGGCACCCGGTAGAATTCACATCCCTGGATAAGGAGTAAGCGATGGAGCTAACTCTGGCGGAAGTTGGCGCGGCGCTACCCGCGCGCGACCTGCTGCATTTGATGGCGCTGGCCCGCGAAGGCGACCGGCGGGAGGGTATCCTGCTGCGGCAAAGCAAGGGCTGGTTTCAGGTCTCCGGAATGGGCCATGAAGCTTTGGCCGCCCTCGTCTACGCCCTGCGCCCGGACGATTATCTTTTCCCCTACTACCGCGACCGCGCGATGGTGTTGGCGCGCGGCGTCTCCAACTACGCGCTGGCACTGGCCTACCTGGCCAAGCGCGACAGCAGCAGCGGCGGACGCCAGATGCCCGGTCATTTCAGCGACCGGCAGCGCAACATCTTCTCCGTCGCCACGCCCACCGCGTCTCAATGTATTCCTGCCGCCGGAGCGGCCTGGGCCCTCAAGATGGGAGGCGGCGACCAGGTGGTCCTGGCGACCGTGGGGGACGCCGCCGTGCGCCAGGGCGAGTTTTATGAGGCGCTGGCGTTTGCGCTCCAGGAGCGGCTGCCCATTCTCTTCGCCATTGAAGACAACCGCTACGGCATCAGCACCCCGACCCAGAAGTTTTTCCCTTACCGCCTGGGCGCGCTCGGCGAAGGCTGCTTAGTCAAGGTGGACGCCCGCGACCCCTACCTGCTCTTCGAGGTCGGGCAGGAGGCTGTGGCGAAGGCGCGGCGCGGCGACGGCCCGACGGTGCTCTGGTGCGAACTAGATCGGCTCTGCTCGCACACCAGCAGCGACGACCAGCGCGTCTACCGCCCGGCGGAGGAGATCGCCTGCGACCTGCTGCGCGACCCAATTGACAACCTGGCCCGGCGCCTGATAGATGAAGGCAAGATGACGATAGAGGAGTGGCACGCCGAGCAGGAAGAGATCGTGCGGCAGGTGGACGAGGAGTACCGCGCCGCCGCCACCGCGCCCGATCCCGACCCGGCAGAGGCGACCACCTATCTCTTTGGGCCGCCCGCCCCGCTCTCCGCGCCGCCCGTGCGGTTCTCCGCCGAGACCACCATGGTCGCCGCCGTCAACCAAACCTTGCAGAAGGCGCTGGAGGAGAACCCGAAGGTCCTTATCTTCGGCGAGGACATTGAAGACCCCAAGGGCGGCGTCTTCGGGCTGACAAAGGGGCTTTCCAAACAGTTTCCGGGCCGGGTGCTCAACTCGCCGCTGGCGGAGGCAACGATTGTGGGCACGGCGGTCGGGCTGGCGAGCCTGGGCTGGCGGCCCGTCTTTGAGCTACAGTTCATTGACTTCATCTGCCCGGCCCTGAATCAGCTCATGACGCAGGTCTCCTCGCTGCGCTGGCGGACGTGCGGCGCCTGGTCGTGCCCGATGGTGCTGATGGCCCCCTATGGGGCCTATCTGCCGGGCGGAAGCCTCTGGCACAGCGAAAGTAACGAGGGCATGTGGGCGCACATCCACGGGATCAACATCGTCGTCCCTAGCACGAGCGAGGACGCCGCCGGACTGCTCTGGACGGCCCTTCACGGCAACGACCCGACGCTGTTCTTGCTGCCCAAGCACATCTTCCGCAAGCGCATGCCCGTCAGCCCGACGATTGAGGCCATTCCGTTGGGGCAGGCCGCCGTGCGCCGCACCGGCCATGACGTGACTCTAGTGACCTGGGGCAACTGCCTGGAGCTGGCGGAAGAGGCCGCCGACCATATGCACGACGAGGGCATATCGGTCGAGATCATAGACCTGCGGTGCATCTGCCCCTGCGACTATGCGACCATCGCCGAGTCGCTGCGGCACACGGGGCGGCTGGTGGTGGTGCATGAGGACGCGCGCACGACCGGGTTCGGCCAGAGCATCCTTACGGAGATGATCTCCCATCCCGACCGCTTCAACCTGCTGCTCTCGCCGCCGCAACTGGTAGCGCGCAAGGACGTGCCAGTGCCCTACAACCCTATCCTGGAGTACGCCGTGCTGCCCGACCTGGAGGAGGTCATGGCCGCTATCCGACTGACAATGGAGTAGCCCTTTCAACAGGATGAACAGGATTTCGCAGGATTTACAGGATGAAGACAGAAGCCTTAAATCTAAGAGGAACAGAGGCAGAGGGACTGGGTGGTTGGGGTTTTAGAAATCCTGTTTTAATCCTGTTCATCCTGTTGGAATCTTTCACAGAGGATAGCCTTCCTTTTCTAGCACGCGGGCGGCGAGGTCACGGCGCAGCTGCATGGGCCCGGTTTCCCAGCGGCCCAGGCGATCCAGGAGGGCATGGACGCCGCTGAACGGCTCGTCGCGCCAGTCCACCACATCCTCCAGATCGGGCAGCGAGTCGAAGGCGTAGCGGGCGGCGGCCAGCGCCTCGTCAGCGTAGTCGCGCGCGGCGACCTGCGCGGCGAGCAGCGCGGTCTCGTAACGGGCGGGCGCGAGCGTGCGCAGCCTCTCGCAGCGCAGGGCGACGCTTTCGAGGGCGTAGGCGGAGTTGATGATGTCGGCGAGGGCGGCGGCGATCTCCTGAGCCTCCATCCACTCCGCGCCCAGCCGCTCGCTCGTCTGGTAGAGCAGGAACAGCGCCAACTGCTTCGTGTCCTGCGCCGCCGCGCGAATCGCCTCCAGCGGCTCGTCATAGAGCGGCATCTCCAGGGCCTCCTGGCGAGCGAGCTCCTGCGTGGCGCGCAAGCCCATATCCCGTACAGGCAGGCGGCCAGCCCTGTCCCGCCGCAGCAACAGGTTGATGATCGCCAGCCGGACGATCTCGTTAGCGCCCTCGCCGATCCGCAGCAACCGCTGATCCCGCCAGGCCCGCGCGACCGGAAACTCCTCCGTGTAGCCGTAGCCGCCGTGTATCTGGATGGCCTCGTCTGCCATCTGGCTATAGGTCTCCGAGCCGATGACTTTCACGATGTTGCACTCGATGGCGTACTCTTCGGCAGCGCGATGGTAGTGGGCGGAGGCGTCGGCGGCGTCCGGAGTAATCCCCGCAAAGGCGACATCCAGGCAACCGGCCAGCCGGTAGACCATGCTCTCCAGGGCGAAGGTTCGCGCGGCCATCTCGGCCAGCTTGTGCTGGATCAGGCCGTACTCGGCGATGGGCCGCCCGAAGGTTTTGCGCTGCTTGGCGTAGGCCGCACAGATCGTCAATAGCGCCTTGAGTCCACCGACTGCCCCCGCCTCCAGCTTGAACCGGCCCAGGTTGAGCGCGCAAAAGGCCGCGTAGTGCCCCTTGCCGACCTCCAGCGCGTTCTCGACCGGGACGGGCACGTTCTCTAAAATGACGCGGCGGGTGGAGGTGCCGTGCATCCCTAACTTGTGCTCTTCTTTGCCGAAGGAGACGCCGGGAAAGCTACGCTCGACCAGGAAGGCGGTCACCTTCTCGCCGTCCACCTTGGCAAAAACCGTGAACAGGTCGGCAAACGCCGTGTTCGTGATCCACATCTTCACGCCGTTGAGCAGATAGTGCCTGCCATCCGGCGAGAGAACCGCGCGGGTCTGCAAGGCGAGCGCATCGGAGCCGGAGTTGGCCTCGCTCAACGCGAAGCTGGCGATCCATTCGCCGCTGGCCAGTCTGGGCAGGTAGCGGCTCTTCTGGTCGTGGTTGCCGAAAAAGAGCAGGGGCAGTGTGCCAATGACGGTGTGCGCCTCATGGGTCAGCGCGAAGGACTGCTGGAAGTTAAGCTTTTCGGCAATCAGCGCAGAGGCCATCTGCGACAGGCCCAGGCCGCCGTAGACCTCCGGCACGTCCGCGCCGAGCAGCCCCAGCGCGCCCGCCTGCTGCATCAGCGCGTGCATCAGGGCGTGGTCGCCGCTCTCAATCCGCTCCGTCTGCGGCAGCACCTCGTTGCGCAGGAAGTCCTCGGCGGTTTTGGCGATAAGCTGGTCTTCCGTGCTGAACGCCTCTGGCACAAAGACACGGTGCGGGTCGGTCTCCTCGATCAAAAACGCGCCCCCGGCTGGGCTGAAACGGTTCTCCATCGAGCGTCTCCTCTCCGAAGCGGCCATTGCCTGCCGCCCCCAGCAAACTCTCCTGCCTCTATTATAGCACTGCTCTCCCATCCGTCACGCCGAACTGCTCTTTAGCTGTCTGCTAGAACCGTGACCGGATAAGCACGTATGGCTGGATCTACCGTTACCAATGTTATATCATACTCCAGGGCCTGGCAGATGAGCATTCGGTCGAACGGATCACGGTGTAAGGCAGGGAGATGGGCAAGATGGCGCAGAGCCGCTTCTTCCAGAGAGAGACTGGCAATCAGATGGCGTTCGCACTGTAGGGGCAGATACGTTTCCGGAGGGGCAGGCAGCGGTAGTTTGCCTAGGTCGTACTTGATGCTGGCCTCCCATACGGAAACTACGCCCAAGAACACCTGATTGGCCGGGTCACGTAATAGGCTTTGCCAGGCGAGGGATAGCTGCTTGTCTCCGCTGATGTACCAGAGGAAAATATGAGTATCAAGCAGCAGTCTCATACGCCCTCAAACTCCGCCAGAACGTCCTCTGGCAAGGGAGCGTCAAAGTCCTTCGGGACCACAAACTCGCCTGCGCATAACCCGAACGGTCGCCACTGCGGAGAGATAGGAAGGACCGGTTTGATTTCGGCAACCGGCGTGTCGGCTTCCAGAATCAGGACAGTTTCGCCAGCGCGGACGCGCTGTAGGTAGCCGGGCAGATCTCGCTGGATGTCCTCTATGCTGACGGTAATCATAGCCACAGTATACCAAAACCACCCGACACGTACAAGTCAAGAGGCGACCCGACATTCCGCCTCAGAGTAAGCCGCCTCTCAAAGCCCAACACGCCTCATGTGGCTGGCAGCCTATCTGTTAAGCGATGACCGTAACTTACGCCTGACGTGCAAAAGGGGACAGAACATGACGTTCTGCCCCCTGCTAAAGAGGAAAAGTCGGGGTGGGCGGATTTGAACCGCCGACCTCACGGTCCCGAACCGTGCACTCTACCAAGCTGAGCCACACCCCGCAACGTGTCCGATCTCCGGCTCTCTCTGCGCCCGAACGCCCGGTTTCCCCGGTTCCCAGCGCCTCCGCCAGCCAGCGTTCCGTACACAGCCGATATTATACCATAAGTCGGCGTGGTTGGCAACTGAATTTTGCCGGTTAGCCTGGAGTTCGCCCTCTTTCCCAGGCGAGACCTTGACACTACGCCCGGATTGCTATATACTCTCTTCGGTTGACTGCCAAAAAAACCATACGCAACGACCGCAGGGCCGCTGCTTCAACCCTGGATAGCGCCTGCGATGAGAACGCGCGCCGCTAAAGCCGTTTTTAGCGGCGCGCGTTCTCATCGCAGGCGCTTTGTGCGTTTTCTCCTAACTCCCCGTCCCCCTTATCGGCGATATTCCCATCGCCATCTACTTCATCTGCGCGACGAGTCTGCGTCAGGCGGTCATCCCGCACCGCTTGCTGGGACGCGCGAACGCAAGCATGAACTTTCTGGAGCGGGGCCTGGAGCCTGTAGGCGCGCTGGTCGGCGGCACGCTCGGCGGGCTGATCGGCCTGCGGCTGACCTGGCTGGCCGCAGTAGCGGGCATTCTGTCGGCGTCCCTCTGGATACTCTTCTCGCCCATTCCTGCGCTGCGCGACTACCCGGCCCCGGAAGTGGAGCCAGATCACGAGGAGGGATTGGTCGGCGTCCAGGTCTCATAGCGGGTAAAGGCTGCGTCTCGCGCCCTATCACAAAGCGTTCAACAGGACGGCTCGGCGGTCTCAAAGGATCGACTTCGACAGCCGGCTGCCGACTGCAAGGGTCGGCTCGGAAACGGTTCTCAGCCCTCCGTCTTGCAAGGTTCCGACCCCCGATACCCGGTTTTCCCGACTGCCGCTATGGATTGGCGGGCGCAAAGGGCCAGCGGCGATTACGCCACGACCAGACGCGGAATGGTAATGAACGGCCCGATGCCGATCATGTTGGTCATATTCAGGGCGGTGGCTTGCAGCAGTCCCAGGCGTCGGAGCAGATGCGGTTGCTGCGTGTCAGGAGCGGGTGGTTCCGGCGTCATTTTCACCTCCCAAGCAGGCTCAAGGTTGCTGCCGTCGCCCGGCTCTAAAGGACCGGGCTGTGGGCGGCAAGCCCCATTTATGGGGCTTCCAGAGGTGGGTGAGTCTCCTTCAGGGGCAACAAGAAAGGAGAGCCCCCTTTAGGGGGCTTGCCGTCCGCAGTCCACCCCTTGAGGGGTGGCTGCCAGAAGATACCGTATACACTCTTACGTTGTCCGCGTGCGGTCAAATTCCGCGCCAGCGACGAAGACCCGCTGTACCTCCAGGGCCTTGTTTAACACTAGCACGTCGGCGCGCTTGCCCACCTCCAGGCTGCCGACCTCGGCGGCGATTCCGGCGCGCTCTGCCGGGGTCAGGCTGCCCATGCGCACGGCCTCTACCACGCTCGCGCGGGTCATCGCGGCCATGTTGCGCACCATGACTTCCATGCCGACAATCGAACTGGCAAGCCCACGACCGGGCTGAAAGCCGACCCGGCCATCGCTGGTGAACCACTCGCCGTCCTCCTGCGGGCCGAAGCGGTACTCTCCGGGCGGCATCCCCAGCGCCCGGTTGGCGTCCGTCACCAGGCACAGCCGCGCAGGGCCTTTCATGACGAAGGCGTACTCCAGAAGCTCCGGCGACAGGTGGCAGCCGTCGGCGATCACTTCGGTGCTCATTTCCGGGTGCATCAGCACGAACTGCTCCATGCTCCCCTGCATCGGCGTCCCGAAACGCTCCCGGATGCTGGGCACCGAACTCATCGCGCACCAGAAATGATCCACATGCCGCAGCCCCGCCTCAAAGCCGCGCGCCATCTCGGTCCAGCTTGCATTGGAGTGCCCGCAGGTGACCAGACAACCGCGCTTGTGAGCCTCCCGATAAAACGCCTCGGCTCCCGGCAGCTCAGCGGCGCAGGTGGCAATGCGGATGATGTCCAGGTCGAAAGCGAGCAGATACTCCTCCGGAGTTGGGTCGCGCCGCCCGCTCAACAGATGACAGCCGACCTTATCTGCGGCGAAATAGGGGCCGTAGAAGTGAACCCCAGCGATGCGCGCCCCCTCGGCGGCGTGCCACTGTCGCCGTACCTCCAGGCAGGACTCCAGCATAGCCGCGATCTGTTGCGGCGAGCCGATGGTCGTGGTAGGAAAGATGGTCGTGGTGCCGTGCCGGGTGTGCGCCCGGATGGCAGTACGGGCGGCATCTGGCGTACCGTCCATGAAATCGGCCCCGTCTCCGCCGTGCACGTGGAGGTCTACGTAGCCGGGAGCGATATACCCTCCCCCGGCATCTACGGTCAAAGCCTCTTCGGAAAGAGATAGCTCTTGCCTACGTCCCACCGCCTGGATGCGCCCCTGTCGGCAGATAACCGCGCCGTCCTCCAGGGTCCGGTCGGGCAGAACCAGGGTTCCATTCAGCCAGACAACCGCTCTCTCTGTCGTCATTCGGGAGATGCCTTCCTGCCAGATGCTAACGCGCCTTTGCCTCTTCTATTCCTTGTCCCCTGCTCCCTGATCCTTCACGGGAAGCTCACCGCGCCAGAAGCGTTCGACGCGGGGCCATTTGCTGGCACGGGAGGCGGGCGGAAGGTATTGGACGAACTCCGGCCCGTAGTCGCGGGTGATGAGGCGCGAGTCGAGGATGCAGACGAGGCCCCGGTCGGAGCGAGTGCGGATCAGCCGCCCGAAGCCCTGTTTGAGCCGTATCTGGGCCTGCGGGACGGCGAACTCGCGGAACCAATCGCCGCCCGCATCCACGATGGCCTGCGTGCGCGCTTTCGTCACCGGCGAGTCGGGCACAGCGAAAGGCAGGCGGTCAATGATGACGCAGGAGAGCGACTCGCCCTGAATATCTACGCCCTCCCAGAAGGTCTGCACGCCCAGGAGACAGCCGTTGCCGCTGGCCCGGAACGCCTCGACGAGCTTGCCGGGCGGCAGGTCGCCCTGCTTGAACAGCGGAAACGGAAGCTTGCCGCTCAGCCGCTCGTAGACGGTGTTGAGCATGGCGCGGGAGGTGAAGAGCAGAAAGGCCCGCCCCTCGCTCAGTCGCAGCACGCGCTCGATCTCGGCGGCGATCTTCTCGGCGTAGACCGGCGTTGGGTTGGGCGCGGGCAGATGGCCCGGCACGTAGAGCATGGCCTGCCGCTTGTAGTCGAACGGGCTGCCGACAAGGCACTCCATCGCTTCCTCCGGCACGCCCAGCCGGGAGCGGACGTAATCGAAGGTGCCGGAGTTGGAGAGCGTGGCCGAAGTGAGAATGACGCTGCCCTTGCGCGCCTCCATACGGTTCCACAGCATCTCCCGCAGGATATTAGCGACCGAGATCGGAGTTAAGTGCAGCATGACGCGCGGCTCTTTCTTGTCCCCGCGCCCGGCCAGCGTATATTCGCCCCACCGGATGACGTTCTCATCCTTATAAAAGAACAGCTGGTGCAGCTCTTCCCGCGCCCGCCCACACATGCGCGCGATGCCCTCCAGCCGCTCGCGCAGGGTCTCGTCGCTGCGGGCGATCTCAACCAGCGTGTTTTGCAGCTGCTCGATGGCCGTGCAGGTCAGTCCCGTCCACTCCTTCGTCTTGCTGCGCGCCTCCTCCTGCAATACGTCGTCAAAGAAGAACTCGCTCTTGCCCGCCTGGAGGAACGGAATGAACAGGCTGGCGTTCATGTCCTCCAGGTTCTTGAGGCGGCCCTTATCCAGGTCCAGGCTGCGGATGTGCTTGAGTCGCTCGCTCAGGTTGACCAGGCGGCGCGAGCCGAAGTCAATGCCGAAGGTCTTGGTGGCGATGTCTTCCAGGTGGTGCGCCTCGTCGAATACCACATAGTCGTACTCAGGCAGGATGCCGGAGTTGGGGTCGGCGCGGCGGAGGGCCAGGTCGCTAAAGAAGAGGGCGTGGTTGACGACGATGAGGTTGCTCTGGGCGGCGGCCCAGCGCATTCGATAGTAGAAGCAGGAGTTGTAATAGGGGCACATCTGCGCGCGGCAGGTATCCGGCGTGGAGGTAAGCAGGCCCCAATCCGGGAAGGTAAAGGGCAGGTCGGCGACGTCGCCGGTGCAATCCTCGCGGGCGGCCCAGCGCTCGATCCGCTTGAACTGCGGGTCGTTCATCAGGAACAGGTCGCCGCGCGCGTTGTCGAGTTCCTGCTTGCACAGAAAGTTGCCGCGCCCTTTCATCAGGGTGGCGGCGATGCGCTGCTCCGCCTCCGGGAACAGGCTGAGAACGAGCGGGATGTCCTTCTCCATCAACTGAGTTTGCAGGCTGATGGTGTGGGTGCTGATGACGGTGCGCTTGCCGCGCAGGGCGGCGCGGACGGCGGGGATGAGGTAGGCCAGGGTTTTCCCGACTCCCGTGCCGGCTTCTGTCAGGCAGGGTTTTCCTGCCAGCATCGCCTGCTCGATGGCTTCCGCTAGCTGCAATTGCTCAGCACGCGCTTCGTAGCCGGGAAGGACGGCGGCGAGCGGGCCATCCGGACCAAAAAAGGCTTCCAGTGCCGCCGGATGCCCCGTCTTGTGCGCCTTCGTTCGGCTGGCGCGCGCGCTTTTTGCGGCTTTTGCGGGTGTCGGCATACCTGGAGTGTCCCTTAAGTGATTGCGTAGACGGTAGTTTAGCGGATAGGATATTATACGCGAACGCGGCAGGCATTGCAAGCGGACATGCCATCCCTACACGCCCCTAAAAAGCAAAAGAACGTACCGTCATTGGAAGCACGGTACGTCTCTCGCATTCTGGCCCTCACTCCCTAGCACGCACAGGAAAGCTCCTCTGGCTCTCATTCAGGGATGGGCGTTGGGGTCTTCGACGGTCAATCCTTCGGTAAAATAGACGGGCATTAACGGCGCTCCGCGATCATGGTTTCTGAAATTGGTTGGCCCTGGATCGGAACGGGCGGGCGCTCCTGGCGAATGACCATCGGCGGACGCTTGACCTCTTTAACCAGACCCGACTGCTCCAAAACCCGGAGTGCCGCTTCTCGCTCGGCCTCACGGGAAGCCAGCTCCAGCAGCGCGCACGGTCTGCTCTACAGCGCGTAGCTCGTCCGGCTGCAATGTCTTGATTTCCTCCAGGATACGGGCGAGTGTCGCTTGCGCCATGTTGGTTTCTTTCTGTCGGCTGCTAGCTTTATTTGACCGGCTCGGCGTTGCGCTCGATTACGCCCACGGAGGAAGCGGGAATGGTCGCGCTCAGCGGCGCGGGCTCCAGCAGCATCTCTTTGGTGTAGAGCAGGTCTTCGCGGGTGTAGTCGGATAGCTCGAAGTCCTTGCGCAGAACGATGGCTCCGGTCGGGCAAGCATCCTGACAGTAGCCGCAGAAGATGCAGCGGAGCATGTTGATCTCATACTTGACGGCGTACCGCTCACCCGGCGAGAAGCGCGCCTCGTCGGTGTTCTCGGCGGCCTCGACATAGATGCAGCGCGCCGGGCAGGCGCCCGCGCACAGGCTGCACCCGATGCACTTCTCCAGGCCGTTATCGTAGCGGGTGAGGACGTGCCGCCAACGGGTGCGCGGGTACTGTTCCCGCCGCTCCTCCGGGTACTGGACCGTCACGACCGAGCGCGGGTTGGCAAGGTGCTCCATATAGTGCTTGAGCGTAATGCTCATGCCGGTCGTCAGCGCCTTCGCGCCGCTAATGGTATTGCTAATGGTGTTGCTCAGGAATCCCATCGCCTACCCCCTCGCCGTTTCCGCCGGACGCTTGAAGATCGGTTCCAGTTCGATCAATTTGCCGGAACTGCCCGCTTTGATCTTTTCTTGTAGCTTGATGACCCCGTAGATCAGCGCATCCGGGCTGGGCGGACAGCCGGGCACATAGACATCCACCGGCACGATCTGATCCACGCCCTGGATGATCGCGTAGTTGTTGTAGACGCCGCCGGTTGAGGCGCACGCTCCCATGCTGATGACCCATTTCGGGTTGGGCATCTGGTCGTAAATCTGGCGCAACACCGGCCCCATCTTGGTGGAGACGCGCCCGGCCACGATCATCACGTCGGCCTGGCGTGGGGTAGCGCGGAAGACCTCGGCCCCGAAGCGGCTCAGGTCAAAGCGCGACGACACCGCCGCCATCATCTCAATAGCGCAGCAGGCCAGCCCGAACGTGAGCGGCCACAGGCTGTTGCGGCGCGCCCAATTGACCAGTTCATCCAGTTTTGCCAGCACAACCGGCGAGCCGCCCGGACCAAACGAGGGCGTCGGCGTCGCGGAGTCATGCACAGAGATTTCGGTCACCGTTCGCGCCATACGCGTTGCTCCTCTCTATCTTCTTCGCGCCCCTGTATACGTAGCGGGGCCGCGAAAGTGCGCAATTTCACAATTTATTGTACCGCATGGCCGCACACCGACGCAAGCATTCACAATGAAACCACCCACTACGATAGAAAGGCCAAAAACCTCAACAGGATGAACAGGATGAGACAGGATTAAACAGGATTTCTAAAACCTGCCCAGCCAACCGAATTCCTGTTCCTCTGGACTTCAAGCGGACTGGAAGGCTTCTGTCTCTCTAGCCCTAATCCTGTAAATCCTGCAAAATCCTGTTCATCCTGTTGAAAGGGTTTTCCAGCGTAGCGGGTGGTTCCTTATGCCTTTTTGATATAGCGCAGCGGCGGACGCGTGTTGCGTCCGTGTCCTTTTGGCTCGATGTCGGACAGGTAGAGCGCGGTGGCGTAGACGTCGCCGTGATCGGGAATGGAGGACTGCGGACTCTTCTGACGGCCAGGCTTAAGTTCCCCGGTCATGGGATCGTAGGCCGGGTCGAGGGAGCCGTCCGGCAGGAGCGGGATAGGCAACAGTGTGCGCTCGCCTACACCGCCGTACTGCGAATTGCCCTTGACCTTGCCGCCCAGGAACGCCGCCGAGGTCACCTTCCAGTGCTGGGAGATGTCCTGGCCGTCAATCATCTTCTGCTTATCCGCTTCCGGAATCTTCATCGCGAGGATGGCGTCCACGTCGCCCTTAATGGTGCGCCCGAACTCAGAAGTAAGGACGATGGTGGTGAAATCGAACAGGCTCTTGCCGGTATTTTTGTAAGGCGTGGCCTTGAGTAGCTCGACCAGTGTGTTGAGCGGCTTCCAGAGCTGTTCGTTCATCATGCGGGTCTGGTCCGGCTGGCCGCGCGGCGTGCGGCGGTCTTTTTCCCACAGGCTGCGGCGGTCAAAGTGGCTGTCGAACTCGCGGATGTTGCGCGTCTCGATGAAGAAGGCGCAGGAGAGCCCGGCCCGCATCATCTCGTAGGTCATCATGGCCTGAACGTTGACGGCGGGCGAGAACTTGGTGCGCGCCTTGTTGCCGTTGACGCTGGTATAGGTGATCAGCTCATCTTCCGGCTTGATGTCGAACTTGGCGCGCAGGACGGGATCGGCGAACAGGCGGGAGAGCATTCCCTTGTCGAGCCGCCGCCCGGCGCTTGCCAGGCTCTCGTAGATATTGCAGGCCGAGTCGAAGCTCTTGATGACCTCAACATCGGCGTCGCGGCGCAGGTGCGGGTGCATGTTGTCCAGGAACTTCTCTATCTGGCGGTTGACCGTATCGCTGGAGGCCGCCTGCATCCGCAGCAGGAAGCTTTTGAGGTTGGCGGGCGTCCCGGCATAGATGGTGTGCGCCCAGGCCGGGCCGAGGTTGGCGTAGTAGCCCTTGCGCCCGGTGTACTGCTGCTCGTTGAGTTCGCCGTCGGAAAGCCAGTAGTGCCAGGAGAGATGCGGCAGGACGTAGGGCTGGCCGTAGACCTCCGCAAACGCCTGCATGACGCTGCGCTCGTCGTCCTGGCGGTCGGCCTGAAGGCGCAGGTCGTAGGAACCCATGTGGACGCGCAGCCGGTCGCCGGAGTGGAACTCGCCCGTCTCCATCGAGCTTAGCACGGCCATATCGGGGAACAGGTTTTTGCCATGCTCGGCCAGATAGCCGTAGCGGATGTTGCCCTGCTTGTAGATGCCGTAGCCCGGCTCGCCGAAGTGGAGGACGCGGTAGGTCTCCTTGCTGATCTGGTCGGGAGGCAGGCGGTGGATGACGTTGTTGGGCGTGACGACGGGGCTGAACATGTCGTAGCTTTCCCAGCCGCCCTCAATATACCAGTAGATGAGGAAGTGCGGATTGTCGTTGGCTCGCGCCGCCTCGCGCGCCGTCCGGCGCGTCTTGTCCGGCAGTGGGCTTCCATAGGCGTGGAAATAGCTCAAAAAGTCCAGCGCCGAAATAGAGGTCGCCGTCATCAGCGCTTTTTGCATAAAGCTGCGCCGCGTCATCGGATGTCGCGTCTGGGCGGGCGCGAGGATCGGCTTCCCATATTCACAATGCGTCTCACTCATAACAAGCCCTCACATCTGCAAACGGTGTCTCTTCCTTACTTTATTAGAGGCGATTCCGGCACAGCAGTTACAGATTTATAAAATTGCATTCTCCAAAACGCAGCCTGCGCCGTCCTACGGCATGATCAGGCTTGCGCCGGCTCTTCTGTCGGGAAGGTGGCGCGGGCATAGATATCCGCCAATCGCAATTCGCAGCCGATGACGTCCAGCGATACGGTGCTCTCCAGCGTCTCCGCGACGGTGTAGAGCCACGAATTATCCTCCTGCCGCTGGTAACCTCCACGCTTGGCCGCTTCTGTGCCACCAGCACATAGGTCGTCAGCGAGGCCAGCGTCCGATAGCAGGCAAATTTCTCGCCCCGGTCGGCAGCCTCGGTTGTATCGGAGAGAACTTCGATAATCAGCGTCGGATTGAGCAGGGTATCGAGATGGCTATCCTCAAACTGCGGCTCGCCGCAGACGACGGCCACATCCGGGTAGTCGTATTTATCGCACGCCGGCACGCGCACGCGCAGATCGTTGGCGAACGGCTCGCAAGATGTCCCCTCTAACTGGTTCGCAAGATGCCGAATTAGATTGACGGTGATGCGGTTATGTCCTTTGGATGCGCCCGCCATGGCGACGATGCGTCCGCCATGATACTCACTTTTGGTCTCTGCCTTGCGCTCGTGCGCCAGGTACTCCTGCGGCGAGATGCGCGGCACAACTTTTTCGGCAACGACCATCGTTCCACCTCTTCTATGGTATTAGAGCATCCCTCCTAAAAACGCAGGCAAGATTGCGGAAACGCGGTCGGGTATGTGTTTCTGTCTTACGACGTGCAATCGCTGTGCCATCGTTGAGGTATTCGAAACGGAGGCAATGCGCTGCTGAGACCTTTAAGCTTTAGGCAGGATGCCGACATCCTCCAACGTCTGTGCCGTCGCCGCCACAGGCAGCCAGGCGTTCATGGTCTCCACATTCGCCGCGTTTATGGCAGTCTGTATCTCCGGCGGCAGCGGCCCAAACCGCGCCGTCAGCACGGTTATCAGCGTTTCGCGGGTGGCCTGCTCCCTACCGCGCGCTTCTGCCTCTGGCGCGACACGCGCCGTCACCTCTGCTGTCACTTCTCTTCTGACACGCTTCGTGATACGTTCCTCCACGACCTGTGCCATTGTCTTGGTCATCGCATCCAACTCCTTTCGTTCTCGGAATTTGGATTGACGCGCCTGCTCGTGCAGCAACTGTTGCAGCGTTGTATAATCCCTGTCGGAACGCCGATGGTAAAACAAGAGGAGAAAATACCAGGCTACGCGCGTCCATTGCCCCAACTGCTCCTCCGACAGCCCTTCCAGACCTGCCATCGCTTCCTGTAGAACGCGCTCCAACTGCGCAAGCGGCTCACGTTCCGCTTGTAATACCCGTAACGCCCACCCCACCGCCGTCGCAAACTGAGTCAGCATCTCCGGCGGCGTGCGGTGCAGGTTCAAAAACAGGGTTTCCCACTGAGGAACGAACCGCTCCAATTCGGCAGGCACATCCATGATCTCTGTCAGACGGATCGGCGCGCTCCAGGCTTCCGTTCCCGTATAGAACACCAGCGGAATGATAGGATACAGGCGGCGCTGTTCCTCCGGCAGCTTTCTATCCTTCCACTCACGGCGCTGGTTATCCCACAGATGCATCATATAGGACAGCAGGCGCACCGCCATAGTTCGGTCCGATTGTTACTGATCCTGCCGACCGTCAACGCAGACGATCTTCCTGCGCCGGGCAAAGGCATTAGCTCTCTTTCTTCCACTCTACGGAAGAGAGGGAGAGAGGAAAGGTGTAGGCCCTGCCTCCATGCGGCATAGCGCTACCGTCGGGCCAGGTCGCGCGGCGGCGCGGGCCGGACGCGCGGCGGATTGGCGGGAGGGGCGAGGGCCGTGCCGCCATTGAGGTATTCCGGGCTGGTGAGCAGCGCGCGGATCAGGCCCTTGATGCTGTAGTGGTTGGCCTTTTCTGTATCCCACAGCCGCTTATAGAGGCCGCGCTCGTCCTTGTCGTAGCGCATCTCGCGCCCGAAGTAGAAGATAAAGTGCGTCTGGAGCAGGGTACGGATAAACCGCTCCTTGTGCTGCGCCTGGGTCGCGAACGCCTCCATGCCGTTGCCCTTGAACGGGTAGGACAGGACAAGCTGGTGGTCGCTGTCGTCAATGGGCTTGCCGTCGTCGTCTTTCTCCCGGTAGAGGCCCGCATCCGTCCAGCGCGTGCGCTGATAGGCCAGCGGCGTCAGGACCTGATGGCAGGAGTAGCAGACCGAGCTGGGGCTGGTCGTGGCGACGGCGGTGATGCCATCCCGCATCTTGACGATCTCCGCCGGCACCTCGAACACGTAGCCCAGGAACTTCTCGCAGACCTGCGCGGCATAGTTGAAGTGGGGCAGGCCCGGCTTGCCTTTAATGAAGCCTTTCATGGTCAGCACGCCGGTCTTGCCGTAGTAGGCCGGTCGGGATTGGCGCTTCCACTCGGCATCCACCGTATAGTCTGCCGTCAGGATCTCCTTGAAGGGTCGGTTCTGGAAGGCGATGTAGCTCCAGAGGCGGGCCGGCTCGTCATCCTCATCCGTGCCGTGGCTCTCCAGGTAGAGGCGGATGCGGCGGAAGTAGAAGTCTTTGAACTCCTGCGTGTTGAGGTAATAGTCCACCAGGGACGCCAGCGACGCGCCCTGATCGAGCTTCTGAAGTTCGGCAGCAGTGGGCGTGCGGGCCACCAGATCCTGGGCGATCTTGACCAGTTGCAGGCGGCGGCGCGCTGCCGGGTCGCGGGTCGTAGCCAGCGCGAGCGGGCGCGTGAACAGAAAGTCGGGATGCTTCATCAGGGCGCGGCACAGGCCCTCCCAGGCCGCCTGCTGCGCCGTCATGGTCGGCACGGTCAGGGTCAGCTTTGCGGCGTGCGGGTCGGCAATCTTGACGAAGGCGCCTCCGGTCTGCCGCCAGGTAAATTGCAGCGGCGTGCGCTGGAGGTTATAGGAGCCGGTCGCGTCCAGGGTTAAGGCCGCGCCGACGTGGGCGTGCACCGGGTAGGCGATGCGGAGGATGGGCGACGACTTCTGTGCATGGACGGTAACCGGCACGTCGGTATCATGCTGTACCTCACCGGGATAGCCTACCTCCACGCGGTAATAGGCTTCCGGCTTCCACTCCCCGGCTTTGACCGCAGGCTTGTAGAGCAGGTGGAGCTTGCCTTTGAGGCTGCTGTCGTTTTCGTCGCTGACCACGCGCGGGCCGACCGGCTTGTAGACGATGAACTCGGCCTTGTGGTAGTCCTTCCACTGCTCCTGCCCGACGGCCTCTTTGGCCGGGACGAGGAAGGTCGCCGCGCCCGCCGAGGCGAGCCGAGCGCCCGGCGCGGGCACCGGCACGAACTTGACCGCATCGGCGACGACCCGCTTGCGCGTGCCCGCGTTGGTGATCTCGACGCCGTCGCCCGGCCCGAACTGGAATGCGGTTTTGAGGTCGGCAAAGGTGATGGTGTCGTCGCTCTCGTCAATGGCGAAGTGGGCCTCGCCTTTGGGCGGGATCGGCGCGGGCGCGGGCGCCGCCAGACGGCTTTTATCGCGCGATTGGACTTCGACCAGGACATTATCCGCGTCGCCGCGCCCATCCCCTTTGCGCCAGAGCAGGGAGAGATCGTACTGCCCGTCTTTGGTCACGCCGACGGGGATCACCAGGCTGCTGGCGCCCTTGTTCTGGTTCTCGTCCTCGTAGTAGGCCAATCCGTCACGGTCGCGCCGCCGCCAGGCGCCCTGCGGCTGCACCGAGGGGTCGGTGATGGGGATCACGCGCGTTGGGCCGTCGGGCAGCGGGCCGCGCACCTCCAGGCCATAGACGACCACGTTGCCATGCGTATTGATATTGGAGATAGTGACGCGCTGCTCCGGGTCGTTGGCCTTGAAGGTGAAGGGGCCGTTCAGCCGGCGCCGGGCGATCTTCTCCTTCTCGCCGACGCCGCTGACGTCGTTCTCGTTGACGAGGGTCTGGCCTAGACCGTAGGCATCGTTGGCGACGCGCACGCGAATGTCCTGCGCGGTGGTCAGGCCGCGCTCGTCGCGGGCCGTTAACTCAAATTGCAGGTCATAGCCCTGCGCGGCGATCTCTTTCTGCGCCCGGTAGATGTTTTGGAGAAACTGGAAGGAGGATTGCATCTCGGAGGGCGTGGCGTCGCGGAAGAGCATCTTCTGGTAGAGCCGGTTGATCTCGCGCTTGTAGGCGGCATCGGGCGCGGCCATCGTGAGCGGTGAGGGCAGGTTCCGGGCGCGGCCGGCGAAGGGACCGGTGGCGTTCAAATAGGCACGGCTTGCCACATCGCGCGACATCGTATCTACGCCCGCAAGGAACTGCGCGGTCGGCTTGGTGCTCTCGTTGAAGCTGCGCACGAAGTCCGCGCCCCCGAACTGGGCCAGGTTCTCCTCGAACAGGTCTTTATCGCCGCGCCGCCAATCATCATTAAAGATTGCCTTGATCTTGCCGCGCAACTGATAGTAGCTGAGGAAGGTATTATCCATGCCGCCGGCTTTTCGGCCCTTGTAGGGAGTCAAGAGCGAGGCGGGGAACATTTCGTCGAGTTTCGGGCCGCCCTTCTGCCGCTTCGCGTAAAGGTCATTGACGAAGGCACGCAGGACGGCGATCTCGGCGTCCGTCCAGGGCTTGAACGGCGCTGGCGGCATTTTCGTGGTCTTATCGGGCGAGGTCACGCGCGCCAACAGCCCTGCCGGGTTTTCAGGATCGAAATGGCCGTCGGTGAGCATAGCCTTGAAATTCTGGTCCGGGTCTTTGACGAAATGAAGCTGGGAGGGATTGGTAGCGTTGTGACAGACGGTGCACTGGCTCTCCTGGCGCGTCAGCAGCGGCCATATCTCGGCCTGGAACCGCTTTCCGAAGCCGTCCAGTTCCTGCGGCGAATAGCCGCTTACCGGCGCTATCGGCCTGGGCTTGGCCTTGCCTGCCTGATAGGCGCGGCTGCTCGAACCAAACCCACAGACGATAAATAGCCCAATGGTCAGCGTTACACCCAGAAAATGAAGAGCGCGCTCTCTTCGCAGCATACTTGCATCCTCTCCTAGCAAAATGACCGGGCACTGAAAGTACCCGTCTCTAGGGCGGCTACGCCGCCAAGCGTCCTCCGGACGCTCCCTTTAGCCAGAGGCTCCGTCCGGTAGGACGGTTGGCCGTCAGGCCCTATAGACGGGGGTTTTCACCCCGGCATTGGAGGGCTGCGCCGCCAAGCGTCCTTACGGACGCCTACCTCACCCCCGGCCCCTCTCCTTCTCAAGGAGAGGGAGGGCTCTAACTCCTAGGTTCTTCCGTATTCCCTTCTCTCCCCTCATCCCCGTCCCTTCTCCCTGCAAGGCAGAAGGGAGACGAGAAGCCAACCCTGACTCTCCCCTCCCCTGTTGTTGGGGTCGCAAGGTGTCGCAAGGCGGAGGCAAGGGCCGTACCCTTGCAGTGGCCCGAACCATTGTAGGGCCGACCCTGGCAGTCCATTGCAGGCCCGACCCTGGCAATAGGGGCTGGGGATGGGGGCTAAAACCGCATCTGAAAATCCAGATTGGCCTCGATCTCGTCCACCAGGTCTTTCGCGTCGTGGGTACGGAACTCCGCCGAGAGCGTCAGGAAGTTGTCCGGGCTGATCTGATGGTCGTAGAGCAGGCGGAAATGGTCAGAACGGTCGTAGCGGTCGGTGAAGCCGTTGGCATCCTTGCTGTAGGCCAGTTCCAACTTGCTGTTGCGTCCCAGCTTGCCCTCCAATCCGAACCCAAGCGAGCGCGTGAGAATCTTGGTCGCCGCGTTATCGCTCAGGCGGTAGTAGAGTTCCAGGGCCAGGTTAGGCCGGAAGGCGTGCTTCAGGGCGACATTGGCGGTCGTGAGCGGGGTGATGTTGCCCTTCTCATCCTCCGGCATCGTACCATAAGTATACACGAAACTAGTTGCTCTGGTCAGCTTCCAGTCCGCCGTGAAGCGGCGCACCAGCACCTCCTGCCCATCGAGCATCGTCCGCACTTTGTACAGGAAGCTGCCGTGGAACCACTTCTTCGGATTCGGGTCCGTCATAAAGGAGTACGTTCGGGCGATAGTGCTGGTGCCGTCCGGATGGGTAAAGCCGCCGTAATCCAGCAGAAACTCGTTTTTCCACAGCTTCCAGGAGGCCCGCCCGGTCATGACCTCGTTGAGCAGTTTGCGCTGGTCGTTGAGCGAGGCATAGCGGGCCGTAATCGTCAGATCCCGCAGCGGGCCGAGCGTGAACGGTTTGCTGTTGCTGATGGAGATATCGGCCACGTCTTTGGTGTTTTTGGCGAACTGATGCACCTCGTCGAACTTGGCGGCCAGCGTCACGTTCTTAATTGGCTCGCCTTGCAGGCCGACGGAAACCGCATTGGCGTTCGCGTTGTTGTTGGTATCCGTCTGCGAGACGCCAGCCACCACCGCAAACTGCTTCGTCGCCTGCCACTGCAAATCGAATGCGTCGGTACTCTCCGAGGGGTCATCGCCCCGGTCTATATCCAGCTTCGAGTAGCCGAGGCTGAAATTTCGGGCTGGCTTGGCGTGGACGTTCAAGTTGATCGTGTTCTCAAACTTGCCCTGCTGGAACGCGATGCGCTTCGTTTCCAGGCTGACGGCATTGGGTCGCGCTGGGTCCGTCTGAAACTTTAGATAGTCGGTCTTGGCGGCGCTGGCGACCTCGCCCTTGTCAAAGGTCGTATTATCGTCCCGGTAAAGGTTGAGCGTCACGCCCTTGCCGAAGTCCTGGTTGAGTGTGAAGAGGGTGTGCATGAGGCCGTTCTGCTTCTCGTCGGCGGTCGTCAGGTCGCCATCGCGCATTAGCGAGAGGGTCAGCCGCTTGAAGGGCGTCCAGGTCAGGTTCTGCTTGTAGATGCTGTGGGCGAGCCTGTCCAGCGGGTTGTCCGCACCGTAGAGATAGCTGTCGAGCAGCAGCCCTTTGATGCCGTCCAGACGGAGCGTATAGTCCGTGCGGCGGAAGCCGCGCTCGGCTTCAATGGCATGCTTGTCGGCGTCGGGCAGCGCCAGGTCGGCGGCGCGCGTGAACTCCTTTGCCGTCTCCCCGACGTTAAAGCCGAACTTCAGTCCCTTCGCCTCCAGCAGGAAGTTCTCGCGACGGAAGCCCTCGACGGCAGCGCGGGCCGCCGATAGCGGATCTTGCCCAGCCTGCTTGGCCGCCTCTATCGCCGCCGCGACCGCGTCCGCCGTCGGGCTGACTTGCAGGCGGTCATAGCTGAGCTTGGTCGTCTTATTGATCTGCCAGTCGAGCGCAAGCTGCCGGCGATCCAGGCCGCGCTCACCGCCGAACTGAGCGCGTTCCAGATCGGAAAGGTCGCCAAGCCGCCCGAAGCCCTCCGAGATGGACTGGTTCAACAGCAAGAACTTCAGCCAGTTCGTATGGAACGTAAACACGGTGCGGCGGATGGCGTCCTCCGCGCTTGTTCCCAGCGGCGCGCCCTCCTTCAGCGCGGCGTCGCTAATGGCAAACTGGTTGAAGGCGATGTCGCTCCCCTTGCCCAGTTTCAGGCGCGCGCGCAGGGCCGTGCGCGCCAGCCCGGCCTCCTTGACCGCCTGATCGCGCTCTTTGGCCGTCACCTGCTCCGGCGTTACCTCCGGGTCAAACTGGCGGCGGATGTCCAGGGCCAGGCGATTCTTCTCCTCATCGGCCAGGTCGGCGAAGCGGGTAAAGCCCGGATCGGCGCGATGGCTCAAGTAGTCAAGCTCAAAGGCCGGCGTTGAGAACGTCAGGCTGTCCCGCCGTAGGCTGCCGCCGTCCGCGCCGAAGCGTTGCTCCAGAAAATCGAGCCCACCGCGCGACGCGCCCGCTTTATTCTTTCCGAAATTGAAGCCGAGGCCGAGGCTGGAGATGTGCATCCCCTTCTCGTGCTCCCACTGGGCCTTTTCCGCCTCGCGCAGCCCCTGGAAATGGGCAAACGTCTCCCCAATGCTCCGGGAGGCATAGTTCAGATAGAAATTGCGGGCCGTATAGCCGAGCGCCTGTTGGGTGATCGAGCCTTTCTCGTCCTGGATCTGACTCCAGTCGAGCTTCAGGCCCTGCGCGGAGTCGCCCCGGACGCTGGGATTATAACTCAGGCCCAAGCCGAGCCGCCGCATGCCTTTTTCCGCCTCCAGCAGCTTTAACTGGTCCAGCATGGACTGGTCGTGGGCGTAGTTGAGGCGCAACGCCTGGAAACCGGCGAACTTCTGCCCCACGTCCTGATAGTTGGCGCGCAGGCTCAGGCCACCCCACTGCGCCGCAAGGTTCTGCGCGATCAGGTGGTCCAGGCCGGATTCTATCTGTGGCGCCTGGGGGGCCGCCAGGGACGCCCGCGTTGGCAGCAGCAGATTGTTGCTCTTCTGGACGTTGGAGAAGAAGAGCAGGCCGCTGTAGCTGGAGAGGCCGCCCGCGCCGAACTTGCTGTTGAGGGCCAGGCCATAATTAGAGATATCGAAGCCGGAGCCGTTGCCAGGCGTCATGCCATAGAAAAGGCCCAGCCGGGAGGCGGGGCCGAAGTTAAGCTGCAAGCCCGGCATACTCAGGGGCTGGCGTTGGCTATCTTGCCCCTCCACGTAGCGGTAATAGACGCTAATGCTTTCAAATGGGCTGACGGGTTGCGCCAGGATCAGCGTTCCGTTGGCCGGATCGAGCCAGTAGTCGCGGCCCGGATGCAGGAGGCTGCCTCCGGCGCGAACGCGGACCGTCTCCGGGAGAATGCTGCCGTGCGAGAGGACGTATCCGCCGCGCGTGCCGCTGCCGCGCAGCACCTCGGCGCAGGGCGTGCCCGGCGTATCGCCGGGAGCGGCGGTCTGGAAGCCCGTCCCAAGCAGGCCGCGCTGCGCGCCGGGAAATTCCAGCGTCTCGGCATCGAGCGGGGCCTCGTTAATACGCGGCGTCGCGGGTGCCGACTGCGCCCCGGCAGGCAAAGCAAGAACGCAAGCCTCCGCCACCAGCGCGAGAACGCTTCCCACGCCCCACCCCAGGAGCTTCCCCCATTCGCGGCCTCTGCGCCCATAGATCGTCCGCCTATTCTGTTGTCCACACCCTTCCGTCAGCATGGCAGCGCCCCCGCTTCGTTACCGCTTCTGCTCCACCTTCATCGCAGATAACGTGCACGGGTTGTTCCACAGTTTGATTGACGGATTACCGCAAATAATGCAGCGCGGCAACCGCGTTTGCGGCCAGGTACATGCACCGCACGCAAATTACATCGGTTCAGACTTCCTTCACAGGGTGCAGGCCGGGCAGAGACTGCCCGGCCTGCGCTTTCGCCCTGATGCCGTCCCGGCTCCGGTCGGAGCGGCGCCAGGCGCGGAAAGAGACGTACCTAAAACTTTCCGGAGATGAGCGACACTGCGGCCTGCCGCCGCTCGATGTTCTGTACGGCATCGCGGTCATAACCGAGGTTGGCGGCGGCACGCTCGCGCTTCAAATCCGCATTGCTCGCAATCAGGCGCGGGTCGGGCGGCAACTGCTCGCGCAGGATATGCCCTATCCGCACCCGTACCGTCTTGCCGGGCACGGACGTAGACGCCACTTTGGGCGTCCCGTCGCCGTCTTTGGGCTGGGCCGCCGTCGAGCCGGATTTTCCGGCAGCGGCGGGAGGGGCCGACACGGCCACATCGCTTTCCCGCAGGTCGGACGCCGAGAAATCGTCCTGTCCCATCCAGGCCAGGCGCTGGTTGCGGGCATCCATCATCGGCAGCTTAGAGTAGGCGATCACCTGCGCCGCCGGATCGCTGCTGGCATCTAGCTTGGGCCGGTGCCAGACGCCAGGTTGTGCCTGCGCCCAGCGTTTGGCGCGCTTCAGGTTCTTATCCAGCGAGGGCAGGGCCTTTGTCGGCCTGAGCTTCGGCCTCTCTACAGGCCGGGGAACATTCATAGCAATTTCCGGCCCAGGCCGCTCGATGGCCGGCTCTGGCTGTTTGTGCCGCAGCGGTGCAGCCTTCCGGTGCGGTTTCGCCTTTGCCAGACTCATTGACGGAGCAGGCCGAACGGCCTTTGGGGCCGCCTTCTCGCTCTCTTTTGGAGGCGCTGGCGGCGTATTCATGGCGATCTGCGGCGCGCTCGGCTTGAGTCCTGGCGCGGCCACCGGCGCGAACGGGCGATGGCGCGGCCAGAGCAGGAACGCGGTCACGGCGGCTGCCGCCACGGTGCCGGCCGGAACGGCGACGCGCAGGAAATTGGGCGCCAGCGCCTGCCGCAGACCGGCCCATCCGGCGGCAACGCGCCGGGCCAGCGTCGGGCGGCGGCTGGTAGCGGCGAGAATGGACTCGCGCAGCCCGGCGGGCGGCTCCAGCTCCACATAGGATCGCGCGTAGCGCCCGGCTAGCCGCAGGAACTCAAGGTCGCGGGCGCAGGCCGGGTCGGCGCGCAGCATCTCCTCGACCTGCTCGGCCTCCTCCGCTGTCACCTCACCATCTACATAGGCGCTGAGCAGGCTCCAGAGGGCATCGTCCTCCCTGGTTATGCCGTCGCGCGCATCCTCCCACGGCGCCGGTTCACTGTTCGGTTTACGCCGCTCAAAATTGTTCTCGTTTGGCTCATACTCGGTGGGCATTGTCGCCCTCCTTTAACAACACCTATTACCAACCGGCTTCCTTGCCGGTCAATGTGCCAGGGTGCTAAGAGCGTCTAACAAAACCCGTTCTCCCTCTGCCTTGCAGGGAGAGGGCCGGGGTGAGGGGAGAGCCTCACGGCCAAGTTTTGTTAGGAACTCTAAGTACCTAAGTACCTGGAACCTTTTTAACAACCTTATCACCAACCGACCCCTTGCCGGGGCGTATCACGGTCACACCAGATGGTTCTGCCCTATACGACAGAGAGAACCAGGCAATGTTACAACTTTTTGCCTCGAACGAGGATATTTGCCCGCAGCCGGATCCAGCAACCCGTTCCTCCGCGATTTGAGGCAGGGATTGCCGGGGACCGCGCCGAAAGTGGTTTCTAGGAAGGGATCAGGACTCCTGCTGCGCGGGCGCGCTCCTGGCATACGGCAGACTGCGTAACGGGAGATTTCGGAAAAGGAGGAGTTGGCGCTTGCTGAAGTCCGCTTTGTTGCATCCGGAGATTTTACGGGCCCTGGGCAGCGCCGGGCACGGCGCGCAGGTCTTGATCGCCGATGGGAACTACCCATTCTCCACCGGCGCCGCCCCCAACGCTGTGCGCGTCTTTCTCAACCTGGCCCCCGGCCTGGTCAATGCCACCGACGCGTTGCGCGTGCTGGCCTCCGCCATTCCGATAGAGGCGGCGCAGGTGATGCAGCCCGCCGAAGGCCCGGAGCCGCCCATCTTTGACGAATTCCGCCAACTACTGCCTGTCAGCCTTGCGCTGCAGCCGCTGGAGCGGTTCGCCTTCTACGCGGCGGCATCCCAGCCGAGCGTCTGCCTGGTCATCGCCACTGGCGAGCAGCGCATCTATGCCAATATTCTACTGACGATCGGAGTCGTTCCCCCTTAGAAGAGCGGCAATTGGGAGTAGGCAGTGGGGAAAGGCCGAAAGCCCATATAAGATCAAGCCGTACCTATAGGGCAGTCCTGTCAGGTAACTATGGAATGGCAAATCCCGATTGCCGACTGCCCACTCCCGACTGCCGGTTTTTGAGAGGTCGTTATGCGAATCGAACAGGTGGATTTCTTCTATCTGGCGATGCCGGTCATTACCGACGAGGTAGACGGCAGCCAGGACGCGCTGCTGGTGCGAGTGCGCGCCGGCGAGTGGGAAGGCTGGGGGGAATGCGAGGCGGCCCCCCTGCCCTGCATCGCCGCCTACTACTGCCCGCCATCGCACGGCGCGTGCAAGCCGGTCAAGACGGCGGTGGAGGGCGCGACGCTGGATAGCCCGGAGGACATCCGGCGCATCAACGCGGAGGCGCGTCGGCTGGGTCTGGACCTGCTGCAAACCGATCACACGCTCTCGGGCGTGGATGTGGCGCTCTGGGATCTGCTGGGCAAGGCGCGGGGCGTGCCGGTCTACCAGTTGCTGGGGGATAGGCAGGCGTATCCCAAACTGCCCTACGCCTCCGTCCTGCTGGGCGACACGCCCGAAGAGACCTATGCCAAGGCCCGCGCGATACGGGAGCAGGGCTTTCGCGCCGCCAAGTTTGGCTGGGGCTCCTTCGGCAAGGGCACGGTCGGAGAGGACGTGGCGCACGTGCGCGCGGCGCGCGAGGGCCTGGGCGAGGACGGCATCCTGCTCTTTGATGCGGGCGTGGTCTGGGGCGACGATCCGGCCCCAGCGCTGGCGCGGGCAGAGCATTTCCGCGAGTTTCGGTTGACGTGGCTGGAGGAGCCGTTCCGCTCGGAGGCGCTGGATGCCTACCGCACACTGGCGGAGGAGCATCCGGAGCTGGCGCTGGCAGCCGGCGAGGGAGCCAATAACTATTACATGGCCCGCGATCTGGTGATGCTGGGCAAGGTGCGCTATCTACAGATTGACGCCGGGCGCATCGGCGGCATCACCACCGCCTACGAGGCGCGCCGCCTGGCGGAAAACACCGGCGTTACCTACGTCAACCACACCTTCACATCGCATCTGGCGCTCAGCGCTTCGCTCCAGCCCTACGCGGGCGTGGAACGGTTTCAATTGGCGGAGTATCCGGTCGAGCTTAAGCCGCTGGCGCGCGAGCTGGCCCATGAAAAGATTCTTCCCGACGCCGACGGGTTTATTCATGTGCCGGAAGCGCCGGGCCTGGGCATCACTCCCGACCTGCCGGCACTGCAAAAATATCTGGTGCCGGTGCGCATCGAGGTCGGTGGCCGTACCCTCTATGAGACGCCGCCGCTGGCCTAACCCCCGGCTCTCCTCCGGAACCGGAAGGGGAAGCGGGGAAGCGGCTTATCAGCTCTCCCCTTCCTCCTGGTCGGTCTCGTCGTGCCAGCGGTCGGCGCGGGCCTGCTGCAAGTTGGCAAACCGCCTGTCGCCAATGTCGGTTGGATCGCCGAGCGGCTCCTTTTCTTTCTCAAAGCCGCGCTCATCGCCGGGGCCCCCATACGGCCCCATGACCGCCGGGCGCGCCCCGCCGTACCGATCAGACCCTGCGTGGGCGACCGAGCCGCCAAACGCGCTCGGGGTGTGCAATCCCACCTCGGTGAAGGTCCCCGCCACCATATCCTCGGCTTCTTCCGGGGTGTCCTCGCTGGCCGGGGTCTCGTGGTCGTAGTCGTCGAGTTCCGAGCCGGCGGGAACGCCGTAGATGTTCTGGGCGTTGGGCGGTGGGGTCAGGTCGCCCTCGCCCGCATATTGGCTGAACAACTCATCCACGCGCTTGAGCAGCGCCTCCGGATCGTAGCCCTTCGGCTGTCCATCGGCCATATGCGTCCGGATGAGGTCTTTGACCTCCTCTCGAAGCCTGTCGCTTGTCATGGCTATCTCCTGTAACCGGCCTCCTGATCGGCAGGATCGCCGAGCGGGTCTTCGCTGGCCGGGCGGATGTTGCCAAATCGGGCCCTCTCCTGATCGGCAGGGTCTCCCAGGGGATCCTCACTGGCCGGACGAATGTTGCCGAATCGTCCATATTGCTGGTCGGCAGGATCGCCGTATGGGTCCTGACTGGCTGGGAGCGGATTGGCGATGGTCCCTGGGTGTTGGGTCTGGTGTTGGAGGAAGATGTCCTCGATCTGCCGGATCAGTCCGCCCCGGTCGCTGCCCGGATGATACATATTCGAGTCGTCGTTGTAGATCGCATCTTTTACCTTTTGTAGCAGAAAATCCAATCCCATAATGATACTCTCCTTCTTTAGGGCAAGAAGGCGGCGCGGATGACGCAACATCACCCTGCACCGCCATCCTATTCACTTCTACTCTGTAGGAGCGCTCTATCCGCAGCCATCAGTAGCCCGGGGAACCTTGCGCCACACCACCGAAGTCCTGGCCGGTATTGCTGCCGTTGTAGCCCCGATAGTTTTGCAGTTCCGGCATATCGCGCACTTCGCTTTCCGGCACCTGGATACCGTTGGGCGGCGGGGTCACCCAATGCGCGCGTCCGGTCGCATCCCGGTAGTAGACCCGCCCGTTCTTGGAAAGATAGTACTGCACGTTGGCCGGCTGGTTCTGGGCGTTTTTATGCTTCTTGTACATGTAGTAAAGGGCGGCGGCTCCGGCCAGCAGCAGCAATTTTTGATTGGTCGTCAGCCCCCGGCGGGGCGCTTGCCGCTGCGGGGCCGCCGTGGGCGCGACCTGTCCGCCGCGCGTCTCATCTACCGGCGGCAGGTTCGCGCCGGACTGGTTGGAGTTGCTGCTGCAGCCAAGAAAAGCGGGTGCCACCAGCGATACCGCCACCAACAGCGCGGTCGCACGCAGGCCCTTCTTATGCCCAAGATTGTGTGTGTACATTCTCCGTCTCTCCTACTCCGTTGTACCGCCTATTTCCGCTGTTGGGATAAGCCGCCAGGCAACAGCCCCTCCATCCATTCCGTTTGCGGCTGTCTTGCCGCACAGAATGTCTATGGATGCCTGTGCGCCGTCGCAAAGACGTTCCCCGCTTTCGCCATGTTCCGCGACATTCAGGCGTGGGAGCGGGCAGCCTGGTAGAGATAAAATAGGCATCTCCCGCCTGGAGGGAGGCCAGCAAGAGAGACAGGCGGAACCTAGTACTCCTTCAAGGTAGAAAGTTTGTATGGGTAATGAGATAAGCCTAGCATTCCGTCTATCTCAAGGCTATGCCAACGTTCTACCTGGATGGACTACTAGCGCGGCAGAGTCGGCAGCATGAGATAAGAGGCGCGGGCGTCATCGTGGTAGACCGTCTGCTGCGCCGTGACCATCTGCGTGCCGGTGGCGAGGTCCTCGCCGGTGTTCAGGTTCCGGTCGTAGATCGGGAAGAGCGAGGAGGTGACGATGACGCGAAGGCGATGCCCCTTCTTGAAGACGTTGCCCAGCGCCCACAGGTCCAGCGTATAGTCGGCGACCTCGCCGGGCTTGAGCAGCGTCGGCTTCTGGAACGACTTGCGGAAGCGCGCCCGGAGAATGCCCTGCACCAGCTCGATAGATTTGCCGTCGGGATAGACGTCGGTGAGCAGGGCGACCCAGTCCGTGTCTTTGGCCGAGGTAGAGGCGACCAGATGCAGCGAGATTGGCCCGGCAACGGCGATATCCTCTGTTAACACGTCGGAGGTATAGACCAGTACGTTCGGGTCACGCTCGCCTTTAGAGATGTCGAGCGAGGGCGTCTCCACCCCGCCCGCCTTCAACGCCTCTTCGATTCCCGGCGAGGTAAAGGGATGGGCCGGGTCGTAGGTGTAGCGGTCGGCGGGTTCTGCGGCGGAGGGCTTTTCCAGAGACAGGCGCCCATCCCCCGCACTGGAATTGGCCCTGCCGCCGGAGTGGAAGTACCACTTCGTGAGCCGGGCTTCGCGGGGCGGCCAGGCCGAGAACTTTCGCCAAGCGTTCGTGCCCATCAGGAAGGCATCTACCGGCGGCTCTTTATCCACGCCGTTTGGAATGCCTTTGAGCCAGCGGTCGAACCAGCGCAGGTAGAGTGTGTCCAGGTCACGCACGGACTGAGGCCCGAAGTCCAACTCAGCGATCTTGGTGGCCGCATTGACCGCGTGCGACCAGGGGCCATAGATCAGCTTCTGGTGCTTCTGTCCAGCGGCGACCATCGCGGCGTAGTTACGCTTCGTGCCGATTCCGTCGCCGTCGAACCAGCCGGAGACGTGCAGGGCGGGCAGCGGCGCGAAGGACTTCATGCGGGCGTTGAAATTGACCTGATCCCAGTAGGCGTCATTAGTGGAATGTTTCAGCCACTCCTGGAAGAAGGCGATATGATGCCCGAAAAGTTTCTTGTCTACCTCGGTCAGGGGCAGGGTGCGGAATGGTTCCAGGCTCTCGAACTTCGGCAGCGGGTTCATCCCCTGGCCGTCCACGATGCCCGCCCACCACGCCGCCGGGTAGAGGAAAAACGCGCCGAAGGCGTAGGGAACATTGAAAAACGGATCGGGCGGGGAGACAATCGGGATGAGGCACTTGAGGTGATTGCTGCCTTCCCGCGCCGCCGCCCACTGCACAAAGCCCAGGTACGAGCCGCCGATCATGCCGACATCGCCGTTGGACCAGGGCTGCGCCGCGCACCACTCGACGGTATCGTAGCCGTCCTTCGCCTCGTTGACGAACGGCTCCCACTTCCCTTCCGAGTCGAACTTGCCCCGTACATCCTGCGCCACGAAAACGTAGCCGCGCCTGGCGTAGAAGCCGGCCTCCAACGCCTTCGTGCGGCCATAGGGCGTGCGCTGCAAGATGACGGGGAACTTGCCCGGCGCGTCCGGGCGATAGATGTCGGCGGCCAGCTTGACGCCGTCGCGCATGGCGATCTTGACTCCCGTCTCCTTCTTGACGTTGTAAGTTGGCTTGGAGAGCCGCGGATCGGCGGGCGTTTCCGGCTTTGTCAGATCCTGATAGCCGTCGCGCACGGCCACATACCGCTGCGCCGGGACATTCCACATCAAGATGCGTCCGTCGCTGTCGGCCATCAGCTCTATATTGATACCCATCAAGGTCAGGAGATAGCGCGAGACCGGGATCTTTTTGCCGGCGACCTGCATGGGCTTTGCGCCGTTGCTAAGGAGCGTGCCTTTGAGGGGAATGACGCCTTTTGGCCCGACAGCATCCGTCAGCACCAGATCGAAGGTCTGCGGCCCGCCTTTGCTGAGGTCGTAGGCGGCGAGAAGGCGGGAGAGCAGATGCGGCCCAAAGTTGCTGAATGGAAGGAGATGCGCTGGCAGGGTGACGTCGGCGGTCAGCAACGTTCTGCCCTCCGCCTTGAGATGTCCTTTCTCTCCATCCAGGGTCAGCGTGAACTTGCCCGCCGGGCCGGCATCGGTGGCGATCTCGGTTAGCTGCCCCGCTTTGGCCTTGACGGATATATGGGACTTGTTGGTCTGCCCACCCAGCGAGATAGCGATATCGGCCTCCGAGCCGCCTTCCGCATCGGCGGTGAAAGTATCCATGCCGATGTCTGTTTCCTGAATGGTCAGTAGGAACTTGCCGGAGTCGGGCTTAATGTCGGCGCGCAGGGCCGGTGGAAAGGCGATCAGCATCCCGACCATTAGGGCCGTGGGACAGAGCGCGCGGCGGAAGTTGCCGAGAGGGCGCACGGCGGCGTTCAGCATGGCATGTCTCCTTCTGCTACAGCTTGCTCAGATAGCGGAAACTCTCCACAGTAGCCCAGAGCAGGCTGCCCACCATGATCAGCGTGCAGAGGAGGACGTAGCCATCTCGTCCCAATCCCAGCAGCCAGGCGATGGGAGCCAGCAGAATCGCCGAGGCGGCGAATCCCATGCCTGCCAGGAAAAACAGCACGCCCGCGCGGAAGTTGGCGGCGTACCAGATGCGTTCGTTGTGGAGAGTTTTCGGCACCCGGAAGCCGTACCAGGGGTTGGGTTTGATGCGCCGCTGGATCAGCGGCACGGCCAGGCCGGCCTGCAACAGGCCCATCGCAACGTATAGAATCATCAGCGATAACATGGCTGTCTCCTCGTAACGCTTCTCGCGCGATCATCGCACATCCGATGGTTCCTGCTTTCCGGTACGGAAGCCGCAGCGGGCCGGTTTCAGCCATTATGCCCTTTAATCCTCGATAGCGCCAGGAGGAAGTTCCGTAACTTTTGCCTATTGACAAAGGACGAATTTGCCCATCCAATAATCCTTACCCGGCAAATGGAGCGAATTGCAGTAGACGCGCCCGTTCGGGCGTAGTGGCTTTGTGCTTCGAAAAAGGTCATGCGAACTGTAATGCGCTGAGGCGAAACAAAAGCCGCGCTGCATCCGTCCTTCCTGCAAGGAGGACACCAATGGCAACAATTTCCTTCCCCTCTGTTGAAAGACAGCAGCGCGCGGAAGCGTTGCGCCAGATGAGGCAGAGGCTTTATAATCCGCAGGCAGCAGAAGAGGCGCGGCGGTCGGCCCACGCGACGCCCAATCGGTTTGACGCTCAGGCGTATCTGGAATATGTCACCGACCATCCTGTGTTCTCCAAACTGCACCTGATTTCCGAGGACGACGAGTAGACCGCTCGTCGTTTTCATTTTGCCTACTCTCCATGCCCATCTATACCTACGAGAGTCCCAACTCGCTGTCGCGCTTGGCGAACAAGCTGGTTGTGGTGGATACCTCCTATCTTCAAGACCTATCTGATCCGAGAGTCGCAGACCAATGCGCCGCATATGATCCCGCGATAGATTGATCGGGATAGTTCGCAATAAGGCCGATTAGAGCTTGGAATTACTGGATTAGAGCGGCAAAAGTCATTAAGTCTTGCAGCCTTAAGGGGTGGGTGGGGCGGGATGCAGGGTCAGCCGCAGCAGCACCCAGCCGCCCGCCGGATCGCCGGTTTCGGCCAGGCGGCGAACGGAGAGGTCGGGAGCGGAGTCCAGCTCTGCCTGTAGTTCCCGGAGGAAGGTGCTGCGCGGAGTAATCACGTCGGCCTCCGGGCGCGCTGGGGTGAGGTAGCGGCGCAGGAAGGGCAGCAGCGGCGTCTCCTTGCGCTCCAGTGGAGAATATTCGGCATAGTAGAGCATACTTGGCCGGCGCGGAATGATGTTGTAGTAGACGATGAGCTTCCCGGCCTGCGCATCCGTTCGAGCCATCGCCGCAAGCCGCTGATAGGGGCCAAGCAGATATCGCTCGGCGACGGCATACCCTTGCGTGCAGCCGATGCCGATCAGGGCGATCATCGTCAGCGCGAGCGCGCCCACGCCGCGCTGCCGCCATACCGGCGCTCGCTCCCCGCGCACAAAACATCCCCAGGCGAGGACGCAGCCGACAAATAGCACGAGCGCCAGGCCCTGTGCGGTCTGCGCAACAGGGATCGGGACGCGCGCAGCCTTGCCCAGATGAGTCATCAGGACGAGCGCCGCCAGCAGAAGCCCCGCCGTCACGACCGCCGCCAGCGCGCCCCGGCGCAACGCCCTGGCATCTCTTTCCGCCCCTCGTGCCGCCACCCATAGCCTGCCGAGCCAGCGGCCCGTAAGCAGCGCGGCGGCGGGATAGGCCGGAACGATATAAGTCGGCAGCTTGGCCGCGCTCAGCGAAAAGAAGACGAAAATCGTCCAGAACCACACCAGCAGAAAGCGATACACTTCCTGCTCCTCGCTTCCCTCCACCGTCCGGGCATGCGCCGCCGCCTCCGGCAAGGCAGGGACAGCAGCGTCCGCCTCCTGCGCTGCGCCGTCCCACGGCCCGGCCTCCGTGTCTGCGCGGCCTGCCCGTTTTTTCCGCCCAAAGCGAAAGGCAGCTGGCGCAAAGCAGGCCCAGGGAAAGAAGCCGATCAGGAAGTAGAGAAAGTAGGTCGGCAGCGGCATATTATGGACGGCGTCTCCGCCTCGGAATCGCCCGATATGCTGCCGGACAATATACTCCTGAAGGAAGGTATGCCCCTGCGCGTCCCGTCCTCCGACCCGCCAGGCAAAGTAGTGCCACGGCACAGCCAGAGCCAGAAAGAGCAGCAGGCCCCCAAGGGGCCGCAGCTTGCGAAGGTGCGGCCACCATTCTGCCGGGCGATGCAGCCGCAGTTGAAACAGTCCGACCAGCCCGCGCCGCCGGCTCCGACGCAGCCGCACCGCCAGTCGATCCAGCGCCAGGAACACGCCGATCACTAGCAGCGGCAGCAGCAGACCGACGGCGCCTTTGGTCAGCACCGCCAGCGCGCACATCGCCCAGAACAGCATGGCATACAGCCACGATGCCTGCGGTCGGGCCGCGTTACGGCAGTTCCAGAAGGCCAGCAGCGCCACGGTGAACCAGAGCACCAGCAGGCTGTCGGTGGTCATCTGGCGGGCGTCCAGGACGGTCATAGGCGCCGTGGCGTAGACAAGACCCGCCAGCAACCCGGCGCGGCGTCCGAACCAGCGCGTCCCGGCCCATGCCACCGCCCAGGTTGCCAGCAGCGAGGCCAGAGCGGCAGGCAGGCGCGCGGCCCACTCGCTCAGTCCCAGGAGGCGCATGGAGCCGGCGGAGAGCCAGTAGATCAGGATCGGCTTCTCAAAAAAGGGGACGGTAGTTTCCTCGGGACGGTCCGCCGGACGCGAGTTTAAGCGGGGCGTCACGATGTCGCCCGATATTGCCATTTGCCGCGCCGCGGCCACATATACGCCTTCATCCAGGTCGAAGAGGGGGATATTGCCCAGCCGCCAGAAGAACAGAAACAGACAGATCAAGAGCAGGCCCAGGCAGGCGATGCGGTAGGCTCCCGACCGCACGCCGGAGATGGGCTTCTGGAGCTGCGCGGAGTCAATAGGCGGCGCCTCCGCGCGTGGCGGAACCGTAGTGAGCGGCTCGGAGGAGGATGAATGCGGCTGTTTCATGACGAATAACCACGGAGCGCCTCCGCGTTACGCGGTTATTCGTTGGGGAGGGCGGCGTTTCCTGCTGCCCTGGAACCGGTCCCAGGGTCCTTCCGTTTCCCGGCACGGATCGGAGGTTTTCAACCCCCGGCTCTAGGGCCTGCGGCCAAGCGTCCTGGCGGACGCCTAAAACGCAAAAGCACCGAGAATGGAAGGACCCTGGAACCGTCCAAAGCGTGCGGCCCACGCGGACTTTGCCCGCGTGGGCCGCATTCCCCGCTTCATGGCGTGGAGATGACTCGCCCGTTACCCCTACATCCGCCGCAGCCGCTCGCGCAACTCCGGCAGAAGAACCGACGGAGACGGCTGGCGATAGATAACGGTTCCATCCGGGGCAAAGGTGCGCTCGGCATGCCTATCCAGATAGCGCAGCACATAGCCGGGAACGGAGATCGAAACAGGTGCCAACATCGCGCGGAATTCCAGCAATACCGACACTTGCTGTTCAAAGGCGTACATCACGTTCCTCCCTCTTGCAACCCAAAAAGGCTCTCAATCGCTCTCTTGGAGCGCCTGTCCTGCTGCCGCATAATTTAGTTCAGAATCCATGAAATAGGACGCAGCTACTCTACAACTTGTTGGCCGATGTGATACCTGCAAAGACTTAGACGCAAGCGGCGGGTCTTGGTTTACGTTTTTTTCGGCCTTTCCTAAACAGAGTCCCGGCGCGGATTATAAGATAGTGCATTCCCCGGTTGGAGCACATTATTTTTTCCGGCCTTCTCTAAATAGACTCCCGCCGCAGCCTCAGAATCGGAAACACAACACCATGTATTTTTACCTGGAGCGCCTCCGCTTGTTCCTAACGACGAGTCACTTTGCCCTCTCGTGACAGGTCCCAGGGCCGAGATAGCGGCCCTCCTTTGGGCCGAGAGGCGCCAGGCTGGGCCGGCAAAAAGGCGGCGTTCCGTTGTAAAGGTGGGGTTTTCTGTGATAGAATGGAGAAGTAAATTGCGTGTCGTCTAACCGCAGCACGGGAAACGAGGGTGGGAAGATGCCATACGACGCCTGGCGTCACAACCGAATAGACGTCAAGCCTGCCGCCTGCCGACAGAGCCATCGCTCCGCCCTGACTCTGATAGAAGTGCTCGTCGCTCTGGCGGTGCTGGCTCTTCTGGCCGCGCTCCTGCTGCCGGTTTTCGCACGGGCGCGCGCCTCCTCTCGGCGCTCTGCCTGCCTGAGCCAGATGCACCAGACCGCCCTCGCCGTGATGCTCTACGCCCAGGACTATGACACCGGCTACCCGACCGTCTTTGCCGATCCGCTCAGCGCCGGATTGGACGATAACTTTCGCTACTGGCATGACCACTTCTGCCGCGCGACCCCCCTGCAGCCCGGCCAGATAACCTGGGTTTCGCTGGTCTCCTCCTATGCCGCCCGGCTGTCCCAGCAGAAGGCCAGTGGCGCGCCGTCAGACCTCTTCCTTAACTTGTTCCACTGCCCGGCAGACAAGCACCCGGAATTGCGACCCGTTACGTCCTATGAGTTTAAGCTGTGGCTGGCCGAAAACCGCCGGGAAGCGGATGTCTATTCGCCGCCCGAAATGCTGATGGTCTGGGAGCAGTGGGCATTCCACACGGACGAAATGCTCTCCGAGTATGATCGCCGCGCCCAGATGAACGGGGTTTTTGTAGATGGGCACGCAGCCTGGATTCGCCTGGAGGATACGACCTCGGCCCGCTTCGGCTCCGGTCCCGACTTGCACGGTGATTTTCCGGGCGTCGGCACAGGGCAGAGCTTCCGGGGCGCCGATGTCCTTCCCTAGCCTTCCGGAACAGCCACCTCACCCCCTGCCCCTCTCCTTACGAAGGAGAGGGGAGAGCAGAAGTCGGGTCCCCCCCTTCCCTGTGAGCGAAGCGAACGCAGTAGGGCCGTAAGGTGTCGCAAGGCGGAGGGCCGAATTATTGCAGGCCCGACCCTGGCAGTGACCCGAACCATTGTAGCGCCGACCCTGGCAGTGGGGAACGG
>DASRGZ010000036.1:0-6845 GCA_035650735.1 Chthonomonadaceae bacterium
TTGCTGGCAGGCAAGGTATAGCTGAAGCTGGTGCCGCTGTAGCGCTCGCTTAAGTACAGTGTGGGGTCGCTGGTGTTGGCGATAGTGCGCGTGCCCACCGAGTAGGTGCTCCCGCCGCTGTAGTAGCTGTCCCCGGACCAGATGCCGCTATTGAAGCTGATATATTGGCCGCCGCCGCTGTTGACGCGCACGACGTTGACCGGAGTGGCCCGGACCTGAGCAGAGTTAGCGCTCTCCCCGATAGAGTTAACCGCAGAGACCACGTAGTAGTAAGTCGTACCGTTCGTAAGGCCCGTATTCAGGTAGCTGGGGGAGGCGACGTTGCTGGCGATGGTGGTATAAGGCCCGCCGCTGGTGGTGGCGCGCTTGACGTTGTAGCCGGTGGCGCCGGTGCTGGGGTTCCAGGCCAGATAGACCTGGCCGCTGCCTGTGGCGGCAGCCAGATTAGCCGGCACGTTAGGAGCCGTCGTGGCCGGCGTGGCCGCCAGCAGCGCCCGATAGACGTTGATCCGACCCCGGCCCGTCGCCAGTGTATGCGTTCCATTCGGCACGTAGGGGTCCACGTTGCCAATGATCAGGTTATAGACCTGGCTGTTGGTCAGGTTGGGGTTCTGCGCCAGCAGCAGCGCCGCCTCTCCGGCCACATGCGGGGTCGCCATCGAGGTGCCCGAGGCAGAGGCGTAGTTGAGCGGCCAGCCGGTGGAGTAGGTCGGGGTCGTCGAGACAATGTTGACGCCGGGTGCGGCCACCGAGACCCAGGAGCCGTAGTTGGAGAAGGAGGCCAGCGTATCGGTATTATCGGTAGCCGCCACAGAGATCACGTTGGGATAGGCCCCCGGGTACGAGAACGCCGAGCTGCCGCTGTTGCCCGCCGCCGCAGCGATGACGCAGCCTTTGCTCCAGGCGTATTGCACGGCGTTAGCCATCGTATCGGAACTGGTGTCCGAGCCCAGGCTCATGCTGATGACTTTGGCGCCGTGATCGGCGGCCCAGATGATGCCGTTGGCGACGGAGATATCGGTGCCCGAGCCGGTGTTGTCCATGACCTTGACCGGCATGAGCTTGATATGATCGGCATCGGAAGAATTGGCCTGCCCGTTCCACCCGGCGATACCGGCCACGCCCACCCCGTTGTTAATCTGGGCGGCGGCAATGCCGGCGCAGTGGGTGCCGTGGCCATTATCATCCAGGGCGTTGCTGCGCAACTCGGTAAACCCATTGTAGCCGACGATGCCGTTGACATCGCGGTAGATCTTGTTGGTCAGGTCGGGATGGGTGTTGTCAATACCGGTATCCACGATAGCGATGACCACTGTGGTCTGCGGGTTCCAGAGGCCCCAGGCCAGGTTAGCCTGCACCTTCTGCGGGCCGTACTGCTGGCCGTAATAGTAGTCGTTGGGCGTAGCGAAGATATGGAGGATATGGTTAGGCTCGGCGTAGAGAACTTCGGGGCGCTGCCGGAGTTGGGCGAGCGCCGTGTCGATGGAGAGGCCGGGACGCAAGCGCAGGCGATAGGCGTGGATCGCATGCAGGTGGCTGGTGCTGGCGCCGAAATCGGAGAGCCGCTGCGCGATACCCAGGCTATCGCTTTCGGGGCGCAGGCCCACCACAACTTCGCCGGGCACGACCTCTTCCTGCGTGACGGCGAAAACTCGCTGCGGCAAGCCCAGCCAGAGGCCGAGCAGCGCAACAAGCAAGCAGGTAAATGCCCTCAACGGGCGCGTTGAGTTGGTATCGTTCATCTCAGCGTCTTTCCTTAGCTCAAATGCCTTTCCTTAGAATTGGGGAACCTGATTCCCTCAGAGTATCGTTACATGACGACTTGTACTGCAATTGTAGCAATACAGGCTGTAAACAGATTCCCCGGAGTATCATGGCGTCCCACGCGCGCCGCACAATCCAGCTTCGGATCGGCAGCCGGCGCTTAACGGAGACGGCCTCCGTGCCGCAGCGTGGGAGAACCGCCGAGTGGGCGGATTTTGACCGGCCCGACGGGCCAGATTTGCGCCGCCGGCGCCAGCGAGATCACGGTCGCCGAGTAGGGCGGAAAGGTCGCCATGAACGACGGACCGGCGTTCAGAAGGGCCGTCTGCTGGATGTCGGGCGAGCCGACGCCGGTGCGCGCGGCCTCATCCTGCGGGATGCCGTAGGCATAGACGTGCGCCTTGGCCCGCGGCACGAAGCCGTGCAGAACGATCTCAGCATTAAGCGCAACCTGCGGGCTTTTATTGAGGACCAGCAGGGACAGCATGCCGTTGATGCGCCGCACGGCATAGATCGAAAGCAATAGATAATCGCTGGAGGCCGCAACAACCTGGTCCCCGCCGCGCGCAAAATGCGCCAGGAGCTTCTGGAGGTAGTAGGTCGGATAGGGCTCGTTGGTGGGCGAGACGATGCCGTAGTCGCCGTACTGCCGCCAGCCATACAGGGACGGGGCGTTATTGTGATCGGCCTCCTGAGCGTTGTGCAGGTTCCACCAGATCAGCGCGTTGAACTCCGACTCTAGAATGCTGCCTATACTATCGGCTAGAAACAGCCCGTTAACCAGGCTGGTAGTCTGCTTGCCGGGATTATAGGAGACGGAGTTGTTCTCAGTGCAGAGCAGCTCCACGCGCGCCCCCGCCGCGCCCAGGTAGTCGGTTAGTTGGCGGCGCAGGTCGGCGGAGTCGGCCTTCCAGGAGCGCGCGGACTGGAGCAGCGCCGCATCGCTCTCCTCGCCGGGATTCTGCTCATAGCGGTGATGGATCACGAAGTCCGGCGTCACGCCCAGCGCCTTGAGCGTGGCAAGCAGCACGGGCGTCCAGCCGTTGTGTGTCTGCCCTGTGCGCGGATTGGTCGCCGGATGATCGGTATAATTTACATAAGAATCCTCGCCCGGCACGACGACCACGCCGACCTTGATGTTCGGGTCCGCTGCCTTCATGCGCGTGATGTAGTCTCCGGCGAGCGTGGCATAGGTATAGGGGTCGTGCGGGTGCGCATGGTTATCTTCTTCCCAGGAGCCGTAGACCTCGTTGCCGATCTCCCAGTACCGGAAGCCGTAGCCCTGGGTCACGTTGGCATAAGCGACCCAATCGGCGGCCTCCTGGGGCGTTCCGCTGCCGTAGTTGGCCGTGATAAAGACCTGCGCGCCGACGGCTCTGGCGACACGGGCGAAGGCGTCAAATCCGGTGGCCCACTGCCAGGTGTTGCTATCGGTGGTGTTGGTCCGCCAGTGGTAGCCGTCGGAGAGCGAGCCGCCGGGGAAGCGCAGCGCCTGAATCTGTGCGGCCTTGAGCAGCGCAATCGTTTCGGGCGTATTAAAGACCGCATCCCAGACGGCCGTGTTGACGCCGAACAGACGCGCGTCCACGCTGCGCCGGATACGCCCGGCGTCCACGCCCAGATGCACGATGGCAGGGGGCGCGCTTCCGGTAAAGACGACGTCATCCACGTAAAAGGCCGGCTGCGCGCTCCCGGTGTTCTCCTGCAGCCAGAAGCCCGTGACGTTGGACTTGTTGGCAATATGCAGCGCGTCGAGCGGGATCGTTACCTTCCGCCACTCACCGGCGCCCACGGCACCGCCCTCGACGTAGTTGTTGAGCGGCACGCCCGGCTGCTGTGCATCGTCAATCAGCCCGGCCACAAGGATATTGCGCCCGCTCACCGTGCCGCCGTGAATCCAGAAGGTCAGCGCGCTGTAGAGCGAGGTATCGAACGGCGCGTGGTGCAGGTAGAAGCCCTGCCAGCCGCCCGTATAGGTGATTTTGGCGCTGTGGGTGCCGACCAGGGCGTAATCGGTAGAGGCGAAATCCACAGTACACCAGGACCAGTTCTGCCAGCCGTTGATGAGCGCCTCATCGTAGACCGGTTGACCGCCCTGCGCGCGGGCAGCGAGGGCAAAGCCCGTCAGCAGCAGGCAGGATAGAGCGATATGAATTAGCAGGAGGAGCGCGTGTCGCCGCATGGCCGTGCCTCCATACGCAACCCAAAGGAGGAAGGCAGAAGGATGAAGAAAAGCCCTGGCTCTTTTCATCCTTGCCCCTTCCTGAGCCTATGGTTTGAAAGATTTAAGAACTGCTGTAAAACTGCAATAACGCCCGCGCGTTACAGCCTGCAGGTGGTCAGAGCTCGATGCCGCCAGGGTCGGATAGGGATGCAGATGTGGTCGGCCAGCGTAGGAACGCCGTCGTGCCTTTGAGCGTGGAGTAGGGGATTGGCAAACGGTTCCGGTATTACCTGATGGAAGCAGCGGCGCCTGTGCATCGAGGAGGCATCAGGGCGACCCCTCTTCGCGGACAGACAGCGGCGGACGACGCTATCTGCCAACGCGGGAACGAAGACACAGGACCGTGCGGATGGATGCGCATGACGGAAACAGCACGGCTTCCGCTGCAACCCAACAAACCCAACAAACCAAACAAATTATACCCTATTGGGGGCGCTTTGGCTAGGCCCCTGTGACCTTTCTCTCAAGGGCGGCGCAGGAAGAATAGCCCCGACGGATAATAGAAGTTTATGCCTCTTTTGTACGGTAGACTATCTCCTGGCCCCGGCTTGCTTTCACAAGGCGGCGATTTGCCGAGCAGCTGGCCCACTGGGGCCATTATTACGCTTGGAGAGAGCAGAAGAAAGGGTTCCATGCGTCTTTCGATTATCTTGCCCGTTTTGAATGAGGAGCGATGCCTCCTCGCTACGCTGGAGAACGTGGCGGTTTGCGCGCCGGAAGCCGAGGTGGTCGTCGTGGATGGGGGCAGCACGGACGCAACGCCCGACCTTGTGACGGCCTTCCTCGCGCGGCGCGCAGCGCAAACCGGAGATGGTTCCTGGCGCCTGCTGCGCTCGGAGCGGGGGCGCGGGCGGCAGATGAACCTGGGGGCAGCGGCGGCGAACGGCGATACCCTGCTTTTCCTCCACGCCGATACGCACCTGCCCCCGGAGGCGCCGCGTCTGATAGAGACGGCCCTGCGCGATTCGCGCGTTCTCGGCGGTAATTTTCGTATTCGCTTCGTTCCTCCCTCCCCCATCGCCAACCTCTACACGGCCATCTACAACGCCCGCTCCCGCGTCCGCATCTTCTACGGCGACTCGGCGCTCTGGGTGCGGCGCTCTACCTTCGAGGCGCTTGGCGGCTACCCGCTGGAGCGTGTGATGGAGGACTTTGCGCTGGTGCTGCGGCTGCGCAAAGCGGGCAAGCTGGCCTATCTCCCGGCAACTGTGGAGAGCAGCGCGCGGCGGTTCCAGGGAGCGCGGCGCAATACGCGCACTCTGCTGCAATGGGGCTGGCTGCATCTGCTGCTGCTCTTCGGGGCGGGCGATGAGACGCTGGAACGCTTCTACCCGCCCGTGCGCTAGAACAACTTTTCTTTGCAGGATTGACAGGATTAAAACCAAAGACAGAAGCCTTGTAGTCCAAAGGCATAGGGACTTGGTTGGGTAGGTTTTAGAAATCCTGTTTAATCCTGTCTAATCCTGTTCATCCGGTAGCACCGCATTAAGCGGTGAAAAGTCAGGCAAGGAGGTATGTGGGTTCGGCTTTCCGTAAGTTTGATTGCCACATCAGACTATGGGGAAGCGCTCATGAACCCACAACCTTCCTTCTGTCCTAATCTGGCCTGTCCATCAAGAGGCGTGATCGGCGCAGGGAACCTGCGGGTCCACGATAGCCTCCGAAACCGCTGGCGCTGCACCGTCTGCCACAAGACGTTTTCGGGTCGGAAGGGAACGCCCTTCTATGGCCTCAAGACCGATCCCCAGAGGGTCGTGTGGGGGGTGGCCCTGCGGGCTTATGGCTGTCCGCCCAAAGCCATTGTCGCCGCCTTCGGCCTGGATGAACGCACCGTGGCCGACGGGCAGAAGCGAGCAGGCTAACATTGGGAAACGGTGCATACCACGCTGGTACAAACGCCTCAAGACTTGAGGCAGGTGCAGGCCGACGAGATCCGCGTTCGCTGTCAGAAACGCCGGGTCGTCTGGTTGGCGATGGCGCTTGGTGTCCCGACCCGCCTCTGGTTAGGCGGGGTGGTGTCGGCCCAACGCGACAAAAGGTTGGGGCGCGCCCTGGCAAAGAAGGTCCAAGCCTGTGCCCGTCTTGCCGCCGTCCTCGTGGTGACCGATGGCTGGACGGCTTACAAAGACGCCCTGGTCAACGCCTTCCGTCAGAGCGTGCCCACGGGCAAGCGCGGGCGACCGCCCTTGATGGCCTGGCCCGATTTGGTGCTGGCCCAAGTCGTCCAATGGCAAGCAGCCGGACGCACGCTCGGCTTTCGGGTCTGTCATCTGGCGGGCAATGTGTCCAAGAGTGCTGGCCTGCTTCCAGAGGATCAGGTGCTTTCCACGGCTTACATCGAGCGTCTCAATGCCCCCTTCCGGCAGCGGTTGGCGGGCCTGTGTCGGCGCACGCGCGCGCTGCTGCGTTCCCAGGAGAGCGTGCAGACGGGCCTGTATCTGGTGGGAACCGTCTACAACTTTTGTACGCCCCACCAGAGTTTGCTGCAAAACAAGCAGGCGCGCCCCCCGCGATGGCGGCCGGCTTGACCGGGCATGTCTGGAGCGTGGGCCAACTGCTGGGTTACCAGATCGCGCCCCCGCCGTTCGTGGCTCCGAAGCGGCGGGGGCGTCCGCCGGGAAAGAAGGCACGACCACCACACAAGGGAGCCGACGTACTTGTCACCGCTTAATGTGGTGCTACCATCTGTGTAATCTGTGGATTTTATTAGAAAGGGATTCACTACCGTACACTTTTTCTGTCGGGGCAAAGTCTCCGTATGCTCAACAGAACTGGAATAGGTAATCCTTCGTTGAGGCAATGCTCAATCCAGAGCAGCCCGATCTGAAAGAGGCTCAAATCGCACCGATCTCTGCGG
>DASRGZ010000037.1:0-13227 GCA_035650735.1 Chthonomonadaceae bacterium
CCGCAGAGATCGGTGCGATTTGAGCCTCTTTCAGATCGGGCTGCTCTGGATTGAGCATTGCCTCAACGAAGGATTACCTATTCCAGTTCTGTTGAGCATACGGAGACTTTGCCCCGACAGAAAAAGTGTACGGTAGTGAATAGGGCAGTTTGGAGTAGGAGGTGTTTCGGAGCCGTAGACAACCTTATTAATCCTCTGAGCAACGATCTGTTGCTCGATGGGAGCTTGATTGTTTAACGTCGTCGGCTGTGAAGTTGCCTGCTTAGAAGGGTCCATCTACATCACCTGGCATACCATCCCTCTTATGTGGAATTTACTATACAAGCAAAACAAGCTTGCTTAAGCCTTCGGGTTGTAGGTAATCGGGGCGGTAATTGTTTCGGCTATAATCTGCTGTCCAATCTCGCCTAGATTTTGGATGTTGAAAACGGTTCCTGCGCCTGCCTGGTCGGCTTCCTTGAGGAGTTGGGCAAGCTGGCTGGCAAAGGCAGGCTCCGCTTCCAGCCTCTTCTTGAGTTGTGCGCGAACACTGGCTTGTGTATCTGCATCCTCCGGTTTCTCGGTTAAGTCTTCCATTGCCTCCTTGCCCGCAGGAGAACCGTGCAACTTGTCTTTGACTAGCTCAAAGACGTGTCCGGCTTTTGCCAGAGCGCCCTCGGTAGCGGACTGGCCGACTTCTTTGCCTGCCTTCTTGGCAGCGCCGGAAGCCATCTCCTTGAGATAGGGAGCGAGCAGCTTGACAGTAGCCACAGCCAGTGCGGTAATGGTAGCCGGTTCCATCGTTATCTCCACAAAAAACTCAAGTCAACAACATGGATTCGGTGACAGCCTCTGACATTCCTTATGTAAACAGAGAAATAGTGAGCAAGAGGGCAGGCAAGCAGTGCTTCGAGTGGTAGATGACGACTGCGCTAAAAGAGGGGCGTGGAGAAGAGAAGCCTCTATTGCCATTGGTTCCGACGGCGGGTATACTGAAGCCACAATTGTCGCTGTCTCCTTCGACGTTCAGGCCCTCCTTTGTGCGGCCTGTTCTCCTGCGAACAGCGCCCCATTCCCGTGCGATTCGATTTCGACCGCGCCCATTTCCAGCGCGTTCCGCCAGGCCGCTTTCGGATGGTGCAGGGCTTTGCCTTCTGCCCGATGGGAGGGGCCACTGGCAAGCGCTGGCCCCCTGGCGCCAGAGACCGGACGACGGCCCACTCCCAAGCCGGGTTGCCGGAGCCCTGTATCAAGGCAAGGATACGTAACCGATGAACCGAGGTGAGGATAGCATGTCCGGCGATGTCCGGGAGGGGCTACGCGCCGTGGAAGCGTTCTGGCATGGGCGGCTACCGGAACCGTTCTGCACGCTCTACGCGCATCTGGACTACCCATTTCTGGCCCCCTGTGAATTCTTTCCACTGGAGGCCATTGCCGGCGGCGCCGGGCGCAGCTTCGGCATGCTCCCTCAGTTTCTTCCGTTTGGGCGCGCGGTAGACGAAGGCGGAACGTATGGATTCTATGTAACGCGTGAGAACGCGCAGGGGCGGTGGCCGGTTCTCTATTGGGATGAGGATGAGATGTTCCTGCGTCCCGTCGCCTCCGAATTCGGCGCGTTCCTGCGCTACTGCCTGATCGTGGGCCGGTATGAGACGGAAGAGCAGTGGCCGGAGGAGGGGCCGAATCGGCAGGAGGAGGCTGAGCGGCGGGAGTTCGCCCGCCGAATTGGTCTGCCGGTCGAGTTGGCGCTGGGGCCGATACCACGCAACGATACCGAGCTCTACGAGCATCTGGTGCGCTCCGATCCGCAGGACGCGGTGAGCCTCTGTCACCTGGGCAACATGTGGCGGGCACGCGGGGATGCAGAGCACGCGCTGGATTTCTTCCATCGGGCGGGCGAGGCGGCGCCCTGGTTCGGCGACCCACTCTATCTGGTGGCTGATGTCTACCGGGAGCGCGGCGACTATGGCCGCGCGATTCAAAGCTGGTGGGGCGTGGTGCAGCGCCTGTTGCCGCTGTGCACGCGCACCTGGGAATGGGATTTAGGCGAGGAGCACCCGGAGGCCGATATCTATGAGGTGGCCGCCGATGCGCTGGCGCAGTTCTGCGATGCCGCCGATCCCGACCTCAAGGCGAAGCCGCTCTGGCGCGTGGTCGTTCATGAAGACCCTTACAATCCGGATGTGCACGAGGCCCTGGGCGATGCGTTGCTGGCCCAGAACGACCTGGCTGGGGCGGAGCGCGAATACCTGAATGCGCTTTCCCTCTGCTTTGCCGAGCGCAGCAAGCAGCCCGAACGGCTTTACGCCAGTCTGCTCGCCCTCTATGAGCGCATGGGGCCGAGCCGCACGCGCGATGCCGCCCTCGTCCGCTTCGACCGCACGCTGCCCCGCCCGGCCTTCTGAGAGTGTCTATGGAAACCTGGCTCGACCCACCCCTAATGCAGTGGGCGGCTAGAAGTTAGCATATACACCTTAAGGGAAATTGTGTTGGCTGTTCCGCTGTTAGAAGTCGAAAATTTGCAGGCTGAGTTCCGTACGCCGGGCGGCATCGTGCAGGCGGTGCGCGGCGTGTCGTTTCGAGTCGAGCGCGGCGAGACCGTCGGGATCGTCGGCGAGTCGGGCTCAGGTAAGAGCGCTACGGCGCTGGCGCTGATGCGGCTGATTCCGACGCCGCCCGGCTCCATTACCGGAGGCGCCGTGCGCCTGGATGGGGAGGAGCTGCTGAGCCTGCCTGAGCGGCAGATGCAGAGGGTGCGCGGCGCACGGATGGCAATGGTGTTTCAGGACCCCTTCTCCTCGCTCAACCCGACGATGACGCTGGGGGAGCAGGTGGCCGAGTCGATCCGGCTGCATACCGGCGCGAGCCGGGCCGAGGCGAAGGCGCAGACCTTGCGGCTGTTCCAGGCGGTGCGCCTTCCCTCCCCGGAGATACGATATCGGCAGTACCCGCACCAGGTCTCCGGCGGGCAACGGCAGCGTGTGATGATCGCGATTGCCTTCGCCTGCAACCCCGAGCTGCTGATCGCCGATGAGCCGACGACGGCCCTGGACGTGACCGTGCAGGCGCAGGTGCTGGCGCTGATGGGCGCGCTGCAAAAGCGCACCGATGCGGGCGTCCTGCTCATCACGCATGACCTGGGAGTGGTCGCCGAGGTCTGTGACCGCGTGCTGGTGATGTATGCGGGCACGATTGTCGAGAGCGGCACGGTGGAGCAGATCTTCACCGCTCCCAAACATCCCTACACGCAAGGGCTGCTCGCCTCTTTGCCCCAGATCAACGTCGAGCGGAATCAGCGGCTGCCCAGCATTCCCGGCCAACCGCCCGACCTGGCGCATCTGCCGCCGGGGTGCCCCTTCTATGACCGCTGCCCCAAACGGATGCCTGACATCTGTCCGAGCCGCGAGCCGGAGCCGACGACGCCCCAGCCCGGCCAGAGGGTGCGCTGCTTCCTCTACGGCGGCTGAAAGAAAGGCGGAAGGATGAAAAAAGCAAGGTCTCTTTCATCCTTCCGCCTTCATCCTTATACAAACGGAGGAGAAACGAATGGCAGGTAAGCTCCAGGGTACTCTTTGCGTGTTGGCCTTGTGCCTGGCAGCGGGGACTTCCGTTGCCGCAGGCCCGCCCAACCAGGTCAAGGTGGCGCGGCAGCAGCCCGGTATGCGCGCGCCGAGATCACCCCTCCAGCACGTGATGGGTGCCGTCGCCGCGAAGGGACAGGGCTTCTACATCGTGCGTGGAACGGAGCCGATGACGCCGACCGCGCATATTCTGGTAGGGCCAGACACGCATTTCTTCTTTCTCAAGCCCGCGCCTCTCTCAGCGATACGCAGCGGCTGGCAGGCGCACGCTATCGGAGAGGCGATGGCGGGGAGCCTCCAGGCGCGAATGATCGTCCTGTTTCCGGGGCGATCCCGGTCGGGCGTTCCCCCGCCATCGAGCGGCATGAGCGGGATAGGGACAGTGGTGCAGACCCATCCTCTGGTTCTCCAGACGCCTAGGGGCGAGCGTATTCGGGTGGTTGTCACCACGGCTACGGGCGTGCGCGTCGCCGAACCGATGCCCTTTTCGGCCCTGCGTATTGGCGACCATGCGATGACCTTCGGCAACCCTACCAACAGTGGACTGCACGCCACCATCGTCCACGTTCGCCGGGAAGCGACCACGATGCGTTCGCACGGACAGATGCGGTGATGGGACCGCGTTACTCCGCCCGCCGAATGCGATAGAGATGGACATCGTAGGGCCGGAAGTCGTCGGCGAAGCGGCCTCCCTGGACCGGCAGGCGGCGTCCCTCGCCAAGCACTTCGGCAACGGCTCTCTGCGGCAGACCGTCTACGACAAAGGAGCCTCGGGCTGGGCCGTTGCGCATCCCGACAGCAAACAGATAGGTGGCGCCTCCATAACGCTTCTCCATCAGCGCAATCGGCACCTGCGCGGAGGAGGAGGTGACCGCAGCCTTCCCCTTGACGGTAGGGCTGTTGAGAACGGGCGCCAGCGCGTGAATCTGTTGGTTAATCGCCGTCACGGCGGCCAGCATCTCCGGATCGTCGAGCAGCGCGTGCTCGTTAAAGCTGGGCTTGAACTGATGCACGAAATAAATCAGGCCCGTCGAGCCGTGGGTGAGCGCCATCCAGACCTCGGCGCGGACCTGATGCGGCGTCGCTTTGGCCCGCGCATCGCCGATATGGGTGCATTCGATGCAGTTCCAGACCCTCTTTTTGCCCTCAGTCCAGCGGACAAGCCGCTCTACCCCTTTGGCCACATACCAGAGATAGTTCTCGCCGTCGGGCCTATCCAGGCCCGCCACCGGGTAGACATCAAAGGAGACGATGTCGCCGCCCTTGACGTAGGTAAGATAGTCGTCCGGGCGCGCTCCCGGCCCCCGCCCGATCCAGGCATCATTGGCGACTCCCTGCCCCAGGTTGAGCATCACCGGGCGGGTCGGGTCGAGCGCGCGCATTCTGGCATAGTCGGCCACGATCCGGGCGGGGGGCACAGGCGGGCCGTAGGTGGTCTTTCCGGTGCTGGGGTCGGTGATGGGCTGCGCGTTATCCGGCTCGTCGCCGTGCATCCAGCCGACAATGGTCGGGTCGGACCGATGCGCCAGGCCGACCGCGTTCTGCTCACAGATGACCGGCATCCCGGCGGCTTTGAGTGCGGCCAACTGCGCCTCCGTCGGCCCTTGCCACAATCCGACATAGAGGTTGATCCCGGCTGCCTGATAACGTTTGGCATTCTGCGGGTCCTGCAGCCAGACGGCGATAGGAAAGTAGGTTGCGTCTGGAGGCGGCCCGTGCTTCCATTGCTTATAGGCCGTAGCGGGCGCTTTACGCGCGTCCTCAGGCCGTGCGCCCGGCATGGCGAGAGCGCCACCCAGGAGCATTGTCATCAGAACAAGCGAACGCTTCATAGTTTCTCCCTATCTAAGAATGGGTGCGTAACCTCCTGGTCGCCCACCTCTTTAGGGCTGGGCTAATGCGGGAAGACCATGTACTGCTGCTGGTGGGTCAGCATCCCCCACATTCCCCACAGGCTCGGCACGACATAGTCCCCCAGGATAAGCCCCAGAAAGAACGGCAGCGCCCGGCGGTAGGCTTTAATGCCTCCATAGCGCACCGTCAGGTACTTGGCAAGCCAGGCCAGAAAGAACGGGCACCACATATAGTCCATGCTCGGCGTCACCGCCAGCGCGTAGCCCAGTGGATGCAGCGGCCACCAGGAGAATTGAAGCCGCAGCCGCCACAGCAGCAGCGCCAGTACCAGCCCGAACCCGGCGGCGACAAGCCCCGTCGTATCCTGCGGCGTGGGGGTACTGAGCAGCGCGCTCACCTCCCGGAACTGCGCCAGACCGAGGCTTGCCAGCCAGGGGCGCACTTTGGCGCTGCTGGCCCCATAGATATAGTAGATATGCAGATGCGCCCAGAAGGCGCACAGGATGCCGAAGAGCGAGGCCCAGACCAGCGGCCAGAGAAAGCGGCGCGCACAGACGCCGGTGGCGTGTCCGAGCTTCATGCCCTGCATCTGCTGAGGCAGCGGGTTATCGCGCATATCCGACAGCCATTCGGTGTAGCCCTCCAGCAGAACGAGTGTACGCGGCGAGAGCCTATCCGCGCCGAAGGCATCCATCGTGAAGGAGGAAGGCGACCAATCCGGCGCAAAGGCCCAGCCTGCGCCCGCCTCAGAGACGATGCGCGCCAGAGTCAGCGCAAAGCAGAGATAGATGAGGACGAGCAGCACCACCACCGGCAACGGCAACCCCATCGCCGCCAGAAAGCCGATGAGAAAGAGCAATCCCGTGCCGCCGCCAAGCAGCGCCAGCCGGGAAGACATCAGATCGTCTCGATCCGCGCCGGTGGGCCGCCATGCCTCCTGCCAGGCCCGCGCCAGCGTCCGCCGCGCCATCCAGAGCGAAAAGAGGGCGATCCCGACAAAGGCCCCGACCGCCTGCTCGCGAATGTAGGGAGCGCGGTTCGCCATGCCCGCTCCTCCCACCTCCGAGAGCCCCAACACGCTGCTGCCGATGTTGGCGAGCTTGACGCAGAGATAGAAGAACCAGCAGGAGAACGAGACATCCAGCGAGAGCAGGTAGGCGATGCCGATGGCAAACGGATAGAAGGCCAGACGCACCATGCCCGCCGCATTCCAGGGATGCTGCGTGAGCCATACGTCCAGTTGGTTGGGGCCGATGGGCTTGATGGGAATGGAAGGAATGGCGGGATAGAGGAAGCTCAGGAAGTTGATGCTCTCCAGCAGCCCGGCTATCAGGAAGCCGGCCCACATCCAGGGGCTTTTCCAGAACGCGCTCGCTCCACCCCCGTCGGTCATCTCCAGGGGCAGGTAGGCCAGAGGGAACGTCAGCCGCTCCTCCTCGATCCACTGCCGGCGCAGCAGCGTGGTCGCGCACAGCAGCACCCAGAAGATCGCAAAGATAAACGCCGTCCAGGCCAGCACCGGCACGGCCCAGCTTGCCAGCACGGCGCCATCATAGAGGGTCGCATGGCCGCGATAGAACGCTTTCAGCGCGCCCTCCTGGCGTGGGGCCAGCCATGCGGGGATATGCGGCCAGAGCCGCTCCTGCCATCGGTTGCTGCTGGAAGCGAAGTAAAACGGGGCGGTCATCTGGTTGATGAGGAACTGAACGAAGCCGAGCCCACCCGCGCAGGTGCTCAGGCAGAGCATGGCGTAGAGGATCACCAACTCGGCCTGGGAGAGTGCCCAGCGCTTTGCAGCGCGCAGCACCAGCATATTCGCCACCACCAGGAAGAAGAGGACGACCACCGGGCCGCGCAGCAGCGACGTCTGCGTCCAGAGCAGGGCCTGCACCACGACGTAGGCGTAGGTGCCGAAGTAGGCGTTGGCGAGAATGAGCAGCGTGCCCAGCAGCCAGATAACCGTGCGGCGCGGCGCAACGGCTGCCGTCGGAAGCGTCGCCTGCGGCGGCACCGGGGCAGATTTCAGTCTCGAATGGGGCGCAGCGCTCAAATACGATCCTCCCTGTGCTATGCGGCAGCCAAGGTCCTTCCGTTTGCTTTTAGGGCGGCTAAAACGGAACCGCTATATATTCACCGGCAGCGGGCCAATTTCCCTGCGGCGTGCGCGCGGTCATTCCGCTGCGCGGCGGCGATTCTGGTAGAATATGAGGAGGGCGCTCTGCGTTCGTGCTTTCAAGTAGGCGCAGACGAACTATTATACAAAAAGCTCGGATTCACATCGCTTTCTTCAGTTGGCGCTTTAACGGAGACGCCTGCTTCGGACCTGCCTCGGAATAGAGAACTTGCATGACTCAAACCGAACCACTACCTAAAAAAGAGATCGTGGCGACGCGCCAACCAGCTTCGACCGCGCGAGAGGAACGCCGCCTGCCGGGTTTGCGGCTGGCAGTGCTGGCGGGCGTGCTGCTATGGCTGGCCTGCCCGCCGGTAACGGCCTGGCCGCTCGCCTGGATCGCCCTCGCGCCTTTGATTTTGAGCGTGACGCGGGCGCAGCGGCTGCGGCAGGCTCTCTGGCGCGGCTACGTGTTCGGCTGGGTCTATTTAGGGATGGTCTGGTACTGGATCGGGCTGACCATCGTGGCCTGGCTGGATGGTTCTCCGATTGGCTGGGCGGCCTGGTTTGGCCTGACGCTGCTGATGGCCGGGTTCTACGCGGCCTGGGGCGGGGCAGCCTGGTGGCTGGCAAGGCGCACCACCGGCGGCGGGCGTATCGTGGCGCTGGCGGCGGCGTGGGTGATCATGGAGTGGGCGCGCTCCCTCGGCACGCTCTCCATGCCCTGGGCACAGTTAAGCTACACGCAGTACCACTTCCTGCCCGTGCTTCAGGTAGCCGACCTCACGGGCGCCTACGGCGTCAGCTTCCTGCTGATGCTGGTCAACGGCGCGGTGGCGGAGTGGTGGTCCCGACGCGGACAGCCGGGCAGTGCGCGCCGGGTCTGGGGTTCCCTCGCGGTGGCGGCTCTGGCCTGCGTCTACGGCCTGGCACGTCTGGCACAGCCGGAGGGAGGCAGGCCGCTCTCCGTGGCGGCCATGCAGCCCAATTTTCGCTTGCACGAGACGCGCCAGGACCTCTTCCGGGATTTGCAAACCCTGGACGACCTGACCCGCCGCGCCTACGCCGCGATAGATCCACCGCCGGCCCTCTACGTCTGGTCAGAGTCGGCGGCGCCGGTGGATGCGCTCAACTATCTGCCGACCCGCAACACGCTGACCCGGCTGGCGCAGGTCTACCATGCGCCTCTGCTGGTGGGCTCGCGCGTCGAAGACCCGCAGACGGGCGCCGAGTCGAACGCCTCCGTGCTCTTTTGCCCGGACGGCGCGGCGCCGGCGCGCTATAACAAGCGGCATCTCGTGCCCTTTGGCGAGTTTATCCCCTTCCGGCACGCGCTGCCGGCCTTCCTGGATAGCACGTTCCACTTCTTTGATACCGACGTCATGCCCGGCGAGGGGGCGGCGGTGCTGCGCTTTACCGACCCACACGCCGGGACGGTTGCGCTGGGCCCCTTTATCTGCTACGAGGCCGTCTATCCGCACTTCGCCCGCGAGATGACGCGCGCCGGGGCGAACCTGCTGGTCACGCAGAGCAACGACGGCTGGTTCCACAGCGAGGCGGCGATGGAGCAGCACCTGGCCGCCGTCGTGCTGCGCGCCATCGAGAACCGCCGGAACATCGCCCGTTCCACGCTGACCGGCGTCACCTGCCTGCTCGATTCCAGAGGCCGCGTTCTGGCGCGCGCTCCTATCAACACGCCGGCCTTCGTCGTCCATGCTTTGCAGTTGCAGGAGGGCCAAACCCTCTATGCCCGCCTGGGGGATTGGTTCGTTGCGCTCTGCGGACTGGGGCTGATCGTCCTTGCCTGGCGGGGGAAGGGGAGACCGGGGAGGCGCGCAGACGCGCCGGATTCACCCAAACCAAGCCAGACTGGAGCGTCCGCATGAGACTGGAGGCGGTGCGAATACCGAGCGGCGGCGTGGAGCTGGCCGCGCTGCGCTACGTGCCGGACAGGCCGCTGCGCCCGACCGCCCTGATCTACGCGCACGGCTTTACGTCGGGCAAGTACAGCCTGGATAATCTCGCTAACTACCTGGCGGGACGCGGCTATCCGGGGCTCACGTTTGACTTCGTAGGGCACAAGCTCGGCTGCACGGGCGGGGAGATGCGGCATATCTCCCAGGCCGCCGAGAACCTGCAAGATGCGCTGCGCTGGCTGCGGGCGCATTCGGAGGCGGAACAGGTCGTTCTTATCGGCCACTCGATGGGCGGGGCGGCGGTGCTGGAGGTGGCCGCGCAGGAACGGCGGCACCCCTCTAATGATGGAGCCCGATTGGCGGGCATCGTCTGCATGAGTATCGGCCTGGAGCCGACGCGGGGATTTGATAACGCGGTCGGGCGGACGATGCTGGCGCAGCGCAGCGATTATGTGGTGGGTGCGCCCGCCCTGGAACTACTGTCCGGGCTGGACACTCTAATTCTGGCGACCCGCGAGATTGGAAATTTACCGGCGCTCTTCATTGCCGCCCGGCAGGATGTGCTGGTCTCCGTAGCGCGCGTGGAGCAGTTGGCCGCGCTCGCCGGCCCTGCTGCCTCCGTCACCACTCTAGATACCTCGCATCTCGATGCGCCCGACCGCTCCCGATCCACCATTGCCCAGTGGCTCGACCAGCAAAACTTATAAACCACCCGCTAACGCTAGAGACACAGAGACACGGAGGAAACACGGAGAAAAGCAAGGACAAAGAGAGAAAGACAAAACCCGTTGGACAGCGATGAACAGGATTAACCGGATTTCAACAACTCAGACAAGCTCTGTTTCTCCGTCTTTGTGTAATCCTGTAAATCCTGTTCATCCTGTCTAAAAATCTTGTCTTTCTCTTTGTTTTTCTCCGTCTTTGTTATTCCTCTGTGTCTCTGTGCCTCTAGCGTTAGCGGGTGGTTTCTTTAGGCAGCGGCGATGATGGCGGCAAAATCAGCCGCTTTCAGGCTGGCGCCGCCGACGAGCGCGCCGTCAATGTTGGGCCGGGCCAGCAGGTCCGCCGCGTTGTCTGGCTTGACGCTGCCGCCGTACTGCACGCGCACCGTCTCCGCGGCCTCCGGGCCATAAAGTTTGCCGACCGTCTGGCGCACCAGGCCGCAGACCCGATCTGCCTCCTCCGCCGCGCAGACGTGTCCCGTGCCAATCGCCCAGACCGGCTCATAGGCAAAAATGAGTCTGGCCGCCTGCTCTGGAGTCACCTCGCGCAGCGCCGCCTCCGTCTGCCCGGTCACGACGGCATCCGTGCGCCCTTCCTGGCGCTCCTTCAAGGTCTCTCCTATGCAACAGATCGGAATCAGCCCTGCCGCCAGGGAGGCGCGCAGCTTGCGGTTGACGGTCACATCGTTATCGGCGAAATAGGCCAGCATATCGGCGTCAAAGTCCGGCTCGATAACCCCAAAGCGCCCGCGCGGCTCGGAGTGGCCCACAATCACGTACTCACAGCCGACATCCAGAAGCATACGGGACGAAATCTTGCCCGTGTAGGCCCCCTTATCTTTCCAGAAAACGTCCTGCCCGCCCAGCGCGACATCCGTTCCTGCGAGCAGGGCGTGGACGGTCTGCAGCACGGTAAAGGGCGGGCAGAGGACGACCTGCGCCGCGCGGTCTGGGGCCAGGCGCGGCAGCAGGTCGCGCACCAGGCTCTCGGCCTCGGCGCGCGTGCCGTTCATCTTCCAGTTGCCCGCGATAATGGGTTGACGCATTAAAAGCGATTCTCCTTGCCGGTGGGACTCATGAATTCCTACGGCTTACTGCTCGATTCTCTTTGCGAATAGGGGATCAAGGGCTTATGCCAGGCTGCCGCCCAGGTACTTAGCACCCTGGCACCCTCAAACCCTAGCACCGTGAAGAGGGCTCAAGAGCTTACGCCAATCTGCCGCAGCACCGTGTTGAGATCCCAATACTCCCGGTTCTCCGCGATCTTTCCGCCGCGCAGGCTGCAAAAGGAGGCGCCGCGCAACTGGACGGCGTTGCCGGTGGCGGGGATGCCGTTGAACTCGCCCCGGTGCGTGGCCGTGATGATCCATTCCCAGGCCAGGCAGTCGGCCTGCTGGGCGCGGTTGCCGGCGGTCATCACCAGATCAGGAAAGGCGTTAAAGAGGGCGGTAAACATCGCCAGCAGCGCGGCCTGGCCCCGCACCGGATGGCCCAGCGGAACCTCCTCGAAAACGGCATCCTGGGTGTAGCAGGCCGCCAGCCGCGCCGGATCGTGGCTGTTCCAAGCCGAGACCAGCGTATCAATGGTAACCGGGGGGGAAACGGGTGTGTCCATCCTAGCGCCTCTCCTTTTCAGTCCGGCACGAGCTACTCAGAGGAAACCGGTTCTTCGCTTCGCTCACGCGCGCTGCTCCAGCCCTCACGCCCGGAGGCGGCCCGACTCACTTCTCCTGCAACGCCACGACGCCGGGAAGCGGCTTGCCCTCCAGGAACTCCAGGGAAGCGCCGCCGCCCGTGGAGATATGGGTCATCTGATCGGCGAATCCCAACTGCTGCACCGCCGCCGCCGAGTCGCCCCCGCCGACAATCGTGGTCGCGCCCGACTCGGCCAGGGCGCGCGCGATGGCGCGGGTGCCCTCCGCAAACTTGGGAAACTCGAAGATGCCCATCGGGCCGTTCCAGACGATGGTGGCCGCGCCCTTGATAATCTCGCTGTATCGGGCGATGGTCTGCGGGCCGATGTCGGCGCCCTCCCAGCCCGGCGGGATCTGCGAGGCCGGCACGACCTGGGTCTGGCAGGCCGCCTCGCCGACGTCAAACGGGTTGGCGCTGGAGACGACCACATCCACCGGCAGAAGCAGCTTATCGCCCGCGTGCGCCATGACTTCCTTGCAGAAATCCAGGCTTGACTCGTCCAGGAGGGATTTGCCGATCTCCCAGCCCTTAGCTTTGAAGAAGGTATAGGCCATGCCGCCGCCGATGAGGAGTGTATCCACTTTCGCCAGCAGCGCCCGGATGACGCCGATCTTGTCCTTGACCTTGGCGCCGCCGAGGATGGCGACGAAGGGCCGTTTCGGGCTCTCCAGCGCGCCGCCCAGATAATCCAGCTCCTTCTGCATCAGAAAGCCCGCGACACCGGGAACAATCCTAGCGACGCCCTCCGTAGAGGCGTGCGCCCGATGCGCCGTGCCGAACGCATCGTTAACGAAGACGTCGGCCAGGCGGGCTAGCTTCTGGGCAAAGGTGGGGTCGTTCTGCTCCTCTTCCGGGTGGAACCGCACGTTTTCCAGCAGAGCGACATCGCCCTCTCGCATGGCGTTGACGCGCGCCTCCACCTCCGGGCCGACGCTGTCGGACAGCAGCGGCACTTCCTTTCCCAGCAGTTGCGACAGGCGCTCCGCGACGGGAGCCAGCGTGTACTTGGGCGTGACGCCCTTCGGACGGCCCAGGTGCGAGACCAGGATCGTTTTCGCCCCATGATCGATCAGGTACCGGATGGTGGGCAGCGCGGCCACAATGCGCGTGTCGTCGGTGATGCGGCCGTTGTCGTCCTGGGGCACGTTGAAGTCCACCCGCACCAGCACGCGCTTGCCGCGCACATCTATATCTTCCACGGTCTTCTTGTTCATGGCTCTTCTCTTACCTAACCCCCCGTTCCCCACTGCCAGGGTCGGCGCTACAATGGTTCGGGTCACTGCCAGGGTCGGGCCTGCAATAATTCGGCCCTCCGCCTTGCGACACCTTACGGCCCTACTGCGTTCGCTTCGCTCACAGGGAAGGGG
>DASRGZ010000038.1:0-59185 GCA_035650735.1 Chthonomonadaceae bacterium
CGCCCTGGACGACCTCATCCGGCAGGGCAAGGTGCGCTATATCGGCACCAGCACCTTCGCCGCCTGGCAGGTCGTCGAAAGCCTCTGGGCCTCTAAGGAATTGGGCCTGAACCGCTTTGTCTGCGAGCAGCCGCCCTATAACCTGCTGGATCGGCGCATCGAGCGGGAGCTGCTGCCCTTCTGCCGCACCTACGGCTTGGGCGTCATTCCCTGGGCGCCCATCGCGGGCGGACTGCTGTCGGGCAAGTATCGGCTCGGCCAGCCGCGCCCGGCAGGCTCTCGCTACGAAAAGGGCGCGTTCATGAACCGGGACAACGACCGGGCGCTGGCACGGGTGGAAGAGTACCTGAAGTTCTGCCAGGAGCGCGGCTATACGCCGGCCCATTTCGCGCTCGCCTGGTGCGCGGCGCAGCCCGGCATCACCGCGCCCATCATCGGCCCGCGCACGATGGAGCAGTTCGAGGACTACCTGAAGGCATTGGAATTAAAGGTCACGGAGGAGGACAACCGGCGCATCAATGAGATCTGTGAGCCGGGAACGCACGTGAGCATGTACTACAACGCGAATTTCGGCCCCAACGCCCGTTGGCAGTAAGCTCGCACATTGGCGAACAGGGCCTCGGCCAGCCACAATCACTCACTCTTAATAGCGCCTTCGGCAAGTTCCCTGCCCTTTCCTGGCGGTGTTCTTTCCGCCCACGCAGGTGGGTGGCGGGCTATAAGCCCCACAGCGGCAGGGTTTAGCCTGCCGCATAAAGGATGGCAGAGTTCAAGGAGAAGAGATCATCATGGGAAAAAAGAACCTCGGCTACGATGATACACCGATCATTCCGGGTACCCAGTACCACGTTCACGACGGCAATCGGCCCCAGCCCCGGATCATCCGTCCCGGCACGGCCAGCACACAGGACAGGCCGGGCGAGCCGCCCTCCGACGCTGTCGTCCTCTTCGATGGAACCGACCTCTCCCAGTGGATAGGCCGGGATGGAGGCGCGGCGCAGTGGAAGGTGGAAAACGGCTACATGGAGGTCGTGCCCGGCACCGGCGATATCCAGACGCGCGAGTCGTTTGGCGATTGCCAGCTCCATCTGGAGTGGGCCGCGCCGACGGTCATCAAGGGGGAAAGCCAGGGCCGCGGCAACAGCGGCGTGTTCCTCATGGGCCTGTACGAGATCCAGGTGCTCGACTGCTACGAGAACCCCACCTATCCCGACGGCACCACCGCCGCCATCTACGGGCAGTTCCCTCCCCTGGTCAACGCCTGCCGCAAGCCCGGCGAGTGGCAGACCTACGACATCCTCTGGGTCGGCCCGCGCTTTGAAGGCGAGCAGATGGTGCGCCCGGCCAGCGTGACGGTGCTTTTCAACGGCGTCGTGGTGCATCATTGCACCCACCTGCACGGCCCTACCCAGCACCGGCAACAGGCCGCCTACCAACCGCATCCCCCAACAGGGCCGCTGCGGCTCCAGGATCACGGCGACCTCGTGCGCTTCCGTAACATCTGGTATCGCCCGCTAACCGGCTACGATCAGGGGTAGAAAGATGCTGTTTCGCTCTGCGCTTTACCGCTCCCTGCGCCCCGGCCTGATCGCCCTGGCGCTCACGATGGGCGGCTACGCCCTGCCCTCCGCGCGTGGGCAGGCAGCAGTGGGCCAAGTACAGCTTCGGAAAGAGGCCGCGCTTCCTGGCGACTTCCTCTACTGGTTCGTCTCTCCGACAGGCGCCACCTCCAGACCGAAACCGCTGCCCTCTGGCGCCATCGTTCGGCTGGAGACGCCTGCGGAATACAATCAGCCCGACGCGCAGCTGCGCGTGCTCGACATCCGGCACGGCAAAATCGCCCACCTGGCGCTGAGCGGCGCGGAGAGCGCCGTCCCTGCGCCAACCCCGCGGCTCGGCCCCAACCTGCTGCAAAACGCCGATTTTGCCCGTCAGGAACAAAACTGGATGCTGGAGCGCAGCGTGGCGCCGGAGAGCGCCTCCCTGCAATGGCTTGGGGCCGACGCCGTGCCGCCGGGCGTGGGAGGCCGGGTTGCCCGGATCACGGTAAACACGCCGGACAAGGAGAACTGGCACGTCCAGTTCTACCAGAAGGGCCTGGATCTGGCGAAGGGCGAGCCGTATACGCTCACTTTCTGGGCCAGGGCGGATCGCGTGCGCCCGCTGGCGGTTCATGCCAACGTGGCAGCCGAGGACGGGCACGGCATCGGCCTGGCCGCCGACCAGATCGTGCTTACCCCCGAATGGCGCAAACTCACCTTCGTCTTTACGCCCACGCGCACGCTGCCGGGCCACAATCGCCTGACGTTCCTGCTGGGCGATGCCGTCGGCGCCGTGGACCTGGCGGGCCTTGCCCTCCAACACGGCAGGGCCGGGCGCCCCTCCGGCCTCAATCTTCTGCGCAACGCCCTCTTCGCAGAAAACCTGGAAAACTGGGTGGCCCAGAGCGCTCCGCCTCCGGCCAGCGCCACGATGAGCGCGCGGACGCCTCAGCCCGCGCCGCCGGGCGTTCCCAGCAAGGCCGTCCATATTGCGGTGGCGGCCCTCGGCAAGGAGAACTGGCATATTCAGCTCTATCAAGCCGGGCTGAACCTGGCCGAGGATGCGCCCTATACGCTCACCTTTTGGGCACGCGCAGATCGCCCCCGTCCCCTCTCCGTTCAGGCTGCGCTGGATAGGCAAGACTGGCATAACGTCGGCCTGAACGCCGAACGGATTCCCCTGACGACCGCCTGGCAGAAGTTCACACTCTCCTTTACGGCCCACCGTACCCTGCCCGACCACAACCGCCTGATCTTCATCCTCGGCGACGCCCTGGGCGCTGTAGACCTGGCCGGCCTTGCTCTGCAACGCGACCAGGACCCGGACGCGCTCCGGGATGCCGGCGGCGAGCCGGTTCTGACGCTCAAACAGGGCGACTTTCGCTATGCGCAGGCGGTGAACGTACCGGTACGGTATCAGGGCAGGCCGGTACGGAAGCTGACGGTGGCCCTGCACTATCGTGATAAGCAGCAGGCGGAGTATCGGATTCAGCCAAAGGATCGGGGCGTGGCGCGCTTTAGCGATGTTCCCCTGGATGAAAAGCTGACTTTCACGGTGAGCGATGGCAGGCGGACGGCCTCCTTTGCGCGTATCGTCGCCCCGGACGCGCCGCGCCTGGTGCAGGAGATCAGCCTCCCGGAGAACTGGGCCGGCACGCCTACCCTTCCAGGCAGGCCGGCACGCGCACTGACAAGCAAACCGCCAGGCGAAGCCGTCTTGCATGGCTCCCATCCGCTGGTCGGCATCTGGGAGAGCCGCGCCTCTGGTTCCACGAGCGGGTACTTTTTTACGTTTAACGCCGACGGCACTGGCTCTATCCAGATCGGCGCGGAACCGATGCCGAACGGCGCACCGCACGCCCCCGTCGCCAACCCGTTTCGCTGGTACCTCACGGAGGGCGGCAAGCGCCTGGTCATCGGCGCGCGCACCTATTCCTGGGTCATTCGCGGCTCCGGCTCGGCCCGGGAGTTGGTTTTGACCGATAAGAGCGGTAAGACGCGCGTGCTCTACCGCCGCTGATCGCGTGTCAGCGGCACAGATATAACTACCTACGAGTTGGCACCTATCTGCGCTCTGCCGGGACGCAGAAGCGCATGCAAGGAGCAGCACCATGACGGACAATCCTTCTGAGGCCCTGACCGACCTGGGGCGTCTTCTTCAGGAGCAGCTGGCACGAAAGGATGAGCGCATCGCCATGCTGGAGGCGCTGCTGGAGGAGGCACAGCGGCAGACGGCAGCCGCCTCTTCCGGCCCAACGCCGCCGAATAGCACGAACACGCAAGCGCCTGATCCTGCCATGCCGCCGCCCCCACCGGCACGGGAGCCGCAGGTTCCCTCTTCCGACACGGCGCAGGCCATTATCCGACCCTATTCCCCGGACGCTCTGAATGGTCACGCCAAGCAAGCGGCGGTCACGCCGCTGCCGGATCTCGGACCACAGATAGATGCGATCGCCGACGTCATCCTCGCCACAGCCGCCTCCCGCACGGCAGAGGTGCCTGCCCCAGCTCCCGCAGACAATGAGCCGAACCCAACCGTAGCGAGAGAAGGGACCGGCTCCCAGCAACGAGCGGCGGCTCCCGAAGGAAGCGAGCCGACCCTGCGCATGGATAGCGAGATACTGAGCCGGGGCCATGCAGCCCTCGCAGCAGAAAGCAGCCTGACAGGGAAGATGCCCCGCCGGAAGTTGGCCGCGCTGGTGGCCGGCACGACGCTGATCCTCGGCCTGTCGGCCACCTTCCTTTGGATTCGCAGCGCGTTTGTGCTGTACACGGATACCATTGGCGCCCTGCCGCCGTCGCCTCAAGAGCAGGCGCAGCCGCCTGTAGCGGCCCCGCAGCCTGTCGCCGCTGCGCCCGCGCTTACGGCCAGGTCCGCTAACATGGCGATCCCGGCGCATCCCGAAGCCGTGCCTGCCCCTCGCGCGAGCGCACGCGCGCATCCCCTCTCTCTCAACCGGCCCATGCCTCAACCTTCTCTTGCGCAGCCACAGGCGGCAGCCCTGTCGCCGCACTATCACCGCCTGTACCTACCAGGCCCGCACCGCCAAGTGCTGACCAGATATTCTTTTCACCGGGCAGTTCCTGTCTTGCCGCCAAAAGGGAGGGCACGCCCTCCTTATCGCCGCACGCCCTCTCAGGCGCAAGAACGGGACTTTGGCTTCGATAAAAACGTCAACAAGCTGCTCGATAGCCTGCCGTAATGATTCCGAGAAAGCACGGCGTCTTTGCTTCTTGACAGGCGGCTACGGGCGGCGTTATAATGGGCGTGGGCGGCAAGCCCATACCCTCTAGGTTGCGACCGGCAACCAAATCCAACCGGTAGAAAGGGACAATGCATGGTGATCGTCCGCTAACAGCAACGCCAGAACCTTCTCAGACACGGCGCTCGGAAACCGCTTTCGGGCCGTGCCTGCGCTCTCGGCGTGCTGCAGGGCGATCGGACCTGCGGGCGAAAGCACATCCGTTCTTTGCCTCCCTTTCTATTCCGTTCCAGACCGCGATTCGGCCACGCGTTTCCACCGTTCTTGCGCCCTGGCACAAGAACGGTTTTATTTTGTCTAGCCGAAATCCGATCACCTGTCGCCAGGGGGCCTGAAATGGCCCAGGAAAGCATGACGCCTATTGAGAACAGACCGAAATTCATCTCCAGCCGCAACGATCTTCGTATCAAACGGAGACGCGACCTCCAGCGGCGCGAGGAACGCGACCGCACGCGCCTCTACTTTATTGACGGCATCCGTTTCCTGTTTCAGGCCACACAGATGCAGGTGCCGCTCGAAACGCTGCTCTATGCCCCGAAACTGCTCACGAACCCGGTGGGGCAGAAGCTCGTGCGCCAGCAACGGCGCATTGGAACGCCCTGCCTGGAGGTGCCGCCGAAGGTCTACCATAGTGTCTCGCTGGCCGAGGAGCCGCAGGGAGTCGGCGCGGTCGTGCGCCAGCGGTGGGAAAAGCTGGAGACCATCCGGCCCGCGAGCGAACTCTGCTGGGCCGCCGTGGAGAGAGCGCAGTCGCCCGGCAACCTCGGCACGATCATCCGCACCAGTGAGGCGGTTGGCGGCGCGGGCCTGATTCTGCTGGACGAGGCCACCGACCCGTATGACCCGGCCACCGTGCGCGCCACGATGGGAGCCACCTTTTCCCAGCGGTTCGTGCGGGCCCCGTTGACGGAGTTGGCCGAGTGGAAGCAGCGGTATCGGTGCTTTCTCGCCGGCACCTCGCCCTCCGCCGCGACGGACTACCACGCGATCTCCTACCCGCCGCCCACCGTGCTGTTCATGGGCGGCGAACGGCAGGGATTGTCGCCGCAATGTCAGGCGCTGTGCGATGTGATAGTCAAAATTCCGATGGTCGGCGCCTGCGATTCGCTCAATCTGGCGGTCGCCACGAGCGTGATGCTCTACGAGCTCTTCAACCAACATCGTGCGGCGCGCTCCCAGGGACACAACTAAAGGAGTGTATCCACCATGTCAGGGTCGTTCCGAACACGGAAAGGAGGAGTCCGGGGCTAGTCCGGGAATCTATCAGGCAGCGCAGCGTAGCTCGACTACTCACGTTGCCTTCCCACCGAACTTCTAACGGTCACGCTCGGCAAAAAGGATTTTCGCTCCGCTGCAAAGCAGGAGACCCATAACGATGCCTCTATCGCTGCTGACACTGCTGGCTCTTTCCGGTGCGCCCTCGGAGGTCAAGATCGCGCTGGCGGAACCGCCCCGGCGTATCGTCACCGACGCGGGCGCGGGCGGCTACCAGGCGTTCCCGGATGTCTGCCGCCTGAAGAGCGGCGATCTGCTCTGCGTCTTCTATGCCGGATATGGGCACGTCTCGCATCCCAACGCCAGCCTGCCAAACGGCGGGCGCATCTGCGCCGTGCGCTCCGCCGATGAGGGCCGGACCTGGAGCGCCCCCTGGATGGTGGCGGACACGCCCAAAGACGACCGCGACCCCTCCGTCTGCTGCCTGCCCGACGGCACGCTCCTTTGCAACTTCTTCACCTACGGCCCGCATGGCGAGTGCGATACCTGCCTCGCGCGCTCCCTCGACGGCGGCAAGACCTGGAGCGGACCGGAGATCATTCTGCCCGGCTATGCCACCTCCACGCCGATACGCCGCCTGCGGTCGGGACGGCTGGCGCTGCCGGTCTACATGGTGGATGGCGGCGGCAAGCGGGCCTTCGCGGCGGTCTGTCTCTCCGACGATCACGGCAAGACCTGGAGCGCGCCCCACCCTATCGGCCTGGACGCGGGCAAGGTGCTGGACGAGACGGACGTTTTCGAGCGTAAGGAGGGAACGCTGCTGGCAGTGATGCGTGAGGTGATGTGCGGCGCGGAGTCCCACGACGGTGGCAAGACCTGGGGGCCGGTCTATGACCTGGGCTTTCCCGGCCACTGCCCCTATCTGCTAATGACGCGCAATGGCGTCCTCCTGATGGCGCATCGCCTGCCGAATACGGCCCTGCACTACAGCACGGATGAGGGCCGCACCTGGCACGGCCCCATCATCATAGATAACGTCATCGGCGCCTATCCCAGCCTGGTTCAGCTCAAGGATGGGCGCGTTCTCTGCGTCTATTACGAGGAGGGGGCCAACTCAGCGATACGCGCCGTGACGCTGCACGTCGAAAACTAACGCAGAATCTAAAGCATGGAGCATTCGGCTGGGCGCACCAGCCACTCGCCTTCAAAGTGCGGGCCGACCTGGAGCATCTATCGAGACGGAGTGAAGGAGGAACGCATGGAAACGGATAACCTGGTTTCCCTGGATGGTTTGACGCTGCACGTGCAGGACGTGGAGCGTTCGGTGCAGTTCTACTCGCGCATTCCGGGCGCCGTTCTGGTGCATCACCGTCCCGGCCAGTTCGCGCTGTTCCAATTTGGCAAAGGATGTCTGGGGCTACTGCAAGTGGGCGGGGGCTTCCATGCCGAACTGGAGACTGCCGACCTGGATGCGATGTACGCGCAACTGCGAGCCGCAGGCATTGAACCGGAAAGCCCCCCTGCAAAACGTCCCTGGGGCGAGACCGATTTCCTGGTCAAAGATCCCGACGGCAATCTGCTTGAGTTCCAGGCGCACTGAGGAGGCGAGGCAGAGCAGAGGGAAGCCTGAACAGCGCTTGCCCTTGCCGAATATGGCGGGAATTGAGGTATCCTATCTTACAGAAAGGATATTCTGGCTCGGCAGGTAAGCAAACTGCGATGGGACGTCGGTGGCTGGCAATAGCGATGATCTGGAGCCTGTTGGCGAATTTGTGGTTCTTTTCGCCAATGCCTCACCCTGCCGCCGGGAAAGCACCGCGCCTCCCCACGTCCGCACCCGCCTGTTGCTGTAGACCGGGTTCCTGCCGCATGGTCGGCTGTCCCGGAAACCCGCTGGCTTCCTCCCGCCGACCTGGTATTGCCTCGTGCGCCTTGAGCGCCTGCCGTCCGCTGTCCGACAGTTTGCCGGCGAAAAGCGTTATGGAGGCGCCTGTGCCGCCCGGCCCAACGCTGCCAATGCCCCATAGCGGGCGTGCGCTGCGGCCTGTCTGGAAGCGCTTCGCCCTCCGTGCCTTCTCCGCCGATCCGCCCGAGCAACCGCCGCGTGTGCTGATTCAGTCCGTTACACGATTCCTGACTCATCACACCGGAGGTTGCTAACCATGAGACTATCTCAGTCTGAGCGCGCGCCTCAGCGCGCCTTCACGTTGATCGAGCTGCTTGTCGTCATTGCCATTATTGCGGTGCTTGCCGCTATCCTCTTTCCGGTTTTCGCCCAGGCCCGCGAGAAGGCCCGGCAAACGGTCTGTCTTTCCAACATGAAGCAGATCGCCCTCGGCATCTACATGTATGCCCAGGACTACGACGAGACCCTGCCGACCACGGCAGACGACGGACGCCTAAGTTGGATTGATCAGATCGTGCCCTACGTGAAGAACGACCAGATTCGCCGCTGCCCTTCCGACTCGGGATTCGCATTGCATCCCGAGCATAAAAGCAGCTATGGCGTCAATAACTACTTCGGTTTAGGGATGTCGCTGGCGGCCATTTCGACGCCTTCCGATACCATCTACGCCGCCGAACTAGTCGGTGAGAACGAGGACGACCATTTCCATCCGATGTACTGGGGCAATGTGCCGGACAACGATTGGGCCTGGCGGAACGGCAAACCGACCGAAGTAGCTTATGCCCGGCACAACGGAGGAGCCAACTATGCCTTCCTGGATAACCATGCCAAATGGCTCCGGTTTGAAATGACCTATAACCCGCCTGCCGTAAATGCATACGTCCCCAATCCATAAAACAAAGGGATACCGTTGGCGAATTCAGAACCGGCTAGAATTGGACCTTACGCTTCCCCTCGGGTAATCCCTCCCAACGGTGTTGACGTATCTCCTCAGCAGCAGGCTGCGGGAGATTGATCCACACGGCTGGGAGTGTCTATCTCCCCTCGGATCGAACAGCCGAAGCTCACGTTGAGACGGCAATTACGAATTCGCCAACGGTATCCAAAAGCAATTTAGACAGGATTAACGGAATGAACCCGATGTCAACAGCAAGGACAATCTTAGCTTCTCTGCCTTTCCCTAATCCCATAAATCCTGTTAATCCTGTCTAAAAATCTTGTCTTTTCTTCTGTGTCCTGTGGGAAGTTGGAAGGAGAGAGCATGGCTGACGAGCGCCCCGACCCGACCGCGATCATGCAGTTAGCGACGGGCTATTGGAATTCGGCGGCGCTGCTGGCCGCCAACGAGCTCAACCTGTTCGCGGCGCTGGCGGAGGGGCCGCGAACAGCCGCCGAGATCGCCGAACGCCTCCAGACCGCCGTGCGCTCCCTGACGATGCTGCTGGATGCCTGCGTCGGGCTGGGCCTGCTCGTCAAGGAGGCCGGCGAACGCGAGGTGCGCTATCGGAACACGCCCGCTGCCGACGCCTTTCTGGTGCCGGGTCGTCCCGGCTATCTGGGCGACGCGCTCCGGTGGAGCGCCGATCAGTACGCGGCGTGGGGCCAACTGGCCGAGGCGGTGCGCACGGACGCTCCAGCGGTTCCACCTGAGCGGCACCTGGGCGGCGACCCAGAGCGAACGCGGCGGTTTGTCCTGGGTATGCACAACCGGGCGCTTGGCGCAGCGCGTGGGCTGCTCCCGTTCCTGGATCTTTCCGGCGTGCAGAGCCTGCTGGATGTGGGCGGCGGGCCGGGAACCTACTCTATCCTGCTGGCGCAGAAATATCCCCAACTGCGCGCCACCGTGCTCGACCTGCCCGCCGTTACCGCCATCGCCCAGGAGATCATCGCGGCGGCAGGCATGGCCGACCGGGTTGAGACGCGCCCTGGCGACGCCGTTGCCGACGACTATGGCGCCGAATCTTACGATGCCGTTCTCTTCTCCGGGGTCCTCCACCAGATGAATCCAGAGGCGGTCCGGCAGATGCTTTCCAAAGCGCGCCGGGCGCTGCGGCCAGGCGGGCGCCTGCTGATCAGCGACATTATGCTGGAGGCCAGCAAAACGCAGCCGCCCTTTGCCGCGCTGTTCTCCCTACAAATGCTGCTGACCAGCCAGGCAGGAGCCGTGTTCTCGGTGGAGGAGTGCATCGGTTGGATGCAGGAAGCCGGATTTTCCGAGGTGGCCGCGCAGCGCCTTCCGCCGCCCCTGCCCTATGTCCTGGTCACCGGAACCGCATAAAGGGGAAAGACTTGATAACCGGCAGAGACAAGGAAACTAAACCGAAGCGGCAGAAGCCCGTGGACCGTGCTCTGAACACTCTCTACGAAAAGATCGGCGGGATGGAGGCGTGCCGATGGATCTCAGAGCGCTTTCACGACCGGATCGCTGGCGATCCCGTACTGAGAGCGATTTTTCCCAAGGATCTCGCCCGCACAACCGAGCATCTAGCCCTCTTTTTGGCGGAGAGGCTCGGAGGTCCGGCCGACTATACCGCCACGCGCGGGAAGCAGAGCCTGATATGCCGACATGCCCATCTTCGGATCGGGCCAGCGGAGGTCGAGAGATGGCTGGGCCATATGTTCGCGACGATGGAAGAGGTGGGCCTGAGCGAAACCGCGCGCCAACTGCTGCGCGACTACTTCACGAAGACCGCCCCCACCCTCTCCGATCCGTTTCACACCTTCTATCGGATGCCTCTGGACCAATTGCGTGCGCTCCTGGAACAGAACCCTGCGCTCGCTGCGGCCTCCGATGCGGGCCGCTCGCTGCTCAGTGAAGCGGCCGGCAGGTGGGATCTGCCGCGCGTACAGATGCTATTGGAACATGGCGCTAATGTCCATGTGCCAGAACCGCTCTATCGCGCTGCCAACGCGCGGGCGCCCGGGCGAGAAGGCGAGGGCCGCGCCGTGGTGGAGCTCCTCCTCCGGCATGGCGCCGACGTAAACGGCCGAAGCGGTGTGGGACGGATGACGCCGCTTCATATGGCGGCCCGACGCGGGACGGTTGCCATCGCCGAGGTGTTGCTGGCTTCGGGCGCGGAGATAGAGGCGAAGGACACGAAGGGAGAGACGCCGCTGCGGCGGGCCGTGAACTGCTGCCAAGAAGGCGTAGTTCGCCTGCTGCTCGCCCACGGTGCGGATCCGCTGTCCCCGGACAGACAGGGCCGCACAGCGCTCGACGCCGCCCGTCGGGAGCGGATTCGCGAAGCCCTATGCGAAGCTACCCGGAGTTGACGATCCAGACCGCCCCGTTGTGGGTGCGATAGTGGCACCCCTCATCTACCGGCAGGAACGGACGGGCGAGTGTCGAAGAAGGCATCTAAGGCACTGTTGCGTTTTTGGCGTCCGCAGTGCCGGGCACTGAAAGTACCCGGCTAGAGGGCGGCTGCGCCGCCAACCGTCCTACCGGACGGAACACTTGGCTTTGCTGTGCGTCCGCTAGTCGCAAGGCCGAGCCGCGAACCGTTGAGCGGCGTCCCTTGCAGTCGCTTGGCCGCAGGCCCTAGAGACGGGTACTTTCCGTGCCCGGCGGCGAGTGCGGAGAAAGCTGCATGTCCCTGAGACGCAGAGAGGATAAGGAGGAAGGCACGAAGCGATGGCTGAGCGCATCATGAAGGTAGCCCTGATCGGCGCGGGCATGTTTGGCGGGGACGTCCATCTGCGCGCCTTTGCCGACTTGCAGCGCTCCGGACTATCCGGCTTTTTGGCACGCCTGGGGGAGGATGAATATTGCCGCCCATTGGCCGACGTCGCCTTTGTGCTGGTGGCGGTGGCGACCCGCTCCGAGGCGTCCGGGCAGCGCGCCGCCGCAGAATATGAGCGCCTGACAGGACAGCGGCCCGCCGCCTTTTATGGCGAAAAACCCTGGAACGACGTTCTGGCGGCCCATCCCGACCTGGACATGCTGGCCGTCGCCACGCCGGATAACCTGCATACCGAGCCGGTTCTGGCCGCGCTGGAGGCGAGCTGCCATGTGATCGTGGAAAAGCCGATGTGCCTCGACATCCGGGAGGCCGACCGGATCATCGAGACGGCCAACGCGCGCCAACGGGTGGTCTGCGTGGACATGCACAAGCGCTATGACCCCGACCATATGCGCATCAAGAACGATATCCGTGAGCGTATCGGCGAGCCGCTCTACGGCACGGCCATCCTGGAAGAGCCCCTGGAGGTTTCCACCAGCACCTTCAAATGGGCCGAGCAGAGCGACCCCTTCACCTACGTCGGCCCCCACTGGACCGACCTGTTTCACTACTACTACGGCGCCAAGCCGGTCGGCCTGACCGCCGTGGGCCAGAAGAAGCGGCTGGTGCGGGACGGCATCAACGCCTACGACGCCGTACAGGTGCGCGTGGACTGGGACAACGGCATGAGCATCACGTTCCAGAACAACTGGATCACGCCGCCCGATTTCGAGGGGCCGGTGAACCAGGGACACGAGATCGTGGGGACGGACGGCAAGGTGGAGAGTGACCAGCAGTACCGGGGCTTCCGTTTCTGGCACGCGGGCGGCGGCTCTCGCACCGCCAATAACCACTTCACCCGCAACGTGCCCCGTCCGGATGGCAGCGGCGCCTACATCGGCTACGGCACCGACAGCATCCATATCGGCATGCTGGCCGCCTGTCGCATCAAGTTCCTGGGCGAGACGTTGGCGCAAGTCAAGCCCAGCTTCCCCACCCCGGAAGAGGCCCGTATCACCGTTGCCATTATCCATGCGGCCCGCCTGGTGCGCGATGGCAACTTCGCCTACCAGCAGCAGGGCAAAGCGCCCGCCGTCAGCGCCAGCTTCGGCCCGGATGGCATCGCCATCCTCGATCCCTACCGCGCCAAGGAGGGCCCGGAAGCCGTGATTGAATATATCTACGACCGTCCGCTTTAAAGGGCACGGCATTCAAGCGTGGCTGCCTTCAGGCTTAATCTCAAACTGCTCTCGTCGGGCATCGCCCGCTAAATTCTCTAGAGAAAGTTGAGTTATGGGCAAACCTTTTGACATCACACCCCAACCCGTCCCGCCGGTGGAGACGCCGTTCCGGCGCATCGCCTCTCCCATCCCGCATCCGGACTCCGTGCCCACGCTGCGGCGTCTGCTGGAGGTTGAGCCGCGCTCCATGTCCGGCCAGCCTCCCATCGTCTGGGAGAAGGCCGAAGGCGTGCAGGTCTACGACGCCTACGGCAACAAGTGGCTGGACTGGTCCTCCGGCGTGCTGGTAGCCAACGCCGGCCACGGTATTCCCGCCATCCGCGAGGCGATTATAGACCAGGTACACAGCGGCCTGCTGCACAACTACTGCTTCCCCAGCGAGGAACGCGCGCAACTGGCGCAGCGTCTCGTCGAGTTGGCCCCAGCGGGAATAGAGAAATGCTTCCTCCTGACTACCGGCTCGGAGACGACCGAATGCGCCCTGAAACTGGCCCGCTCCTGGGGCCAGCGCACGGGCGGGCCGCGCAAGATCGGCATCGTCAGCTTCCATCAGAGCTTTCATGGGCGCACGATGGGCGCGCAGCAGATGGGCCGACTTGGCGACGGCCACCGCTGGATCCAGAACCTGGACCCGGACATCCATCACGTTCCCTTCCCGGATGGCTATCGCGTGGAAGACACCCGTTTCGACCTGTTCCTGCGCACGCTGGAGGAGCAGGGGATCATGCCCGATCGGATCGCGGGCGTCATCTCGGAAACCTACCAGGGCGCGGGGCCGGACTTTCTGCCGGTAGAGTACGCGCAGCAGCTGCGGCGGTGGTGCGACGAGCATGGGGTGGTGCTCATCTTCGACGAGGTGCAGGCGGGCTTCGGACGCTGCGGCACCTTCTGGGGCTTCGAGCACTACGGCGTGGTGCCTGACCTCATCACCTGCGGCAAGGGCATCACCAGCTCACTGCCTTTAGCGGCGGTGCTGGGCCGGGCCGCGATTATGGACCAGTACGATCCCGGCTCGATGACCAGTACCCACTCCGGCAATCCGGTCTGCTGCCGCGCGGCCCTGGCCAGCATCCAGGCGATTGTGGAGGGAGGGTTGGTGGAGAATGCGCGCCGGATGGAGGGCATCCTGCTGCCGGGCCTGTATGCTATCCAGCGTAGGCATCCGCAGGTGATCGGCTGTGTGCACGGCAAGGGGCTTGTGGCGGGGCTGCAAATCGTCCATCCAGGCACGAAAGATCCCTATGCCGACCTGGCGCACCGCATTGTGGAAAAATCGTTCCAGAGGGGGCTGCTCTTCTTCGCCCCGGTGGGCATTGGCGGCGGCTGTGTCAAGATCAGCCCGCCCCTCTGCATCACTGAGGCGGCCCTCCAGGATGGGCTAGAGGCGCTAAACGCGGCCTGCGACGAGGCCATCGCCGCGCTCGCGCCCGGACATTAGGGCCAGCGGCCTGTAGCCGACAGCAGCCTCTATCCCGGCAAAACTATCAGACATACGTCGCACTGTTTGAGGGCTTCCCGCAATCCCCAACAGAGGCGGGAAGCCCTGTTAGTCCTGCCCCAGGCACCTGTCTGAGGTCGGCGAAGCGCCCCCTACCCCTGTCCGGATACGCGACGGCGGCCGGGGGATTGGGAAATATCTGCCAGCAGCGCAAAGGCTTCGGCCATCGCATCCATGCGGGCAAATTGCGCTCCCAGCTCGCGCAGGCTCTGGATCAGCCTCTCCAGCATGATCATGCGGTGCCCCCTGCCGATCACCTGGGGATGCATCGTATAGGTGAGAAGGCCCCATTCCTCCGTGCGCGCCATGTACCGGAAATCGTCGAGCCAGTTCGCCAGCACGTCATCGGCGCGCTGAAGGCCGGGCAGCAGGCCCGTCTCCGTCCGGTTAAACTCAAAGTGGGGATAGTCGTCCAGCGACCAGCTAATCGGCATCTCGATCAGGCGCGTCTCGCGGCCAAACTGCGCCGGCTGATCGCGTGGGAAGAGGTCTCCCTGCCGGGCGAAGTAAGGGTGGTGATCGTGGGCCATCATGCTGCTATCGTAGTCAAATCCGTGCTCCAGCAACAGCTCCACCGTATGCGGGCTTAAATCCCACGACGGCGAGCGGTATCCCCGCGCGGGCGCGCCGGTCGCGCGCATAATCGCGTCGTTGCCGCGCAGAAGGACAGCCCTCTCCTCCTCATAGGAAAGGGTGGCGGGCGGCTCATGGAGATAGCCGTGGTGAGCGATCTCATGCCCCTCTGCGTAGATGCGCCGGCAGATATCCGGATAGGTCTCCAGCGTATGCCCCGGCACAAACCAGGTCGCCTGGATATCGTACCTGGCCAGCAAGTCTAAGAGCCGCGCCGCGCCCACGATTCCAAACTCCCCACGGGAGATGGGCGTCGGCGTGGTCATGCCGCGAAAAATCCAGGGCGAGATTGCGTCAAAGTCGAAGGTCAGGCACACGTAATGTTCTCTCATCGCCTTCCTCTCCTCCGTGTCTCCAGGCCGTAAGCTCCTGGGAATTCTACTCTCCCCCGCCCTTCTGTTCGCCAGATCGCTGACTCTTTCCTGCTTCTTGCCGGACAAAAAGAACGCAGAGCGCCATCGTTCGTCCCTATGTCCTGGAAGGCTTGCGTTGCGTCTATCTCTCTCAATCTTATCCTCATTCTATCGTCAGAAGAGTCGAGGCGGCTGTCAAATACTATACAGTCCTAGTATCAAACGTGTCACAGCCTGGGAAACGCGCTGGAGAGGGCTTTTTCGGCAAACGGAGCGGTTATAGAGGCAGCAGAAGGAGGCAGCAGAAGGCCAGGATGCCGTCTGCCAGTTGCGGTTGACCGTGACGGCGATAAAGGCATTATGGAGGCGGCGGAGAGCCAGAACGCGGGCGCGCAGCGAAGGAGAAGCAGGCAAGAGAACAGCCACAGGAAGCCGACCCATACCTCCTGTGGCTGTGTCTCTGTAGGTGTTGTACCCACTGACGTAAGCGTAACCGGGACGCCCTTTAGTTCCCAGAACGGCAAAATTTTGCCCGTTTTTTTTATTGATTAGTGGAGCGGCGGCAGAATGTCGCGCTGGAGCGTCAGCATCTCCTCCACCATCTCGACCGCGCCGCGATAGGAGTTCACCGTCGGCTCCAACAGCACGGCCTGGAGCAGCTTGGCCTTCGAGCGTTCCGCAAGCGCTTCCACCAGCAGCTTGTGAATGCTGCCCTGCAAGCGGATCATCGCCGCGATGGCCTCCGGCAACGGCTCCATCTGCTGCGGGCGCAGCCCCTCCGGCGTGCCCGTCGCCGGTACCTCCACCACCATATCTTCGGGCAAGTTCGGGACGTAGCCGCCTCGGTTCGGGACGTTGATGGCATCCAGGTGCTGCCGCTTGCCGCAGGCCAGCGCCTCCATGATGGGGATCGCCAGCTCGCCGGACGGTTCCAGCGGATGGTCCTCCAGGCGTGCGGGCCTGGGTTCCGGCTTTTTCCAGGGGCGATTGGTCTTGTCTCCGGCCAGCGTATAGACAAACTCAGGCACCACGCCCGTCTCCCAGGGATGGCCGTCCGCCGGGTCGTAAAAGTAGAGAAGCTCGTTAGCATAGAAGCCATCCGCCCAGTGGATATACTCCCCGAAGTGGTTGGTCGAAGGCGATGGGTAGAGACCGAAGCGCCGCAGCAGAATCCGGGACATGCCGATCTCGTGCCAGTCGGCCAGCCAATCGCCCTCGCGCTCGGCCTCGCGCAGCCGCGGATAGAGGTCCTGGCCGGTGCGGCGATCCCGAATGGTCTGAAACCAGGTGAAGTGGTTAATGCCGCAGGCGGCCATCTCTATCTCCTCGATAGGCTTATCCAGGATATAGGCGATCTGGCGCATCCCCATCCCCACACCGTGACACAGCCCGATGCATTTCACTCTGGTCAGCCGCGTCACCGACTCGCAGACCTTATGCAGCGGGTTGGTATAGTTGAGCAGATAGGCGTCGGGGCAGATGCGCTCCATCGCGCGGGCGATCTGGACCATCGGCGCCATAGTGCGCAGCCCATGAAAGAGCGAGCCCGGCCCGCCATTCTCCCCGTAAATCTGCCGGAAGCCATACTTGCGCGGAATATGGAAGTCCTGCGCCCAGTAGAGGTCGCGCTTGACCTCGATGGCGGTGACGACGAAGTCCGTGCCCTCCAGAGCCTTCTCCAGGTTGGTCGTCGCGCTGACCTGGATGTTGCGCTCCCGCTTTGCGGCCAGGAACTCGGCGTAACGGCGGATGTCTACCAGGTTTTCCGCGACGATATCCATCAGGCGGAGCTGGAGGGGACGCTCCGCCAGAGTATCGCTCAAAACAATATCGCGCACGGTGCCCGGCCCAAACGAGCGGCTGCCCGCGCCGATAAGGGTGATCCTGATCGGTTCCATGCTACGCCTCCTTTGTGATGGCTAAATCGTGTCTCCCGTAAAAAGTGTGGCAGTCAGCAGGAATGTTCTCTTCGGGCGCTAATTTATCCTTGTCGAAATCGCGGCCATAAGGAGCATGCCCATGAGCGCACAGACTCTCCGTTCCGTTGACGACCGGATTCGCCGCCTGATTGTCAATCGCCGGCCCGGTTGGTCGCTGGAGCAGCCGTTCTATACCGCCCCGGACATCTTCGCACTCGACCTAGAGCGCGTCTTCCGCCGCTGCTGGCTCTTTGCGGGCCACGCCAACCGGATTCCCAATCCCGGCGATTACTTTACCCATGCTCTTGCCAACGATTCGCTGATCCTCATCCGCGACGACGACGGGCAGATACACGCCCTCTTTAACACCTGCCGCCACCGGGGATCGCTGATCTGCCTGGAACCGTCCGGCCATGCCAGGAAGCTCGTCTGCCCCTATCACCAGTGGGTCTACGAGAAGAACGGCGCGCTGGCCTCCGCCAAGATGATGCCCGACGACCTGGATAAGTCTGCGTTTGGCCTGCACCGGGCGCACGTTCGGGTGGTCGAGGGACTGATCTTTATCCATCTGGGGGAGAACGCCGACAATTTTGATGCGATAGAGGCGGCCATTCGCGGCCATCTGGCACCCTATGAATTGGAGCACGCCAAAATCTGCCACACGCAACGCTACCTGGTGCGCGCCAACTGGAAGATCATGGAGGAGAACTTCCGAGAGTGTTATCACTGCCCGGTAGGCCACCCAGAGTATTGCCACGCCGTGCTCGGCTTTAACGAGTCGCCGGAACAGATCGCCTCCGTCAGCAGGGAGCGCCGTGAGCACTGGCGGCAGTTGGGCCTGTCCACATTAGACATCCCCTTTAGCCCGGAGAACGGCTTTCACTGCTCGCGCTATCCCCTGCGGCCGGGATTTGTCAGCGAGAGCCTGGACGGTCAGCCTGTCGCGCCGGTGCTGGGGCGATTGCCGGAGCCGGATGCCGGGATCCTGGCCATCGTCATGTTCCCCAACTTCTGGTTTGAGGCGAGCGGAGACTATGCGTGCAGTATGCGCCGCACGCCCCTCTCGCCGACTCTGTGCGAGGTAGAAGCAACCTGGCTGGTGCGCGGGGATGCCGTAGAGGGGGTGGATTATGACGTAGATCGCGTGATCGCCTTCTGGAAGAGAACCGGGGAACAGGATTGGACGCTCTGCGAGAACAACCAGGCGGGCGTCAACTCTAGCCGCTACCGCCCCGGCCCCTACGCGCCCATCGAAAGCGGCCCGGAGACGTTCGTGCAGTGGTATCTCAACAGGCTCTGCTCTTGACGCGGTAAACGATGCGGCCTGCAACATCGCAAAGGGAATGCCCCTCGGAACTTTCGGTCCTTGCCCGCGTAGGTGTCGCAAGGCGGAGGGCCGAATTATTGCAGGCCCGACCCTGGCAGTCAGCATGACCTCTGCCCACGTAGGTGGGCAAGCAGGCTGCTCCTGAAGGCTCAGGGCCACGCACGTTGCCTCTTTTCTGCCCACGTAGGTGGGCAGCGGGCCGCAGGCCCCACAGCGGCAGGGTTTAGCCTGCCGGCAAAGCCAGGCAGTACCGAAGGAGATTCGCTGCGATGTCGCGGGAACATCTACCGACCTGGCGCATTCATTCTCAGCAAAAGGGAGCCTCGCAATGAGGGATCGGTTATGGTAAGAGAACAACGCGCATTCGCCGAGGCATCAGAACCGCAAGAACAGGCTCCGGGAGGGCGCAGCCGGGAGCGTCCGGCGCGTCAGGACGACCTCCCGCAAGCGCCGACGCAGGCAGAGTGGATGCGGTGGGCGACAGAGAGCCGCTCTCCCGGTGAACTGATTCCCTATCTGATAGAGACAGGCCAGATCCAGCGCTACCCGGAGATTGCCGCCATCGTAGATGTGCCACAAGATAAAGAGTGGCATCCCGAAGGCCCTGTCCACGTACACACGCGCCACGTGCTCAACGCCGCGGCAGATATTGCCGACCGGGAGGGTCTGGAGGGCGAGGTGCGTGCGGTCAATACGTTCGCTGCCTTGACCCACGATTTCGGCAAAGCCACCACAACCAAGCGGCGCGAGAAGCGCGGGCGGATGCGCTGGACCTCCTACGGACACGATAAAGAGGGCGGGCCTCTGGCGACGCGGTTCCTGAAGCGCCTGGGCATCCCGCAGGAGATTATCGCGCAGGTGGTGCCCCTGGTGGAACACCACATGGCCTACCGCAACTTTGGCAGGCCCGATACCGGGGTGCGGGCCGTGGAGAAGCTGGCGGAGCGGCTGGCTCCGGCGAGCCTGCAACAGCTCGCTTTTCTCATTGAAGCGGATCATTCGGGCCGTCCCCCGCTGCCCAAGGGCCTGCCGCCGGCGGCCAAGCGGATGCTGGAATTGGCACGGCAGGAGCCGACGCCGGATCAGCAAGGAAAATAGCCATGCGGAAACTAGGGACATCCTATCGCGCCACTCCCATCCAGGCTGCCGCTCGCGGGATGGCTGCCGGACTGGCCGCCACCGCCTTGCTCTCGGTACTCGCCCGTATATTACCAGCTATGAGTAATCAGCCCCAGAACAGCAAGCCCGGCGGCAAGCCTCTGCCGCCTGAAGAGGCGTCGCATTCAGAGCCAGCGCGCGCAGGGCAGGAACCATCCCAAGCAGTGATGCCTTCCCTCTCGCTCCAGCAAGAGGATGCGCGCAAGACGGCAGAAAATCCGCCTGGCATTACCCCGGCGAAAGCGCTTGCGCAGCCCCTGGCCCCTGGTCCGGAGGGCCTGGCCGCTCAATTTGCCTTTAAGTTCGCCGCCGGTATCTTTGATCAAGACATCACTCCCTATGCTGGCCCTGCGGGGCTTGGCGTCCATATCGCCTATGGCTCCTGGTGGGGCATGCTCTACGGTCTCCTCCAGGCAAGTTACCGCCGTCCGCCCCTCCTTTTCGGCGCGTTGTACGGCCTGGGCGTGTGGTGGATAGGGCCAGGCTGGCTTGTGCCGGCCATGAAACTGATGCGCCGCCCCTGGGAGGAACCGCCCCTGCGCACCGCGATGCTGGTTGCCGGCCATGTGGTCTATGGGATCGCTCTGGCAGAGACGTTTGAGCGCTTAGATCGGAAGGGCGCATAGGGGAAAGGATGAAAGATCAAGGCAGAAGGACGAAAACGGGAAGGAGCGCTTCCCCCTCTCCTGAGGCCATCGCCTCCCCGCCTGCCCAAACGGAATCTTCGACCGGAGGCTTTCTCTTTGCCACGGGGATCGAGTGCAGTTATCCCACCATCGCCGGCCCCAAGGATCGCCGCGTCCGGGTAGATGAGTTGGAGAAGACCTTTCATTACCGCCACTGGCAGGAGGATCTGGCCCTGGTACGGGAGATGGGGCTGCGTTACCTGCGCTACGGTCCGCCCTATTACCGTATCTCGCTCGCCCCCGACCGCTACGATTGGGAGTTCACGGACCAGGTTTTCGCCGAAATGCAGCGGCTTGGCATCGTTCCGATCGTGGATCTGTGTCACTTCGGCGTGCCCGACTGGATCGGCGACTTCCAAAACCCGGATTGGCCGGAACAATTTAGCCGCTATGCGGGCGCCTTCGCGGCGCGCTTCCCCTGGGTGCAGTTTTACACGCCGGTCAACGAGATCTATGTCTGCGCCAAGCTCTCCACGCTGGCCGGACTCTGGAACGAGCGCAAACGGGGCGACGACCGCGCCTTCGTGACCGCCCTTAAGCATCTCTGCCGCGCTAACCTGCTGGCGATGGTAAGCATATTGCATTCCCGCCCGGATGCGGTATTTATCCAGAGCGAGAGCGCCGAATACTTCCACCTGGGCAGCGGCGAACCGGCCATGATCCAGAAAACGAACTGGGAGAACCAGCGGCGCTTCCTCTCGTTTGACCTGCTCACGTCGCACCATCCCGACGCGCAGATGGGCTTCTATCTGCTCGACAACGGCATGACGCGCGCCGAGTATGATTGGTTTATGAGCCACGGCCTCGCGGACCGCATGATCCTGGGCAACGACTTTTACGAGCGCAATGAACAGATAGTTATGCCAGATGGGCAGATATTGCCTGCCGGAGAGGTGTTTGGCTGGTCGGTTATCACCCAACAGTATTTTGACCGGTATCGCCGCCCGGTAATGCACACCGAGACCAACAACATCCGCAGCGACGTAGACGCGCCGCGCTGGCTCTGGAAGGAGTTTTTCAATGTGCGCAACCTGCGGCAACAGGGCGTGCCGGTGCTGGGCTTTACCTGGTACTCGCTCCTCGATCAGGTAGATTGGGACAGCGGCCTGGCGCTGGATCGCGGCGTCATCAATTCCGTGGGGCTGTATAACCTTCAGCGACGCCCTCACCCCGTCGCCGAAGCCTACAAGGAGCTGCTGCGCCAGTTTGGCGGCGAGTCCCTGCTGCCGGGCAATCGTCTCTTCACGTTCGCTCAGAAACCAGCGGCTGCCCAGCCCGCCGTTCCAGCACCTTGACCACCGCTCCGCAGTCCTCCTCTCCCTAACCCTGCTGTATGGCCGCCACGAACAACTCCATCGGCACCGCGTTCATCGGCAGCGGCGCGCCGCTCTCCTTACGTATAATAAAGGGAATTCCGTTCACAGGGAAAGCAAGGTATTTATCCTATGAGGACACAGCAACCCGGCACGATTGTGCCGACCAAGTACTGGCACGCGCTGGAGGATGGGCGCATTCAGTGCGATGTCTGCCCGCGCGCCTGCCGCCTCCACGAGGGCCAGCGCGGCCTCTGCTTTGTGCGCGCCCGGCAGGACCATCAGATCGTCCTGACCACCTATGGCCGTTCCAGCGGCTTCTGCGTGGACCCCATCGAGAAGAAGCCGCTCAACCACTTCCTGCCCGGCTCCTCGGTGCTCTCCTTTGGCACGGCGGGGTGCAACCTGGCCTGCAAGTTCTGCCAGAACTGGGACATCAGCAAGTCCCGCGAGATGGATACCCTGGCGGACGCCGCCTCCCCGGAAGGCATCGCCCAGGCCGCGCGCCGTCTCGGCTGCCGCAGCGTGGCCTTCACCTACAACGACCCGGTTATCTTTCTGGAGTATGCGGTAGATGTGGCGCAGGCGTCCCACGCGCTGGGCGTTCGGTCGGTGGCGGTGACGGCGGGCTATATCTGTGAGGAGCCGCGTGAGGAGTTCTACCGGCATATGGACGCGGCGAACGTGGACCTCAAGGGCTTTACGGAGCGGTTCTACCATCAGATCTGCGGCGGCCATCTACAGCCGGTTTTGGATACGCTTGTATACCTGAAGCATCATACCGATGTCTGGCTGGAGATCACCACGCTGCTCATCCCTGGCGAAAACGATTCGGATCGGGAACTGGAGGAGATGACGCAGTGGGTAGTGGAAAATCTGGGGCCAGACGTACCGATCCACTTCACGGCTTTTCACCCGGACTGGAAGATGCTGGACAAGCCCCCTACGCCCGCTTCCACCCTAACCAGGGCGCGGCAGATCGCCAGGAAGAACGGCATCCGCTATGCCTATACCGGCAACGTCCATGATGAAGAGGGCGGCAGCACCTACTGCCATGCCTGCGGGCTGCGCCTTATCGGGCGCGACTGGTATCACCTGACGTCCTGGAACCTGACCGACGATGGCCATTGCCGCCACTGTGGCGCCGCCTGCTCTGGCGTCTTTGCGGGCAAGCCGGGGCACTGGGGCGCCCGTCGCCTGCCCGTTTTCCTCAACGGCGCACCCTGAAAACGGAAGAGCTTCCTTGCTGCCATTCCCAGGCAGGAGCGGGGCGCTAGCACGCCGAACCATTCCTCGTCAATCATCTTATTTGTGAAGGATACCGAACATTGGCATCAACAACCACGACGCGAATTTTGCGCGCCCTGCGCGACCAACCCGGCGAGGAGACGGCGCGCTGGCTGCGCCGGGCCGAATTGCAGCTCCAGTTTGCGCGCGCTTTTGCAGCGGCCCTACCCAAGACGGAGACCGCCGGCTGGGAAGCGAAAATAGGCCGGGCGGAGGCCCTGCTAGAGAACTTCGACCCGGCGGGCGGCCTGGAAAGGCTGATCGCGACCGTGCGCGCCGCCGAAGCCGAGATGGAGGCCATCGGCAAGGTAGCCAGGCAGTACCGCATCCACTGCGTCGGGCACGGCCACATTGACATGAACTGGATGTGGAGCTGGCCGGAGACCGTCGCCACCACCCACGATACCTTTGCCTCGGTCTTGAGCCTGATGGAGCAGTACCCGGAGCTGACCTATTCCCAGAGCCAGGCGTCCGTCTATGCCCTGGTGGAGAAATATTATCCGGCGATGTTTGAGCAGATCCAGCGGCGGGTCAAGGAGGGACGCTGGGAGATCACCGCCGTCCACTGGGTTGAGGGCGACAAAAATCTGGCCTCCGGCGAGTCCATCTGCCGTCACCTGCTCTACACGCGCGACTACTTCCAACAAAAGTTCGGCCTGGCCCCCGAAGAGACGCCGATAGATTGGGAGCCCGATACCTTCGGCCATGCCGCCACCATTCCCGCGTTTCTGGCGCAGGCGGCGGTCAAGTACTACTATAGCTGCCGGACGGGCGGGGGTTTCGAGCACGCGCGCATTGGCGAGGAGCGCCCGCGCCTGTTCTACTGGCAGGCCCCGGACGGCTCGCGCGTGCTGGTCAACCGTGAAAGCACCTGGTACAACAGCTATGTCAATATCGGCGACAACATCGCCCTGCCGCTGGTCGACTTCGTGCGCGAGACCGGCCTGCACGATTGGCTCAACGTCTACGGCCTCGGCAACCACGGCGGCGGCCCCACGCGCACGGAGATAGATTACTACCTCGCGCTGCGCGAGTGGCCCATCTATCCCCAGATCGTCTTCAGCACGGCGACCCGCTACTTCCAGGCCGTCGAGCGGGAGCTTGCGGCGCGGGACGCCTCTCTGCCCGTCCTAGCCCACGAGTTGAACTTCGAGTTCACCGGCTGTTATACCTCGCAGAGCGCCATCAAGCGCGGCAATCGGCTCGGCGAAAACTATCTGGAGGAGGCGGAGACGCTGGCGGCCCTCACGGCCCGGCTGGCCGGACAGCCCTATCCGAAGGAGCCTCTGCGGGACGCCTGGATCAACGTCCTCTTCAACCAGTTCCACGATATTCTGCCTGGCTCCGGCGTGCGCGAGACGCGCGAACACGCCCAGGCGCTCTTCCAGGAGGTCGGCGCCATCACCGGCTCCATCAAGCGAACGGCGGGGCAGGCGCTGGCGGCGCGCATTGATACCCGTTCGCTGCTGCCGGAGACGCCGGAGGGCCGTGCGGAGCGCGACCTGGCCGCTCAGGGCGCCGCCAATACGCCGTTCGTGGCGGGCGCAGGCATCGGCGCGGGGCAGACCGGCTACTCGCAGGCCAGCGGGGGCGGGCGGCGCTTCCTGCCGTTCGTCGTCTACAATCCGTGCGCCTGGCCCCGCTCCGAGCGCGTGACGGTCGCTCTCTACGATACGGACTTCGATCCGGGGCGCATTGTGGCCCGCGACGAGAACGGCGCGGCGCATCCGACCCTCTTCCTGGGGCGCGGCAACGATTGGGGCCATGAGAAGCTAACGGTCGCCTTCGACGCCCAGGATGTTCCCGCGCTCGGCTACCGCACCTACCTGCTCTGCGAGGGGGAGGCCCAGCCTCCCGCCGCTACCGTGGAAGTTGCGCCCAATGAGTGGTTCGAGACGCCTGCCTTGCGCTTCCGCCTGGATCGCTACCGCTCCGGCCTGCTGGAGCTGATTGATAAGCGGACGGGCGCGTGCCTGGTAGACGGCAACGGGCCGCTAGGGGCGTGGCAGTATGTGGTTGAGCGCCCGCGCGGCATGACCGCCTGGGCGCTGGGCGGGGAGATAGACCAGCCGCTGCTCCTGCGCTCCTCCGGCTTCCATGTCGTCGGTGCGGCGCGCAACCAGGGAACGAACGTGCCGGGCGGGGGCGGCGTGATGGGCTATCGCGTGGTGAGCAACCTAGAGGTTCCGGGGACGCAGAGCACGGTGCGCCTCTCGCTGATGATCCACGCGCTGGAGCCGCGCCTGGACTTCACCGCCGAGATAGACTGGCGGGAGATCGGTGATTCGGAGCGGGGAATTCCCGGCCTGGTGATCCGCTTTCCGCTGGCGCTTGCCGAGCTTACCAGCCGCTACGAGATCCCTTTCGGCAGCGTCGAGCGCCGCCTCTTTAATGGCGAGGAGGTTCCGGCGCTGCGCTACGCGCATGTGGCGGGCACAGCCCGGACGGAAGCGGGCGCTGCCGCCTATGCGGGCGTGACGCTGGTTCAGGATAGCAAATACGGCCACTCAATCTGCGGCAATGCGCTGCGCCTGCGGATCGTGCGATCCTCCTTCGACCCCGACCATGCGCCCGAAGTCGCCCAATCTACGGTGCGCTATTCGCTCTACCTGCACGATGCGCCCGCCGATCCGGCCAGCCTGACGCGGCTCGGCGCGGCCTGGAACCATCCCCTGCTTCTCATCCCGGCCAATATCCAGTCGGGCAGCGCGCCGGCCCGCGATAGCTTCGCGCATGTCCAGACGCCCAATGTGGTGCTGACGGCGCTCAAGCAGGCCGAAGACGGCAATGGGCTGGTTTTGCGGCTGGTCGAGCTAAACGGCCAGGATACGGAGGCGGTCGTGGAGTTAGCGCCCGCCCTCGCCAACGGGCTGACGAAGGCAACGCGCCTGGACCTGCTGGAGCGCCCGGCAGACGGCAGCGCCACCTGGGGAAACAACACGCTGCGCGTTCCCATCAAAGCCTACAGCTTTGCCACGGTGCGCCTCGGCGCTTAGCCCTCACCCCCAGCCCATTCCAAGCCGGGTCACCCCCTTCCCACACAGGGAAGGGGGCCGGGGGGTTAGGTGGCGAGCGTCAGAGGGTGAGCAGGAAGCGATCCAGGAAGCGCAGGATGCGGGCGCGCATATCGTGCGTCTCGAAGTGGCCGATGTTATAGCGGACCAACTCCCAGCGATCCGGCGCTCCGGCGGCGGCGTAGACCTCTTTGAGCGCGGCGTCAATCCGATCCAGCCCGGCAGGCGGCGTCAGCTTATCCCAGTTGCCGGCCAGGCTCAGGTGCGGGCGCGGACAGATGAGCGCGTTTATGTCCGCCGTGCTGAAGTGCTTCAATAACGAGGGCACGTAGTAGTACAGGCCGTGCCCATCCAGGTTGCGGGTTTCGATGAGGGCCTGGAAATCGGTCAGGCAGCAGATATCCACGCAGACCTGCACGCGCTCGTCCAGGGCGGCGTGCCACCAGGCCATCGTGCTGCCCATCGAAAGTCCCATGCTGCCGATGCGCCGGGCGTCTACCTCTGGGCGAGAGAGCAGATAGTCCGTAGCCTTGAGCGTATCGTAGACCATTAGGCCCCAGAGCACCTGCCCGCGCCAGAGCAGTTCCTTGAACAGCTCGGACTCGGTGCGCCCGCGCCGCTCGCCGAAGTTCCAGGCGTCAATGCACAGCCCGCAGATGCCTCGCCGCGCCAGCGCCTCCGCGTAGGGCGGGGACAACAGGGCCGCCCTCCCGTGAATAAACTCGTCCTTGCCCAGGACGTAGTCTCCGCCGTGCGCGTGGTTGTAGAGCACCGCCGGTGCGGGAAAGCCGGCGTTATGCGGGCAGGTAAAATAGGCGGGAACCGGCTCGATGCCGTTGAGGTCGAGCAGGAGGATTTCCAGGGTGTAGGCGTCGTGGCGCTCCTCCGCGATCACTTCCGCGCGCACCGGGCGGTCGCGCGGCGGCAGGTCGCCCAGGAGGCCATAAAGGCGTTGGCGCTTATCTTCCATCTGGGGGTTCTCATCCCTTTCGCAGCGGATTGTAAGTGGGGAAGGACAAACTTAGAGTCCCGAACAAACCCTGGCTGTGAGGCTCTCCCCTCACCCCGGCCCTCTCCCTGCAAGGCAGAGGGAGAAATGTTATGTGAGACGCTCTTAGCGCGCGTTCCCGCGAGAGGCCGCATCTCAATCTGGCAGGCCGGACGCGGATCAGGCGCGCTCGCCCTGCCAGTCGCGGGAATCCGGCACATCCAGCCACCGGCTGCCTTGCGCGATGGATTGCTGGCTGATCAGCCCCGGCAGCGTCATGTCCATGGCGGCGTGAATGTCAATCGCGGGCGGACGCACTCCCTGGATGGCATCCACAAAGTCCACAATTTCAAAGTAATCGCCGCCGCCGTGCCCGGCCCTCTGCGCGGCCTCGCTGGCCTGCCTCCACATCTCCGGCAGAAACTCTGCTTCCAGTTGCCGGAGCGGTATCCAGGTGTTCTGGTCCTTGCAATGGGAGCGCAGCCAGATGCGATCTATCTCGCCGTGAGCCCGCGCGGACTCGTAGGCGCCGTCGGTGCCCTGAAGCTGGTAGTTGGTCATGGCGTGCGGGCGATCGGAGAGCATATCCAGGCGGAGCTTGACCAGCCCACCGGACTTCATTTTGCAGAGTGTGATGGTCGAATCCTCGTTCTCATACAGGTCGCCGCCCGGGTCACGGTAGTGGTGCCCGCTGCCCGCGCAGCAGACCGAGACCACGCGGTCGCCGGGCATCCACTGCAGGATGGGGCCGAGGCTGTGCGTTGGGTAGGTGTTGCCGTTGATGCCGGTCTGCCACTTGCGCCGCCAGCGGGTGATCTCGTTGAGCGCCTTGAGCTCGTGAATATATTCTCCCTCCGCATAGTAGGGCGTGCCGAACAGCCCACGCCGCGCCAATTCGCGCACCAGGACGTTCTGCCGAATGTAGGTATAGTTCTCGGCCATCATGTAGATGCCCTGGCTATCGCGCGCCGCCAGCACCAGTTCCCGGCACTCCTCCACGGAGACGCCCGCCGGCACCTCGCTGAGCACGTGTTTATCCCGCTTCAGAGCCGCAATCGCCTGGGGCACATGCAGGGGCATCGGCGTTCCGAGGATGACGGCGTCTATATCGGCCCGCTCCAGCATCGCCTCGTAGTCGGTATACTGCTCCCTGGCCCCCAGGCGTTCTGCTGCCGCCGGCAGGCCCTCTGCGTTTATGTCGCAGACCGCTTGAACCTGAACGTTGGGGAGGGCGTCGCACGCCGCCTTGAAACTGGCCCCGCGCCCGCACGCCCCGACGATGCCCAGCCTGATGATTTGCTCGGCCATGATTGCCCTCGATGCGTTTTGTGGCGAACGGCACGCTTCAGGACGTAGCACGCTCCTCGCGCTTCTTTTCCAGCAACTCTAGCACGACGCCGAGCTGCGGCTTGGCGTCAAAGTAGGCGTACTGCCCTTCGCCCATGTCGCCGCGCTGCACCATTGGGATTCCCTTGGACTTCAGGAAATCCACGCTGCGCTGCATCCCCTCCACCCAGAACGCGATATGGTGGACGCTTTCGCCCTGCGTGTCCAGCGCCTCCTGCCAGGTACTCGGCCCTCCCATCGGCTCGATCAGCTCCAATTGCACCGATCCCATAGGGAAGAAAGCCAGCTTGGCCTGGGCGTTGGACGGCTGTCCCCTGTACGTCTGATGCACTTCCTGCCCTGGCTGCGTCACGATAATCTTGGGAACCGGCAGGCCGAAGATATCCGCGTAGCGTTTCGCGGCCTCTTCGATGTCATGCACGACAATAGCCACCTGCGCCAGGGTCGTGCTGCCCAGATGCGTCTCACTCATCTTAAACAAGCCTCCTATTCTTAACCTAACCGCCTATAGCGGCAGGCTAAACCCTGCCGCTGTGGGGCCTACGGCCCGCTGCCTGCCTGCGCAGGCAGAATGCGTTCTATCGCAGGCAGAGAGTCTCGCCCACGCAGGTGGGCGACGGGCGCCTTGCGCCCCCGAGCGGCAGGGTTCAGCCTACCGCGAAAGAGGGTGGGGTCTGGCTAACGCGCCGCCGGCATCATCTTCACGCAGACGGGCATCGGAACCTCCGCCGTATTCCCGGTGGGCGTTAAGCGCCCGGTCTGCGGGTCTATGCGGAAGACGACGATTGTGTTGGAGTCCTGGTTGGCAGCCAGCAGGTAGGTTCCCGTGGGATCGATGCCGAAGTTGCGAGGCGTCTTCCCCTGCGTCGGCTCGTTTCCCACGTAGGTGAGCAGGCCGGTATGGGGGTCAATCTGGAAGATGGCGATGCTGTCGTGGCCGCGATTGGAACCGTAGAGAAACTTTCCGTTCGGAGAGACCTGCACCTCGGCAGTCGAGTAGTTCTCCCCATGGGCTCCCTCCGGCAGGGTAGAGATGGTTTGCAGCGTCTTGAGCGCGCCCGTGCCAGCATCGTAGCTGAAGACGGTCACCGTCATGCCCATTTCGTTGATGACGTAAGCCGTGCGCCCGTTCGGATGGAAGGCGAAGTGGCGCGGGCCCGCTCCTGGGGCGACCGCTGCGAAGGGCGGGTCGTTGGGGGAGAGCGTTCCCCGGTCGGCATCAAAGCGGTAGATAAACACCTTATCTAGCCCAAGGTCGGCGGCAAGGGCGTGCCGGTTGGCGGCGTCCAGGTTGATAGAGTGGGCGTGCGGCCCCTCCTGCCGCTGCGGGTTGACGCTCGAACCGCTGTGCTGTATGGTGGAGGTCGGCGGGCCAAGCCGCCCATCGGCCTGGATGGGCAGCACGGCCACGCTGCCGCTGCCGTAGTTGGCGACCAGAACGTTCTTACCCTGCTTATCCACCACCAGGTGGCAAGGCCCCGCCCCGCCCGACGGCTGCCGGTTGAGCAGCGTCAGGTGACCTGTTTCCGGGTCTATGGCGAACGCGCTGACCGCCCCGCTCTTCTTACCGTCAAAGTTCTCTATTTCGTTGACCGCATACAGGAACCGGCGTCCCGGATGGATGGCGAGAAAAGAGGGATTGGTCGTCTCGGCAGCCAGGCCAACCGCCGTCAGCTTGCCGGAAGCCATGTCCAGGTGAAATAGATAAATCCCTTTGCTTTTCCCGCCGGTGTAGGTGCCGACGTACACCCACTGCGTCCCATGTCCCTGCGATACGTTCGATTCTGGCATCAAGGCGCCTCCTCCACCGAATAATCCCAGTAACATACAGCCCAGGGGAACGATCCAGGACCAACGGAATAGCATATTATCTCCTCATATACCGGTTTCTCTCAGGCGGCCAGAGGCACCGTCACCTGCACCCACGCGCCGCCCTCCGGACGATTGGCAAAACGCACCTGTCCGCCCAGATCCCACCGGCTCAACCGCTCGACGAGCTCCAGCCCGGTGTGGGCATCGCGCGCCGGATCGAAGTCTTCGGGAAATCCGCTTCCCTCATCGTAAACTTCCAGCCGCGCCTCGTCTTCACGCCACAGAAACGCCATCTGTATCTTGCCGGCGCTATACTTGAGCGCGTTGCTGATCAGCTCATTGGCGATCAGGGCCAGCGAGGTAGCCTGCCGCGCCGAGAGGCGCGCGTCCTCCAGTTGGTAGGTGATGCGGCGCTCGCCGGCCGTCTGCTGCATCAAGGCCAGCAGTTTCTCCAGCACCTCCCGGGCCGAGAGAGACTGAGCCTGTCCGTCCTCTTTGGCCTTCTGAGTCAGCAGGTCGTGGACGGCGGCCAGCGTACGTACATACGAGCCTAACCGCTGGAATTCCTCCGCCGGAATGTATTCTGCCCGCTCCATCAGGCGCATGTCCACCATCGCGGCGATGATCTGGAGGTTATTTTTGACGCGATGGTGCGTCTCGGTCATGGCATGGCGAAGACGTTCATAGAGCTCCCGAATATGCGCTTCTGCGGCCTTGCGCCCGATGGCAAAGGCGACGTGACTGGTTATGGTCTGGGCCAGCTGGGCCTCCTCCGCCGTGAAGCGATGGGGCGTATTGTAGTAGAGCATGAACTTGCCCATCAGCCGTCCCTGGTAGAGCAAGGGAATAAAGCCCAGGGCGCCGATGCCCTCCTGCTGAAACACGGACTGGAAGGCGCTGAGGGAGGGTTCCGCTTCTATATCGGCGATGAACACCGGCTGGGGATCTCGGGTATCGGGCGGCCACGGGGAGTGGCCCTCCACGGCGCAACGGTAGGCCTCGGATATGCCGCGCCAGGCTTTAAAACGCATCACGCCATCGGGGTCAATAAGCAGCACGGCGGCGCGGTCGGCCTTGAGGGCGCGCAGCAGACCGCCCAGCGCCTCGTCATAGATGGTTTCCACCGCATCGGCGCGGGTGACGGCGTCGTTGAGCTGGTAAATGCACTGAAGCTGTTCGATGCGGCGCTCGATCTGTTCTTTGGCGCGCTTGCGCTCGGTAATATCGCGCTTGATGCCCACGTAATAGAGCGGCACGCCCGCTTCATCGGTGACGGCGAAGGCAGAGAGGTCAATGTCGAGCAGCACGCCGCTCTTGGTTCGCGAGATCACCTCTCCCTGGTAACGCCCATGCGACGCCAGCGCCTCGGCGACCTCCGCGAAGACCTCCTCGCCGAGATGCAACGCCGGGGTCTTGCCCTGCAGCTCCTCATCCGAATAGCCGATGAGCCGGTAATGGGCTTCGTTCTGCTCCACATAATAGCCCTGCGGGTCGATGATGGCAATGGCGTCGCCGGCATGGGCAAATATCTTCTGATACAGGAGCGCCTGCGCCTCCGCCTGCGGGGAGCCCCCTTGATCTCCCATTGTTTTGACGACGGCATGTTGGGTGGTGTGTGAGGCAGGCAACATAGGCTTCTCCGCTTGTGACCCTCGTTACGTCGCTACCTAATACGTGCGAGGATTAATTTGATTACCAAATCGTCGGCATGGCGATGGATCTTGCTGCCGCCGCTTCTATCGCCTTCTCAGGCAGGAATACGGAATCTGGCTGCGCCCGGCTCTAAAGGAGCGGGCTGCGGACGGCAAGCCCCCTGATGACCTTTGACAACCTAAATCGGTAACGTCTGGCTTTGCCGGCAGGCTAAACCCTGCCGATGTGGGGCCTACGGCCCGTTGACGGCAAGGGTCGGGCCTGCAATGGACGGCAAGCTCCACCACGACGGATTGGTATAGTGGCGACGATGGGGTGACGGCAAGGGTCGGGCCTGCAATGGACGGCAAGGGTCGGCGCTGCCATGGTTCGCGCCACTGCCAGGGTCGGCAAGGTTACGGCCCTTGCCTCCGCCTTGCCACAGCCCTCCGCCTTGCGACACAGCCCACTCGTTTACGGGTGGGCGACCCGAAGATACCGTATCGCTTGTATCACCTTCTCAGGCAGGAGTCTGGGAGCCTTGAAGCCAAATACCCTAACCACATGCCCGTTTTTCGGAGCCTCTTTCACTTTTACCCACAAGGAGTCCTTCATGCGAAGTCCCATTTATCGGTGCCTGGCGGTCTGGCTGCTGCTGATCTGGTGCGCCCTGGCCCGGGCGGCGCCGCGCGCCCAGCACGTCTTCATCGTCAGCTTTGATGGCGGCAAGCCGGCGGTCATGCAGCAGAGCCGAATGCCTACCCTCTTTGCCCTGCGCAAGCAGGGAGCGGGCACCTGGAGCGCTCAAACCATCTTTCCCAGCATCACCCTTCCCTCGCACATCTCTATGCTCACCGGCGTCGGCCCGACCAAGCACAAAGTGCTCTGGAACGATTGGGAGCCGGAGCGCGGCGTGATCAAGGTGCCCACTATCTTTCAGCTGGCCAAGCAGAAGGGGCTGCGCACGGCCATGTTCGTCGGCAAAGAGAAGTTCGCCCATCTGTTTATTCCAGGCACCTTAGACGCCTTCGCCATGCCCGCCTACAACGCGCGCATCGTGGCCGCGCTGGCGGCGCGCTATATCGAGGTTCAAAAGCCCAACCTCTGCTTTATCCATTTTGCCGACTCGGACGGCGCTGGGCATCAGTATGGCTGGGGGTCGCCGGAGCAGAAGCAGGCCTTCGCGGAGGAGGACGCGGCGCTGACCGAGATCAAGCGCGCGATAGATAAGGCCGGTATCGCCGACAGCAGCGTGATTATTTTGAGCGCCGATCATGGCGGCCACGAAAAGACGCATGGCAGCCTGAGCCCGGAGGACATGACCATCCCCTGGATCGTCTGGGGCGCGGGCGTCCGGCACGATTATGCCATCGCCGTGCCCGTGACCACCTACGACACGGCGGCGACGGCGCTGTGGCTGCTGGACGTGCCCATCCCCGCCGATTGGGACGGCAAGCCCGTCACCAGCGCTTTTGAGAATGTGGGGGGTTCCCAGGCTGCGGCCCGTGTGCCGCTTTCCGCGCCGAGTAGGAAGGAGATCGGCGCTGCACATACGCAATAAAAGCGGCTACTCGACCCGCTCCGTTGCCGGGTCCGGCCGTTCGCCCAGGAACTCCACCCAGGCCTTCTTGATGCAAGGGTAGTGTTTGGCAGCCTCGACCAGATTCATGAACGAGACCACGTTGGCCTCAAACCGCTCCCGCAGCGTCGAATTGGTGATTTCGCCCTCGGCGCTAAACGCCTGGTGCGCCGTGGCAAGCGAGAACATATCCGGAAAAACGCGCGCTCCCAGGTGCTCCAGCGGGATGCGCAGCGCCCAGAGTCCCCGGTTGCCGCCGGCCATCGAGGGCGAGGCGGACATCAGCAGGGCGTGCCGTTCGTTGAACGGCTGCGGTCGGTAACGGGAAACCCAATCAATGGTGTTCTTCAGAACTCCGGGCATCGAGGCGTTATACTCCGGGGAGGCAATCACGAACGCATCATTGGCTTCGAGGCGGCGGCGTAACTCTGCCGCACCGGGGGGCAAACCCTCGGCGTCCTCAACATCCTGATCGAAGGAAGGGCAATCGAAGTCTTCCATCGCCGCCCTATCTACGATTCCGCCGTGCTACTCAATCACGCGGGCGGCCAGCTGCGCCAGCCGGGTATTGAAAGACCCGGTCCGCAGGGAGGCGGAGAACACCAGAAAGCGTGTCGGCCCTGGCCCTCCGGTCGAGGGCGTCGCACCAGGCGATAGTGTCATCGGTTCCTCCTCTTCCGGGCGCGTGGCGTTTCACCAGCGGAGCTTGTCCAGCGCGCGGTCTTCGTCGGTGAGGTCGCTCTCCAGCAGGATACCCCACTCCTTGCCGCCCTTATAGTAGAGGATCGTGCCGCAGCCGGTGCATTTGGCCCGGCTGGCAAACCCCTTGCCTACCGGCGGGGTGCGCGGCTCACCCGTGTTGGGGTCATGCGGGCGTAGGGGCTTGTTGCAGACGGGACAGCGGCCAAAGTCATTGCCCGTGTCGTCGGGCGTATGATCTACGTAGGCATCCGTTGGCGGCTCCGCCGTCTCCGGCAATTCGATAACGCCGATGCGCGGGCGCTCTGTCGTCTCGGTGTTCATCTTGTTGCTCCTGGGTATGGGATATAATTTCTATGCGCTATTTTACCCCTGCGGAGACGGGTATCTCCACCGCAGGGTTTCCTATTCTGACATTATGGCATTCGCCCGGGACGCAGCGCAGTCCTGCCGGGCAGGGCCGAAATCGCCTCCGTCTTGGCTGCAATCGGAAGCGTGCGGGAACCGCCCCCGGCGCGCGCTCGTCGTATCCGGGAAGCTCGGGCCGGCTCCAGGAGGAAGCTGGCCCTTTCATGGCGAAAAGCCGGCAAGCATAACAGTTCTAACAAATATCCTCACAGGAAGGCAAACGCAAAAATGCAATCACGAGAGCGGGTCAGTCTGGTGACCTGCGCGCCGACCGTCGAAGACGCAGAGGTGGTGGGGCGCACGGAACAGGCGATATCCCAATTGGGAGATTTTGGGCGAGACCTGCGCAGCGCGCGCAGGATCGCCGTCAAGATCAACGCGGGCATCCGACGCATTCGATTGACCGACGGCAAGCAGACGGAGTTGACGGAGCCGGCGGTGGTGGAGGGAGCTATTCGCGCCCTCCGCGCGGTCACCGACGCCGAGATCCTTGTCGGCGACGCGCCCACCGACGGCAGCGCCGAGGCGCTTTACGCCGATCTGGGCTATCCGGAGCGGCTGGCGAAGTACCCGAATGTCCGGCTGGTGGATTTCAACGTCAGCGAACTGGTCCCGGTGCCGATGACGCATCCCGGCGCGATGTTTCGGCAGTATATGCTTCCGTGCGAGCTGGCCGAGGCTGATGCCTTCGTCTCCCTGGCCAAGATGAAGGCGCATACCAGCATGGGCTGTACGCTCTGTATCAAGAACCTGTTCGGCTGGATACCTCCCGCCGTCTATGGGTCGCCGCGCTCGTACCTTCATGATCGCCTGATTCGCCTGCCGCGCGTGCTGGTAGACCTGGCGGCGTGGACGCGCCCGTGCCTAAACGTAGTGGATGGCATCGTGGCGGCCAACAACAGCGAGTGGCGCGGCACGCCGATGCGTCCTGGCGTCATCCTGGCTGGCGCCAATATCGTCGCCACCGACAGCGTGGGCGCGCGCATCATGGGCTTTGACCCGTGCGGCGACTATCCCGATCATCCCTTCTTCTATCGTCGTAACGCCATCCAACTGGCGGCGAAGGCGGGCCTGGGGCCGAACCGCGCCGACGAGATCGAGGTGATCGGCCCGGCGCCGGAGGAGGTCTGCCAGCCCTTCCAGGTCCATCGCTATGGCGGCGATACGAACCGGGATGCGCAGATTCGCCGGGGCGCGGACTGCGTCGCCCGCTACCGGGATCAGCAGGACGCCCTGGCGGGCCGCTATCGAGACCGGTATCTGGCCCTCTTCGATGGGCAGATCCTCTGGGACGGGCAGGACGTGCAGACCATGCAGCGGCTGGAAAAGGAGAGCGGGCGGGATTGGCAAAATGCCCCGCAATTCGTCGTGCGCTGCCTCCCGTCGGAGGAGGAGATCGAGCAGATGGACTGGTACGCGATGGAGGCGGCACGGCTGCCGGTGGCCTCTGCGGCCTGAGTCCCGACGGACTTCTGAACCCTTCTCTCACACTGCGGAGAGGGGAAGAAGTCGGGTCCCCCCCTTCCCTGCCGCGTTAGCGGCGAATTAGGGAAGGGAGCCGGGGGGTTAGGTGAAAAAGGAGAGGTTACCATGAGTCTCAAAACGCTGGGGCTGGCGGCCAGGGCGCTGGAGCCGCTGCCTTTGGGCAGTATTCGCCCGACGGGATGGCTGCAACGACAACTGCGTATCCAGGCGGAGGGCCTGAGCGGCCACCTGGACGAGTTCTGGCCGGACATCGCCCGGAGCCGGTGGATCGGCGGCGATGCGGAAGGCTGGGAGCGCGGTCCCTACTGGCTGGATGGCTGCGTCCCGCTGGCCTTTTTGCTCGACGATCCGGCGCTCAAGGCCAAAGTCCAACGCTGGGTGGATTATATCCTGGATCATCAGCACCCGGACGGCTGGCTCGGCCCCATCGAGAACCAGCACGCTGGGTCGGGCGAAACGCGGCGCGATCCCTGGCCGCAGTTTATCCTCTTCAAGGCGCTGGCGCAGTGGCAGGAGGCGACCGGCGATGCGCGCGTCCTTCCGGCCATGCAGCGCGCCCTGCGCCGAATAGATGCCCTGCTGGACACACAGCCGCTTGAGAGCTGGGCTAAGATGCGCTGGCCCGACCTGGTCGTCAGCATCTACTGGCTCGCAGAGCGCACCGGCGAGGCGTGGCTGCTCGACCTGGCGCACAAGGTCCAGGCGCAGGGCTATTCCTGGCAGGCCCACTTCGCCGATTTCCGCTACCGGCAGAAGCAGCCGCAATGGCTCCAGGAGAATCACGTCGTCAACCACGCGATGGCCCTGAAGGAGCCGGCGGTGCGCTTCCGCCTGAATGGCGCCGCCGAGGAGCGCCAGAACGCCCACCACAACATAGCCGTGCTGGATCGCTACCATGGGCAGGCGACGGGCCTCTTTACCGGGGATGAAAGCCTGGCCGGGAAAAATCCCTCGCAGGGCACCGAGCTGTGCGCCGTGGTCGAGTACCTGTACTCCCTGGAGCACCTGCTGGCCGCTTTTGGGGATGCCGCCTTCGCCGACCGCCTGGAGCGGATCGCCTATAACGCGCTCCCAGCCACGTTCAAACCCGATATGTGGGCGCACCAGTATGTGCAGCAGGCCAATCAGGTGATCTGCAAGATCGCCGAGGACCGCCTCTATACCAACAACGGCCCCGACGCCAACATCTATGGTCTGGAGCCCAACTTCGGTTGCTGCACCGCCAACATGCACCAGGGCTGGCCCAAGTTTGCCGCACACCTCTGGATGCAGGGACCTGACGATGCGCTCACGGCGCTGGCCTATGCGCCCTGCCGCGTGGAGGTCGCCGTCGCGGGGCAGCCCGTCCGCCTGGAGGTACGCACGAACTATCCCTTCGAGGAGATGGTCGAGATCGCGGTCTCTCCGGGGCAGGAAGGAACATGGTTTGGGCTGCGGCTGCGCATTCCCGGCTGGGCGGAAGGCGCGCAGGTGCAGGTCGGTGAGGAGGCGGCGCAGACGGTTGAGGTTGGCGCCTTCTATGAAATCCGGCGGGCATGGCGCTCGGGCGCGGTCGTCCGCCTTACCCTGCCCATGCCCATCCGATTGCAGACCCGCTACAACAACGCCGTCTCCGTGGAGCGTGGGCCGCTCGTCTACGCGCTCCAGATCGGCGAGGAGTGGCGGCAGGTGCGGGGCGAGGCGCCGCACGCCGATTGGGAGGTCTACCCGACGAGCGCCTGGAACTATGCCCTGCAAATAGACCCTGCGCGGCCCGAGGACTCCTTTGTAGTTCAATCCGGCGGCGTGGGCGATTGCCCGTACTCGCCGGACCAGGCCCCGGTGCGATTGCTGGGTCAGGGCCGGCGCATTGCGGCATGGAACCTAGCACATAACGCCGCCGCACCGCCGCCGCAGAGTCTCCTCACTCCCGAGGCGCCGCCGGAGCCGGTGACGCTGATCCCCTATGGCTGCACCAACCTGCGCGTGACCGAGTTCCCCATGCTGAAGGCGGAAGGTTGAAGCGGCTTGACCTAACCCCCCGTCCGGCAGGCTAAACCCTGCCGCTTCACGGCTGGGGGTGAGATATTCTTCCTCCTCCCGCAGCGCCGGGAGAGGGGAGTTATTGTTTTAGCGAGGCCCAGTTAGCGTGGGGCCAGATGGTCTGCGCCCAATCGCAGATGCTGTTGAGCAGAGTGCCGTCCACACCGAGGGCGCGCATGTTCGGGATCATATACCACATCCGATCTATCCAGGGGCCGCCCTCCGGATTGTTGCCTGGCAGCTCATTGGGGTCTACTATCTCGCTGGCATAGTACTGGGCCGGCGTGTACTGTCGCGCCTTATCAAACCACGTCTGCACGACCGCCGTGACAATCGCCCTCTGCGTCTTGGTATCTATGCCCTGCCACAGGCCGGCCCACCGGCCTCCCAGCGTCAGCTTGCTGATATCGGCGGCATCCTTGAAGTTCCAGCCATTGAGATAGTCATCCGGGCCGATGCCGTTGTCGGCGTTCTGCATGGCCTTGACCATCAGGCTCGTCAGACGCAGCGCGCCCGGCGCCGTACTCGATTGATTGAGGTTCATCACGAACGAATACAGGTATCCCCAGTCTACCGGATAGCTAGCAGCGGGCTGGCGATTGCCGCTATTGACGATGGCCTGTATCTGATACCAGGCGTTGGAAAGGTAATCGCTGGTGAGCGTAAACAGGCTCAAGGGGCCGGCGCCGCTCTCCACACGGATGCCCATCATGAAGGGCGAAATGACAAAGGGGATTCCGTTGGGCCAGGTGCGCGTCTCGCCGGTTGGACCGAAGATATCCTGGCCGTAATCCTCCAGCGCGAACTCCTGTAGCAGTTCCCATTCCTTGACCATCTGCCACAGCCCGGTGGAGTAGATCTTTTCGGCCCATTCCGGCGTCCAGGCCGAGGGATCGATGTTGTTCTTGGTGGCGATAAACTGGCGGCGCTCGACATCCCAGCTATCCAGATCATCCTTCAGGCCGGAGCTAATGTAGTCCCCGCGATTCGGATCAGAGAGATTGGCGCGCAGATTCCATTTGGCGCTTCCCCCTCCCGAGCCATCGTACATCGTGAGCAGGTTCGAATTGACAAACTCACTTCCCCAGGCATCCTTGGGATGAATACGGGGCAGCCAGCGGTTCCAGTCCAGCAACTGCAAGGCTATCGGCAGTTCCCGCACGTTGAGCGTCTTCGTCGTAGCCACCGCGCTCTTGCTGATGCCATGGGGGAACAGGTAGGCCAGCATGTCGCTATCTTTGTCTAAGACCCAGTCCAGCCCGGCTCCCGCCGCCCACTCTGAGGCCGGCCTGGAATCCAACCCGGGTCCGGGCTGGTAGGGCGGGTTCCAGGGGCGTCCGGGATGTGGCGTGGGCAGAGAGCGGACGTAGCTGGCTATCAAGAGGCCCTGCTGCTTGGTCAGGCCGTGGAAGACAGAGCGCTCGATGATGGCTTTGTTGGAGTAGTTGAAGTACTTAAGGTCGCGGCCATCGCGGGCATGACAATCGGCGCACTTCGCCTGGATGTGCTTGTTCGGGGACAGCGGCGACTCGATCAACGTGGCAGTAGTCCAGAGATTGCGCCCCTGGGCGATCAGGTCAGGATTACGATAGGGCGGCTGCCAGGTATTGGGATCGTCCTGAATGAAGGTGCTGGCCGGCAGCATCTTCTGGCCGAATTGGTTAAGGAAGTTGAAGGCAAGCACGCGGTAGCCCATGGAGAGGCCATCCGTGCCGTTGAAACGGAAGCGAAGGATGTTGCGGCCATCCACGATGGCCCCGGGAGCCAGCGGCAGGGTCAGTCGGATGGTGGCATAGGCGCCGCCGATGCCGCCATAGCTCTTTTCCGGCTCGGTGATTCGAACGGTGGAGTTGTTGAGATTGATCCAGGGCCCGTTGTTAATCTGGATGCTGGCCTTGTTGGGGTAGCTCAGGCCATGCACCTGCATCCACAGGCCGGTGATCTGCCGCACCGCCGTACCGGGATGATAATAGACGGTTGCGTCATAGGTGGTGCCTGCCGCACCCAGTACCTCCAGAGGCAGCCGCACGGGTGGCAGTTTCACCGGCGGCGGGCCAATAGGCACTGGCAGGATCCTGGGTGGGGCCCACGCCAGCGAAGATACGAGTAGAAACCACAGGAATGGGATTCCACGAGCGACCTTGTAATGACTGCGGGACATAGGCTTCTCCTTGACGTACACTCGGGTCGCAGATAGATTTACCTAACTGTTCCAGACCGCGCCTGCGCTGCAAGGCAGGTGCGGCAACAACGAGAGTAACGGGCCTGGCTCAGCTTAAACGGTAGAGGGACGCGATTGCCGACCCACCGCTTTTGCTGTACTTCAAGAAGAGGCGCGACTCCTATTCCCGACCATACCTCCTATCGGTTGTTTCGGAGTGCATCCAATTTGTGCCTGCCAGCTTCCCGACGGTAGACACCCGCAACCGTGTGCCCTCTCTCAAAAGCGATGCGCTCGGCGGAAAGGGGAAGCCCTGCGGCTCATTGGTGTTCCCGCAACCGTGTGCCCTCTCTCAAAAGCGATGCGCTCCACGAGAGGCATCAACACCATTGGGAACGAGTATCTTCCTGACTGGCAGTAGCAAGAGATCGTGCCTCTGCCGGCAAAGGCCCTGGCTCCATGCGAACAAAGAACCGCGTTTCTGCAACGAATTGCGGAAAAGGCCGATGCCGGGCAGTTACCGCACGGGCAGTTGATAGAGACAGTATACCTTACAGGCTGCCTATTTGCAATAAAAAATGTGTCTTGCGGCCCACTACACCCGGAGGACACCGCCGGGCGCTTTGCCGATCTCTATTAGCTGGCGCGGCGGGCGCGTGGTCAGCCAGAACAGGTGCCGGAGGACGCGCCGCTGCCAGCGCTGCTCCTCCGGCGTACGCCGCGCCAGTGGCAGATAGGTTTTGAGCAGGCGCAGGGGCAGATAGAGCAGCATCAGGAGCCGCCAGGCCGGGCCTGCCACGCGTGGGTAGTGTTTGTCGAAATAGAGGTACTCGCTCAGGGTCATCTGAGCGGCCATAGCAATGCCGCCGGTTCCGCCGCGCTGTACCGTCTGCTTGCCGATATGAATAATATGGGCCTCCGGGCACAGCAGGTTACGCCAGCCGGCCTGCCGCATCCGGTAACACCAGTCCACCTCCTCGTAGAAGATGAAGAACCGCTCGTCCAGCAGGCCCACCTGCTCCAGCGCCTCCCGCCGCACCAGCAGGCAGGAGCCGCGCAGCCATTCCACGTCCGCCGCTGTATCGTGGATGGCGGGCGGATAGGAGAGCACGCAATAATCCGCGTAGCGCTGGAACAGGATATGCCGGAGTTGGCGCAGCAGGGTCGGAAAGCGGACGCAGGTATCCTGGAGGGTGCCGTCGGGATTGAAGGTCTTCGGGCCGACGATGCCTGCCTCCGGATGCCTATCTGCAAAGGCAACCAGCTTTTCGATGGCCCGGTCCAGAATGACCGTGTCCTCGTTGAGCACCAGGAAGTAACGCCCCCGCCCCACGCGCAGCACTTTGTTGTGATTGGCTCCAAACCCCTCACGCCGCTCGTTGCCGATCAGACGAACGGCAGGGAATCGGGCGCGCACCATCTCGCGGCTGCCGTCTGTGGAGACGTTATCCACCAGGTAGACCTCCATCGAGAGCGCCGGGCTCGTCTGTTCAAACAGCGACTCCAGACACTTCTCCAGCAGCGCACAGTTGTTGGTGTTGACGATAGAGACCGTTACATCCGGTCGCCGGGCTTCCATGGAGCCTATCCTCCTTGCCAGATCGGGGGCAGATTGCGGGCTATCTCGATATTGTCGAAGCGAACCGGCCGCGCTGGCCCGCGCGTTAAGACCCACTCCGCCATGCGGCAGAGGCCGGCTCGCAGGTCAATAGGCGGCGGCGGGTTGAAGACCTGGCGCACCCTGGCGTGATCGGAAAAGGCGTGCACCACTTCGCTGCGGGCGTCCAGGTGCCGGATGCGCAGGGGCTTATCCAGGGCGCGCGCCACTTCGGCGGCCAGTTCCAGGACGGTATAGGGCGTGTCGGCCCCGACGTTGAAGACCGCGTTCCTGGCCGCCGGCACGAGCGGGCTGCGAGCGATCAACGGCGCCACGTCGTCCACATGGGAGAAGGCGCGGGTTTGCAAGCCGTCGCCGAAGATGGTCATCGGCTGGCCTTGCAGAAGCTGGTTCATGAAGATGCCGATCACGTTGCGGTATTTGTCCGCGATATTCTGCCGCTCGCCATAGACGTTGTGCGGTCGGAAGATGATGTAGTTGAGGCCGAACATCTCGTGCGCGGCTTGCAAATCCAGCTCCACCGCGTACTTGGAGATGCCGTAAGGGTCTTCGGGCCGGGGCGTGAGATCTTCGGTCATGGGCACCTGGTTCTTGCCGTAGACGGCGATGGAGGAGGTAAAGACGAAGCACTTCACCTCATGCCGGACGGCCTCGTTGATCAGGTTCATGGAGGCGATCAGATTGGTCTGGTAGTTGTAGCGGCGAATGAAATGGGAGAGGCCCTCGGCGGCGTAGGCCCCCAGGTGATAGACGTAGTCGTAGGGGCCGTGCTCCCAGAGCGAGGCGACAAATGCCGGGTCGCGCAGATCGCCCTGGACGAAGCAGCATCCGGTCGGCACGTTTTCCCGAAAGCCGCCCGACAGGTCGTCCGCGCCCACGACTGCCATCCCCAGCCCCAGACAGCGTTCCGCGACATGCGAGCCAATAAAGCCCGCCGCTCCGGTAACTAAAGCTCTGATTTGTTTCAACAGGTCCGCTCCTTACCGATGATTGTGCGTAGAACCTAATCCCATAGGAAGGTATCCCCATCTCGGCAAAGCGCCTGAGGGAATAGGCTCTTATTTCCAAAACGGACAACGGCACAGCCTCCTGATCGCCTGAACAGGCTGGCCCCTTACCGTTGGTTTTGCTGCGCTCAGGTCATAGCACAGGTACAGCTTATCTTTGGGCAGGTCTGAACAGGTTGGCTCCTTACCGTTGGTTTTGCTGCTCCTGGTATTTGCGCCAGGCTTCCCAGCGTTTGGCCTCCTCGATGAACATGGTGACCGGCCCCCGAAAGAGCGAGCTGAAGAAGCCGAGGTAGCCGTCCTTATAGCCCTTCCACTGGACGTAGTAGAGGATGAACATACGGATGGCCCGGTACCAGAGGTACCAGGGTCGTGGAGGCTTGAGGGTCGCCGGGTCTGCCCGCTCCACGTCCCGGTCCGTATAGTAGTTGACCTTGCGGATAAACTCGGCGGCGGTGTGGTTGGTGAAATGCTCATAGTAGCCGTCGAGCACCTTGAGCGTGCCGGTCCAGGTGATCTCTTCATGCTCGGCCTGGCAGGCATAGCGGGCCGTGCCCTTGCGGAACATGCAGGGGCGCAGGCATAATTCGCGCAGTCCCACTCCATAGCGCATCGGCAGGCCGAACATGTGCTGGATGGAGGGAAAATAGTAGCCGGAAACGTCTGGATCGGGATTCTCCAATGCGCGCTGTATGCTCCGCTGAAGTTCAGGATTTAAGACCTCGTCGCTGTCGAGCCGGATGACCCAGTCCGCCCGCGCCTGCTCCATGCCGAAATTGACGTTGGCGAAGATATAGTCCTTGCGCTGAAAGACACGCACGTTGGGATAGCGTCGGCAGACCTCCACCGTGCTATCCGTGCTGAACATATCCACGATGACGATCTCGTCGGCCCAGGCGACGTTGTCTAGGCATCGTTCGATGATGGCCTCCACGTTGAAGGTGGGGATCACCACGGCGACCGTCTCGCGGCGCTGTTGGGATTCCAGGGCGTATCGGCTTTGCGTTACCACGAAACACTCCTCATCGTCGTCTGATTTGCGGCCGTATCCGTCTGCGCCATTCGGTTATCGCCCTCACCCCCATCCCCTCTCCCGGCGCTGCGGGAGAGGGGAGAGACAGAGTTGGCTTCTTGTCTCCCTTCTCCCTAGCAGGGAGAGGGGCCGGGGATGAGAGCCACTTTCTATCGCAGAAGCCCTGGTTTTGCCGGACGTCGGGCCATTCTGGGCGACTCTTGCTGCCATAGCTCGTATTCACCGGTCGCTGCCAGCTGCCGCAGGTGATCGAGAACGCCGGCCTTGCGAAACTGGGACTCGTCCGTGTTGATCGCAGGCTCCCAGAACTGAGGGGAAGCCGTATAGATGACCAGGCATGTGCCCGGCTTCAGCCAGCGCTGCGTGCTGGCCAGCCGGGGATCGTCCGGGTCGGGAGCCAGCTTGCAGGGCCTGCGCGTGACGTACCACGTCCAGTATGGATCGTTCGAGACAAAGCGCGCGGCGGCAGATGCCTGCAACTGCCGAACGCTCGGCAGCCGGCGCAGCGCCTCCGCCTGATGCCGGGTGATCGCTATCCAGGGCGCAACCTGGGTCGCCGCCGAAAGGAGCCAGAAAAGACAGAAGCCAGCCAGCGCGCGACATAGGAGCGGCCTGGCGTTCCATTGCTGTAGGAACAGGCTCCCGATAGCGATGACCGTGGCCACGATCAGGCCGGGGTAGCAAGGAGCGATGTACCGGGTGTTGATCGGGTCCAACGGCTTCCAGCATCCGAAGGCGTTAAGCACGACCAGATGCACCCCCGCATAGGCCAGCAGCAGCGCCAGAGCGGGAACGCCCGCCGCAGCGCCGATAATAGCCGGTCGCTCATGCGCATTCGGCGACGGGGCGGCCTGCGGGACAGCCTCCTTCCGGCAGACACGATGACGGCGTGCCATCAGCGCCGCCAGAAGCCCGCCTGCTGCCAGCAAGAGCGTACACAGGAGCCAGCGCGAGGTCGGCATATAGCGGCCCAGCCCCATGCCCAGATGGGGAATGGGCGCGATGTCCACCCACAGGGAGCGCAGCGTATCCGCGGCATTGACTCCTGGCCCTCGCAGCTTGAGATGCCGGGTATGCCCCGTCAGGTCGCCGGTTACCAGCTTGTTACGCACAATCCAGAGCGCGAACGGTGCAATGGCCCCAAGCAGCGCCGATCCGGCTGGCCGGGCGCGCAGCAGGCCAGGCCGCAAGCCGCGCAGAACGAGCCAGCCGACAAAGACGATCAGGACGGCGACGCCCTGGTAGCGCGTCAGCAGGGCCAGCGCGCAGCTGAGGGAAGCCACGGCCAGCCAGATGCCGGTGCGCCCACGGCGATCCGCCTCGATTCTCAAGCAGGCATAGAGGCAGAGCAGGGTCAGGAACGTATACAGCATCTCCGCCTCAATATAGGCCGACCACTTCGCCAGCGGTGTCCAGACGATGCAAATGATACCGGCGGCAAGGGCTAACAGGGCACACTGGCCGGCATTCAGCCCGTCTCTCTGGCGGGCGGCGAGGTGCGCGGTAAGGCAGACCATCAGCACCAGCAGCCCGAAGCTGAGGGCCACAGCTAGCCGCGCGGCATCTTCCAAAGGCAAACCCAGCTTATGCAGGCCGGCAATGAAGGCTGGAAAGGCGGGCGGCCACATTCCGGTCGCCGCCGTATCAGCCTCCGTGCGCAGGTCCGTGATGGACGTGACATAGCCCTGTCCCTGGGCAAGATTGCGCGCCAGAGACAGGTAGTTACACGAGCTTGTGCTTAACGTCGCTCCACGCCCGGTGGCGAACAGGCTCATGCCGAGCGCACCGAGGGCAAGCAGGCATGTCCCCCACCACAGAAATCGTGTGGGCTTTTCGATACGCATCTCCTGACCCCTATCCATCCTACAGCGCCGCTGGGTCTCGGCGTACCGATAGGCAAGGAAGTGACTACGCTTACCGCCCAGCGTGGGCCGCTATCGTCGGGGCGGTGGGACTGACAATCGTGTGCAGCGCCGGCAGGTCTACCAGCAGCAGCACACCGATGACCAATGTACAGAGCGCCAGCGCCGCCATCAGCCTCGGTTCCCGGTAGAGTTTTTCCGGGTTCTCGACCGGGCTGTTGGGCTTAAACGCCAGCGAGAGATAGATCGCCATTACCAGAGCGACCAGCGGGAACGCCAGGATCAGTTCCATCCGATAGCGCATGATGAACGCGCCTAGAAAGAGCATGGCCGACGAGCCGTAGAACATGATGGAGACCAGCAGGCGCTCCTCCGTGTACGTGGCGAACGATTTGCGATAGGAGGCGGCCCGCCCGGCGTCGCCCAGGCTCCGGTATTCGGCATAGCGTTTCATCGCCATGAAGTAACAGCCGATCATCCAGTAGCTCAGCAGCAAGGAGGCAGGCGCGATGGATCGCGTTCCCACCAGCAGCCAGCCGGCCAGCAGGCGCAGAGGATTGTTGACGGCCTCCGACAGGACATCCACATAAGGCAGGTCTTTGCTGCGGACGGGCGGGATGTTATAAATGCAGCCCATGATCCAGAGCGCCAGCGCCGTTCCCATAAAGAAGGGCGAGATGCACAGGCCCAGAGCGACCCCGATGAGCATCAGCGCAATCCACTGCCCATAGGCGACGGGTAGGCTGACCTGACCGGAAGGCACCGGACGCGCCCATTTCAGCGGGTGCATTCGGTCGTAGGGGGCGTCCAGTACCTCGTTGAGGACGTAGTTGCTGGAGGCGATCAGGCAGATGGAGGCCAGGCCGAGTCCGCTGCGCAGCAGCAGGCCCGGCGGCACGCCGCCGCGATTGATGCCTATCGCCGCCACGATGCCCGGAAAGACAAAGACGTTCTTGCACCAGTGGTCAATGCGGGCGATCTGAAGATGGCCGCGCAGGGTGAAGCGCGCGGTTTCAGGCACAGGAAGGAGATTGGGTTTGAGTTCGAGCTGGCTCATCGGGCTTCCACGTTTCTCCACAGTACACCGTTCGCCATCTTGCTTGATAGAAGTCTTCTTGCGGGCGGCTGAAGCCGCAGCAACCATGGCACAAAGTCGCCCTGCGGCGGCAGCCCACCCCTCAAGGGATGGGCTGTGGACGGCAAGCCCGCTCAAGCGGGCTACCAGAGGCGGGTCAGTCTCCTTCTAGGGCTACAAGAAGGGAGAGCCCCGTTTACGGGGCTTGCCGTCCGCAGCCCGATCCTTTAGGGCCGGGCAGAGGGCTTTGTGCCCTGATTACTGCCGGCAAACCAGTCGATCGTGCGCGCCAGCCCCTCGCACAAAGGAACGCAGGGGCGATACCCTAGCGCGCGTATCTTCTCGATGGAAACCTCCCAGCGCTGCGCATCCCCTACCCAACTCTTGCCGGTATAGGCGATCTCAGTTTTACCGGTCAGGCCAAGCGCGGCGATCAGGCTGTGCGCCAGTTCGGTCACCGAGCAGTTGGCGCCGGAGGAGAGGTTATAGGCTTGTCCATCCTCTCCATGCGCCGCCAGGACGAGCAGACCCTCCACCGTGTCAGAAACGTAGGTAAAATCACGCACCTGCTTGCCGGTGCCCAGCACTTCCAGGCGCGTTGGGTCGCTGCGCAGCTTGCGCAGGAAGTCCAGCACGACAAAGCGGGCCATGCGCGGGCCGTAGGTATTGAAGAGGCGCGCGATGACGACCGGTACGCCGTAGACAGCGTGGAACATCCGCGCCTGCACCTCGGCACTCAGCTTGCTCGCGCCGTAGGGCGAGATGGGGCGCAGCGGATCGTCCTCCCGGATCGGAAACCCGCCCGGCTCGCCATAGACCGCGCCGGAGGAGGCCAGGATGACCTTCTCACAGCCGCCTGCCAGGCGCAGCGCGTTAAGGATATGGAAGGTGCCGGCGCAGTTGGACTCGAAGTCGTAGGCTGGACTTTCGACCGAGCCGGGCACGGAGGCGTTGGCCGCCAGGTGGAAGACGAAGCGCGGGCGCGTCTGCTCGATGACTTTCGCCACCGCCGCCGCATCGCGCACGTCGGCCTCGACCGTACGCACCCATTCCCGTACTTTGCATAGATTGTGCCAATTGCCGGCCTGTAGATTGTCCAGGACGGTCACGCGCGCCCCGAGCGCCACCAGCCGTTCTGCCAGGTGGGAGCCGATGAAGCCGCCGCCTCCCGTGACCAGCGTCGGCGCCTGTTCAAAGTGAGAGTGCATGTTCGTTTTCTGCTCCTGTGCTGCCAACCTCCCGACAGAGGCGCCGATAGAGGGCGAGCAGCGCGCCGGTCACTGCCGGAACCGAGTAGCTGCGTGCCACGAGGGCTTTTCCGCGCTCTCCCAGGCACCGGCGCAATTCGGAGTCACGCAACAGGCGCAACAGCGCCGCCGCGATCTCTTCCGGCTGCTGGCCGACCGCCAGGCCCGCGCCGTTTCCCTCCACCAGTTCCGGCAACCCCTCCGCCCGCCCGCCGACCACCGGCTTGCCCAGGCTCCAGGCTTCCAGATAGACCGTCGGCAGAATCTCGCTGAGCGAGGGCATACAGAAGACGTCGCAGGCGGCCAGCGCATCGGCTTTCTCCTGGAGGCTCACCCTCCCCAGACTGAGCACGCGCGGGTCGGCGTCGGCAAACCAGCTCTCCGTCCCGCGCTCCGCCGGACCGATGAAGACAAAGTGGGCCTCCGGCATCTGATGCCAGACCAAAGGCGCGGCAGCCAGCACCGCCCTGGCCCCTTTCTGCGCCATCATGCGCCCGACGTAGAGCACGAGCGGCTTGCCTTCCAGGCCGTGACGCCGCCGGAAGCCTTCGGGATCGCAGGATGGCGGCAGTTCCGGGGAGACGCCGATAACCTGGATCTTCTCTGCCGGAACGCCAAGCGAGCACAGATATCGCTTATCCGTCTCCACCAGGGCGATGACCGCCTGCGCGCGCTGATAGTACTCCACGTCCTCCGGGCCGTCGCCCCACTGATGCGGATGGACAAACGGCGTGCAGACGAACGGGATTCCGCGCGCCTGCGCCGCCGCCTGCGCCGTCCAGCCCAGGTAATCGCCCGCCAGCGAGTGGGCTACATCCACGCCCTGCATCAGCCGCTCCAGGCGCGGCTGAAACACGGGCCGGTACCACCGATAACCGAAGCGGTTCAGTTCGTGATAAGCGAGCCGCTGGAGGCGCGGGATCGCCCGCGCAGAAATCGGCAGCATCCGCAGCCTATCGAGTAGGCTCGGCGTCAGCGCATGAACCGGCACATCACCGTCCTGATAGCTTTGGTAGGCCGGGGCAAGCAGGCTCGTGTGCAGCATGGCCAGCCGCTTGGGAAGGCGGCACGGCGCGAAGTTCACGGCGGCGATGTGGACCTGATGCGCCTTGCTTAGCTCCCGCGCCACCTGCCGCGCGTGCGTCTCCACGCCGCCCACGAAGGGATAGTAGTTTTGCGCGACGATGAGAATACGCATGTCCTTCAATCTGCGGGCACGTTCCGTGCCCGACTATCGCGCCGCCGGTATCCGGCGCAGAAGGCGCTTCACCCGTTTGCCGTAGCGGACGCGCAGGCGCAGGACAGGCTCGCGGAGAAAGAGGCGCAGCAGCGCCGGGTCGCGCCGAATCAGGCGCAGCGCTCGCCCCAGGAACGCCCACCGATCCCGCGCGGTCTGACACGCGCGCATATCGTACCAGAGGTTGCCAAACTGTCCCTCGCGCAGCGTTCGCCGGCCCTGCGCTGCCGCCTCCCGGCAGAGCGGACAGTTGCCGTGGAGCCGCTGGTTCTTGCGCAGCACGTCCAGCCCCGTCAGCCACATGCGCTCGTAGTTTTTAGACATAGAGCCTGGATACTGCCGATAGCACCCCACCGCCCCTGGTACGGAGACGAACTTACCGCCCGCCAGGGCGATCCGTATCCACAGGTCCCAGTCCTCGTTCGAGCGCAGCGTCGGGTCGAAGAGGCCCGCGTTCGCCAGGATGGAGCGGCGGAAGATCAGGCAGTGGCAGGCGAAATAGTTGCCCTTCAAGAGATGGTGAAAGGCATCGTCCGGCAGAGACCGCGTGCGCCGCCAGCTCATCTCGTTGCGGTTGGAGTCCACATACTGGCAGTCGCCATGATAGACCGCCGCGCCAGGATGCTCCTGCGCGGCGTTCACCAGCCGCGCGATCATGTCCGGCCAGAGGTAGTCGTCCGCGTCCAGGTAGATCAGGAACTCGCCGGTCGCGTGCAGGATACCCGTATTGACCGCCGCCGGCAGGCCGAAGTTCTCCTTGCGAACGTAGCGCACCCGATCCCCATAGCGCGCCGCAACCTCGTGCGTATTGTCCGGCGAGCCGTCGTCTACGACGATGATCTCGACGTGCCGATAGGTCTGCGCTAGCAGGCTGTCAATCGCCTGGTCAAGGTAGCGTGCCTGGTTGTAGCACGGGATGACGACACTGACCACGGGGCCGTTATCTCTATCACTGGCTAGCTGGCTCAAGGTCTTCCTCTGGAAGCGCATTCGTGCTTCTATGCCGCATGGGTGCTAATCCCTGTAATCTCCCTGGTTTACCTATGGAGAGCCTTCACTGATGAAACCAATTGCGAATGTGTCTGGCAAACGTGTCCCCGTCCCAGTCGCGGGGCCAGACGCGCGGCAGCAGGTATGGGTCGCAGGGTCGACGCACGGCCTCCGCGCAGGTGGTGCAGGCGCAGCGAAATCCGGCCTCCCGCACGGCGGCGATGGTTTCCGGCCCGTAATCCCCCTGTGGATAGGCGAAGCTGACGACCGGACAGCCCAAAATCTCTTCGAGGCGGGCCTTGCCTTGCTGTATCTCGTCCCGCTGCGCCTGCGCCAGCAGCGCCGGCAGCGCCGGATGCGTCACCGTATGCCCGCCGATCTCCACCAGGCCCCCATCGGCCAGCCGGATTAACTCCGCAGGCGTCAGCGCACGGTGGGTTTCGCGGCCCGTCGCATCCACGCCCGCCCAATCGCGCACTTGCTGTAAAATCTCCTGCTGCGCCGCGTCCGGCAGGGCGCGCAGCAGCGCGTGCAGATCCCGCATAAGCCGCGGACGTGGGCCGGGCGTCTCCTCTGTCGCAAACATCCGCCAGCGACGATAGCCGTGCCAGTCCTCCGCACCGAAGTCGGCGCTGGCGCCTAAGTCCCACTGATAGCGGCGCCCGCGCGCCTTCAAACAGAGCGTCGGCGGCAGGGAACCGGGATGGAGCAGGAGCCGCTCCAGCTCGTCCCACCAGAACTCACGCCGCGTGCCCAGGTTGCCGGTCGCCACGAACACCGTCGCGGGGATGGCGTAGCGCTCCAGTAGCGGCTTCGCGTTGTGCAGATTATCCGCATAGCCGTCGTCGAGCGTGACGGCCACGGCCCGGCGCGGCACCCTCCCCTGCTGCACAGCTTGAAGCAGATCCTGGAGCGGAAGCGGGCAGCACTCCTTCCGCAAAACCTCCAGGTGCTCGGCAAAATGGGACGGCGTGACCGCCTGCTCGTAAGGGTCGCAGGGCAGGTCGGTGACGCGATGGTAGCGCAGGATCAGCGTCCCCGGCGCCAGCCGGTTACGCAGCCACAAGGCGCTGCGGCGCACCCGTCCCAGACCGCGCACTCTCACCGGATCACCTCGGCTTTACCGCGCGGACGGAGATGAGAATCTGGTAGTCGGGGTCGTGATAGTTCAGTTCCTCCTTCCTAAACTCGTCCGCGCCCAGGTTGTGGAAGAAGCCCATCGCCGTCAGCACGTTGCCATAGCACTCGACGGTAACGTTCTCTTTACCGAAGACCTCCTCGAACAGCCGCTGCGCCGAGCGGGTGGTAAAGCGCCAGTAATCGCCCCACAGGTCAATATCCGGGCGGCAGATCCGGCAGATTCCGGGCACGGTGCAGAGCAGGACGCCGCCGGGCTTGAGGGCGCAATAGGCATTGGCGATCGCCTCCCGCACGTCGTAGATGCACAGCAACACCTGCGTCACGATCATGCAATCGAAGGCGTTCTGCGGCACGCCCACGCCCGTCTCCAGGTTGCCCACAAAGGTGGCGTCCGGGTTGCCCGCGACCACATGCAGTACCTCGGACCGTGTGACCTGATCGCCGCCGAACATGCGCGTATAGCGGGAGTCGGCCACCTCCATGACAACGCCGCGAATGTCGGCGCGGTACTTGTCCAGGAACGCCTCGATATAGTAGCGGTCTACCGGATTGCCCCGCTCATGCCAGTCCCGCGCTACCGGGGTCAGGCGGCGCATCCGTCCCCAGCGGATCACTTTGGGATGGGGCCGGTAGTGCCAGGCCCGCATACGCTCCCATAGGCCGGGCGGGACCGTGCGCTTGATCCAGAGCTTTAACGTCCGGGCAACCATACAGAAGTCCTCCGTACCACACTATTGCCGATTACTTACCCGGCAGGCTGAACCCTGTCGCTCAAGGATGGGTTACGGAACCCACTGCTTGAAGCGCTGATAAGCCGCCTGCCCGGCCTCGATCTGCCGCTCTGCCGCCGCCAGCAGGCGCGGGCGCACGGCCTCCGCCGTACACCAGGCTTCCTCTATGGCGCGCGACAGCGTTGTGGGCAGGCGCGCGTCCTCCAGAGAGACAACCGCACAGCCAATGCCAAACATATCCGCCAGCCCCAGGAACTTATGCCGGTAGTGGGCGGAACGGGCCAGCGTCACCGCCGGAATGCCCTGCGCCAGCGCGAACACCGCCGCGTGGTAGCTGCCCGTGACCACGATCCGACAGCGTCCGATCTGTGCGATCACCGCCTGCGGGGTCTGGAGCGCCGCGCCGCCGTCGGAGGCATCGTCCCAGCCGGCCAGCAGGCGTCGGATGGCCCCGGCATCCGAAGTCTGTTCGGAAGTCTCTATCGGCGCCGGAAGCAGGGGCGCGTCGAACCGACGAGCCGCCGCCTGCAGAACGGGCCGCACGGCCTCCGCCAGGGCTTCCTCCACGCCCGCATAGGAGGCGACCCGCAGGTTGATGCCGATGCCGTCTCCCAAACAGGGAGGGCGCATCGCATGGGCCAGCTCGATAGCATCGTCGCCCGTGACGGCGATCCGATCCTCCGGCACGCCCAGCGAGCGCAGCAGCGGCAGCCCGGCCCGCCTCTCCCGCAGCGCGATCAGGTTTGCTCGGGGTAGCAGAGCGCCCAGACACGCCCGCAGCTTCGGGCTCTGGATCGGCTCCATGCCCTGCTCGATTAAGGCGGTCGGCTTGCCCTGCGCCTGGGCGATATGCAGCGTATCCAGGGCAAATCGCGCCCCATACTCAAACACGTCGGTGATCCAGGCGCCGCCCCCCAGGATCACCAGGTCGGCAGCACAGACGGCCTCAATATAAGCGCGAATGCTCTCGGTATCCACGCCATGCCGCCGCTTGCGGACCAGGATCAGCGGCGCGACCTGCCGCAGATATCGCGTGCGCAGCCGATCCTCTATTCCGGGAGCCAGCCGCCAGAAGCGCCCGAACAGGCAGCCCTCATGGAAGAACGCCAGATGCCCCTGATCCGACAGGCCCCGCGCCTGCGGAAAGAAGCGCGGCAATCGGTCGGGCCGGCTCAGGATAAGTTCCAGCCGCGCCTCCGGCCACAGCGCGCCCAGCCGCGCCAGGGCGACGTGGATCATGGCGATGTCGCCCACGTTGTAGAGGATCTCCGAGCTTACATCGATCAGGATACGCACGGCCTCATTTCCTCGCCACAGCCAGAGTCCAGCGATGCGGCAGGCAGACGCTCCCCCAGCCCGAGTTGGGCCGCACGGCCCGCCCGCGCACCGGCCCCTGCTCCACATCGAACGTCAGGGCGCCTTCCACATGATCCTGGAGCTCAGAGGCGACCTCCACCGCAACGTTCACTCGGTAGCGGCCCGGCAGCAGCAGCAACTCCGGAATGTCACAGAGGAAGGTCGCTCCCAGAGTCGAGTCATATCTGTCTTCCGGACACAGAACCTTGCTGTCGAAATCCATCAGCGGCTGGCCGTGATGATCGTAGAGCGTAAAGGTGCAGGTCATTCCCGGCAGCACCTGGTTAAAATGGAAGACAAAGCGTGCTGGGCCGCCGCTAATCAGCGCAGCGGAGGGAGCCTCTTCGCCCGGCATGACCTCCACGCCGCACAGCCGCACCTGCCCCCGGCCTCGCCGGTCGGTGCGCTCCGTCAGGTTGGTTAGCGCCGCCAGTTCCAGGGAGTGCAGATAGGCCCCCACCGCCTCCGCCGCCGTGCCGTCCACGCAGACGGCACCCCGCTGCAAACAGATCCCGCGCTGGCAAAGCTGCTGCACCACCGCCATGTTATGGCTGACGAACAAGACGGTCCGGCCGCTGCCCGCCACCTCCTGCATCTTGCCCAGGCACTTCTTCTGGAATTCGGCATCCCCAACGGCCAACACCTCATCCACCACCAGGATTTCGGGGTTTAGGTGCGCCGCTACCGCAAAGGCCAGACGGACATACATTCCGCTGCTGTAGCGCTTTACCGGCGTCTCCAGAAATGTCTCCACTCCGGCAAAATCCACGATGGCATCGAACTGGCGGGCAATCTCCTCGCGCCGCATACCCAGGATAGCTCCGTTGAGGTAGATGTTCTCCCGCCCGGTCAGTTCCGGGTGGAATCCCGTGCCTACTTCCAGCAGGCTGCCGATGCGCCCATACAGGCGTATCTCGCCGGCGGTCGGCTCGGTGATGCGGCTTAAGAGCTTCAAGAGCGTGCTCTTGCCCGCGCCGTTGCGCCCGATGATTCCCACGGCCTCGCCCCGGCGGATGTCGAAGGAGAGGTCCCGGATGGCCCAGAAGGTCTCCCTCGGCCCACGCGCAAAAGGATTTCTCAGCCGCTGCATGATGGCTTCGCCCAGAGTGGTGGGTCGCTGGCTGTTGGCCGTGAGCGTATAGGCTTTGGAGAGCCCCCGCACCGACACAGCCACATCACTCAGAGACATTGGCTTCCTCCCTGCCCTGCGCGCCCGCCCTAGACGCTGCTTCCCGGTGACCTCTCTCCTTATGGCGAGCGTTCCGATGATCGGCCCGGCAAGGGAAAGCCGGGCACAAAGGATGCGGCGTAGCGCCGCAGCGCGCCCAGGTAAAACCGGGCCGCACAGCCGGCCTCACCCCGGCGCAGGTGCCGGTTCCCGGCCCGCAAGCCGATGTAAGGGGTCAATCGGCCTTCGTAAAACCGCCAGGCCGCTTCCACAACGGCCCGCTGCGGCGCTGTCAGGCCCTCCATACGCCGCCACTTCGCGTAGAGCTTCTGTTCCTGCCGGGCAAACTTGCCGGTGTCGGCTGTGGACTGTCCCGCGTGTCTCCGGTGCCGCACCAGCGGTTCCGGCACGTAGCGGACGCGGGCGCGCAGCGCCAGGTGCAGGAACAGGTCGGTATCCTCGTAGTGCTGTCCGAACGTCTCGTCCCAGCCCGGGGTCTGCGCGTAGACCGAGCGCCGCATGACCACCAGCGAGGGCACGATCCCGGCTAGCGCGAAGATAGAAACAAAGGGCGTCTCGGCCCAATCCGGCGGCAGCGCCCGCACGCCAAGCTTACCGGGCGCGTAGCGCGGCCTGAATCCGACGGCGCTATCCGCAAGGGGTAGTAGGTTATCATCGGCGTCTATAAAGCGGTGCCCGCAGTGGACGAAGCCGACTTCGGGATGCGCCTCCAGTATGCCGACCATAACCTCCAGCATACGCGGCTCCAGGCAGTCGTCGGCGTCCAGGAACAACAGATAGGCGCTGTCCGGGGAACTGGCCTGATAGCCCCGGTTGCGCGCCCGGCAGACCCCGCCGTTGGGCTGGCGAATCAGGCGCAGGCGCGGCTCCTCCGCCAGCAGGGCCTCCACCTCTGCCGCCGACTCATCCGCGCTGCCATCGTCCACGACGATATGCTCCCAATCGGCAAAGGTCTGCGCGCGCACGCTGGCGATGGTCCGTGCGACAAACCGTGCGCTGTTATAGCAGGGCGTGATGATGCTGACCGTAGGCATGGTCGGCGCTTCCCCTCACAGGTTCGCCCAGGCGACATATTCCGCCGTCAGCGCCATTCCCGTCTCAAAATCGAAGGCCGGATGATAGCCCAGCAGGCGACGCGCCTTATCAATACGCACCCTCGCACGCGCCTTATAGAGCGCCAGCGCCTGCGCGTCCGGCAGGTGCAGCGGCATGGGCACGGACTGCTTGACCCTGGCAATCAGCGCCTCGCCCAGCGCCCGACGCAGCAGTTTATAGGCAGGCCGGATCGGCCCCCACTGGAGCAGGCGCCGCGGGTCATGCCGCAGCATCTCCACGCTGGGAGCGTTGGCCGCCTGCTGAAGCCGCTCGATCTCTGCGGAGGGCATGAGGACGACCCCCTCGATATGGAGCATCCGCTCGTAAGCGGCGTAGAACTCCCGCCACGTCACCGGCGCGGCCCCGGAGATCAGAAAGCGCTCGCCGACCGCTTCCTCGCGCTCCGCCGCCAGCAGCAGGGCCTCCACGACATCGTCAATATAGACCAGGTTGCATAGCCCGCCGCCGTCGTCGGGCAGCACAACGCGCCCGCTGCGCAGCTGCCCGACCCGGAAGAGAGTAAACGGAAAGGAGTACGGCCCGTAGACCAGCGTCGGCTGCACGATGACAACGGGCAGCCCCCGCTCCTGCCGGCAGCGCAGAAAGAGGTGCTCTACGGCAAGCTTGTTATCCTGGTAGGTCCAGCCGCACGGCTCGGCGGCGCTCGTCTCATCCACGTCGCCGTCGGGCAGCGGCTCATAGACCGCCATTGAGCTAACATAGACCAGCCGCCTCACCGCATGGCGCAGGCACGTCTCGGCCAGATGCCGCGCGCCGGCCAGGTTGGTCTCCGTGCAGTGCCAGTCGTGGGCGCAGTGGAACACGACATCGCAGCCGCGCACCGCCTGATCCAGCGCCTCTGGGTCGGCAACCTGCCCCGCCAGCATCTCAATCGGCAGTCGGGCCAGGCGCGGCGCGCGCGAAAAGTCCCGCACCAGCGCGGTCACGTTTGCCCCTTCGCATAGCGCCAGCCGCTCCGCCAGCCGCCCGCCGATAAAGCCGGTCGCACCGGTCACGAGCGCCTTTCTGCCGGTCAACATCCCCGCGCCTCCGCACTTCGGACAGGATCGGCTTGCCGCGCAAACCGCATCCAGGGCAGTTCGAGTTCCCGCCGCGCCGCGTAGCACCGCTCGATGAGCTCTACCGGGCGCATCCCTTCCCTCCCGGTTACTTCAGGCGCCCTGCCGGTCTGGAGGGCCTGGAGCCAATCGGCCAGTTCCGCCACAAAAAGCTGCTCGAACCGCTGCGGCGGCAGCCGATCGACCGCCCGCTTGCCCCACCGATGCTTCCGAACGTGGTCCGGCGCGGCGAGTACCGTATTGGTATGCAGATGGATCTCCAGCCGCCCGCGCGTGCCCTCCAGTATCAGCGTGTTGCGCAGGTCGCGCGTCCGGCTCAGCTCCACGACCCCCTGCGCGCCGCAAGTCAGCTTCAGGCGCAGCAGGCAGTCGGCCTCAACGCCGCCGTAACTATCGTCCCGGTACTCCACGCAGGTGACCTCCCCCAGCAGCCAGAGCAGGATGTCGAGCGTGTGGACGCCGATATCCATCAGCACGCCGCCGCCGGCCCGCTTGCGGTCGAAGAAGGCGGCAGAAGCCGCCGGCCAGTGAAACACGGTCCCTTCGCGCACGTCAAACGCGCAAATTTCGCCCAGCAGGCCCGCCTCCAGGACGGATTTGGCCCAGCGATTTACGTGTAGGAAGCGGCGCATCAGGCCGACGGCCAGCGTCGCTCCGTCCTGCTCCGCTGCGGCCAGCATACTCCGGCAGGCCGCAGAGGAAGTCGCCATCGGCTTTTCGACCAGCACGTGTACGCCCTGCGCCAGTAATTCGGCACAGACGCTCGCATGGAGAGCGGGCGGCGTGGCGACGATAGCGGCGTCGAAACGGCCCCGATGGGAGCGCCAGTCGGCGGCGATCTGCGGGACGTGATACGGTTCCGCCAGTTGCCGCGCCCGCGCCAGGTTGGTATCCACCAGCAGCGCCGGCGTCATGCCCAGTTGCGTCAGCGCGGGCAGATGCGCCGTCTCCACAATGACGCCGCATCCGATAACGGCGATGCGCGGTTGCCTGCGGTTCATCTCCTCACGCCCCTGTGACAAGCCCTCATTCCCGGTAGTGCGCCGCCGTCCGGACCAATCCGTCTGCCAGCGTGATCTGCGGCGCAAAGCCCAGGACGGCTTGCGCGCGCCCGATGTCCGCCCCGGAATGCAGGATATCGCCGGGGCGAGGCGCCTCATAGCAGGCGGAAACGGGGGCGCCCGTAACCTCCTGCATCTGCTCCAGAAGCATGTTCAGCGAGACGCGCTGCCCGCTGGCGACATTGAAGACTCCGCCGATGGCCTCCGAGCTGGGCGTCCGCGCCGCCAACAGATTGGCCGCCACCACGTCGCCAACAAAGCAGAAATCGCGCGTCTGCTCGCCATCCCCAAAGACGGTTGGCGGCTGCCCGGCCAGCAAGCGCGTCAGAAACTTGGGAATGACCGCCGCGTACTCCGAGTTGGGATTCTGGCGCGGGCCGTAGACGTTGAAGTAGCGCAGGCAGACCGTCTCCAGGCCGTAAAGCTGTGCGAAGTTCCGGCAATAGTGCTCTCCCGTAAGCTTCTGGGTGCCGTAGGGAGATACGGGGGCCGGCAGAACGCTCTCCGGCGTCGGGATCGTCGCCGTGTTGCCATAGACCGCCGAGGACGAGGAGAAGACCAGGCGCTTTACTCCCCTATCCCGCGCGGCTAGCAGCAGATTGAGCGTCCCGCCGATGTTGATGGCGTCCGCCTGCACCGGGTCGGCCACCGACTGCGGCACAGAGACGAGCGCCGCCAGATGAAACACTGTATCTACATCCCGGCAGGCATTGCGGCAGGCCACTGCGTTCCGAATGTCCCCTTGCTGAAACTCGATCTTCTTGCCCATCCCCTCCAGATTGGCTATATTCCCGGAGGAGAGATTATCCAGCACGCGCACGGCCACGCCTTGCGCCATCAGTTCGCGCACCAGATGGGAGCCGATAAACCCGGCCCCACCTGTCACTAAAGCCTGTTTCATACTGCCCTCATTCTTAAAGCGGTCTCATAGATACGCCAATTCAAGATCGGTGCATCCCCTTGCCGGGCACTGAAAGTACCCGGCTCTAGGGCCTACGGCCAAGCGTCCTGGCGGACGCTCCTGTCCCGCAGGAGTTTCCGTCCGAAGGACGGTCGGCGGCGCAGCCGCCCTCTAGACGGGGGTTTTCAATGCCCAGCTAGGACCGGGGTTTTCAACTCCCGGCCTTAACCTGCCTGCTCAAAGAAGCGGTGTATCTGCTCGGCCACATACTCCACCTGCCCGCTCGTTAGCTCGGGATGGATGGGCAGCGACAACACTTCCTTGGCGGCCTGCTCTGCCTGCGGAAAGTCGCCTT
>DASRGZ010000039.1:0-6821 GCA_035650735.1 Chthonomonadaceae bacterium
GTGGATGCCGCTGCGATGGCAGCCGACCAGGCGCGGACGGGCCTGGAGGCGTTTCAGAGCCAGGTCAATGCGGCGCTAGCTAAGAAGGTAGACGTCGCGACAGGAAGGCTGCGCATCAGCGGCCTGATCCAGATCTGGTACGGCACGGCCTTCGGCGACACGCTCGGCGGAAACGTGCCCACCAACACCAGCCCGGTGCCGCACGGGCGCAACTATGGCGGAGGCGTCGGGGATACCTTCCGCCTGCGGCGCGGCCAGATCATCCTGGATGGCAGCTTCAATCCCCGGCTCGACTACCGCGTGATGTTTGACCTGGCTCGCATGCCCAATCCGCTGCGCGACCTGGTTCTCGGCTATCAGTTTGCCCCGCACTGGCGGATCGAAGTCGGCCAGCAGAAGACGGGCCTGAGCGAAGAGGGGACGCGCTCCGCCCGCGACCTGAAGACCATCTCTCGCGCGGTGATGAACGAAGACCTCCCGCTCAACGTCGGGCGGGTCGGCGCGGTGCGCGATACCGGCATCGCCCTGCGCTACGGCAGCGCGCCGTTCCGCCTGCTGCTCGGAATCTGGAACGATAACGGCCTCACGGAAGACCGCGTGGACATAGACCGCTTCAAGTTTTTCAGCTACGCGGCCTACCTCACGCTCTTTCGACACCTGACGCTCGGAGTCTGGGGCGGCACCAATGTCGGAACGTCCTCCCCCCGCCCGATACGCGACCGCTTTGGCGTGACCTTTCTCTGGCAATCCGGCCCGCATTTCTTTGAATCGGAGCTAGCGCTCTCGCGGGACAGCGTTCCGCCGATGCCGGGATTTGCAGAGCGAGCCAGCACCACCGAGGATGCCTACTTTCTCTATGCGTACCGCTTTTCGCGCCAGTGGGAATTCGTGATACGCTACGAAAACATCAATCCCTTTGAGAACACGCGCGTGGAGAATGAGGGTGGGCTCGGATTTCTGCCGGATGGCACCGTAATTCGGGCGCTGGATCATAAGCTGAAAGAATACACCCTTGGATTCACCTACTACTTGAACGGCAATAACGCCAAGATCCAGTTAAACTATGTGCGCGAGGATGTCGAGATCTACGGCCCGGTTTTCTTCGGCAAGCCGCGCAACATCCTGCTTGTCAACTATCAGGCGGCGTTCTAAGAGGAATGTGTGGCTTCGTTCTCCATCTGCCTTGCGCCGTCCGGTCGGAAAGGAGTCCGTCATGGGCCAGAGAAACGATAGGTACCACGCAGAGGTTAATCTGCGCTTGCGCCTGGTATGGGACGTCGAGGGAAAGGACCGCGCCAAAGCGCTGACAAAGAAGATCGTCGCCCTGCTCGAAGAGCAGATAGAGACCTATCAGGCGGAGGGACTGCTCCTGTGCGATTGCGAGCACTCCGGCATTGACGTGGTCACCGAAAGGCACGCGCAAAAAGCAGGGAGTAGGGTGTAGGGTATAGGGGGTAGGGTAAAGACCCCTCGACTGGCAGGCGCGTGCGTTTGATGGAAAGCCCTGCCAATAAGAAGGTTTTTGACTACACCCTACACCCTAACCGGGGGAGGGAGCGCTGGCTCCCTCCCGCCATTTCGGTGGTTTTTGACTACACCCTACACCCTAACCCCTATACCCTGTTTTTCGCGCTGTGCGAAACGCAGGCCGGTTTGACTACGTAAGGACTGAATGGTATACTAGATCGGCAATCGAATTAGGCTGTGTTTCCGCCCATTTCCGCCGATTATCCTACCACACAACGTCTGCACACTCGCTGCACGCCGATTTGAGGTGAACCCTTACTATGGTTGCATTGCCCGGATTTTTAACAAAATTGTTTGACTCGAATGCGCGCGACCTGGCCCGCTACCAGGCCAACGTCGCTAGAATCAATGCCCTCGAACCCGAGTTCGAGCGGCTGACGGACGCGCAGCTACGCGAGAAGACCGACGAGCTGCGTCAGCGCGTCCAGAGCGAGTACCAGGCCAAGCGCGCCGCCGTCGAGCCGGAATGGGAGGCTCTCAACGACCAGGAGCGGCGCGAGGCAGACCGCAAGATCTACGACCCGATCCTGGATGCGGTGCTGCCGGAGGCGTTTGCGCTCGTGCGGGAGGCGGCCAAGCGCACTATCGGCCTGCGCCACTACGACGTGCAGTTGATTGGCGGCATGGTCCTTCACGACGGGCGGATCGCGGAGATGAAGACCGGCGAGGGCAAAACGCTGGTCGCCACGCTGCCGCTGTATCTCAACGCGCTTTTAGGCAAGGGCGCTCACCTAGTCACGGTCAACGACTATCTGTCCAAGCGCGACGCCGTCTGGAACGGCCCCATCTACCATCTGCTGGGCATGAGCGTGGGCATCATCCAGGGCCAGTCGCCCGAAACCGGCGACGAGGGCGGCTCGTATCTGTACGACCCGGAGTACCAGGACCCGGATCCGCGCTTTGACCAGGCCCGCCCGATCACGCGCCACGAAGCCTACATGTGCGACATCACTTACGGCACTAACAACGAGTTTGGCTTCGACTACCTGCGCGACAACATGGAGTTCAGCAAAGACGAGCTGCGCCAGCGCGAGCTTCACTACGCCATCGTGGATGAGGTAGACAGCATCCTCATTGACGAGGCGCGCACGCCGCTGATCATCTCCGGCATGGTCGAGCAAGCTAACGACTGGTACACGCGGGTGGACCGCGTTGTCGCTCAGATGCGGCGCGGCATTGACGATCCCAAGAAAGATAAGGACAACCCGGACGCCGACAAGCTCAACCCCAACATCCACTACGTCGTGGACGAGAAGGCCAAAACCGCCACCATCACCGACGCGGGCGTGGCGTTCGTGGAGAAGGCGCTCGGAATTCAAAACCTGGCCGAAAACTACGAGGTCATGCACTACCTGACGGCGGCGATGAAGGCGCACGGCGTCTTCCGCAAGGATGTGGATTACGTCGTCAAGGACGTTGACCCCAACGATGATACCGGGCCGGAAATCATCATCGTGGATGAGAACACGGGCCGCCTGATGTTCGGGCGCCGCTACTCGGATGGGCTGCACCAAGCTCTCGAAGCCAAAGAGCACGTCGAAATCAAACACGAGAGCCAGACGCTGGCCACTATCACGTTCCAGAACTATTTCCGCCTCTACTCCAAGCTGGCGGGCATGACGGGCACGGCCAAGACCGAAGAGGATGAGTTCCGCAAAATCTACGCACTGGACGTCGTGCAGGTTCCGACCAACAAGCCGGTCATCCGCCAGGACCATCCCGACGTCATCTACAAGACGCAGGAGCACAAGATGCGGGGCATCGCGGCGGAGATCCTGCGGCTCTACTGCAAGCAGCAGCCGGTGCTGGTCGGCACGCGCTCGGTGGAGATGAGCGAGAAGGTCAGCGCGCGGATGCGGCCCTCCAGCCTGGCCACGCTCTGCATGGTCGAGGCTGTCCGCAACCGCATGGAGTTCAGCAAGGCGATCCCCAGCGAGAAGAAGCGGGAGTGGACCAACCTGCTCAATACCAACCTGGATCAGTTGAGCCTCATTCGCCTGCGGCCCCTGATCAAGGAACTGGGAATGAGCGAGGATCCGTTGTCGCCGGAGAACATGAACGAGATCGCTCGCCTCTTTGAGATCCCCGACTCGGGCCTGGAGTTTCTGGAGGAGGCGCTCACGCATGGCATCCCGCACAACATCCTGAACGCCAAGTTCCACGAGAAGGAAGCTATCATCATTGCGGAAGCCGGGCGCAAGGGCGCGGTGACGATTGCGACCAACATGGCCGGGCGCGGCGTGGACATCCTGCTCGGCGGCAAGCACATCAAGCAGGAACTGCCGACGGTGGATGGCAGCCTGCGCTCGCTGGCCAGCGCCGAGCACGCCGTGGAAGAGGCGCACTCCGAGGACGGCGCGGAAGGTGATGGCGCGCAGCCGGAGGAGCCCAGCTTCCGCCGCTATGGCAAGCCGCGCGTGCTCGATGCCGTCACCACCGGCGCGCTCACCGATGAGGAGCACAAGCGCGCCGCCGACGAGGTGCGCAAGCTGGGCGGGCTGTTCATCCTGGGCACCGAGCGCCATGAGAGCCGCCGCATTGACAACCAGTTGCGCGGACGCTCCGGGCGCCAGGGCGACCCCGGCGAGAGCCGTTTCTATGTCTCCCTGGAAGACGAACTGTGGCGGCTCTTCGGCGACCGCTCCAACCATCCGCTGCTGCGAACCTGGGACGAGCACCTGGCGATGGACGCCAAGATGCTCTCCAGCATGATCCAGCGGGCGCAGAAGAAGGTTGAGGAGCACTATTTCGAGGCCAGAAAGCATGTCCTCAACTACGACGACGTGATGAACCGGCAGCGCGAGCTTATCTATAAGGAGCGCCGCCGCATCCTGGAAGGCGTGGATCTCAAGCCCACCATTCAGGAGTATATCCGCCAGAACATCCACTCGGCGGTGATGGCCTATGCGCCAGCCGACGCGCACCAGAACGAGTGGGAGCTCGACGAGTTGTTCCGGGACCTGGACGACTACTTCATGCTCTATCCGGCCCTGACGGTCAACGACCTGCAAGGCAAGTCCCGCGAGGAGATGATCGACTTCCTGACCCAACACGTCCTGGCCGTCTACGAGGCGCGCGAGCAGGAACTCGACGAGATGCAGGGGCCGGGCACGATGCGCGAGTTGGAGCGCTGGATGGCCCTGCGCGCCGTCAACACCCGCTGGATGGAGCATCTGGCCAACATGGACTACCTGCGCGAGGGCATCCATCTGCGCGGTTACGAGCAGCGCGACCCGCTGCTGATCTACCAGAAGGAGGCTTTCGACGAGTTCGAGCGGATGCAGCAGGCCATCCAGGATGATATCGTACGCGGCATCTTTCGCGTTCAGGTCGTCCAGGAACCGCCGCAACCGCAGGTGACGGTGGCCCCGGCCATTCCGCTGCCGGAGGACCTGCCCCGCTTTGCCGACCTGGCGGACATGGATATGCCCCGCGCCATCACGACCAACCGGGACGTGGTGGGTGCGGGCACCGGCACCCGCCGCAAGGATGGGGCTCCCGCCGACTGGAAGGGTGGGCGCAACGATCCGTGCTGGTGCGGCAGCGGCCTCAAGTACAAGAAGTGTCACGGCAAGTAACCGACGGCCTGTGACGCGGCGAAATCACTAAACGGGCAAACAAGAAGGTCCGGCGGGAACTTCCCGCCGGGCCATTTTTGCGGCCCTCACCCCTTCAGAAGGATAAGTAGGCCCGTTCGGCACCTCTGCGAATACAAGGGAATAAATTGAGACCCAGACATAATTCTTGGCGCCCTCTCTTGGCACTGTGTATACGCTTAAGCTCAGGCCACCCGTAAGAACGGTTTTAACCCCGCCCGCAGCGGTTGCTTGTGGAGGGCCCCAGACCACAGAGCCCTCTGCTAGACCCGCACCGCCCCTAACACCGGGCGGGCCCTAGCAGCCTGGCCGCGGGTGGGAACCGGCTCGTAGGCAGCGAAGAGACCCTTCAACTGGGCCTGGAAGTTCTCCAGGGGCCGCGACCCCAACCCATAAAAGACCCGGCCGACTTCGTCGTGGGGATGGACAACTGCAGGATACGGGGGCAACCGGCCAGGTCAAGTCAGGAAACTGCCAAAACCTGGCCGGTTTATTTTTGTCCGGGTCTCAATCAATTCGCCCGCAACCAAAACGGAAGGGACCTTGCCAGGCCGAGCGATTGAGAAGGATTTCCGCCTCCGGAAACGCAATAATCCGGGCAGAAAAACCATTTGGAGGCTGGCCCTTGCCTGAGATTATTGCGACCGCGCCCGGACGGTGCGGCATCGTCGGCAATCCTTCCGATATGTATGGTGGCTGCGTGCTCTCCTGCACCGTACAGGAGCGCGCGGAGTGCCGCCTGACTGCCCCCGCAGAGGCGCTGCGCATCACCAACCAGGGCGAAGCCGCAACGCTTCACAGCCGCGACGACCTGCGTCTGCAAGGCGATAAGCTGGACCTGGCCCGCGCCGCGCTTACCTATTTCGAGATTGATCCCGCTGCGGCCCGGTTCTCGCTGCACCTGAACACCGAGATTCCCATGCAGGCCGGGCTGGCCGGTTCGACCGCACTGCTGGCGGCCATCGTAGGAGCGCTCAACGCCCATTACAATTGGGGACTTTATCCGCACGCCCTGGCCGAAACGACCCGCAAGATCGAGGCGCGCGTCATGCACATCGTCTGTGGCTTCCAGGATCAGTATATGGCCGTGTTCGGCGGGCTCAACTTTATGGATTTTGCCGGCAAAGAGAGCCTGGAGCAGCGCGACACGGAGCCGCTGGCGGTGGTCGAGCCGCTGGCCGCCTGCCTGCCGCACCCGCCGCTGCTGCTGGCGCACACGGGCCTCAAGCATCATTCCGGCACGGTCCACAAGTCGCCGCGCGAGCGCTGGCTGGCCGGGGAGCCGTTGGTGCGCACCAACTACGCGCGCCTCGGACAACTGGCACGGCGCGGGAAGCGGACGCTGCTGGAGCGCGACTGGGCCACGCTGGGCGCGCTGATGAACGAGAATCACGCCCTGGTCGCCCAGTTGGGCGGCTCCGGCCCCGCCAACGAGCGGCTCATCGCGGCGGCGCGAGAAGCGGGCGCCTGGGGCGCCAAGCTGGCGGGCGCGGGCGGTGGCGGGACCATCATCGCCCTGACCGATAGCCCGGAGCGCGTGGGCGCGGCGCTGATGGAGGCCGGCGCGGAGCGCCTGCTGACTCCAGAGCCCCAGCCCGGCCTGACAATAATAGAGAGTGGAAAATAGAGCAGGGGACAAGGCAACCGCACCAGGCGTTTCCTTTTCCCGGCGGCGAAGGAGGCTTCTGTCATGCGCAT
>DASRGZ010000040.1:0-66506 GCA_035650735.1 Chthonomonadaceae bacterium
CGTGACCATCTACGACCGCGAGAGCGAGAGCGTCTGGCTGCAAGTGGGGGGCCGGGCGGTAAAGGGGCCGCTGGTGGGTACAGTGCTCAAGACGGGGCCGCTGCTGGACACGACCTGGGGCAACTGGAAGAAGCTGCATCCCGATACCCTCGTTATGTCGCCGGATACGCCCTATGCCCGCTACTATGCGCCGAAGGGCGTCCACACGCCGCGCGGCATGGCCTACTTTCCGGCCCCTTACTTCAAGACGACGCTGACCCGCACGGATAAGCGGCTGCCGCCTGCGGAACTGGTGCTGGCCGTCGCGCTGCCTCAGCCCTCTGCCAGCGGCAAGCCCGGCGAGATGGGCGAACCGCTCACCCGCGCCTATCCCGTTAAGGCGCTCAAGGAGTCGCCGGGCGTCGTCAACGACACGCTGGGCAGCGCGCCGGTCGCCGTCTTCTTCGACCCCGACACGACGACCGCCGCCGCCGTCTCCCGCATCCTGGACGGCAAGACGCTGACCTTTGAGGTGCGCAAGCAGGCCGACGGCAAGCCCGCCTTCTACGATAAGGAGACGGGGACGCGCTGGAACATCGAGGGCAAGGGCGAAGAGGGGCCGCTGGCCGGCAAATCCCTGGAGCGCCTGGACAGCCACATGAGCGAGTGGTATGGCTGGGTTGCCTACTTCCCGACGACCACCATCTACGGGCGCACCGACCCGCCGCAGACGCTCGACCTCTTGATAGCGCCCGCGCCGGCAACACCGGGCACGCCTCCCGCCGAACCCAAAGGCAACTGAATACAACCTATCAGATAGACAGGGCCGCCTCTATTCTCTAGAATAGGCGCGGCCCTGAATTATTTCCGCCAGGCCCCGTAAAAATCGCTGAAGTCCGCTTTCATTCCCGCCGATAATTTCCCTAGATGCTGCCGTTGCGTCCCGCTGTGGACGACGCACAAAGGCGTGCGTAACGGCAGAATCTTGCAGCAGCCGCCCAAGAACAGACACTAGCACGCCGCTGTTCCCTCTTCCCAGTTTCCTTAAACCAGGAGTTGTCCATGATTGATAGACTCTTTGGCGGCGATGCCTTTATCGCCACAACCCGCGCGCTCGATGCCGCCTCCCTGCGCCACCAGGTCATCGCTAACAACCTGGCTAACGTCAACACGCCCGGCTACAAGCGGCAGGCGGTGCAGTTCGAGACGCAGTTAGCCCAGGCGCTTCAGGCCAACAACAACGCCTGCGCTCCCGCCAACTGCGTGCCCGTCGCCTCCGTCACGCCGCGCGTCGTGACCATCAACTCGACCAGCGAGCGCACCGACGGCAACAACGTGGATATGGAGACGGAGATGGCGAACCTGGCCGCCAACACCCTCACCTTTGAGGTTCTGTCCCAATCGGTTTCGGGCTACTTCGCCGGCCTGAAGGCCGTGATCAATGGCCGCTAACGCCGGGCGAACCCCTTTTCTCTTTCGTCACATGCGCCGGGACGCGACGGATTGCGTCCCAATCGAAATCCCTGAGAGCCTGCCATGAGCCTTTCCTCTTCTTTGCAGATCAGCGCCTCCGGCCTCACCGCCGAGCGCCTGCGCCTGGATGTCATCAGCAACAACATCGCCAACGTCAACACCACGCGCGGCGCGGACGGCCAGCCCTACCGCCGCCAGCAAGTGGTTTTCTCCGCCCGCAGCGAAGGCGGTGCGTTCGCCGCTATGCTGGCTGCTGCACGCGGCGGGATGCGCAACGGCCAGGCCCCCGGCGCCGGCGTTGAGGTGACCGCCGTCCAGCCAGATATGGCCCACGATTTCAAGGTGGTCCACGATCCCGGCCACCCGGACGCCGACGCCAACGGCAACGTCAAGCTGCCCAACGTCGAGCCTGTCGTCGAGATGGTGGATATGATCTCCGCTTCCCGCGCCTACGAGGCGGGCGTCACCGCCATCAACGCGGCCAAGCAGATGCAGCAGCGCGCTCTGGAAATCGGACGCGCCGGATAACCGTTTGCCCCGTCCTGCGGGACGCGAGAGGCGTGAGCATGCGGCCTCTCGCGTCCCGCGAGGTCTAACAATGCAGATAAACTCTCTCTCTTCCCTGCTCGACGTCAACCCGATCTCCCGCGAAGTTCGCAGCGGCGAGGGCGCCTCCCTTCCCATTCCCGGCGCCAACGCTAACGGCGTAGACGATGTAGGCGCAGCGCAGGGCGCCAAATCCTTCGGCCAGTATCTTCAGGATGCCATTGGCGAAGTGAACCAGGCACAGCTCCACGCCGGCGACATGGCGGCGCGCTTTGCCGCCGGAGAAGCGATGGATGTCCACCAGGTCATGATCGCCGCTCAGGAGGCCAGCACGGCGCTCTCCCTGGCCATCCAGGTACGCAACAAGCTGGTGGATGCCTATCAGGAAGTGATGCGCGTCAGCGTTTAATCTCGGAGTGTCTACGGAAACCCGGCTGTGCCCGGCCCTAAAGGACCGGGCTGTGGGCGGCAAGCCCCCTGAAGGGGGCTACTCTCCCTTCTTGTAACTCTTGAAGGGGACGGATCAACTTCTGGCAGCCCCATTTATGGGGCTTGCCGCCCACAGTCCACCCCTTTAGGGGTGGCTGCCGGCAATTACCGTATATATCCTTCATCCTTTCCGAAGGAAGGACCGGCAGCAGTGATCCAACGTGCGCGTGAATTGTGGGAAGGTCTCGGTCGGCAAAATCAGATCGTCCTGGTCGTCTCGTCGCTGGGCGTGCTGATCGCCCTGATCGGCTTTATTGCCTGGGCCAGCACCCCGGAGTATGTGCCGCTGTTCTCGAATCTATCGGCACAGGACGCCAACGCTATCAGCGACAAGCTCAAAGAAGGCAACATCCCCTTCCGTCTCCAGCAGGGTGGGACGGCAATTGAGGTGCCTGCTCAGTACCGCGACGAGATGCGAATGAAGATCATGAGCCAGGGCTTGCCCGCGCAGTCTACGGCAACCCTGGGCTACGAGCTGCTCGACAAGGGCAGCACCTTCGGCCAGACCCAGCCGATGGAGGCGATGACGCTCCTGCGCGCCAAAGAAGGCGAGATCAGCAAGAGCATCATGAGCCTCCAGCAGGTCGCCAGCGCCACCGTCCACGTCGCCCCTGCCGACGACTCGCCCTTCGTTCCCGACAAGCACCCGGCCTCCGCCTCCGTCTTCGTCCAGCTCAAGCCCGGCCAGACCCTCTCCGACGAGAACGTGCGCGCCATCGTGCGGCTGGTCCAGATGTCCTATACCGGCCTGGCCGACAAGAACATTACGGTCGTGGATGGGCAGGGGGATCTGCTCTTTGACGGCACGCGCACCGGCGCGGGCGACCTGACCGACGAGCGCATGAAGCAGCAGCATCAACTGGCGCAGGCCAAGCGCAGCGAACTGCAGACCGCCCTGGATAATACCATCGGGCCGAAAAAAGCGGTCGTCCTGGTGAACGTGGAACTCAACGCCGACCAACAGGAGATCAAAACCGACAGCGTCGAGCCGGGAGCGGTTACCAGCAAGACCACGGACACCGAAGAGCTTAAAGGCGCGGGCAGCGTGCGCGGCGGCACCCCCGGCACCAACCAGAACGTAGCGCCCAACGCGCCCATTGCCGGCGGGGCCGCGCCTGGCGTCCCCAACTACGTGGCCACCAACAACAGCGACGGCAACTACAAGCACGAGCAGACCACGGCCACCTCGGAGCCGAGCCGCACGGTCAAGCACACTATCGTCGGGCCCGGTCGGATCGAGAAGCTGACCGTCAGCGCCCTGGTAGATACCAAGGTTCCTCCCGATCAGGTCGCCTCCATCAAGCAGATTCTGGAGACGGCTATCGGCGTGATACCGGGCGATGCCACGCGCCAGGTCTCCATCGCCCAGATCAGCTTCGACCGCAGCAGCGAAGCGGCGGAGGCCAAGGCCGAAGCGGCAGCCCGCTCTGCTGAGAACTGGTCGCGCCTGCTGGGCCTGGGCGTTCCGCTGGCGATCATGGCGTTGACCTTCCTGCTGCTGGCGCGCGCCCTCCGCAAGCCGGCGCCGCGCCTGGCCGGGGAGCAGCTGGCGCTGGCAGGCGCCGGAGCCGGCAGCCTGGGCGGCATAACCGTCGGCGCAGACAGCAGGGAACTCGCCCTCGCACCCGATGGCACGCCGGTTCCGGGCCAGACGGTCGAGGCCGTGACTGCCGAGGGCATCCCCATTGGCTTGCCCGTCGGATCCGGGCCCAAGACCTACGACGTCATTGAGGAAGCCTTCGATGCCAGCATGGAAAGCATCCTCCATCTGACCCGGTCCAAGCCGGAGATGGTCGCCGTGCTCATTAAGAGCTGGATCGCTGAGGAGCAGTAGAAAGCATACGGGATGAGAAGCCACAACCTTCACTTATCGAATCGCGAGAAAGCCGCCATTCTGCTGGTGGCGCTGGGCCCGGAGGCCACGGCCCGCATCTTCAAGCACCTGCGCGAGGAGGACATTGAGAGCCTGACCCTGGATGTGGCGCGGCTGGGCAAAATCACCCCGGAAGCGCGCCGGCAGGTCGTGTCCGAGTTCCATGAGATGTGTCTGGCGCAGGAAGTGATCTCCGAGGGGGGCCTGGAACAGGCCCGCAAGGCTCTGGAGGTCGCCTTCGGCCAGGACAAGGCCAGCGATATCGTCAACAGAGTCATCCAGGCGCTCCAGGTGCTGCCGTTCGACTTCATCAAGAAGACCGATCCCAGCCAGCTGCTCTCGTTCCTCCAGGATGAGCACCCACAGACCATTGCGCTGATTCTGGCCCATCTCCACCCCAACCAGGCCGCCACCGTGCTTTCCGGCCTGCCCCAGGAGCTGCGCGCGGAGGTCGCCCACCGCATTGCCATCATGGACCGGACGCCTCCGGAAGTCATCCGCGAGATTGAGCGGGTGCTGGAGCGCAAGCTTTCCAACGCGGTTGTCATGCAGGGCTTCACCGCCGCTGGCGGCGTCAAGAGCCTGGTGGAAGTGCTTAACTTCGTGGACCGCACCACCGAGAAGACGATCCTCGAGTCCCTGACCGAGACCAATCCTGAGTTGGCCGACGAGGTCAAGAAGCTGATGTTCGTCTTCGAGGATATCATCCTGCTCGACGACGCCTCCATCCAGAAGGTACTGCGCGAGGTGGATACGAAGGAGCTGGCTCTGGCGCTCAAGGGCGTGGGCGAAGAGGTTCAGAACCGCATCTTCAAGAACATGAGCGAGCGTGCGGCCACCATGCTCAAGGAAGATATGGAGTTCATGGGGCCGGTCCGCCTGCGCAACGTCGAAGAGGCCCAGCAGCGCATCGTGGGCGTCATCCGGCGCCTGGAAGAGGCCGGCGAGATCGTGGTGGCGCGCGGCGACGCCGACGAGATCGTGGTTTAGCCATCCTCACCCCAGCAGACCTCACCCCCGGCCCTTTGTGTAGGGTGTAGGGGATAGGGTGTAGGGGATAGGGTGTAGGGTCGCCCTCACCCCGGCCCCTCTCCTTGAGAAGGAGAGGGGAGAGGCCCCCACCCCCTGTCCCACTGCTAGGGTTGGCCCTACCATGGTTCGGGCCTCCGCCTTGCGACCCCCAAGAACAGGGGAGGGGAGAGGAGAAGCCAGTATTCTCTCTGCCCGCGTAGGTGTCGCCAGGCGGAGGGCTGTGGCAAGGCGGAGGCAGGGGCCCTAACCCTGCCGGCGGCCAGTATTCGCAACCCTTCCACCTTGATGTTGATGTCGCAAGGCGGAGGCAGAGGCCGTAACCCTGCCGACCCTTGCAGTCAGCGGGCCTGGCTAGGCGGAGATCGCCAGGCAGAGCCGCGAACCGTTGAGCGGCGTCCCTGGCAGTCGAGCGAGCGCAGCGCCGCCCCTGGCAGCGCCCCACAGCGGCAGGGTTTAGCCTGCCGAGAGCATTGATGAAGGAAAACACCCGTTGTCCAGACCCAAGTTGCCCTTTGAGCCGCTGAATGCGCCGCGCGTGGCGCCGCAAAATCCCGGCCCGCCTACTCCCATCAATTGGTTTGAGCAGCTTGCGCCGCGCCTGCCGGAGCCGCCACCGCCGCCTGCGGCTTCCGTCTCGGAGGCCGGGCCGGCCGGCGTGCGCGCCGCTCTCTTTCGCGACGTGGAGGCGATTGCCGGCGAGGAGCGTCGGCGCCAGCGCATGAGCGAGCCGGAACCGGAAGACATCGCGCAGATGCGCGCCCAGGCGCAGGAGGAGGCGCAGGCACTGATCGCGCAGGCGCGCGCGCAGGTCCAGGACATTGAGGAGGAAGCGCGCCGGCAGGGCTATCAGGTGGGGTATGAGCAGGGCTATGTGGCAGGACAACAGGAGGCAACGCGCCTGGTCGTCCAGCGCGCCGATGACGAGCGCGCCGCCTACCGAGAAGATCTGGCCGCCTTTATCGCCCATATCGAGGCGGAGCGCCAGCGCGCCTGGGCCGAGATGGAGCCCCAGATCATCGGGCTGGTGTTCGATCTTGCCCGGCAGGTGATCAAGCAGGAGGTGGAGGCCAGCCGCACGGTGGCGCTTTCGGTGGTTGCCAACGCCCTGCGCCGCGCCGCCGATAGCACCACGCTGCGTATCCGCGTTCATGCCGACGATTTAGAGGCGGTGCGCGCCCATCGCGAAGACCTCCTGACGCTGGTGGACGGCATTCGCCATATCGAGATAATAGAAGACCGCCGGGTTGGGCCGGGCGGCGCGGTCGTGGAAACCGACGCGGGAACCATTGATGCCCGGATCGAGACGCAGCTAGACGAGGTTTCCGATGCGCTGGAGCGCATGATCGCGCACCGGGAAGGGCAGAGCTGATGCAGGGCAAGATTCTGGAGCTGCCTGATATTCCGCCGCCGCCCCTGGATCTGGACTACTACCGCCAGAAGCTGCTGCGGCTGGACCCGGTTAAGCAGAATGGCAAGGTCACGCAGGTCATCGGGCTAGTCATCGAGTCGGTGGGGCCAAACGCAATGGTGGGCGAGGTCTGCAAGATCTTCTACGACCGCGCTAACTACTACGACCCGGAAAAGCCGCCGATCCTGGCCGAAGTGGTCGGATTTCGGGAGAATCGCGTCCTGCTGATGCCTTTAGGCGTGATGGAGGGCATCAAGCCGGGCAGCGAGGTGGTCGCCACCCGCCAGACGCAGCAGGTGATGGTCGGCATGGAGCTACTAGGCCGGATGCTCGACGGGCTGGGGCAGCCGATGGACGGCGGGCCGCCGCTTGAGCTGGCTAAAACCTATCCGGTCAATGCGCCGCCGCCCAACGCCGTCACGCGCCCCCGCATCCATGAGCCTCTGCAGACCGGCGTGCGCGCCCTCGATGGCTGCCTGACCCTCGGCAAGGGGCAACGCATGGGCATCTTCGCCGGCTCTGGCGTCGGCAAAAGCACGCTCATGGGCATGATCGCCCGCAACAGCAGCGCCGACGTCAACGTGATCGCGCTGGTAGGTGAGCGCGGGCGCGAGGTGCGGGACTTTGTGGAGGAGAGCCTCGGAATTGAGGGCGTGCAGCGTTCCATCGTGGTCGTGGCGACCTCCGATCAGCCTGCGCTCGTGCGCATCAAGGCGGCGTTGGTCGCCACCGCCATCGCCGAGTTCTTCCGCGATCTAGGCGCGGACGTGATGCTGATGATGGACTCGGTAACGCGCCTGGCGATGGCGCAGCGTGAGGTCGGCCTGGCGATCGGCGAGCCGCCCGCCACGCGCGGCTATACGCCCAGCGTTTTCGCCCTGCTGCCGCGTCTGCTGGAGCGCTCCGGCACCTCCGGCACGGGCCAGGGCACCATCACCGGCCTCTATACCGTTCTCGTCGAGGGCGACGATATGAACGAGCCAGTGGCAGACGCCGTGCGCGGTATTCTGGACGGCCATATCGTCCTCTCGCGCGATCTGGCGCACCGGGGCCACTATCCGGCCATTGACGTATTGCAGAGCGTCAGCCGCGTCATGCCCGCCATCACGCCGTCCGAACAGGGCGACGCCGCCAATAGCCTGCGCGAAATACTGGCCACCTATCGCGGCGCGGAAGACCTGATCAACATCGGCGCCTATGTGGAGGGCAGCAACCCACGCATTGACTATGCCCGCTCCAAGATCGAGGCGGCCAACGCCTTCCTGCGCCAGCGCGCCGACGATTCGAGCGCCTATGTAGATACCCTCCGCCAGATGTTGACGACCTTCCCCAAACGGTAGGAGCAAGATGCGCCGATTTAAGTTTCGACTGGAAACCGTGCTGCGCCACCGCGAGACCATCGAGAGCCTGCGAGAGCAGGAGTTTGCGACCGCGCAGGGGCATCTGGCCGCGATTGAGGCGCGCATCGCCGCGCTGCGCGAGGAGTTTAGCCGCACCGTGGCGGAGCGGCCCGGCAGCGCGCCGGGAGAGCGCTTCGAAGCGCAGGCCATCCTGGCGCGCGAGCGCTACCTGGAGACGCTGCTGGCGGCCATCGCCGCGCAGGAGCGCCGCGCCGACGCCCTGCGCGCGCAGGTTGAGGAGAAGCGGCAGGCGTTGGTGGCGGCGCGGCAGGCCCGCGAAGCCGTCTCGCGTCTGCGCGATAAAGACCTGCTCGCCCATACGGCGCTCGGCCTGAAATTAGAGCAGGAAGCCCTGGATGAACTGGCGACCCTGCGCCATATCCGCGCTGCTCGCGCACATTCCGATGCGCCCAATACGAAGGAGAAAGCCGCCTGATGGAAAGCCATCTGCAAATCGCCCTGGCCCGCATTCAAGAGATCGAAGCCCGGTTGGGCATCCTCGCCGCCCCGACGCCTCCGCCCGTTCCGCCACCGACAACCCAAACGCCTCCGCCTGGCAGCGCCGATGCCGGCAAGCGCCCGTTCGACGTGATGCTGGCCCAGGCAGGCGGCAACGTCGAGTTGCGCCCCATCGGGCCTTCCGCCGGGCCGTTCTCCCCGGAGATAGACGCGCTGGTGGTAAAGTATGCGGCGCAGAACCAACTGCCGCCGGATCTGGTGCGCGCCGTCATTCAGCAGGAGTCGGGCGGCAATCCGCGCTCGGTATCGGCAGTGGGCGCGAAGGGCCTGATGCAGCTCATGCCGGAGACGGCGCAAGCCTTCGGCGTCCAGGACGCCTTTGACCCGGAGCAGAATATCGCCGCCGGGACGCGCTACCTGGCAGGCTTGCTGCGCGAGTTTCAGGGTGAGCTTCCAAAGGCGCTCGCCGCTTACAACGCCGGCTCCGCCGCCGTTCGCAAATATGGCGGCGTCCCGCCCTACGCCGAGACTCAGCAGTATGTTCAGCGGATATTGAAAATGCTGGGTGCACGGTAACGCCCTCATGCCGGCAGGCTAAACCCTGCCGCTGTGGAGCTCTACTAGGGGCGGAACTGCGCACGCTCGTTCCTCCGCCTAGCGAGGCTAGCTGCCCGCCTACGCGGGCAAAATGCGCTTCTCGCCCACGCAGGTGGGCGACGGGCGCTTTGCGCCCCCCAGCGGCAGGGTTCAGCCTGCCGCTTTAGAGCCGGGGGGTTAGGTAAAATACGGAGTGCAATCTATGCCCAAAAGTATGAAAATCGCGGTGGCGGTGTTGATGCCGCTGGTGGTTATTGTGGGCGCCATGTACGGCCTGGCGAAGATCGGAGTTCTTCCCGTAGGCAGGTTTGCGGAGAAGAACAAGGCGCTGGGCACGGTGCTAAAGATGGCCGGGCTGTATCGGCCCAGGCCGAGGGCGGTACAGAGCGCCGCCCCTGCGCCCGATCCGCTGGCCGGGGAGAAGAAGGAGTTGGCAGCGCAGCGCGCCGCTCTGGAGCAGGAGCGTGCCGCCTTGCAAGCGCAGCGTGAGGCGCAACAGCGCCCGCAGCCCGTTGCGCAGACAGCGGAACGTCCGGCCCCACCCGATCCGAAGAACATCGCGCGGCTGGCTTCTGTGTATGAACAGATGCCGCCCGAAACCGTCACCCGTATCTTTGCCAAGCTCCCCAACGATCAGGTGATCGCGCTGCTGCACCGCATGGACGAGAAGCAGGTCGGGCAAATACTGGCTCTGTTAGCCCCGGACCGCGCCGCCCGCCTGACCGTGGCATTGGCCCAGCCCGCGCCCGATTCCACGCCGCGCACCGCCTCGAATACGCCCTGAAAAAAACAGAACACGGATAGGACGGATGCCACGGATCCAACGGATTGGCTCTATCCGTGTCATCCGTGTTAATCTTTCTATCTGGCTCTCAGGGCTTCCCCGAGGACGTGACCGCGCGCATCTTTCGGGGTAGGAATGCCCAGCAGATACGCCAGCGTCGGCGCGATATCGATCTGGCGGATACCTGCAAGGCGCGTCTCCGGCCTGACGCCCGCCCCGCCAAAGAAACAGATGGCCTGCATCTTCACGCCATACGGAAAATAGCCGTGCTCGCCGCCGCCGATGGGGGACTCAAGCCAGCGGACGCCACTGGGGAGGAAGGCGCCGGTCGTCGTATAGCCGGGCGCCAGGTCGAAATAGAGGTCGCCGCCCGCCTCGCCTCCCATGCCTAATCCGACGCACTCCGCAGGGCGAAACACGCGCGTCACGATATGCTGGCCGGTTTCTGGGTCGGTGGCGGCCAACAGCGCCTCAGTGGCCGCGCGCAATATCCTCTCCCGATCCTCCGGGAGAACGATCCCGCCTTTCCAGTCCGTGCCGTTGACGGCCAGAAAGTAATCTCCCCAGGGAGGCGCGCAGATCTGCGTGCGCGCCAGGTCGAGGCTGCCGTCCGTGCCGCGCGCCGCCAGCCCCGCCTTTTCCAGCACGGCGTTGGGCGAGAACTCTTTGCCGGCGCCCCGCATCCCGTGATCGCTGACCAGGCAGACGACCGTATCCCTGCCCATCTGAGTCAGCACATCGCCGAGCCAGTCATCCGCCAGTTGGTAGACCTGCGCGTAGTAGGGCCACAGCTTCTCCGCCAGCGCCCTATCGTAGCGCGGACTCTGCGGGTCCAGAACGCCCATCCACAGATGCCCGGCGGCGTCCGTCATGGGAGAGTAGTCTATCAGCAGGTCGGGATTCCAGCGCTTGAGGGCGTAGCGCACGGCGCGCTTTAAGAAGGCGTAGTCCAGCCGGATGCACTCCAGCAGCCGCCGTTCCGCCGCGCCGTCGCCGCCCTGCCAGAAGGTCTTGCCGAGTTCCCCGCGCTCGTAGGGATCGAAGGGAGCGGAGTGGAAGCCGCCATAGGCCGCCAGGTACTTCTCAGTCTCCTCCCGCGAGGCCGCGCCGCGCAGCCCGTTGACGCCGCGCTGGTAGAGCGTCATGCCGCTGCCGTCCGGCGCGAGGGAGAACAGGCGGAAATAGGCGTAGCCAACGAGGGGGCCTTTGGTGACGCGGAACGGCGGGCTGAAGTGATCGGTGTTCTCCGCCGCCTCCGCCGGCTTGAGCGTGGCCGAGGCCAGAGCGTGATCCGGCTCCTTGCTGCCCTCGCGGATGAGCAGGGTATCCAGGCCGCCGACGGGATCGTTGGGGTCGTCGTAGGCCAGGACGTAGAAGGTCTGCTCTCCGATGGGAAGGGAAAGCTCCTTCATTGCGCCGTTGTGCGGCGGCGCGGCGGTCCAGCCCTCCGCAGGGCGCAGGCTCTTTGCATCCCAGACCGCTCCGTCGCCGTCCTCGGTAATCGGCGACTCGAAGCCACTGAAGGAGACGAGGCGATCTGTCGGGACGTTGGCCGCGCGCAACCCCGCCAGATAGGGGTCGGGCGGATAGGACTGCGTGGCCGACAGCACCGCCACTTTTTTGCCCGCTCTGGCCGCCGTGAAATAGATCGGCTCGGCGCGCAGCGAGGCCGAACTGAAGCCGGAGCGCCGCTCCAGCAGCGTGTGTTCCGCGCGCGGCAGCACAGGCACCGCGTTGCCGGTAATGCCGTTGACATCGCCATACGCGCCCGTCCAGATCGCCGCATGGCCGCAGGCCGTGATGGAAGGATACATCGGGACGGCGTACTCGGCGCGCGCCCCCATCTGCGCCAGGCGGGCTACGTTGGGCAGTTGGTTTGCGGCCAGCATTCTATCCACAACCCAGTCCGCCGCGCCGTCCCAGGAGAGGATGATCACGCGCCGGGCCGGGGCCGCGCCCGCGCTTCCGACCGCCACACACAACAACGCGACGGCCAGCAGCCGCCGCAGCAATCCCTTTAGCACACGTCCGCTCCTTCCTTATAGAGAAACCAATCAGACTTGGCGCCCATCCGCGTCCGTTAGGATGCCTGGCCGTAGGCCATTCAATGCGTTCCCTAGCCGGGTACGGAAAGAACCCGGCTAGAGGGCGGCTGCGCCGCCAACCGTCCTACCGGACGGAACCACCGGCCTATCGGCAGGTGGCTGCCTTCGTAGAGCAGGAAGAACCTGCCGCAACGGGGCGTCCGAAGGACGCTTGGCCGTTAGGCCCTAGAGCCGGGAGGTGAAAACCCCCGTCTAGAGGGCGGCTGCGCCGCCAGCCGACTGCAAGAGACAGCGCTACGCTTGTTCGCGCCTCTGCCTTGCGACTGCGGACGGAACAACCCGGCTTTGCAGGGTGTCCCTTGCAGTCGCTTGGCCGTTAGGCCCCCTAGCCGGGTACTTTCCGTGCCCGGCTAGGGAACGCACTGACCTTGAATTGGCGTGTCTACCCTGGAAATATCGGGCCGATCAATAGCGAGTTGCGCAGATCAGCCCGCCTGACCGATGATGCGCGCGACCTCCGCGAAATCCTCTTTCAGATGGGCGTAGAGCGCCTGGTAGACCTTGTGGAAGCGGCCGTAGGCGGCGTGGTTGACCGTGCAGGGGTCGGTGGCGTCCTTGACCTGGATGGTGGCGCGGCAGGCTTCGGATACGGAAGAATAGACCCCGGTGCCCACGCCCGCCAGCAGCGCCACGCCCAGCGCCGGCCCCTCATCTACGTTGATGGTCACGTGCGTGTGGCCGGTCACGTCCGCCTGTATCTGCCGCCAGACCTTGCTTCGCGCCCCACCGCCGGAGGCCCGCACCTGCCGGATGGGCAGTTGCATCGCTTTCATGATCTCAAACGAGTCGCGCAGGCCGTAGGCGACGCCCTCCAGGATGGCGCGGGCGACATAGGCGCGGTCGGAACGGCGCGTCAGGCCGAAGAGCACGCCGCGCGCATTGGGGTCGGGGTAGGGCGCGCGCTCGCCCGTCAGATACGGCAGGAAGATCAGCCCCTCGCTGCCGACCGGAGCCGTCTCGGCTTCTGCGCAGATAAGCTCATACGGATCGCGGCCCAATGCGCCCGCCACCACTTTCTCCGGCTGGCCGAAGGCGTCCCGATACCACTGTAAGGAGCCGCCCGCCGAGAGCATCACGCCCATCAAGTGCCACTTGCCTGGCACGGCATGGCAAAAGGTATGCAGGCGCAGTTGCGGGTCCACAATCGGCTCGTCGCTGAAAGCGAACACGACGCCCGACGTGCCCACCGTCGAAGAGACGATGCCCGTCTCCACGATGCCGTTGCCGACGGCCCCCGCCGCCTGATCGCCGCCCCCGCCCACGACCGGCGTGCCGGGAGCCAGCCCCGTCGCCGCCGCTGCCTCCTCCGTGATGCGCCCGGAGACCTCCGGCGATTCGTAGGCGGTCGGCATCCAGTCGCGGGGAACGCCGATGGCCTCCAGCATCTCATCGGCCCAATCTCGCTTGCGCACGTTGAACAGGGCCGTGCCGGAAGCGTCCGAGACCTCGGTGGCGTACTCCCCGGTCAGGCGCAGGCGGATATAGTCCTTGGGCAGCAGTACCTTACGCACCTGCGCGTAGATCTCCGGCTCGTGGTTGCGCAGCCAGATGATCTTGCCCGCCGTGAAGCCGGTCAGGACGGGATTGGAGATCAGTTCGACCACCTTCTCCCGCCCGACCGTCTCGGTAATCCAGTCACACTCGGCCTGGGTGCGCTGGTCGTTCCAGAGCAGGGCGCGGCGCAGCACCGCGTTGTTCTCGTCCAGGAAAACCGAGCCGTGCATCTGCCCGGACAGCCCCACGCCCCTGATCTCGCGCGGGTCTAGGCGCGACATCTCCAGCACCTTCTGTACCGTGCCGCAGGTCGCCGCCCACCAGTCCGCCGGGTCCTGCTCGCTCCACTGGGGTTTGGGGGTATAAAGCGGATACTCCTGGATGGCGCGGGCGCGCACGCGGCCTGTCTCGTCTATCAGGATCGTCTTGGTGCCGCTGGTGCCAATGTCAATGCCGATCAGGTAAGGCATGATCCCTCTCTCCTCATGAAATAAAAATTTAGTTCTGGTGGGAGCCATTATAGGGCGGGCGGGCGGGCCTGTCAAGGCAGGCTGACCCGTCGATTTCACGGCGACAGCCTCCCACTATTTTTGCAAGATTTACTCTCTAGGGCTTGACAGGTACGAGCGCCAACGTCTATACTGGTTGGAAATCAGTCTAGACTCCTAGACAGCTAGGTTACTAAGTGCAGGAATTACCCATGCTGCCAACGACGGCCCGTGTCAACAAAACCGATCCCTTGCCTCGCCACTATCAGGTGCGACAGATCCTTGTGGAGATGATCGCCTCTGGCCTCTGGCAGCCCGGCGATAAGATACCGGCAGAGACTGATATCGCCAAGTCCCTGGGCGTCAGCAAGATGACCGTCAACAAGGCGATCCTGGCGCTGACGGCGGAGGGTGTTTTGTACCGCGAGGTCGGACGCGGGACCTTTATCGCGGAGGCTCCCCATAGGCAGCGCAACGGCAACTATCTCCCAGACCGGGATGCAGCAGAAGTGGAGCCAAGGCGCGGCAGTGCCTCGCATCTGTTCGAGGTTATCACCATCGCCCCGCCGGAACTGGTCTCGGACAACGAGTACATGTGCGCCCTGCTGCTCTCCATGCGCTGCTGCGCCAGCCCGCTGGAAGTCCGGCTGGTGCTGCGACATGTGCGGGGCGCCGACTATCTGGCGCGTTATCGCGAGAGCAGAGCCGACGGCTGGCTGCTGATCGCGCCGCTGGAGGAGGATGTGCCGGGGCTGCGCGCTCTGGCGGCAGCGGGAGCGAAGGCCGTCGTCATCGGTGCGGCCTGGAAGGGCGTCGCGTTGCCCTGCGTGGACAGCGATAACATTGGCGGCGCGACCCTGGCCGTGGAGCACCTGGCGGAACTGGGGCACCGGGATATCGCCCTGCTCTATGCCACCCCGCATTCGATCAACACCCAGGACCGCATACGCGGCTTCCAGCAGGCGATGCAGGCGCGCGGCCTGCCTCTGCGCACAGACTGGATACTGGATGTGAAGTCCTCGACCCATATTCCGGAGCCGGTACAGCAGCGCCTCCGCGCCTGGCTGCGGAGTTCCGACCGTCCGACCGCCCTCTTTGCCGCCGGGCCGTTTGTTGCCCGCCACGTGCTCGATATCGCCCAGGAAGTCGGAATTCGCGTGCCCGACGAGCTTTCTATCGTCGCCTTTGATGATCCGACGGCGGTGGCCGAATCCTCGCCGGTGATGACAACCATTCGCCAGCCCCTCGAAGCGATGGGGCAGGAGGGGATCACGTATCTACGCGAGATGCTGCGCGCGCCGGAGGCTGCCGCGCCTCGCCGCCTTATCTTGCCGTGCCGGCTTCTGGTGCGTGAGTCTACCGCGCCGCCTCCCCGGCAGCGTCGATCCTGAGTTGTCCATTCGCCTCTCTCCTTATGGGAGGAAGGCTTGATGCCTGGCAGCGCCGATCATGAGTCGTTCGTCCAAACCATCGGGTTCGCGCGGGAATGGCGGGCCGGCTGCGGCGGCCCCGCATCCGTCTGCGGCGCGCGTGCATCAGCGTAAATCGGCTTCCGCCGTGAGACGTCTGCCCTCACGCTTGCTGCTGGCGCTGGCGGGGCTGCTGATTCTGGCTGCCATCGCGGTCGCCATCTGGGAAAGCGACTGGATGCTGGAGCGGCAGGCGGCCCACGCCAACCGCGAGCAGATCCGGGCCTTAGCCGCCCAGATGCCCGGCAGCGCCATTGTCCAGTACTACTACGCGCGCCGGCTGGCCGAGGAGGGACGCACCCAGGAGGCCATCGAGGTGCTCCAACGCGCCTATGCCGATGATCCCAACTCCGCCCGCGTCGCCGCGCTGCTGGGCGATCAACTGACGCGGCAGGCACGGTTTGAGGAGGCGGGCGCGCTGCTCCAGGACTTTGTGCGCCGCCACCCGCGCGAGGCCGAAGGCCATTACGCGCTGGGCATCTATGACTTTCGCGTATTCGCGCGCCCACAGGCGGCGGCGGAGTTGAAGGAGGCGCTGCGCCTGGCGCCCGACGATGTGCGGGCCTGGCGGGCGCTCGGCGAGGCGCAGGCGGCGCTGGGCCAGTACGCGGACGCGGCGAAAGCCTATGGCGAGGCGCTGGCGCGTGCCCCCGGCGATGCCGATACGCTGCTGCGGCGCGGCAACGCCTATCTGCTCGGCCACAATTTGGACGCTGCCGAAGCCGATCTGCGCGCCGCATCGAAGGCGGCTCCGAGTCGGCTCGATATACGCTTTGCCCTGGCCGACCTGCTGGCCCGCTACCGCGCTACATCCCAGGCGCAGCAGGAAGCCGAACAGATTTTCCAGCAATTGCTGGCGGCGAACGCGCCCATTCCCGAGGCCCAGCGCGAGTTGGGACGGCTCTATAGCGCCCAGAAACGCTGGCGTGAGGCCGAAACGGAGCTGCGCGCCTATACCGACCGCAAGCCCGAGGATGCGGAAGGGCTGTATCTCTACGCGGCGGCCCTGCGCGCCCAGCACAAGCCGGACGGCGCGGCGCAGGCCCGGTTCCGAGCCGCCAAAGCGGCAGAAGAGACACGCCGCAACCTGCTGCTGCGCGTCCAGAGCGAGCCGCATAACCTACAGGCCCGGCTGGAGCAGGCCCGTTTTCTGGAAAAGCACGGCGAAGTTGCCTTCGCCATCCTGGCTTACGAGCGCGTGTTACATCTGGACCCCGGTAACAAGGAAGCGCAGCAGGCGCTGGCCAGGTTGCGACCGCGTTTGCAAGGAGGTGGTTCACGCTAAACCCTGGGAGCAATCATTTCTCTCTGGATTCTCGTTACGCACGTTTTGTGGGTGGACTTCGTCAGAATTGATTAAGAAGCGCAAAAGGAGTGTGTTTATGTATCGCAGCAAGAGTGGATTTACCCTGATAGAGTTGCTCGTCGTGATCGCCATTATTGCGATCCTGGCGGCAATTCTGTTCCCAGTGTTCGCGCAGGCGCGCGAGCGCGCCCGCGCGGTAAGCTGCTTGTCCAACACCAAGCAGTTAGGCCTGGCGGAGATGATGTATGCCCAGGACTATGACGAGACCTACTGGAGCAATCCCTGGCCGGGTGGCGGCATCTCGCCGGGCAACTGCGAGGCGCCCGCCTGCGCCGGAACCACGTTCTGGTCTGACCTGCTGATGCCCTACATCAAGAACACCGGCATCTTCGACTGTCCGAGCAACTCCGATACGCTCTTCGATACCGCCAACTATGTCCCGCCGGCCGTCCCGCAGGGCAGCAAGAACTACTACCGCGTGGAATACGGCTTTGGCGAGGTAGGGCCGCACGGCGATAAGTTCGTCGGGCCCTGGACGATGTCCAAGCTGCAAGAGCCGGCCAAGATCGCTCTGCTGGGCGACGCCATCTTCGCCTGGAACTTCCTCAACTGCCAGCCCGACCCCGATAAATCTAGTAATGCGCCCGACCAGCGCGGCAGCTACTACTTCACGCGCGGCATCCTGGATTGGGATTTTTATGGCAAACCGCGCCACTTTGACGGCATCAACTTCGTCTATGCCGATGGGCATTCGAAGTACGGCAAAGCCTCGAAGGCGAGTGGAAGCGGCCTGCCGAACTACCTGGCAGGTTACTATCCCACCGCACGCCTTGAGGATGATAACTGCCAGCCGCCTCAATAAACCGGTCTGGCTCAAAAATCAGGTAGACACTCCCAGCCGTGTGGATCAATCTCACGCAGCCTGCTGCTGAGGAGATACGTCAACACCGTTGGGAGCGATTACCCAAAATCAGGTCATCCCTCCCATTTGGCTGTGCCCGGCCCTAAAGGACCGGGCTGCGGACGGCAAGCCCGCTCAAGCGGGCTAAGAGAGGTGGATTAGTCCCCTTCAGGGGCTACCAGGAGGGAGAGCCCCCTTCAGGGGGCTTGCCCACTGCAAGGGTCGGCCCTGCAATGGTTCGGCCCTCCGCCTTGCGACACAGTCCACCCCTTTAGGGGTGGCTGCCACCAATTACCGTAGACACTCTCAGGGAGCGCACGCCTTTAGAGAGGGAGTCACATGGGCGAGGGTATATACCCAAACTACATCAAGCCTGAGTCCTCCCGCATCCTATGCTGGGGGGTTAAAACCTCCCATCTCGGAGGACTCAGGCTTTAGGAGTAGAGAAAATGGGAAGCGATAGGCAGATCAGTCCGGCAACGGCAGGCATTGTCATTGCCATCGTCTTGATCCTTGCGGTGCTGGTCGGCTTCTGGTATATGAACAGCAGGCCCAAAGATACCATCGCAGAACAGGTGTTGAAAGAGCGCGGCGGCAATCCCAATGCCGTGAACGCGGCGAATGCGCCGCTGCAAGGGACGCCGCCTAAGCCGGGAGCCTCCGACTATGCCCGTCCTGCTGGAGCGCCTGCGCCCCCGCGGCCTACGCGCTAGCCGCGATACCCCATGCATTCAAAAGCGAGGCGACCCGGTTTGCGCTGGCGCCTCCGCTGCGAGGCATCTGCGCCTTGCCGGGCCGGTGCTGTGCACGTTCTGAGGGCATTAGCGCACCACCGGACTTTCCGGGAGTATCGGCGTTGTGCCGTCGTGATGCTCTGTTTACTGTCAGGCTGTGGGCGTTCCCCGCAGCCGCCCACCACGACGCCGATCTCCTCTCCACCGGCCTCTCTTCCGGTCACCTCTACGCCCGCCGCCTCTGCCGCGGCTTCGGCCCTCCCGCATCCTCGCCCCACATCGCCTGCCGACGCATCCTATGCCCGCGCGCTGGAGGCCGCGCAGCAGGGACAACTGCCCCGCGCGCTCCAGCTTCTGGAGGAGAACACGCGCCGCTATCCGCGCCACGTCGCCTTCTGGCAGTTGCTCGCCGACGTCGCTCACGATACCGGTCAGAGTGATCGCGAACTGGAAACCTGCCGCCAGTTGAGCCGCTTACAGCCCCGTAACGTCGAAAACCTTATCCGGCTGGGCAACCTCTACCTTCAATTGGAATGGTATCAGCAAGCGGAGCCGCTGTTCCGCCGCGCCCTGCAACTGGCCCCCGACGATATCCAGGCGATCATCGGGCAGGTGAGCTACTGGTACGTGGTCAACACGCCGCGCAAATCGGTCGATCTGCTCCGACGAGCAATCACGCGCTACCCGACCAACGACCAGTTGTACCACGCGCTGGCCGAAAACTATCGCCGTCTGGGGGATTTTGCTCACGCGGAAGACGCCGCCCGGCAGGGACTGCGCATCAACCCCGGCAACGCGCGGCTCTACAAGGAGTTGGCGCAAGTCCTGATCTCCTCTCAGAATGTCAAGCGCCTGCCCGAAGCGGAACAGGCGCTGCGCCGTACCTTGCAGGTCCAGCCGGACGATTTTGACAGCCTCTATCTGCTGGCGACCGTCGTTGAAGACCAGGGGCGTGCCGCCGAGGCGCAGCAGCTCTACGAGTCGGTCGCGCGTGTTCCCTCGGAGACCAACCCTGCCCTCTACCGCCTGGGCCGCCTCTATCTGAAACAGGGGCGCCGGGCGGACGGCCAGGCGCTCATCGCCCGTTATGAGCAGGCGACACATCGGCGGGATGCGGCAGATGACATTCGCAAGCGCCTCTGGAAAGGCGGCACTGCCGCCGACCACCTAGCGATGGCCCGCTACTACCAGCAGCAGGGAGACCTGTCCCGCGCCCGCATCGAAGCGCAGCGCGCGCTGGAACTCGATCCCCGGGAGGCGGAGGCGCGACGACTGTTGCAGGCGTTGCGTACGCAACGCAAAACCGGGCACTGAAAGTACCCGACTGTAGGGCGGCTACGCCGCCAACCGTCCTTCGGACGCCCACTGCCTTTAAGCTTTGCCGTTCGGTAGGACGGTTGGCCGTCGGCTCAGACTGACGCTATTCCTCGGCAGCGCTGGCCCGCAACATCTGTTCGGGCACGTCCCCTGCTTTGCCCGCCGCAGGACGCAGCAGCACCTCAGGAGCCGTACCAGATACGTTGGAAGCCCGCAGCAGGGTCTGCCGCATCTGGCTCTGCTGGGCGCGGTCCTGCAGGTAGGGCAGGCACTCGATGGCGGCCTCCCGCACCCGCCGCTGCCGCGCTGAATGGGGGACGCTGTTGGCCAGCCGGGCGACGTAGGGCACGGCGGCGGCATCTCCTACTTGCTCCAGCGCCTTGAGAACGGCAAGGATAAAATCGGCCTGCGCGCGAGCGTAGGACATCTTAAGCATACGGTACAGGCAGGCCCGCTGCTCGGCGCTGAGCAGCGCGGCGTCGCTGGCCTTCAGGCGCGGCAACAGGCGGGTGAGCGCGTGCATCACGATCGCTCGGATCTCCCCATCCGGCCACTCCAGCGCCGCAGCCAGCCGACCGATCCCCTGTACGTCGTCGAGCCTGGCCAGCCGACGCGCGATCTCGGTATGCTTGCGCGTCAGCGTCAGGCGATACAGTTGCGTCGCAGCGATCAGCAAGCCGGCCCAGATAAGCCCCTGAAGCCAATCGTGTTGCGCCAGGGCCAGGCCGGTTTTCGTGGCCGTGCAGGGCACAATCACGCCCCAGGCGGCGATCAGAAACCCGATCCGCATTCCCGGCTGCTGCCTGCGGATTTCCTGTTCCAATGCCCGCAGTTGCGCCTCCACATGGGCCGACGCTCTCGCCACCTCCGGGGAAACTTCCGCCGCGCCCTGTGCCGCCTCTGCGTCGGAGGATTCGGCGCTCTGTTGCCCGGCAGCCGACGCGGCGGTCTCGGGCGCGGTTGGCAGGCCGATATCCCCCGCTTCCAGGCGCTCTTCCAGCAGTGCGAGGGACGCGCGGGCCGCAGCACGAACGCGCCGCATCGCAGCCGTGAAAGCCAACATCTCCGCCAGGCGCTGCATGGAGGGCGGGGCCTGCGCATCACCGATACGCGCCAGCGCCTCAAGGATCGTGGTCACGAACTCCGGGTTTCTGGCCGCCTGGAGCGGAGTCAACTGGCGATACAGGCAGGCGCGTTGATCCGCCTGCAGCCACCGGACATCCTCCTCCTGGAACTGGGGAAGCAGGCGATTCAAGAGCAAACGGGCGATGCTCTGCACGCGCTTGTGCGGCCACTCCAGGGCCTCCACGAGCGCCCCAACCCAGCGCTTGTCCATAACAGAGGAAGCCTGCAGCGCGGCCTGCGCCTGCTCCAGGCTAGTGGTTAGGCCGTGGATCCGCAGGGCCGTCAGGAGCAAAAATGTGCTGCCTGCGCTCCAGGCCCAGTCTGCGTGCACCAGGCTCAGGCAGGGTGCTACGACAAGCAGGGGCGTCAGAAGCTTCCATAGCCAGACAACCACTCCGCGCCGCATGCGCAGCCGGGAGTGCGCCAGGATGCGTGCGACAGACTCCACATCCGGGGCCAGGATGGTTTGCGCCGGAGGCCGCTCGCAATGGCCGGCCTCTGCCTGCCCCTGGATAAGCGGCTGCGCCTGGATCGGCATATCTTCGCGTTCCTCCCGCCCGCTTCGAGAGAAAAATGTCATGGCAGAGAGCTTCCTTCTCCTGGTGCCGCTGCCTTAATTATTGATCCCGGCAACGATATCTCCCACGCTTTCGGCTAAGACCATGTGCCGTTGCGTCTCGCTCGTGGCTTTGGGGTTGTTAATGGGCACGCCGCCATCGTCCTTGCCGTCCGGGCCAATGCTGTAGAGGAGATAGGCGGCGCCCATGCGCTTATAGCGCAGCGCCGTGTACAGGGCAAAGGGATCCTCCGGCACCTGAGAAAGGTAGGCCGGCACCAGCGCAGACAGGGTTTGCGGATAGGCGCCGTGCTCAAGGCGATAGGCACGGAGGGCCAGCGCCGTGAGCAGCAGCGCGTTCAGCGTCTCGCTGTAGGCCGCATCCTGAAAGCGTGCCTGCGTGAACGTCGGGGCCAGCCACCTGTTGATGGGGTCTTCGGGCACTGCCGGGGCAGCGCAGGGGACCGCATAGGGCAGCTTGGCGCAGGCAATGGCCTGATCCATATAGCGCATGTAGTTATCCAATATCTGGCGCTTGCTATGCCGCAGCAAGAGCAGATAGCCGCTGACCTCCTCCACAAGAGACGGATCCTCCTGCCCGGCCTTAGCCCACTGCCGCAACCAGTCAGGATGGCGGAACGCCTCTTGCAGGCCAGCCAGCGTGAACCACTTCTCTTCTTTCAGGGTTTCTGCTATGGGGACGTGAAGCCCCCGAATCCTCTCCAGCCGCCGCGCGGTGGCCCGGGCCTGCCCGGCGTTCAGGTGGTCTATCGCCTTCCAGAGCGGCTTTCGCCCGATAGCCTCACAGGCGATCCCGACGAGCTTCCCGATCAGTATCCCGCCATGGGGGATCTGCTCTCCCATCTCTATCGCATCCAGATCGCTGCGGACTGCGCCGGCCCAATCCCCGCGCGCAGCTTTCGTCTGCGCCTCCAGCGCCAGCAAGCGCGCTAGAGATCGGTATTTTGCCAGATGGGGGAAGACGGCATTCAGCGAGCGCGCGGGCGGCTCCTGGTAGGGATAGGCCAGGCCCTGCCGCAGTACCAGAAGCGCGCTGGCGTTCTCGCGCACTAACGCTTCCTTTTCCGCCAGCGAGTAGATATGATCCTGCGGGCGTTCCGGGCCTTTGTGCGCGCTCTGCGGCTGCTCTACCGCTTTGTCTGCCTGGGGCCGGCGATTGGACAAGGCAACGCCGATCTGGTCGTCATCGCGCAGGTTCATTCCAGCGGTGCGATAGAAGTCAAAGGCGTTGGGCTTAGGCATGGTGGGCGTGGGCACCGGGATGTCCGGGTCCGCGTTGACGTACTGCCACCAGGCGTACCCGCCGATGCTGAGAGCGGCGGCAAGGAGGCCCGCAGACAGCGACAGACGCCGGAAAGCCCTTCGCCGGACCGGCAGATATTGGCCTTGCGGCACTGAGTCAAGGCCTACTGCCGCCCGCGTGCGCGCGATCCCGTCGGCAGGAATCGGCTCTAGCTGCATACGCTCGATGCCCGCGGCAATGGCGGCATCTACGGACTCCGCAGCGCGGCATTCCGGGCACCAGAGACGGTGCCAGGCACTAGCGGGCCGGGCTCCTGGATGCAAACGCCGACAGTTCATGGGAAAGGCCCTCCTTGTTGGGCAGGCTCTGAGGCGTGGGATTGAGGCTCTGGATCGAATCGCCCTCGGGAGGCTCCTGAAGCAGTTCCCGCAGGCGCTGGCGAGCCGTGAACAGGCGCGATTTGACGGTGCCGGGAGGCAGATTGAGCACCAGGGCGACCTCCGGCACGGAGAGTTCCTGGACATAGTAGAGCAAGAACGTGTCGCGTAGCTCCGGAGAGAGTTGCCCCAGGGCGCGCGCGAGAAGGATGCCGTCTAACTCGTGCGCTAACCCCAGGTCGGCCAGCTCCGCGACGGCTTCCAATGGGGTATCCTCTCGCCGGGAGCGCAGCCAGTGCGTGTACTCGTGGTAGGCAATCCGATGCAGCCACGTCGCCAGCCTGGCCTCGCCTTTGTAGGTTTCCAGGGCCAGCCACGCCTTAACAAAAGTTTGCTGAGTCAGATCCTGGGCGATCTCGACGTTGCCGGTGAGATAACGCAGCAGGCGATAGATCCGCGGATAGTGCTGCCGGATCAATCGCTCTCCTGCCCTCTGATCCCCCTGGAGGATCTGCTTGACCCACACGATTTCGTGCAAGGGTTTGCCTCCCTTCCGTAGCTTCTATGGATATAGAGCCGCCAGAGCGCCCGTTGGTTCATCCAGGCCCCAATTTACGGCGCTGAAGATTTGTATACCTTGCTGCCGGAATAGTATCCAGGGGCCTTCCGTAACCGAAATTCGCGGGAACCTAACCCTAGAGCCTATCGTCCTTCTAATGCACGTGCTAATCCCTGACGAGAAACACGAAGATCGCTAGGGAACCACATTCCGAGAGGACGGTGGTAGCGATGGTGACTCGTGGGTGCTAAACGTGCACCTGAGATTAGCAGAGGGCGGTTTCCCTCTCTGCAAAGCCAAGACAAGCCCCGCTGGTGAGTGAGCCATTGCGGGGCTTGTTGCTTTGTCACCCTCCATAAATTTACCTCAGTAGAATTCAATCTTGATACAATTTGGTACAAATTATGCAATACCTCCCCTAAACGGAAGCCAGAACTTGCTTTTGTCCTGTTTCTTCGATAGACTGCCCGGCCCACAAGGGAGAGCAAGGGGCGCCTCCCTGAACGGACAACTGTTCTGCGTCATTGTCTGAAATGAATGGGTGCCTGGCGCACTCCACCTAATTACTCCATCCCTGATTACGGCCGCAAGATCACCATATTCTCTAAATATGGCTGCACCCCTGTGCTTTTCTTTAGAAAGGAGCACTGGAATGGCCCGTCTTTCATGCTGGATCGTTTTGGTTCTGGCCCTCCTCATCGGGTTAGCGCCGGGCGCCGCACAGGCGAAAACCAACGGCAACCCCTTTTTCGTTATGAAAGGCACCACGAACGGTGCGACTTTCGAGTACACCTTTGCATTCAAGGACTCGACTGGTAAGATGGAGGAGGTCTCGGGCATCGTTGCCGCCCCGCGTGGCATTACGGACGAGGGTCTGGCGGACACTATCAAGGACCAGCTCAACGCGAACGACAAAGTCAACAAGGAGTATCATTTCGGCCCAACCTTTAAATCTCCCACGACCGGCTGGTGGTACGTCTATGGGACCCCCCTACCCGGAAAGAAGCCGACAGCCATCAAAGAGATGATGCAAATCTCGCCGGATGTGATCAATTGCGCATTGGCCGTCGGGCCGGGGGTGGATCCTCTGCTCGGTACGGCGCAGTGGGATATCTTCAGCGCGAGCGGCCCTGCCGAACCAGGGGAGATCACCCTGGGAGTGGGGAATAAGCTCATTTCGACACTGACATTTGCCCCAGGCGGCGAGAAAAGCATCTTAACCATCAAGAGGGAACTGGTGAACGGCCTAAAAAGCGCGGGGTTTCTCGATTCCTATATTGATCCGCTGACAGGGTTCATCACTTCGCTGAATGTGACGACGGGGCAGCCCAATACCAGCGACATCGGCATCACCTTCATGACGACGGATTGCGCTCTGGGCGGCTTCGCGCAGTTGACCGTGCCAGAACCCTCTCCTCTGTTGGCGCTCGGCCTCGGCGCTCTGGGCCTGGCCAGCCTTGCCTGGCGCTGCCGTTGGCGGAAAGCGATCCGGTTCGGCCCGCTGCTCCTGCTCGCGCTGTGCCTGCCTGCAGCGAGGAGCTCCGCAAACACCATCACCGTTGACCGGATCACCTATGATCGCATGGCGAACAAATACAGTATCAATATTTCGGGCGCGGGCGGGAGTCGAACCATCCACATTTTTCGGGAGGTGCCGCAGGGAGGGGATGTAGAGGTGACTCCTGCCGGAGCGATGACGACGGTAGACGGCAAGTACAGCCTGGACAATATTAACGGCGGCAAGAGCGGCTACTTCCGAATCGAGGTGGATCGGCCCGGCGGTGGGAAGGATACCTACAAGGGGATCGTGCGAGGCGACACCGGCAAAAAGATCGAGTCGCAGGAGCAGAAGGAGGCAAGGCGTATGGGAATGGAAGAGGTGCGACTGAACGGCCTGCCGTTCGATTTCACCAACTCCGTTTTCGTGCCTGTCGGCACGGATCTGCACGATCAGTTCACGCTGATCAACCTTTCGCCGGATACTCCCTACGCCTTCACGTCTCTGATTATCTACCAGGATCTCGATCTGGCTTTCTTCCATCCGGCTAGCTTCGACTCGCCCTCGGCTATCGCCTCCGGCGTCCTGGCCGAGGATCTGACTGGCGATCCGCTGGGCGTCGCACCCTCAGCGGGGCTGTCCGACCCTACGCTCACCTTCTCGATTGGTCCGGTGCGACCGGATCGGTACGACTTGCTGGTAGGAACGGCTGCTCCGATCCTACCCGATGGCAGCCTGGGTTCGCCGATTGGGTTCGCCGTCGGGCGTACGGCGGTCCCCGAGCCGGGCGCGCTTGGGTTGCTGGCAAGCTTAACAGTGCCCGGCGCTATCTTCCTGCTGCGCCGCCGAAATAGGACCTGCTAGATACCGTCAGAAGGGTGGCCTGAGAATGTATCCGCCGCATTAAGAGCCCCTAACACAACGTGGCTGTCAGGCTCTCCCCTCACCCCGGCCCTCTCCCTGCAAGGCAGAGGGAGAACGGGTTTGTTAGGCACTCTAAGGCCTGAATTCGCGGGCCAGAGCAAAAAAGTTCTCCAGGATGCGTTTGCCGTCGGAGAACCTCTTTGGTTCTAATAAATAGTCCTCAGGATGGAACTGCAAGCCATAGAGCGGGCGCTGGCGGTGGCGCATGGCCTGAATGCGGCACTCCGGCGTGGAGGCTAACAGTTCAAAGTCGGGCGGCAGCGTCTTGACCTCACAGTAGTGGGATTCGTAGCAGAGAGCGGTCGGGCCGAAGCCGGCAAAGAGCGGGTCGCGGCGGGCAGCCTCCGTAAGCTCCAGCGTGTAAAAGCCGCGCTCCATGAAGTAGTCGGGGTGGTAGTCTGGATTGGTGACAGGCTCACCGGGGCGCAGGCGGCGCATCGGCTCATCAAAGAGGCGCTCGACGCGGCAGAGGTCCTGATTAAAGACAAAGCCCAGCAGCTGGTGGCTGCCGCAGAGGGCCAGCGTGGGCGTGCGCGTGGACTGTACCCAATCGGCCACGCCCAGGAAGTTTCGCACCTCATACTGCTCGAAGGAGCGCGCAAAGCCGCTCATCACGACCGCCTCTGGCTCCAGATGGGCCAGCATCTCCGGCGACGTGTGGTAGTAGGGCAGAACCAGGCACGGCACGCCGCCGCTCGCCGCCTCAAACCGCTGCGCGTGCCGCGCGTAGGTTCCCGCCCAATTCTGCCACTCGTCTGGCTGGGCGAATCCGATATAGACAGTGATCCGCATCGTTTCCTCCAGCAATCGCCAGGAGCCCTCCCGAAAAGGGATCAGTATGGCCCTCACTCCCGACCCTGACGCGGCAGGCTCAACCCTGCCGCTGTGGGGCGCAAAGCGCCCGTCGCCCACCTGCGTGGGCGAGACTCTCTGTCTGCGTAGGCAGGCCGCAGGCCTCGCCAGGCGGAGGGCTGTCGCTAGGTGTGGCTAGGTGGAGCCGGAGGCCGTAACTCCGGCGACCCCAGCAGTGGGCCGAACCGTTGTCGGCCCGACCCCGGCAGTCCATTACTGGGCTGACCCGAGCGATCAGCGGACGGCTTGATAAAAAATGTATTCTGTCCGCGCAGGTGTCGCAAGGCGGAGGGCCGAATTATTGCAGGCCCGACCCTGGCAGTCAGCATGACCTCTGCCCACCTACGTGGGCAGCGGGCCGCAGGCCCCACAGCGGCAGGGTTTAGCCTGCCGGGACAGGGGGTGTGGGCCTCTTCCTCTCTTTAGATTCCGGCCTGCCGGAAGATCTTATCCATCGCCTGGCCGACCAGTTGCAGGCGGTCTTCGTCCGTCGGCAGGTCGTTGAGCGAGCGCTTGAACGGCTCGGGCGTGACCGGGCCATCGTAGCCGATGGATTCCAGCGCCTGCAGGAAGCCTACAATATCGATCACGCCGGTCTCGCCGGGCAGAGCGCGCACGCTGTCAATCTGTTCGTCTACCGGGACGCCTGCCGGGGCGTCGTTGACGTGGACATAGACGACCTGCTCCGGGCGCAGCGCCCGCAGCTCCTCCAGCGTGCCGTGCGACGTGTACCAGTGCCAGCAGTCGAGCAGCAGGCCGACATTGGGGCCGATCTCCTGGCCCATCTCCAGCATCGCACCCATCGTATGGATGAAGGGGTATTTCTGGCTCTCGCGCAGGGTTTTCGGGCCGATAAACTCCAGGCCGAGATGACAGCCGTTGTCGGCCAGGATGCGGGCGATGGGCTGGAAGCGCTCGATGTGAAAGCGGCGGTTCTCCTCCAGAGGCCGCTCATCGGAACTGGGCATGATCCAGGTCATCGTGCGCGTGCTGTCAATGGCCGCCGCCGCCTGCGCCAGACGCGGCAGCTCCCCCAGGCCTTTGCGCCAGTTCTCCTCCGTAGTGCGCCAATCCACCGGCAGCGCCCATCCCGCCGGCCGGATGCCCGCCTCCGCGAACAGAGACCTGACGTAGTCCGCTCCACGCTGCTCGACCAGGTTGGCCACTTCTTGCGCGCCAAACTCCACGCCCTCAAAGCCGCCCTTTTTGGCGGCGGCAATGGCCTCTTGCAGATTGTTTGTCCGTACCCCGATGGCACCGGGGCTAAGCGCCTTATACATGCCTCTCTCCTTCTAAAACCGCCCGGCCAGCCTGACCTTGACAAGGCCGGGTTCGGCGTCCATACTGAATAATCAGAACTGCCCTTGCGATCTCGCCTAGTTCCAGTTCAATATACTTTCCAGTAAGCGTAGCCGCGGAATCTACGAGACAGAACTGCGCTTGCGATCTTGGATATTGCAGGGGACAGTTCGGTTTTACGGAGCGGTTCTCCTGCCGAGGATTTAATTGGAATGCCTCTATTCAAGCACGATACCATCGCCGCCGTCGCCACCCCTCCTGGCGAGGGCGGCATCGCCATCATCCGGGTTTCCGGGCCGCAGGCACGCCAGATCGCCGCGCGGGTGTTTCGTCCCCGGTCGGGCCAGGACCCGGCGGCGTTCCCCGGCTACTCCGTCCACTACGGCGCGTTTGTCGAACCGGAGACGGGCGAGGTGGCCGACGACGGCCTGCTGACCACCTTTCACGCCCCGCACTCCTATACCGGAGAAGATATGGTGGAAATGGCCTGTCACGGCGGGCGGGCCAATACGCTGCGCGTGCTTCAGTTGGCGCTCAACGCGGGCGCGCGGCTGGCCGAGCCGGGCGAGTTCACGCAGCGCGCCTTCCTCAACGGGCGGCTCGATCTGGCCCAGGCGGAGGCCGTCGCCGACATCATCCGGGCGCGCACGGAGGCCGCGCGCCGCCTGGCCCGCCGCCAGCTCGACGGCGCGCTCTCCCAGGCGGTCGCCGCCCTCAAAGACGAGCTGATCGGCATCCTCGCCGCCATCGAGGTGACCATAGACTTCAGCGACGAGGTCGGCGAACTGGAATACGCGCCGCTGGCGGCGCGGCTGGCGGCGGTGCGGGAAGGGATCGCGCGGCTGCTGGCGACCGCCGAACAGGGACGCATCCTGCGGGAGGGGCTGCGCGTCGCCATCGTGGGCCGACCCAACGTCGGCAAGTCCTCCCTGCTCAACGCCCTGCTGCGCGCCGAGCGCGCCATCGTCACCCCCATTGCCGGCACCACGCGCGACCTGGTGGAGGAGTCGGCCAACGTCTGCGGCCTGCCGCTGGTCTTGATCGATACGGCGGGCCTGCGCGAGACCGCCGATCTGGTGGAGCGGATCGGGGTGGAGCGGGCCGCGCAGGCCGCCGCCAGCAGCGACGCAATTCTCTTCGTCCTGGACGCGATCGCCGGCGTCACGCCCGAAGACGCCGACATCGCCCGCCAACTGAAGGAGACGGCGGCCCCGCGCATCCTGGCCGTGATCAACAAATGCGATCTCGTTACGCCTGAGCGGGCGCAGGACGTCCGGGCGGAGGTGGAGCGGATGTTGACATCCCTGGCCTGCGGCAGTGTTCTCCTCTCCGCCCAGACCGGCGCGGGCCTGGATCGGTTGGAGGAGGCGCTCGCCCGGGCAGCGACCGGAAAAAATTGCGTGCCAATGGGAATCCCGGAGGCAGTTCCTCCGTATGGAGAGGTGGCGGAAGCGGGCGAAGGCGTCCTTGTCGCCAGCGCGCGGCACCGGCAGGCGCTGGAGTCGGCGCTGGCGAGCGTGCGCGAAGCGGAGCAGACGACCCAACGGCACCTGCCCGGCGACTTCATCGCCATTGACGTGCGCGGCGCGCTGGACACGCTGGGCCTGATTACCGGAGAAACCGTCACGGAGGACATTATTCACCGCATCTTCCGGGATTTCTGCGTCGGGAAATGAAACGCCGGGCACTGAAAGTACCCGGCTCTAGGGCCTTCGGCCAAGCGACTGCAAGGGACGGCGCTACGCTTGCTCGCGCCTTTGCCTTGCGACTGGCGGACGCGCCTGTCCCGCAGGGTTTTCCATCCGAAGGACGGTCGGCGGGGCAGCCGCCCTCTAGACGGGTATTTTCCATGCCCGGCACGGATCGGAGGTTTTCAACCCCCGGCTCTAGGGCCTACGGCCAAGCGACTGCAAGGGACGGCGCTACGCTTGCTCGCGCCTCTGCCTTGCGACTAGCGGACGCCCTGCCAAGCCAGGTGTTCCGTCCGATAGTCGCAAGGCAGAGGCGCGAGTGTCGCCAGGCGGAGATCGCCAGGCAGAGCCGCGAACCGTTGAGCGGCGTCCCTGGCAGTCGAGCGTGCGTAGTTCCGACCCTTGCAGTCGTAGCGCCGTCCCTTGCAGTCGGTTGGCGGCGTAGCCGCCCTACAGACGGGTAATTTATTGCCTGGCACTCATGGGATTTTTACGTCAGAAAAGGAGACAAGGCCCATTTTGCCCTCCATTTTGCAGGACGAGATACCGACGATAACTGTAGGCGACCTTTTTCGCCTATCCCATTACCGTTCGTACGGCGCGTCTTTCCCGGATGAAACGCCCTCCTCCGTCGCCCTTGCGTTGGCGTCCTGCTGCGCCGCCCGCTTATACTATGATAACCTCCCCTAAAGACCGCTCCACCGAAAAGGAACGACTCGGAATGTCGGTTCCTCCATGGTCTGCTTTAAGCGCGCAACAGTGGCTTTCCGCGTTCGCCGATCCGCCGCCTGCGTTCGGCCCGCTGGCGCTCTGGCTCTGGAACGCGGCCATGGATCGTGAGCTTATTACCCGCCAGCTCCAGATGCTGCGCGAGCAAGGGCTCTACTCCGTCCTGCTACGCGCCGGGAAGGGGCTGCGCCTTCCGTTTGGCTCGGCGGAATGGCACCAGCGCGTCGCGTTTGCCATCTCCGAGGCCGCGCGGCTGGGGATGGCGGTCTGGCTGCATATGGACGGCCCCGGGAGCGCTGGCGCGACGCTGGCGGCCCCCGAAACGCAGGCAATGGAGTCTGACGAGGAGCGCCTGCAGGGGCAGGAATTGATCCGGGCGGAGATGGCTGTATCACGGGCGGCGGATTGGGCCCAAACCTTCACCGAGGCGGCATGGCCTGCGGAGACGCCGGTCGCCCTGCTTCTGGCGCGTCCCGACGGCTCCGACGTCCGCGACCTGACCGCCTTCCTGCCCGCGCCGCAGAAGGCGCCGTCCCTGCCGGTCGAAGATACGGCGGAGGGATGGCGGCTGATCGCCTTTTACCGGCGCCCACGCCCTGCCGAGGAGGCGGGCGCTTTGCCCCTGGATTTTCTCTCGCCGCAGGCAGCCGACGTCTATCTGCGCACGCGCTTTGCTCCTTACGCCTCGCTGCTTCAGACTCCCACAGGCGAGGCGCTGCGCGGCTTTGTCGTCGGAACGCCACACCTGTTTGTGCCCGTCGCCGTGCCTTCCCCTGCCGACACCGGGGCTGTCACGGCAGCGGGCGCGATCCCCTGGACGGCGGATTTCCCGCAGCAATTCGCCCGACGCAAAGGCTACGACCTGCACACGCGCCTGCCGGCTCTATGGGAGGATATGCGGGACGCGCCGCAGGTACGCGGCGACTACTATGAGGCGCTCTCCGAGCTGATGGCGGAACGCTTCTACGCGCCGCTGCGGCGGTGGTGCGCGGATCAGGGCCGGCCTCTAGCCACATTGGCACCCCTGCCGGATACGCTCGCCGGCCAGACATTGCTCTGCGGCCATCCGCTCACGTTCCTGCGGGCGCTGGATGTCTCCGGCTATGCTGGCGCTCCCAACGCACAGACGGCAAGCGCCTCGGCGTTTCCTCTTCCTCCTTCCTGCACTCCCAGCACGCAGGCTGCAAGCGCTTCTGTACCTCTGCCTGGCGGAACGGAAATGACGGCGGCACTGGCCGTTGCCGCTGCCGGCAGCCGCCCCAGCCTCGAGCGGGGAGCTTTTAGCCTGGTTGGCGTCGAAGCGGGCTGGGGACAGGCCCTGCGTGACCTGAAGGCGCAGGCGGAGCATTGCCTGGTCTCCGGCGCCAACCGCGTGATCCTGCCTATTTGCCATGCCGCCGCAGAGGGGGAAAGGCGGCGGGGGGAGTCCTCCTTTCCCCTTTTCCAGAACCCCTGCTGGCCGCTATTCGCCGCCTTTGCCGGGCAGCAGCGCCGCCTGGCCTATGCGCTGGCGCAGGGAACGCGGCGGGCGGAGATCGGCCTGTACTATCCCCTGCGCGCTGCCTGGGCGGCGCTGCCGCCCGGACAGCTTGCCTCCCTAGCTCCGGATCGGCTCGCCAGGCAAGGCGAGGCGCTATCTCGCACGCAAGATATTTTCCAGCAGGCGTACATGCTGCTGCGCGCCAATCAGTGGGAAGTGGCGCTGCTCGACGATCACGCGCTTCTGGAGGCCGAGGTCACCGAGGGCGCGCTGCGCCTGGATGGGCAGACGCTGCGCGTGATCGTGCTGCCCGATGTGCGATCCCTATCGCTGGCGGTGGCGCGGCGACTGCGCGCCTTTGTCGAATCGGGCGGGCTGGTAGCCACCGTCGGCTCCGTGCCGATGCGTGGCACGGTCGGTGGCGATGTGGTGGCCCAATCGCTGCTCGCCTCTCTGTTTGCCGACGGCGTGCCCGATCTCTACGGCAACCGGCTGCGATCCCAGGGGTCCGGCTGGGTAGCGCGCATTCCGGCGGGGATGGGGCCGCTGCGCGCCCTCCTGGCCGAGCGCGTTCCGGCGCGAGTGCGTCTGACGCATCGCGATCCGGGCATCCGCCACACGCATCGGGCCGGCCCGGATTTCGACCTGTTCTTTCTAGCCTGCCTTCCCGGCGAGCGGCGCGGCACCGTTCAGGCCACCTTCCTCGCCAACGGCGTTCCGCTCCGGCTTGACCCTGAGACCGGCCTGGCGACACGCCTGATCCCCCTCGAAAGCGCGCCCGAGCGGCGCACGCTGCCGATAGACCTCTCCTCCGGCTCGGCCCTGATCGCCTTCGTGGGAGAGGGATTGACCGGCGGCGCGACCCTGGCGGAACAGAGCGTCCCGCTGGGCGCCTGGACCATCGGGCACGGGTGGGCGGTGACGCTGGCGGGCACGCTGCTGCAAACGGACCTGCGTCCCTGGGCCGAATTAGGCCAGCCCTTCTTTACGGGCCGGGCGGAGTACAACGTGCGCCTCTATGTGCCCAGCCGCCAGGAAGTCCCCTATGACCTCCTGCTACTGGACCTGGGCGACGTGCGCGAGTGGGCGCAGGTCTGGATCAACGGCGTGCGCGTCGGAGAACGCCTCTGGCCGCCCTACGTCCTGGACATCACCCGCTACGTCGGCGCCGGCGTCAACGAGCTGCAAGTCATCGTGGGCAACACCCCGGCCAACGCACTTCTGCACGAGGAGCGCGTCTCCGGCCTGCTCGGGCCGGTAACCCTGCGCGCCCTGCAAATACCGCGTTAACCGCCTGCTGCCCAGCGAAAAAATTCCTGAAAAATTTTTTGCGGCCCTATTGTCAAATTTGGCTAACACTGTTATAATGTGCTCACGAGATTGAGTTAGCCTGGTCGCGCCGCAGGCGTTTTTTTTACGAACGGCGAGTCTAGTAAAAATTTACAAGTCTAGCGCGAACATACACGGCTTTCACAACGTCTAAACCAATGAGCCGTGCAAAACGGCAGAACGAACGGCATCCTTGATTGTTTTCACCGACGTGCTACTCCGACGCGGGGGGCGTCCGGCGTAGCCGTGACCCTTCCGGCTATGTATGCAGAACAGGGAGACTGCATGCGTCCGGCAAGGAACAATGGGCGAGGCGACTCCGGGGGGAATGTCGCCTCGCCCTTCACTTTGGGTGCGGCAAGGGGCTGGGGGAAGAGCGACGCTTCTCTTTCCCCGTTCCCTTTTCCTTCGGGTATAATAACCCCTACTATGCGACTGGAAGGCACGGGGATCACGGCAGGATACGGCGCGCAGAACGTCCTGGAAACGGTGGATGTGGCCGTGGAGACCGGCGAGTTCGTCGGCCTCATCGGGCCCAACGGCTCCGGGAAATCCACGCTGCTGCGCGTTCTTTCCCAGGCGCTGCGGCCCCGGCGCGGCCAGGTGCGGCTGGAGGGCAGGGAGATCGGAAGCTGGTCCTCCCGCGAGCTTGCGCGGCGGCTGGCGTTCGTGCCGCAGGAGGAGCCGGCTGTTTTTGATTTCACGGTGCGCGACGTGGTCCTGATGGGCCGCCATCCGCATCATCGCCGCTTCCAGGGAGATACCGCCGAGGATTACGCCTGCGTCGCCCGCGCCCTCGCCGACGCCGATATCCTGCATCTGGCGGATCGACCCATTACCCAGCTCTCCGGCGGCGAGCACCGGCGCGTGCTGCTGGCCCGCGCCCTGGCCCAGCAGACGCCGTTTCTGCTCCTCGACGAGCCGACGGCCCATCTGGATGTGACCCACCAGATCGAGATTCTGGCGCTGGTGCATCGGCTCACCCGCGAGCGCGGCGTCGGCGCGCTGGCTGCCCTCCATGACCTCAACCACGCCGCCGAGTTCTGCGACCGCCTGACGCTGCTCTGCGCGGGCCGTCGGATCGCAGAGGGCCTGCCGGAAGCCGTCCTGACGCCCGTCAACCTCCGCGCCGCCTACGATGCCCATGTCCAGGTAGGCCGTAACCCCGCCACCGGCAAGCCCATGCTGCTCTCTCTCTATCCTGCCCGCGCAGAGGCGGCCCTGCCCGATGCGCCCCGGATCCATGTCGTCTGCGGGGGCGGGTCGGGGGTCGGGGTGATGGGCGCGCTCGTCCGCAACGGGTTTCGCGTCACGGCGGGCGTTCTCAACCGGCTGGATAGCGACCAGGAGGCGGCGGAAGCTCTGGGGATTGAGATCGCGCTGGAAGCGCCGTTCTCCCCGATTGGCCCTGCGGCGCGCGCCGCCTGCCGCGCGCTGATGGCCCGCGCCCAGACGATCCTCGTGGCGCCGGTCGCCTTTGGCCGGGGCAACCTCGCCAACCTGGAGCTTGCCGTGGAAGCGCAGGCTGCGGGGAAGCCGATCCTCCTGCTCGGCGAGGCGCCTTTCGCCGCACGCGACTACACCGGAGGCACAGCCACACATCTGCTGGAGCAACTGGCGGCTAACGGCGCGCTCCGCTACGAGCGCCTGGAGGATTGGCCGGCCCTGACCCACCTGCCTTCCCCCGATGCCGGACAGCCAGCCGAGCCCTCCCCCACCTGCGCCGGCTGAAACCTCACTGGAAAGAGGAGGATTCAACGCGTGCCGATTGATGTGCTTGTCTCCGACTTAGGAAAAGTGATCCTTCCTTTTGACTTCACGCCCCGCCAGCAGTTCCTCCGGCAGCGATGCCGCTTGCCCCATACCGAGGGGAACGCGGAGGCGCTGGCCCACGCGCTCCATGCCCTGCACGAGGAACTAGACTTCGGGAAGGGCGCCTGCTCCGCCGAGGCGTTTTACTGTAAGGTCGTGGAGCGCCTGAACCTGGAGGTCTCCTACGAGGAGTTCTGCGTGGGCTATTCCGATTACTTCTGGGAAGATTGGGCGGTTGCAGAGCTCATCCGCCAGGCGCGGGTCCAGAAGCGCGTTCTGCTCTCCAACACCGACGCCATTCACTGGCAGTGGATCCGGAAGCGATACGGCGCGTTGCTGAGCGTGTTTGACCATCTGCTGGCCTCGCAGGAGTTGCAGGCCCTCAAGCCCCACCCCGAGATCTACCGCAAGGTCGAAGCCCTCACAGGGCACCCTCCCGAGGCGCACCTGCTCATTGACGACCTGGCCGAAAACGTGGAGGGCGCCATCGCCTGCGGTTGGGATGGCATCGTCTATGCCAACGTGGAGGCCCTGGAAGCGCAGTTGCGCACCCGCAACCTTCTGCCCTGACGCCCCATTCAGGCCGCGCCGCTAGCGCGCCGACCCGACGGCGTGGCGTAGGGTCTGGGAGGCAACGGAGTAGCCCCAGCGCTTCTCTATCCTCTCAATCTCCACCTTCGTCCGCCACAAACCCTCCAACGTCTCTGCCGACTCGTAGGTCGTCGTGCCGTCCCGCACGACAACGCAGAGATATCCGAGGTCCTGCATGTTCGCCATGCCGTAGGGCGTGAACTGTAGGCACTCGTCCGTCTCAAATCCCATATAGAAGAGGACACGGATGCGCCGCTCGGTGAGCAGACGGTGGAACTGCTCCCGGGAGTAGACCAGCAGATCGCCGCCTCGGGGCTTGACCGGCGCCGGAATATCTATCTGCGGATAGACCTCCTTCGCCTGCTTTTGCGACCACTCCCAGTTAAATACCAGGTCACGATGCCGCTCACGCCAGGCGCGCACCCATTCCGGTGGGGGCCAGGCCGCCGTTGTCTCCTTCTTGCCTTCCGGCGCAGGCGCAGGCGTTTGCGGCTTTGCCTTCCGGGCCTCCCGCTCAGCTTCCGTGGTAGAGGCGATCCACTGCGGGTAGCGCTCCAGGAACTCGGCGTGGTTGCCGTGGAATATCGGCACGCCCAGGCTGCGAAGCTCCGTCACGGTCGGCGCGATGACCGCCTCGATGATCTGGCGCTTACGTCGGGCATGAGAGATCCCACGCTCCGTGCTCAGCTCAGGGCCAAGCGTTGGTCCTACCGGGCCGCCTTCCCTGCCGACGTTCCAGAGGTCTACCAGCACCACGCCGATCTCTGCCGTGTCGAGCGTAAAGCGGGCGCCCTTGCGCCGAAAACTGCTTTCCGTAAAGGGCACGCCGGGCTGCGGGCCTCTTGGCGTATAGTCCAACTCCAGGGAGAATTGCATCTGTCGGTGCGCCTTTCTGCCAAACAGAAATCGGGCCGAGCTCAATTCAGGAGCGCAAGCGGCAGGGCGAGGCTAGAATCAATGCGGCCTGCGCTCCCCGGGCTCTCCCTCACGCGAGGGCGAGATGCGCCTTTGGGGAGCGCGGGCCGCAGACAGGCGTGGATGGCGATGCTGTGACGGCTAGGCAGCCATTGGCTCCATCTGCACAATGGTCTTGGTCCCATCCTCCGCGTCAATTTCGAGCGCTTCGTGAGCTCTGTCGCCGTCCGATTTGAGTACAAGGCGCCTGGGATGGTCGATCAGGTGCTCGATGTGATCCTGGGTCTCCGTGCCCAGCATAACGATGATAGAATTCGGCTCGCTGCCCTTCTCATCAGCGGAGATGCCGACAAAGGGCAGCACACCCGTCTCCGGGCGGGCGCCCACTTCGCCGCCACGAACCTCCACCCTGGCTGCCAAACCCTGATGCTGCTTGCTAAAGTTGTCGCAGAAATCAACCCAATCCTGCTTTGAAACCTCTCGTGTTTCCATACGCACTATACCCCTTTCTTCCCTGCGCTGGCTAGAGGAGGGTAACGTGCCTTGATGAGAGAGTGCCACAAAAGAGCGCGTGCGCTTTGCCACAACCTCGTACCAGGCAGGGGATAACGTGTCTCAGCGAGAGACTCCCCGCAAAATAGAGGGGATCAGATAATAGATCGCATAGAGGATGGCGAGACGCCTATACTCAGGTTTGTATTTCTGATCCTCAATTTGTTGGAAAAGCAGGCTATTTAACCGCAGGCTCCAGGAGGAAATGCGTACCTCCAGAGCCGATATTCCCTCCGAATATCTCTCGTACCATTCTTCCTATCTTGCCCTACAAACGCGGTAGGAGCAGAAGGACAGAACAATGAGTTACATTACGGGTTAAAGCGGGTGTGGATGCGCAAATCCCCAACACGTAGGAGCAGAAGGACAGAACAATGAGTTCCATTACGCCCCATCGGCCATGCCACCTTACCGGCCTGTTCTTGTCTGGCCTCGCAAACGCTAGGGCCTTTCGATGCATGGACACGTTCCACCGCCCGGGTCCTTCCACGGCCCATAGTTCCAGCGGCAGGGCCTTCCGATGCATGAGAGCATTTAGCCCTCTCTTGTTCCTTGTGACGCTTCTCGTCGCGCTGGCCGCGCCTCCTGCCCACAGCCAGACCGATTGGGCCCACAGCGTCGCCCTGCCGAAAGGAGAGAAGCGCGTGCTGCTCTTCAACGGTCGCAACCTGTCCGGCTGGGAAGGCCAGATCGGGAAGTACTGGTCTGTGGAGAACGGGGCCATTCGGGCGGCAAATGAGACAGAAGTCCCCGCCAGCACCTACCTGTTCACCAAAAAGAAATACCGGAACTTCCGCCTGCTGTTGGAGGTGCGCCAGACGCGCGGCGAGAAATACTCGACGATGCATTCGGCGGTGGCTGTGCTGGGCGAGAAGCTTACCGACAAGGGCGATCCGTTCAGCTTTAAAGGGCCGCTGCTGATGTTCTGTAACGACTGGGGCATCTGGGACGCGAACCGGCGCAATCGGATCTATCCGGTGGGCTACAACGGGGCGTGGCCTAACCCGGCGGAGAAGGTTGGAGATTGGAACCAGATCGAAGTGCTGGTCATCGGCAACCGGATCCGCATGGCCGCCAATGGCCGACAGGTGATCGACTTCACGGACAGTCCTAGTATGCTGAAAGCATCGCCGATTGGATTGCAATTGCACGCCAACGACCGTCCGGAGGAGTATCGTTTTCGTGGGCTGGTGCTTGCCGAGCACCCGACGGATCGGCTCCTGACGCTCAAGGAAGAAGGCAAGTAAATTATGGAACCACCCGCTGCGCTAGAGACACAGAGGAAAAACAAAGACAAGAGAAAAGCACAAGAGCAGCCGGAAGATCGGCACTTCCACCCGCTCGACGACCTTGAGGAAAACAAAAACGGAGAAAAGCAAAAGAGCAGTACCAGCCAGTCCCACGCGGGGATGAAACGGTAAGGACAGGGAAGCGCCAGGGGCACATCAAAATAAAACAGTATTCCTGGGAGGAAGGAGGGTTGGGTGGATGGAGCGGCACCAGCTACACGGAACTATATGCCCTGATTTTCCAAGACCCGACGCGCAACTGATTCGGCGATTCGCACGGGCCACCGGCCCCAACGCCCTCTCCTTCACGACGCCCCCGACGCGCAACTGATTCGGCGATTCGCACTGCACGATACCGCCAAAGTAGCCGATGCGATGGCAGGCTACGGCGTAGCCCACCACGAAATTAAGCCTTTGCGGCCCGAGATGCGGGTCTGCGGCCCGGCGCTCACGGTGCTCACGCGGCCCGGCGATGCCTTATGGGTGCAGGTGGCTATTGAATATATTCGACCGGGCGATGTGGTGGTGATTGACGCGGCAGGTTATCCCGACGTCGCCGTCATTGGGGAACGCCTGACCCACTTTATGAAACTTGCGGGGGGTGCGGGCCTGGTCGTGGATGGCGCCGTGCGTGATGCGATGGATATCGTGGCCGAAGGCGTGCCCACCTTTTGCCGCAGCGCCTGCATCCGCATTTTTGGCTCGACCGGCCCGGGAGCCATCGGCGTGCCGGTGACCTGCGGCGGGGTCACCGTCCACCCAGGAGATATTATCCTGGGCGATGCGGATGGAATCGTGGTTATTCCACAGGAAGATGCCGCCCGCGTGGCCGATCTGGCGGCGGAGCACCTCGCAGGAGAACTGGAGCGTATGCGGCAGGTTGAGTCAGGCAAGAGCGTCAGGGAAGTCTTTCACCTCGACGCCAAGCTCAAAGTATGGCAGGGAAAATGAACGATGGCCACCCCGCTTACGGAGATGAAGCGTCTGATCGTGCAGGCTGTAGACCGGCACGCGGTTCTCTGGAAGGAGCTGGCTCTCAAGATCCATGCGCATCCGGAGATAGGGCTTGCAGAAGAAAAGGCCAGCCAGTGGCTCTGCGAGGCGTTGGCGAAGGCAGGGTTTGCCGTGGAGCGCGGTGTGGCCGATCTGCCCACAGCGTTTGTCGCTTCCCATGGAGAAATAGAGGCCAGACCTGCCGTTGCCTTTCTGGCCGAGTACGATGCCTTGCCGGAGCTAGGCCATGCCTGCAGCCATAACCTGATTTGCACGGCGGCCTGCCTGGCGGCAACGGCGCTCGCCGAGACTATCGGCCCCGAGCAGGCGCGTGTCTGCGTGATTGGCTGCCCGGCGGAAGAGAGCTATGGAGGCAAGGCCCAACTGGTGGCTCACGGGATCTTTAAGGGGATAGATATTGCCTTAATGGCGCACGGTTACCGCATGCATCTTCCGGCCAGACCGGCCAGTGGCAGAAAATCCCTCATCTTCGAGTTTTACGGCAAAAGCGCGCACGCGGCAGCGGCTCCCCACAAGGGAATTAATGCGCTGGATGCGATGATCCAGACCTTTGTCGGCATCAGCCTGCTGCGTCAGCAATTGCGAGGCGATGACCGAGTCCACGGCATTATTACGCACGGCGGCAAGGCGCCCAACATCATCCCCGACTATACGCGGGCCGAATTTATGGTGCGCGCTATGGACATCGGCAGGTTGAACGAGCTGGAACAGCGCGTGCTGGCGTGCGCGCGTGGGGCTGCTGAGGCCACAGGCGCGCAGCTTAAAGTGTCCTCAGGCGGATTAGATATGCTGCCCATCCGGCACAATCGCACCCTGGAAGGGCTCTATGCTGACAACCTGCGTTTCCTGGGCGAGGAATTAGGAACCGTCCCTGCGGATCAGGGGGCCGGGAGCACCGATTTTGGCAATGTGTCTCAGGTGGTCCCCGCAGCGCATGGCTATTTCCAGATTACCACCACCGCCCAGGCGCACACCCCGGAATTTGCGGAGGTCGCCAGGAGCGAGGCGGGGCTTGCGGGCATGGTCACCGCAGCCAAAGCGCTGGCGCTCACGGCGCTGGATAGTATTGAAGATCCCGCGCTGTTAGAAAAGGCGCGCAGCGAATTTCAGGCTGTAGGCTAGGAGCGGGCATAGCATGCAGCCGGTTCAGTCCAGCGCGTTACGGTGCAAGGCAGCCAGTTCCGAAAGATACTGGGGAAAACGAAGCTGGGCAGTGTCGAGGTCGGGATAGCGGCGCGTGAAGGTTTTGCCGTCGAACTCAACGTGGATGACGATGGGGCCTTCTCCCTCGTCTTCGGGCTTGTCGTCTTCCCATCCGAACAGGCGTTTGAGGCGCATAGGTCTCCTCGTTGCGTGTCAGGCCAGTTTACACTGTCTCCCCTCCTAATGCGTTGTGATTGGGAAGATGACGGTGATCTGGGCGCCTCCCTCCGAGCGGTTGGCATAGGCGATCTGGCCGCGCAGATCCCACTGGACGATATTCTCCACCAGCTCCAGTCCCGTTTTCGCGGCGGTGCTGGCATCAAAGCCTGCGGGGAAGCCGGGTCCGTCATCATAGACTGCTAAGGTGGCCTTGTTCGCGTTGTTGGTCTTAAAGTAGATTTCGATTTGTCCCTTGCCATGTTTGAGGGCATTCGAGACGAGTTCGTTGGTCACCAGGGTGAGCGTGGTAATCTGCCTTCCGGCAAGCCGCGCATCGTCAATCGCAGACACCAGCGTGCGGCCTCCGGCTGCCTGTTCTAGTACCTGAAGGAGACGCTCCAATACCGATTTGATCGAGAGGGTTTCCTGGCCGCTGCCCGCTTTGGCTTCTTGGGTGAGAATATCGTGGATGACGGAAAGCGCACGCACGTTGGCGCTCAGGCGTCTAAATTCCGAAATCGGAACCATTTCCTCGCTGGTGTTGCCTTGCAGATCGATCAACGCCGAAATCAGTTGTAGGTTGTTCTTGACACGGTGATGCGTCTCGGTCATGGCCCGCTGCAAGCGGTTATTGAGCGTTTCGATCTCGGCAAGATGTTTCTCGCGTTCCTCCTCCGCCCGCTTGCGCTCGGTGATGTCCACGCAGACGCCCACGGCGTACCAGCGGTTGGGGCCGATTGGCTCGATCTGGACGTCTTCGGCCAGCCACCGGATGTTCCCGTCCACGTCGCGGACTCGAAACTCCTGGTGGTAGCTGCGTCCGGCGCGCACCTGCGCGTCGCCCCATGCCATCCGGGCCCGATCTTCGGGCAGGCGGGCCTCGGAGAGCGCTCGCCCATACGAGTGACCGAAGGGTATCTTGATAGGAAGGAAGCGTCGGGCCGCTTCCTCGTCGGCCACCTGCAGCGTCCAGTGAAGGGCGCGTTCCCCGTGGTCCTCCACCTCCGCGTACCAGAGGAGGCAGCGCGCTCGGGCAGCGATGGCGCGCAGCCCCTCCGCGGTGCGGCGGCGCTGTTGCTCGGACTCGGCAATCGCCGTCCGCGCCAGCACCTGGGCGGAGATGTCCCGGAAGTAGCAGACTACCCCATCGCGCCCCTCGGGAAGCGGGACACGGTGGATCTTCCACTCGTAATACTCGGTGACCCTGCGGTCACGCCGCTCCTCGATATGCTCCAACGCAATGTAGGGCTCTCCGGTTTCTAGCGTGTGGCGGAATAATCGGACGATCTCGTCGGCGTAGGCTTGCTCCCAGAGGATATGGATCACCTCATCGAAGTCCCGACCGATCAGGTCCGGAATATCTCCGAAGGCCGAGCGCGCGGTAGGATTGACCGCGCGAATGCGGAAGTCGGCATCCATCAGATAGATGCCAAGTGGCGCTTCGTCAAAGAGGATTTGCGCCCAGTCGAGCGCGCGCAACTCGCCGCCTCCGATACGACAGTTATCCGTCTTATCGGCCATGTGTTCAGCCGTGCGCTTCTTCATTGTGCGCTTCATAGCATCAGAAACCCGCCGAGGAAAAGTGGACGAGGCTGGCGCGCAAACTTTAGAGCTCCTATGAACCGCCGTTCATCCGGTCGCATGAAAATGCCTCTCCCCTCTCCTCAAATTGGGGGAGGGGCCGGGGGTGGGGGCCTATTTTCACTAGCATTACAGGATGGCGCGCACGAATTTTTGGGACTCTTTATCGTACGTATGGAACGGGTTCTTGAGGTCTAGCTGGCGATTGCGCTCGATGTAGACGGCGTCCCAATCGATCACGTAGCGCGTGCCCGGCCTGGCGATCAGTTGGGAAACGATCTGGCCGCGTCCCCAGGCGCGCGTGTTCTCCGGCGGGGTCGTGATCGCCTCCTCAACCTTCTCATCCGTGACCAGACGGCGCATGGCTCCGGCCTGCTCCAACCCGGAATGCAGCCCGACTTCCGGGTTGACATTGTGGTATTCCAGGTCCAGGCTCTGCAAAATGTCGTCCTGCCAGGAGACGCCGTTCTCGTCAATATACTGCTGGTAGAGAACGCGCTTGGCCGCCCAGTCCAGGCGGTCGGCGGTGGAGAGCGGGTCGCGCTCCAGGTCGTCGAGGATGCTCTCCCACTCCGTCAGCACCATGTCCGTCTGCGCGTCACGGCGGTGCAGATAGCGTTTGGCGGCGTCCAGGTAGCGGCGCTGTAGTTCCACCGCGGGAATAACCTTGCCGTTGCGCATCCGCACCGGCCATTTTAAGGTCGGGTCGCGGGAAACCGAGCGCAGCGTCTCCAGCGGGTCGGCCAGCTCCACATCCGGGGGAACGACGCCCTCCTCGATCAGGTCCAGCACCAGGCTCGTCGTGCCGACCTTGAGCATACAGGCGTACTCGCTCATGTTGCTCTCACCAAAGAGGATATGCAGGCGGTGGAGGTTACTGTAGGAGTAGTAGGAGTCCCACTTCGGGTTGATGATGGCCCGGTTGAAGCGCACGCGCGAGGAGATGGTCTTGACGATGTGATCGGCGCGCTGGGAGAGCTGAAAGTCTACCGTTGGATCGATCTCGACGCCGTAGAAGTTGGACACCCAGACATAGTCCACCTCGTGCTCGCCCAGCGTCATGATATTGTTCTTGCTGCTGGGCCGGGTCAGGCGGTGGCCGCCTACGCGCCCGATGCCGACGAATATCTGGCGAGTGACCAGGAAGGGCAGCAGGTAGGAGAGCGCGTCGGTGAAGAAGCGGTCCTCGATCTGGACGAGATAATTTTCATGGCAGCCGAAGGTGTGCCCGCCGAAGTGATCAATGCTGTTATTATGGAAGCTGACGGCATCATCCAGTTGCAGCTCGGACAGGAGGTAGGCCAGCAGGGCCCGGCCCGCCTTATCATGGCGCACCAGGTCCAGCAGGTCGCAGCACTCGGCGGTGGCGTACTCCTCGTGGCTGCCGACGGCATCAATATAGAGCCGCCCGCCGTTGCGCAGGAAGCCGCCGGCGCGGGCTGGCTCGAAGGCGTAATCGCGGGCGTGCAGGTCAATCACGCCCAGCTTCTTATCGTAAAAGGCATAATCCTTGACCTGCTCGACAATCTCCTCCGGCGTCCCGACTGCGGGATCACGCACCATGCAGCCAAACTCTGTCTCGATGCCAAAGATGCGTCTGTCCATACTTGCTATGCCTTTGTTTCCTGGTCGGACCTAATCCCCAGCCCCTCATGTAGGGTGTAGGGTGTAGGGTGTAGGGTGTAGGGGCGCCCTCACCCCCTACCCCCTCTCCCGGCGCTGCGGCAGAGGGGGAACGGAGAAGCCGGGTCCCCCCTTCCCTGCCGCGTTAGCGGCGGATTAGGGAAGGGGGACGGGAGGTTAGGTAACATTCTAGCGGTAGTCGCGGATGAGCGGCTCCAGGTCGGCGGGCGAGAGCAGCCGGAAGCGGCTCTCCCGGTTAGCGCGCCGCTCCAGCAAGCCGACCTCCACCGTGCCCGTCTTGAGCTCGTCGCGCAGGAACACGGCATCGGCCTCCGCCTCGTCAATATCGCGGAAGGGATTTAATTCCTCTTCCTCCTCCCGCTGGCCGCTGATCTGGCGCCGCAGGGCCTCACGCGCGCCCACCGACCACGCTGATAGCGCCTTCTGAATGGCTTCCTGGCGTGTCCAGGTCGGACTCGGCTCGCCAATGCGCTCCAGCATCCGGTCCTCCGCGGCCTGCGTCCCGGCGATCGCCGCCGCGCCGCTATACTCGCGGAACTCGCCATCGTAGTTGAGCGTGAAGAACGTATCCATGCCCGGCGTGCGGCCCAGTTCCGCAAACAGCGCCCGAATGACGAACGGCACGGTAAATTGATCCCCAAACGCCTTCTTGAGCGCCGGACTGATGGCGAAGCCTACCAATCGGTGCACGGAGACGTCATCCGGGCTGCGCTCGAACCCCTCCTGGTGGGCGATCTGGATGGAACTCAGCCGCACGGTCTCGATATCCGACTGGTTGCCGATGGCTGAGAACATCTGGCGGTCGTATATCTCGTAGACCTTGCGCTGGCTGCGGCGCACCGTCAGGAGCAGCAGGCCGCTGTCATAGGTCAGCCCGACGACGGGGCTGCCCTCGCGCAGGTGCTCTTCGATATACTCCTTACGCTGCGCGATAGCCTCATTAAAATCAAAGGGTGTGTACATGCAGTGTGCTCACTTCTAGCGCGGACGCGGCGCGATGCGCTCTCCGGCCGATCGATCTATCTCGGCGACCATTGCGTGCAGTTCCTCTTCCGGCACGTCCTCGATGCCCTCTGCCGTGATCGTCTTGGCAAGCGGCAGGACTTTAGCCCAGCCACCTGTTGCTGCGTCGAGGTCGGCGGCGATGTCGAGCAGATAGAGGGCTTCCTTGAGCGCCTCCTCGCGGGTCATCTCATGGAACGGCTTCTTGGTCTTGACGATGTAATCGAAGACGCCGCGTATCTGCAAAGAGCCGCTGCCCGCTGCGCCGAACTCGGTGCTCTCGAACCGGGCGCCCATGCCGTCGTAGAAGAAGATGCGCCCCTCGTTGCTCTCGCGGTCGAAGGTCGTCATAATGGGAATAAACCCGCCGATGCCCTGCAGCGCCTCCGGGATGCCCGCGCGGACGACTTTCGCCAGTTCCGCCAGCTTCCCATCCAGGCTCATCGGCTGCAAGTAAGTGCGCTCGAAAAACTTGAAGGTCGTCCGCAGGTAGCGCACCACCTCCATCGCCCGCGCAAACGAGCCGGAGATCGCCAGCAGCGTATAGTCATCAATCGGCAGGACCTTCTCCGCCTTGTCGTACATTACGGCGAAGTTGGCGGTCGCGCGCCGGTCGCCCACGTTGAGGACGCCCTGATTGAATTTGACGGCGATGACCGTCGTGCCATGTGTATCCACCACGCCCGCCCCCGCGCCGACGCCCGGCCCGATATGACTATCGTTCGGGCGTGCAGGCGAGGCGGCGACAGGATGTGTGATCGGATGCCCGCTCTTTTCGAGCAGGCTCCAGAAATCGCCCGCTAATTCCATGAGTTACCTAACCCCCCGGCCCCCTTCCCTGAGAGGGAAGGGGGTGACCCGGCCTTGACAGTTGTATGTGTTGGTTGCAGTCCACTCCCAATCCGTAGAATGGGAGGAACAAGCATAGATACCGGCTCGCCTGTTTCCCTAACCCCCATTGCGATGGGAACGCCTCTCCCAGCAGAAACGCACGACTTACCGTCACCCCCTTCCCTCCCAGGGTCGCCAGGCGGAGGGCTGTGGCAAGGCGGAGGCAGGGGCCCTAACCCTGCCGACCCTGGCAGTCCATTGCAGCCCCGACCCTGGCAGTGGGGGCCGGGGGGTTAGGTGCAACAGCGCTTACTGACCGCTGCGCTGGCGATAGCGGCGAGCGGCATCCGGATCCACGCGCTTCATGCGCTTGAGCAAGTCGCTGGTATCGGGACGCTTCACATCCGGCTTGTTCGGGCCGCCATCATCGCCGCCTTTGCGCAGCGGATCGGTCGGCAAGGTCGGCATCTGGCGTCGCTCTTCGCCACGGAATATCCTCGTCATGGGTGGTTATCTCCTTGTCTTAGCGCTCAGTCGCGCGGATGCAAGTGCAGTGCTCTACGAAATCAGCTTGGATCATCTATACGCAAGATTGCCATCCGTTCGTGCTATATCGGCTAGACCACTTCGTCAGAATGGCGAATCACGGCAACGAAATCCTCCAGGGTTTCGGCGGCGGCGAGTTCCTCGTTCAAAACGCTGACGTTCTCCTCGACGAGCGGGTTCATATCGAAGAGCAGGTCTTCGCCGTTGTGCTGAAAGGCGATCCCGTTCCAGCCGATACTGCGCACCGCCTGGCCGAACCGCTCCACGAACAGCCCCCGGATGAAGGCGCGGGTATCGGCGGGCGGACAGGACATGGCCGCCTGAATGCGCGCATCCGTCACCAGACGCCGCATCTCTCCCGCCTGTTCCAGCCCATAGTAGAGCCCCTGTTCGGGATCAATGTTATGATAGGCCAGGTCAAGGCTCTGCATGTAGGGATCGTTCCAGCTCAGGCCCTCTTCGGCGCGGAAGGCATCCAGCAGCTTGAACTTGGCGACCCAGTCTAGCCGGTCGGCCAGGCTGAGCGGATCGGTCTCCAGCGCCTCCAGCGTAGAGGCCCATTCCGCCAGCGTCCAGTCCGTCTCTTCGTCCCTGCCGCACAGGCGTTTTTCCGCCTCCTGTAGATAGAGACGTTGGATCTCCAGCGCGGTGACGGGGCTTCCACCCTGCCGCTCCACCCTCTGTTTCAGCGTGATGTCCCGGGAAACCTGCTTGACGGCGCGCACCGGGTCCAGCAATTTGATGGGCGACGACCACCCTTCTTCCAGCAGCGATAGCACCAGGCTGGTCGTGCCGACTTTGAGGGCGGTAGCGTACTCGCTCATGTTGGCATCGCCGCAGATGACGTGCAGACGGCGATAGTGGCGCGGCGTGGCGTGGGGCTCATCCCGTGTGTTGACCAGCGGGCGGTTATGCAGCGTGTCCACGCTGGCCTCGACCGAGAAGAAGTCGGCGCGCTGGGAAAGCTGAAAGACAGGAACGGCGCTGTCGTTTTCGACGTCCGACTTGCCCGCCCCGGCGTAGATCTGGCGCGTGGCGAAGAAGGGCAGCAGCGCCTGAATGAGGACGTCCGTGGGCACATCGCGGCGCACCAGGTAGCCTTCGTGCGTGCCGTAGCTGGCGCCGTGAAAATCGGTGTTGTTTTTGTAGATGGTGACGGCCTGGCCGCGCTGCTGGGCCCGGCGCTGGGCCGCCGCGAAGACGATACGCTCTCCGGCTTTGTCGTGGGCAACCAGGTCGCGTAGGCTGCGGCATTCCGGCGTGGCGTATTCGGGATGGCCGTGATCGTTATAGAGCCTGGCCCCGTTCGCCAGAACCCGGTCGCTGCGCTCCTCCTCGCGACTCATGGGAGGCGTGCCGGGCGCATCGAACTGCGCATCATCGGGGTTGGTGGAGAGATGCTCCACCGTGAACCCGCGCATGTCACGCCGAGGATCTTCGCCCCGGTAGTTCCAGCCGCTGACCGCCGGCCCGGCATGGCTGCGGACGACCGCGATGCTCTCGTTAATCCAGTCGCCGGCGCTCAGCCCCTCAACCACGATGCCATATTCCGTCTCGATCCCGAATAGCCTGTGCATTGTCGCTGCTGCTCATCTCCTTATTTTTCAACAGGATGAACAGGATTTCTCAGGATTTGCAGGATTAAGACCAAAGACTAAAGCCTTCCCGTCCACTAAGTTAAGAGATATAGGAACTTGGTTGGGTAGGTAGGTTTTAGAAATCCTGTTTAATCCTGCATAATCCTGTTCATCCTGTTGAGGTCTTTAAATGATATTGCGGCGGGTGGCGTTTAGCTGCTTCTTGGCGCGAATAGGCTTGATGGTCGCCACGTTCTCCGGGTCGTAATCGAGCAGCTTCAGCCAATCTTCCTGCGAGTCGCCCTTCGGGAAGATCTCGTTCTCCTTGAACTCGACCCGGACCGCCTTTTGGAGATCGTCCAGCGAGATGCCTTCGTGCTCCGACTGCTTGAGAATGCTGCGCTTGATGGCAAAGTCCTTTGCACGCTCGGTCACCGACTTGATCAGGGCGCCGCTGATGAGGTCCTTCCAGTAGAGCGTCTCGGTGCTGCCGTTGCGCAGGAAGACCTCCAGGAACTCGGTTTCCTCGTCGCGTCGGAACGTGAACTCGGTTATCAGATCGAGCAGCTCATCCATCGCGGCGGTACAGTCACCCTTATGCTCCCGGATCAGGTCCGGGTCAATCGGCACGTCGCTCAGATAGATTTTATAGATGTCGCGCGAGGCGCGGCGGTCGGGCCGTCCGACCTTCACCTTGCGGTCAATGCGCTCCGGGCGCAGGATGGCTGGGTCAATGTAATCGGGCCGATTGGAGGTCAGCATCACGACCACGTTCTCTAGGTTGACCAGGCCGTCCATCTCCGCGCAGAACTGCGGCACAAGGGTATTAGAGATATTCAGCCAGCGCCCAGACGAGCGCGTGCGCAGGAGCGACTCGGCCTCATCAATGAAGATAAAGACCAGATGCCCTTCCTTTGACTTCTCCCGCGCCTGCGTGAAGATTTCGCGCACCATGCGCTCGCTCTCGCCCAGCCACATATTGAGGATTTTCGGGCCGTTGATGTACATGAAGTACTCTTTAACGTCCCGCCCGGTCTGGCTCCGGTATTCTTGCGTGAGGTTGTAGGCGGTCGCCTTGCCGATGAGAGTCTTGCCGCAGCCGGGAGGGCCGAACAGCAGGATGCCTTTGAGCGGGCGCTTGCCAAACCGTTCAAAGAGCTCGGGATAGAGCAGCGGCAGCTCAATGGCGTCCTTGATGACGCTGATGGCCTCCTCCTGCCCGCCGATCTTGCTCCAGGGCAGAACAGGAACCTCTTCCAGGTAGTAGTCGCGGGTCTCTTTCTCCGCGAAGTACTCCAGGGCCACCTTGAAATTGGGCTCCATGCGCACTTCCGCGCCGGTCTTGAGCGGCAAGTCCAGAAGAGGCTCGCCCCGGTAGACCACGCGCGACTGCATCCCCTGCGCGTCCATCGCCACGCGCAGCCGCCCATCTTCCAGTACCTCGCTTATCTTAACGATGGGGCCGCCCTGCGCGAAGCCCAGGTCGCCGATGACCGCGAACGCCTCGTTCACCTTGACCTGCGTGCCGATCTTGAAATCGGGGTTCTCCAGCTTGGGGTCCACGTTGGCGATGTATTCCTGGTCGCCCAGGGCAATGCGCACGACCAGGCCGGGCTTTTCTTCGGATTCCGGCTCGGCGGGCTGACCGAGGCGGCGGCGCGGCTTGGGCTTTTCCTCGGTGGGCTCCAACATCCCCAGGAAGACGCCAATGCGGTTGGCGGGCGAGGTCAGCTTATTATAGGCCTCCTCAAACTCGGCGATGACTTTCTTGGCCTCTTCCATCATGGCCTCATCGGCCTGGACCTGCTCGCGCAAGGCCATCAGGTAGCTGAGGCGCACGTCGTTGCGCGGGGTCATGCGGATGATCTCATCCAGCAGCCAGAGGGCGCGCAGCTGCATGTCGGAGGAGGAAGCGGCCTGGTTATCGTCACCGAAGGCGCTGTCGTTATAATCGTCGCGGTTGCCGCCGAAGTCCATGTCGTCGCGGCGGTCACGGTCACGGTCTCGTCGCATTCGCCTCTCCTTGTTATGTCCGGGAGCCCGAGGACTTCCTGTAGACAAAGACATACTGGGCGCGCTTCGATGCGCACCCGGTCTCAGTATACCAAACTTTACGCGTGTTGGGAAGCGTAAGTTTCGCGCCTCCCAGTACGAATGTATACCTGTTCTGACGACAAGCGGCGGTATTTTTACACTTTCCTGGGTTGACCGCCCTTTCGCCCTGTGCTAAGATGAACCCAGGCTGGCAGAAAGAGCGGGCCTCAGACTGGCAGAAAGAATGGGTACGAGTAGGCTGCCCAGGCCAGCATAGGCGCAGCAATTGGGCTAGGATGTGCCCAGACTGGAAGCAAGAACCGGCTGATGACGCGGCTGAGGCAGCAACAGGAACCGAAAAGCGTGAATCGCAAAACGGCTCAACTTATCCAAAATCTGACGACAGGCGATGTCGTCGCGCGCCGCGAGGCGGCAACCAAGTTGGGCAAGCGTGGCGGCCGGGAAGCCGTCGAAGCGCTCTGCCAGGCGCTACAGGATGGTAGCTGGCATGTACGCCGGAATGCAGCCCAAGCGCTGGGTCGGCTGGGAGATACCGCCGTTCTTGAGCCGCTCTGTCAGGCGCTGCAAGATAAGAGCCAGGGCGTCCGGCGCGCGGCGGCGACGGCGCTGGGCGCGCTGCAAGATGCCCGCGCGGTCGAACCGCTTCTCTCTGCTCTACGGGATAAGAAGGCGCTCGTTCGCAACAGCGCCTGTGAAGCCCTTATCCGGATCGGCTTGCCCGCCGTGGCCCCACTTTGCCAGGCGCTCGCGGAAGATCGGGAGCCTGTTCGCAAACATGCGCGCACGGCCTTACAGCAGATATTGGAGCAGAATCATAAGCAGACGCTCTCCGCCCTGCTGGGAGACGCCCGACTGACGCCCCAGCAGCGCTGGATCGGGCTGGATGCGCTCTGTGGCTATCGCGGCGGACGGTTTCTCGGCCCTTACTTTGCCGACACGCGCCGCTTCTGCGAGCGTGTCGCACGATCAGAGGATTTTGCGGAGCCTGCCCGCACTGGCGCGCACGAAGTTCTCAATTACCTGACGCTGGCCCGCCCCAGCCAGCGCGACCTGTCGGCGGAAAAGGATTCCCTGCTGCGCGCCGCGCACGGTACGGAAGCGACGGGCGGCGCGGATATTCTCCTGCGGGCCTCCAATTCAGAGCCTGAGGAACTTACAGAGGAGCGCGCGTTGCGGAGCGGCGCGTTGACAGTGTTTGCCTACCCAATCACGAAATCGGCGCACACCTTGCGCCGATTTGTGCTCCTCTGCCTGGATAGATTCCGAAATCTCTTTAAGCCGGACGACTAACGCCATCAGCAAAATAGGAACCTGACTCCACGCCGGTGGTGCATTGGACGAAGTATGCCGTCACCGTCGAGCCCTTAGCTGCCAGGGAAACAAATGACGAAGCCACCGAACCCTCTCACCGAACGCGGCCTGAATAACCTGGTCGCCTTTACCCGGCTGCTCGGCTACGTCCGCCATTTCCATCCGAGCGACGAGGCGGCAGCCATCACGGACGGCTGGCACCGGTTTGCGGTCGAAGGCGTACAGAGCGTGGAAGGCGCGACAGACTCCTGTGACCTGGCGCATAGGCTGTCAGCCCACTTCCGCACGGTTGCGCCCACGCTGCGCGTCTTTCTGACGGGACAGCGCCTGCCGCTACCCGTTGAGTTGTTCCCGCCTGCGAACCGGCAGGGCCTGGGTGTCATGATGTGGCGGCATGAGGGCTACGGCGCTCCGCGCTTTGCCCGTCCCTACCGCAGCGTGCGCGTCCGTAAGTCCACGCCGCAGGGATGCATTCCCAAACGGCTGCCCGATCCCCGCCAGCCCTATCGCGCCGACCTGGGTGGGGGCGTTTCCTGCTGCGTTCCCCTCGCGCTCTGGACGGACGCCAGAGGCACGCTGCCGCATCGGGCGCAGCAGAAACGGGCCTCTACTTCCGAACCGAGGGAGTATTTGGGTGACGACCGGGCGGTTCGCCTTGCGGCGGTGGCGCTGGCCTGGAACGTATGGCAGCACTTCTATCCCTATTTCGATGTGGTCAAGACCGACTGGCGCGGCGTCCTGCGGGAGACCCTGTGCGCCGCCGCGACCGACTACGACGCGACCGAGTTCCTGAGCACGCTGCGGCGCATGAATGCGCAGTTGCAGGATGGGCATGGGTACGTCCAGAGGCACGCCGATTGGCGGCGCTATGCGCCCCCGTTTCACATGGACTGGATCGAGGAGCGGCTGGTGATAACCTCAGTCACGCCGGAAGGCGCGGGCGGGCTGAGACCGGGGGATGTGGTTCTCCGCGTGGATGGTCAGCCTGCCACAGGGGCGTTGGAGTCGCAGGAACGTCTGGTTTCGGCGGCGACGCCGGGCCGCAGGCGCTTCCGCGCCATCCAGGAACTGCTGGCGGACACCGACGAATCCGAAATGGTCCTGGAGATAGCGACGGCCACGGGGCAGCCGCAGGCGGTAACGGTGCGCCGCTCTGTCCTTTGTCCCTCTTACTGGGACCTGGGCTTTCTGCAGAGAGAATCGCGCCCGCCCAAGATAGTCGAGATGCAGCCGGGCCTCTGGTACGTGGACTTTTGCCGGACGGAGGACAGCGAGTTTTACGCCGTGCTCTCGCATCTGGCGCAGGCGCGGGGCGTCCTCTTCGATGTGCGCGGCTATCCGAGCGCCATTTCGTACCATACCCTCGCACACCTGATTGACGCGCCGATCACCTCGCCGAAGCACTGTCTTCCGACGCGGCTGTACCCGGATCGGCAGCGCGTTGAGTGGGACGTTCGCCAATGGGATCCTATCTTCCCGGTCGCCCCACGGATCGCAGGCAAGATCGCCTTTTTGACCGATGAGCGGGCCGTCAGTTGGGCCGAGACCTATCTAGCGTTCGTCGAGCATTATCATCTGGGCGAGATCGTCGGCGCGCCTACGGCAGGAACAAATGGGGCGCTCAACGAAATCGAAGAGATCATCGGGGGCTATCGTCTCTACTGGACGTGCTATCGCGTTCTCAAACACGACGGCTCACCGCATCATGGCATAGGCCTCCTGCCCACGATCCCTGTTACGCGCACCCTTCGCGGCGTCGCAGCAGGACGGGATGAGGTAATGGAACGTGCACTGGAAGTTGTCTCTGCCCGGCCCTAAAGGACTGGGCTGTGGGCGGCAAGCCCCCGGAAGGGGGCTCTCCCTTCTGGTAGCCCCTGAAAGAGGCAAACCCACCTATGAGAGCCCGCTTGAGCGGGCTTGCCATCGGCAGCCCACCCCTAAAGGACTGGGCTGCCATGTGATGATTTACCGGCCTGGCGATGGCGGCGGGCTGCCGCTCTTCGAAGAACTGGGCGCTTCGGATTTCTCCGGCCCTGGCTGCTTCTGGTCGGTCTCCGCGGGCTTGAGGTTGCGCTTTGGATCCAGGTTGGGCTGCTGCTTGGGCAGGTCGGGCAACTGCTTGATGATGCTGGCCCCCTGCTTGCGGGTCATCTCGCGCGCCTCCGCGGCGCTATTAATGACATGGGGCGTGATAAAGATCATCAGCTCCGTTTTGTTGCGCACCTTCTGGCGGGAGCGGAAGAACTGGCCGATCAACGGTATCTCCGACAGGATCGGGATTTTGGTGACGTTGAGCGAGTCGCTGTCGCGAATCAGGCCGCCGATGACGATGGTGTCGCCATCCTGGACCGTGACCGCCGTATCGGTGTAGCGGTCATCAACCACCGGGGCGCGGATCGCGCTGACGCCCGTGCCCAGAATGTCGAAGCGGAGCAGATCGCTGGCCTCCTGCTGCACCTCAATCGTCACCAGGCCCTCTCGGGTGATGCGGGGAATGACGTTGAGGATGATGCCGACGTTCAGGAAGTCAAGTTCGTTGCTGACCGTCGTATTGATGAAGCCGTTGGCATTCTGGCCCTGCACGTAGGGAATATTGGTCGTGATGTCAATTTCGGCTTCCTGGTTATTGCCGGTAAAGATGCGCGGCGTGGAGAGGACTTTAACCTTGCTATCCGAGGTGAGCGCCTGGATCAGCGCGTCATAGTTGGCGCCATGCAGGACGAACTGCCCGCCGGTCGCCAGCGGATCGAAGGTCGGGCTGAATCCCTGCGCCGGCAGATTGATAGCTCCCTGGGCGTTATTGTTGCCGCTGAAGAGCCGGAAGAACTTGCCGCTCAGCGCCAGCCCGGTTCTCTGGTCCGAATCCAGGGTCACTTCGGCGATAATGGCCTCGATCATGACCTGGCGCGGCACCACGTCCAGCGCCTCGATGATCTCTTTGACGGCCTGATAGTTGTCCGGGGTTGTGGTGACGATGAGGCTGTCGCCGCCGGGAGACGCGGTGACGAAGACGTTGTTCTGTAACTGCAACAGGTTGGAGTAGGTGCCGGTGCGTCCCCGTCCATACTGCGGCCCGCCGCCCTGCCCGATGCCGCGCCGCCGCCCGAAGCCGTAATCGTAGTATTGGCGCGTGCGCTCCTTCTCCTGGCCATCGCGCGGATCGTCCCCCTCGCTATCGGGCGGAGAGACATCTCCGGGCGGCACTCCTCCGGACGCCTGGGCTGCGCTCGGGGGCGGCGCGGCCCTCCCATCGGGTCGCGTCGCGGATCGGAAGGGATTGTTGTTGTTCTGGCTGCCCAGACGCCGCTGGATGCGCTGGCGGCGGCCTCCCCGGTTCCCCTGGCCGCCACCTCCAAAGAAGAAGAAGCCACCGAAGGGATTGAAGTTATTTTGCGCCGTGTTGAACGCCTGGCTTAGCGCATAGGCCACGTCGTCGGCCTGGGCGTTCTTGAGCGGAATGACGAAGGTGGTCGGTTCCACCGGCACATCCACGTCCAACTGGTCAATCAACTGCTCGATTTCGGGCATCCGCTCTGCCGAGGCCGTGAGCAGCAGAGTGTTGGTGCGCGGGTCGGCGACGACCTTGCCGAAGGGATCGGCACTGGTTACCGTCTGCGTCTGGGGCTGCTCCCCGCCGAAGCCGCCGAAGGCGCGCGCCTGAAACGAGGCGCCGGCCGGGTTCGGATTGGCCGACCCACCGACATGCATATTGGTCAGCACGCTATTGATGAGGTTGGCCACGGTCACGGCATCGGCATACTTAATCTTGCGGGTTTTGGTCTGGAGCGTGTTGGCCTCGTCGCCATCGAGCGCCTGGATGATCTTGCGGGAGATCTCGTCCTGGTTATCCGGCGAGGCGACGACGATGACGGAGTTGGTGCGGGCATCCGCTACGGCCACCACGGCAGGCCGTCCGCTGCCCATCGGCGCGGGCTGGCCCGGCTGCGGCGGAGGGGGCTGGGGCTGGCCGGGCTGCGGCGGGGCGCCACGGCCGCGCGTGGTGGTCTGCTTGTAGATGTTGGTGATGATGTCGGCGACGACGGTGGCCTCGGCGTGTCGGAGCGGATAGATGCGCATCTCCGTCCGGTTGGAGGTTTTGTCCAGGGCATCCACCAGCTTGATAAAACGCTGGACGTTGCTGGCCGTGTCGGTGACGATCAGGGCGTTGGAGCCGGCGCTGCCGATTAGGCTGGCACCCTTGTTGATGAGCGGCATCAGCTCTTTGGACAGCGCCTCAGCGTCCACGTTCTCCAGGGGGATCACCTGGGTCATCACCTGATCGCGCGCATCAATCGTGCCCGGCTTGACATCCGGATTGACCAACGGCGTACTGCCCACAGCCCGGTCCAGCGGCACGATACGCAGCACCATCCCGTCCTGAATGGCGGTAAAGCCGCGCACGAATAGCACCGACTGCAAAATCTTGAACGCCTCGTCCAGCGTCACCTGCTTGGGATTGATGATGGTGACCTGGCCGGTCAGGGCCGGATCTTTGGTGACCGTCAGGTTGGAGACGCGCGCATAGAACTGCAAGACGTTGTCAATATCGGAGCCATGAAAGTCAAAGGAGAAGATCGCGCCCGCCGCCATCGGGGCGACGCCGCCTCCGCCGGCGGGGTTCGGCGCGGCGGCGACCGGCTGCGCGCCGGCAGGCATGGGCGGCAGCGCCGGTTTTCCACCGGGCGGCGCGGCCTGCTGCCGGGACATGGGCACGACGCGCAGTGTCGGCCCATTCCGCTTTTTGGATGTTTTCTTGCCTTTGCTCTGCGCGGCGCGCGTCCCCTTGCGCGGCGCGCGCGACGGCTGTGCCTCCTGCGCGGCCGTGCCCGTAAGCGGAAGGATCAGGCTGGCCGTCAAGGCAGCAAGCCCGGCCCTGGTCCAGAAGTCCCGTCTCCAGGACGGCGCGGCATATTTGAATCGTTTCCCCATGCTTTCCTTCCTATTTCCCCTAAGGCCCACACCCCTCGTGCTAACGGTTAAAAGTCCTATCCAGGATGCGCTCCCGGCGCTGGGCCTGTCTGGCGTTGAGCACGCGGCCGTTGGAGAGCGTTACCGGTCCATTGGGTGCCGGCGCATTGGCGGGTGGAGGACCCCCTGGCGGGGGCGGCGTTCCGGGCTGGCCTCCGGGTTGTCCTCCCGGCTGCCCCGGCTGGCCGGGCTGGCCGCCGCTATTCAGAAAGTCCGCGCTCTTATCCAGGGGCGTGACGGTAATCCGGTCGGATTTGGCCAGACGGGTCGTGTTGCCGCCGGCCATCAGAGTCACCTCCTGATCGGTGATGTTGGACACCTGCGCGCCGAGGAAGCTCTCGCCGACCTGAACGTAGTGGCCCTCTTTGGTCTTGGGGTTCTCCAGCAGCGCCATCAGGGTATCGCCGATATGGACCGTTCCCGTATAGGCCCAGTCCGCGAACGGATTGATCGGCGCGACGGGAACCATAGGGGCGGGCGGCGGAGGCGGCGGGGCCGGGCGCTTCCTGATGTGAACCGGCTTCGGTTTGGGCGGCGGAGGCGGCTGCGGCGCGCTGAACAGGCTGCTGCGTACCTCGCCGGTATAGAAGGAGAGAGGCCGCCGGGAGGGCGGCGCGGGGGAAGGCTCTACAGTTAGCCCGGCGCTGCTTTCCGCGTTCTGCGCCGTGGCGCCCTTGTTGGCTGGGGCCGCGGACGCCGGGCGGTTCTGCGCGCCGTTGGGCCGTGCCACGCCGACCAGGATGAGCGCCGTGACGCCAACGACCAGCGCCGCGCCTCCTACCGGGAAGGTTTTGCCTGGGCGCAGTGCCCTCTGCGCTTTAATCCACTGTATTTGCAGCACTCTTCTGCCCTCCTTCTGCGCCGGCAGCCGCTCCTGCGGTCCAGGTTGTGAACGCCGCGATCTCGGCGGAGACATCCACCGTCTTCAATTTCTGATCCGTCGAGGTCAGGGCGAGCTTGTCCACGGTCATCTTGCCGGCCGGGTCTTCGACAAAGTAGAGGAACTTCATGACGTTGGGCTGGAACGGCGCGGTAAAGCGCACCTCCAGCGGCACCTGGGTGCCGGAGGCTGTCGCAAGATCATGCGGGCGCAGGGGCTTGATCTCGCGCAGGTGAACGCCCGCCCGGTCGGCCAGGCGGTTCAGGTCGCGGATAAGACGCGGCACCAGCGAATCCGGCGGCAGGTCGTAGGCCTGGCGCGCGATTCGAGGCTCCAGGGCAGCCTGGTCGTCGCTTAGCTGCGCGATCTGGCGCAGCGCGGCCCGATACGCCTGCTCGGCCCGGGCGGGCGGCAACAGCGCGCTCTGCCCGGCGGGCGTCGGGGGCGGATGGAGCTGCAGCCAGACCGCCGCGCCCACCACCACCGAACACAAAACGATCAAGACCTGCTCTCGCTTATGGAGACGGCGCATGGTTTGCTCCCGGAACGGCTGCTGTGCGCTTGCCCGTCTGCGCCAGCGCGCTCTCTGTCGGTTTTTCGCCTGTGGGCGCGGGCGCTCCGGTCAGGAGGCTGGGCGCGCCGGGGTTGAGGCGGCAGGTGATAACAAAGCTGGTCAGGGGAGGCCGCGCCGGGACCGTTCCCTTCTTGGGCGCCGGAGCGGACTTCTTGACGTGCGGCGCCGGAGGCTTGCCACCTAGCGTGGGGCCGCGCGTTTCTGGCGCCGAATGCCCTCTGGCCTGAAGAGCCGGGCCTCCGGGTGCCGGACCTGGCGACCCCGGCCCTGCCGGAGCGGCGTTGGGCAGCGTTCCCGGCGGCGGGCTGGCAGGCGCCGCATTGGGAGGTGGGCTGCCGGGCACAGGCGTCCCCGCAGGCGTTCCCGCGGGCGTCCCCGGATGGATGCCGGGCGGCGCGGGAGCGCCAGGCATGCCGGGCAGCGTCGTTGTAGCCGCGGAGGCAGGCGACCCCGTCGCGCTCTCACCGGGCGCTTTCGTCGTCGGACGGCTGGCTGGCGTTTTCTCTTCCTGCGCGTCGCCCAGATATCCGATCCGTACCTCCGAGAAGGCGCCGGACTGCTGGAGGCGAATCACGAGGTCGGTGGCTGCCAGGGCGGAGCGGGTGTTGCCGCGCAGGGTGAGCAGCCCGCCGCGATCAAACTCAAACTGCGTCAGCCAGATGTCGGTGGATTTGGGCAGCGCCATGTTGACCGCCGCCAGCACATCCACCGTCGGGTGGTTGCGATCCAGGGCGGAGGCCAGCGCCGCCTCCTGCGCCTGCAAGCGGTTGTAGGATCTCTGTCGCGCGTCCAGCCGCGCCTGGACATCGCTCAGCTTCGCGTTGGCCGTCTGTGTTCTTTCCTTAAGCTCTCTCTGCGCCGCCAGGGAGCGCGAGAACATAATGCCAAAGACGGCAAGCAGCCCTACAGCCGCGAGGCCCACGGCAATCCGCGCTTTGCGCCGCCGCTCCAGCGCCCGGCGCTCGGCACGCTCGTCCGGCACCAGGTTGATCGGCGCCAGGCCGACCCCGGCGCCCTGCAGGGCCATGCCGATGGCCGTGGCGTAGGCCGGCGCATCAGGATCGCCGGGCGGCAGGAGGCGACTCTGGAACCGCGCCACCGGCATCTCCAGCATCTCGCTCAGGGCGCGCTGCAGGGCCTCCGCCTCCGGCCCTACCGCGCTCACGCCGCTCAGATAGACATGCACCAGCGGGTGGTGCCGGAACTCGTTCTGGTAGGCGGTGAAAGAGCGCACGACCTCTTCGGCCATGCGCACGCGCACGGACTCCGCATCTCTGCCGGCCAGCGCAAACGCGGCGGCGCGGGTGAACAGCAGCCGCCCATTCGCCACGACGACGGCATCCATCTCGCCGGGCTTGAGGTCAATGAGCGCGGTCGGCTCCAGGGCATCGCGGATATTTTCCGCCAGTGCCAGGGCCGAGACCGATAGGCGGCACAGTTCCAGCCCGGCCCGGTCGAAGATGGCCAGGACTTCCGTGATCAGCGTGCGCCGCGCCGCCGCGATCAGCACCGTCTCCAGGTTATCGCCTTCGGCCGCGGCCAGGCCCGCCGCCGGCTCGGCCAGGACGTGATAATCCAGCACAACCTCATCGCGGGGAAAGGGAATGTACTGCTGGGCCTCAAAATCCACCATGCCCCGCATCTGCTCGGGGGTTCCGGCGGGCAACTGCGCGAATCGCAGCGTCACCAGGCGGCGCGGCAGGCAGGCCACGACCGTCTTGCTCGCGATTCCGGCGCCGGAGAGCGCGACGCGCAGGGCCTCAGCAAAGGCATCATGGTGGGCGGCGAGATTACTCCAGGCGTGGGGCGGCAGGGGCGCCGTCCCGCGCCGCAGGACGCGCATGCCTTCCTTTCCCCCTAAGCCTTCCAGTTCGACCACGCGCACGGCAGCCGCGCCCAGGTCTATGGCGGTGGTATGTGCCGTCGTGCCCGCGCGGCGCGCGGGCGGTCTTAGCCCCAAACTGTCCTCCTGTTATGGCCCCGTATCATCGCTATCGGGGGCCGCTTCGGTGCTGCCGCCCGAGGTCGGAGTCGGTAGCTGCGGTGGGGAGGTCCAGGATGACCATCCCGGATAGCGCGGGACTTCCCGCCATTGCAGCACGCGCGGCCCGTTCTCCGTCAGCTCCGCCAGCGCCGAGACCGCATATACGCCTGGCTGACCCGGCACGCGCACCTTGATATGCACCCTATAGACGGAAGATTTCGTGCAGAGATGCCCGATCACGGCTTCATACTGCTCGCGCGTGATGTTTTGCAACTGAAAGAGATCGCCCAGCGACTGAAACGCCTGCCCGCCCTGTCGGTAGCTCAGGATGGCGTCCAGCAGCGCGCGGTCCATGCCCGGCACCGTCGCCAGCACTTCGGGCGGGGCGGTGTTGATGTTGACGACGTTTTCCCGGTAGGTTGTGTCCTCGGTGGTGATGCGGTCGGCGATATCGGCCATCACCGTCCGGGTAAAGCCCCGTACCTCCAGCAGGTCGGCGATGGTGCGGAACGCCTGGCTCTGCCCACCGCCGCTACTGCTGCTGCCCGGGCTATTGCCGCCGGGAGCGCCGCCGTTCCCGCCGGGGGTATTGCCGCCCGATCCCGGCCCACCGCTGCCCGCATTGTTGCCCGCCGGCGGGCTATTTCCGCCAGAATTGGGACCGCCGCCCAATCCTAGCTGCCGGGTGACGCCCCGGCGCGGTCGGCCCAGCAAGCCCCCGGACTCCATCTGTAGCCCCGGCCTGTTGCCGTTCCCGCCCAATCCCGGCCTACCGTTGCCCGGGACGTTACCAGGCGGCGGGCCGCTGGGCGCTCCATTGCCCTGGCTGGGAGGCGGCCCTCCACCGGGCTGGGGTTGGCCTCCGAAGCCGCCCGTACCGCCGTTGCGGTAGTCTATCAGGCGGCGGGCCAGCTGCGCGGGTAGCCCGAGCTTCTGCTGAAGATCCTGGGCGCTGGCGGTATTGATGTTGACGCGCGGCGAGCCGTCGGAGGCGACGTTGCGCTCGCGGGCGTAGGTCGTCAGCAACTCGGCCAGCGGGAACGTGCTGTTGGCGAAGATGTCGTCAAAATCGCTGTTTCCGCCCGACGGCGGCGGATTGTTAGGGTTCGGCGGGCCGTTCCCCGGCGGATTGGGCGGGGAGCCGGGTAGGCCGGGCTGATGAGGGCCGTTCGGCTGTGGGGCCTGCCGCGTGGTTCCATCCTCATAACCGCCCGGCATCGCGCCCCCGTTCGCCTGCGCCGCCTGGCCCGGCGCTGCCGATGTCGGGTTGCCGGAGGGAGCGTTATAGAGCAGCGCGGGCGTCATGCCCCGCACAAGCAGCAGTTCCTCCACCGTATCGAACGGCGCCCCTTTGGCGCTGTAGGGCGTGGGCAGCGATTGATAGTAATCCGACGCGCCGCCGCTGGCGGAGGATTGATCACTCGAATGGCGCCAATCCAGGATGGCGGTTATCAGGTCCTCCTGGTCACTCAGGGTCGGCAGACGCCTGAGCGTCGCCTCGTCCGCCGTATTCAGGTTGATCAGCCCGGCGGTATCTACGGCCTCGATCTTGACCCAGGCATCCCCGACCGGCATCCAGCCGTTGGCGTCGGTATCCGCCACCGGGGGGATGACACCGTAGGTGGCGCCGTTGTTGCTGGTCTGCGCCAGGGCGCTCAGGGCGTAGTTGAGCGCGCCGCGCGCGGCATAGAAGCGCTCTACCTGCGCGCTCTCGCGGGCCGCCGCCCGTACCTCGCGCCGCGCCGAGGTCGCAAAAGTCACGGCCACCGCAGTCAAAATCAGCACGACGAAGACCACTGGCACGAGCGCCTGCCCTCGCCGTATCCCACCAGTGGCCCTGTTGTCACCATACTGCCGTGAAAACAGGCCCCCATCCCGTCCTGCGGCCACCCACTGCCAGGGTCGGCGCTCAACGGACTGCCAGGGGCGGGCCTGCAATGGACTGCCAGGGTCGGCAGGGTTACGGCCCCTGCCTCCGCCTTGCGACACCTTGCGACACGGCTCTGCCTTGCGACAGCCCGCCGCCTGGCTATCCCCAAGGACAGGGGAGGGGAGAGACCTCACCCCCGGCCCCTCTCCTTTAGAAGGAGAGGGGAGAGGCGTTCTCATGCGAGTGGATGAATACCTGTTTATGGAGCCTCTTGCGTGCATCGTCTTGTTTAGCCGCCGGGAGGGGCCGTCGTGTTGGGATTGGCCGGTGCGCCGGTATTGGCGGCTGGTGCCGTGATGTGCGGCATGGGCTGCGGCGCGGCAATCGGTATCAGGGTTGTATAGGTTGCGGGCGTGCCGTCCGTCCGGCGCAGCGCCAGCGACACCTCCACCGCGCCGGGCAGGGCGCTGTCGCCCGTGCCGCTGTCAGCCTGCCCTGTCCCGCCGGAGGGCGCGGTGCCGTTCGCATCCTCCTGTCCGCTCGGTGCGCTGCCCTGCGTTGTCGGCTGGCCTGCCGCCTGATTCGGCTGTTCAAAATCCCAGTCGCTGCGCCAGGCGCGGGCGTTGGCATCCCAGAAGCGCAGGTTCAGCGCCAGCACCCGCCGCGATAGGATATTGGTCGGAGAGGGAGTCGCTTGCATCACAACCTGCGGATTGGGCACAGCGTTCTCCACGCGCAGCAGCGTGCCCGTGTTGGCATCCAGGTCGTAGCGTACCAGCGCGCAATCGGATTGCGGCAGCGCCGCCGATTCGTCCTGCGCGCCGCCTGCCGGATTCGCCTCGGCCTCAATGCGGTGCGAAAGTGTCGTTAGCAGGAGCAGGCTGCCTCCGGCGGCGCGCGGCCCCTGCCCTCCGCCCGCGATAAACACGGAGTCCGGGTCGTTCAGGGAGCCGTAAGCGGCGGTCAGGTCGCGGCTCAGCGTGGCAAAGAGGGCGCTCGCTTCCTCCTGATCCTCCTGGCGCTGCGTGGAGGCAGTATGCGCCCGCAGGGCCACCGAGAGCGCCAGGCCGGTGGCAAAGCTGATAACGCCGAAGATGACCAGCGCGACGATCACCTCCAGCAGAGTAAAGCCAGGCCGCTCTTTCCCCCTCCGGCGTATCCTCATGGTTGCTGCTCCTGTGGCTTACGCAGGAACGTGGTGTAGACGCGCTCGTAGGGATGGCCCACCGGCCCCCAGCGGAGGGTGAGCGTCACCTTGAACAGGTCGGGATATCCGGTAGTCTCCACGCTTTGCCGCCAGAGGTAGCCGGGATACTCCGCGCCGAAGTTGCCCTGCTGCTCCCCGCCAACCAGCGCCTCCGGCTGCAACTCCACCTCGGTCAGCCTGCGCCGGGCCAGGAGCGCCGCCGTCTGGATCTGCTCGGCCATGCCGGAGGCGCGCGTTGCCGTGGAAATAGCGGTTAGCGCGCCGACCACCCCGATAGCCAGCAGCAGCGTGGCGACGATCATCTCGATGAGCGTGAAACCGCGCTTTGATCTCCTCATGGCGCTTCTCCGGCGGCGCTGTCATCCACCGTAACGCGCCCCGTGCTGGGTGCCACGACGACGTTCGCCATGTAGCCTGACTGGCTGACAACCGTCACCACCGCGCCCTCGTTGCTGCCGTCGCCGTGAAAGTGCAGGGCCATGCCATTCGTGCCTTCCCCCGTCACAAGGCGCGCAATGGCAAGCTCTTCTCGCAGCGCCAGGCCGCGCGGCGCAGGAGCGGAGGGAGCCGCCGCGACCGCATCTAGCGCGCCTGCCCCGCCCAGGGCGACCGGCTGATCGGTCGGCGGCGGAGGCGGCGCTACCGTGACCGCCAGCGCTCCCTGCTGCGGGTCGAAGGTCACGGTGGCCGTCGTGTCGTTGGCAATGGCCTGCTCGCGGGCGTAGGTCAGCAGGTCGCGCACGGCGGCGACCCCGCCCTCAAAGCGCGTCCGATCCCAGAACCGGCCATAGGCGGGCACAAGAAGGCTGCTCATGACGGCGATGATGATGATGACCATGAGCAGCTCGATCAGCGTGAAGCCGCGCGGCAGAGGACGGGACATGGCAGGGGCCTACTTCTTTTGCAGGTTCCAGCTCTGGATGTCGTCATTCGTGCCGGGCTGTCCGTCCGGGCCGGTAGAGCTGATCTCATATTCGCGGCCATCGCTGCCCGGTTGCCGGTAGACATAGGGATGGTTCCAGGGATCGAGCGGAATGGAAGACTGGTTTTTCAGGTACGGCCCGTTCCATTTGGGGACGCCGGGGTTGGTGATGAGCACGTTCAATCCCTGCTCAACGGTCGGGTACTGGCCCGTATCGGCTCGATAGAGATCCAGCGCCGTATCAAAGGATTGAATGGTAGCGATGGCGCTGGAGACGCGCGCATCGTCGGTGCGATGAATGACGTTGGGAATGACGACCGCCGCCAGCACCGCCAGAATGATGATGACCACGATCAACTCTATCAGCGTAAAGCCGCGTGCGCGCCGCCTTAGCATGCGTTCTCTCACCTTGCCTTCTCCTTACAATAGAGATAACAGTTCCATTCTGCCCGTACCAGAGACTTACCTAACCTCCCGTCGCGGCAGGCTGAACCCTGCCGCTTGCCAACCGCCCGTCGTCGAGAAAAGCCGGGTCTCCCCTCTCCCGCAGGTCTATTTGACGATGGTGCTGGCCTGGAAGATGGGCAGCAGGATCGACATCACCACAAACGCCACGAACCCGCCCATCAGCAGGACGACCACCGGTTCGACCAGGCTGGTCAAGCGTCGCATGGCCGTATCCACCTCAAAATCCAGCGTATCCGCCGTGCGAATCAGCATGTGCGGCAGGCGTCCGGTCTCTTCCCCCACCGCCGTCATGTGCTTGACGACGGGCAGGAACTCGCCGGCGCGCTCCATCGCCTCGTGGAGCGTTTCGCCCTGCCGCACCCCGCCGCGCGCCGCCAGGATCGCCTCGGTGGCGACCCGGTTGCCGACCGCTGAGGCAGAAATCTCCATCGCCTCCAGGATGGGCACGCCGCCGCCAAGCAGCGTGCCCAGCGTTCGTACCAGCCGGGCGGCCACGATCTTCTGCATCAGCGTGCCAAAGAGCGGCGCGCGCAGCCGGAACCCGTCGAAAGCGCGGCGTCCGGCGTCCGTGGCGATCCAGGCTCGAAACCCGTAGTAGGCCGCCGCCAGGCCGAGCAGAAGCGCCCATCCCCAGTGGGTCAGAAAGCCCGCGAGGCCCAGCAGTATCCGCGTTGGCAGGGGCAGCGTCGATCCCAATTCGCTGAACACGCTGGCCAGCCGGGGAATGACGAAGATCAACAGGCACGTCACCGCCAGCACCGCCACGCAGATAAGCACCATCGGATAGGTGAGCGCGGCCATTATCTGGCTGCGGCGCACCTGCTCCTTCTCCATAAACGTCGCCAGCCGGAGCATCACGTCCGCCAACTGGCCGGAGACCTCTCCGGCGCGCACCATGTTGACGAAGAGTTGGGGAAACTCGCGCGGAAATTTTGCCAACGCCGCCGAGAGCGGCTGCCCGGCGCGGATGTCGCCCTGCATGGCCGTGAGCATGGCGCGCACCGGCTCACTGTCGGTCTGCTCGATCAGAACGGAGAAGGCGCGATCCATCGGCAGCCCCGCATCCAGCAGGTCGGCCATCTCGCGGGTAAAGAGCAGCACATGAAGCCGGGTGACCTTTTTGCCCCTGCCGCCCGACGCCGCCCTGCCCTCCGTCCGCTCTGCTGGCGGGCGCGTCAGGGCCGGGGCCGCCGCGCCGTCCCTGCCGTTGGCGCGCGCGCTGCCGTTGCGGGCCGCTGCTGCCGCCGCCGGCCCATTGGAAGCCGTCTTGCCGTTGAGGATGCGGGTCGGATAGATGCCGAGCGCGCGCACCTTGACGGCGGCCTCCGCCGTGTCGCGGGCCGTAATGGTGCCGGTGGCGGGTTTGCCGGAGCGATCCAGCGCTTCGTAGGTAAACTCAGGCATGTTCCTCTAGAGGTCGAAGTTCTCGCGCTGACAGACGCGCAGCACTTCCTGGATAGTCGTCAGCCCTTGCAGCACCTTCTCGCGCCCATCCTGGAGCATACTGACCATGTCCTGATTCTGCTGGGCGTACTGCTTGATGACGGCGGCGGGCTGACGCTCGACGATCATGCGGCGGATGGCTTCGTCCACGATAAGCATCTCGTAGATGCCCGTCCGGCCACGGAAGCCGACGCCCCGGCACTCCGGGCAGCCTTTGCCGCGCATCAGGGGCCGGCACCGCGCCAACTCCGGATCGATCCCGATATCGCGCAGCACCTCCGGCTTCTCCTCGTAGGGCGCGCGGCAGCGCGGGCAGTTGACGCGCACGAGCCGCTGCGCCACCGTGCCGATCAGCGACGAGGCCACCAGATAGGGCTCCGCGCCCATATCCAGCAGGCGGCTGACGGCGCCCGCCGCGTCGTTGGTGTGCAGCGTGGAAAAGACCAGGTGGCCGGTCAGCGCGGCATGGATAGCGATCTCGACGGTCTCTGTGTCGCGGATCTCGCCGACCATGATGATATCCGGGTCTTGCCGGACGATATGGCGCAGGCCGCTGGCAAAGGTCAGGCCG
>DASRGZ010000041.1:0-10595 GCA_035650735.1 Chthonomonadaceae bacterium
GATTTCTCCTGCGACCAGGCCGTGAAGGCGCGAATATCGGCAAATAGCACCGTGATATCGTAGCTGCGGCCGTCCGCTTCCAGGGCGCGCGGGTTGCGGCGGATTTCGCTCAGCACAATCGGGCCGACGTACTGCCGCAGTGGCCCCATCTCGCGCTCGGAGACCATCTGCCGCCAGAGCAGCGCCGCGCCGAAGGCCAGCGGCACCGTCAGCGTCGGCTGGATCACCGGAATCCAGCGATCATGGGCCAGAAAGGCCCACCACGTCCCGCCCAACCACGCTTCCAGCAGCAGCAGGCCGCACAGCGCCGCCCGCACGGGCCCCGCCGTCGTCACCAGGACGCCCAGCGCCGTCCCGAGAAGCAGCAGGCCCCAGGCAACGCGCCCATCTGCGGCCAGATTCTGGATGGGGCGCCCGTCCAGCAGGGTAGCGATGATGTTGGCCTGCGCCTCGGCGCCCTCCATACGGCCCAGGGGCGTCTGGTGGAAATCTTTGGCAAACCTGCGGTCCGTATAGCCGAGGATGACAATTGCGCCCGCGATCTGTTGGCGGATCGCCGCCAGTTGGCGTCGGGTGGCCTCTCCCGGCTGCGCACCCGACTGTAGCGCCTGCCAGAGCGCCTCAATACGCCGGAAGGAGAGATGGGGAACGGTGTCCGGATAGCCCAGATAATTGATCACGAATGGATGGGTGGGCACCTGTGGCCGAACGCGGCGGGCCAGCAGCAGCGAAAAGGCGGGGCGCGGCTGGCCGGGGTCGCCCTGGAGCGGAGCGAATTCGCGCAAGATGCCGTCTTCATCGGCATAGGAGTTGGCCACGCCCACCCCCTCGCCGGGCGCGGCGGCTTCCGCCGCCGTGTTGAGGGCATCCAGCCCCCGTACGAGATGCAGATGGCCCTCGTCGTCGCTATAGAAGTATTCCGGAAGCACCACGCGGCCCTGTGCCTGAAGGATGGCGCGCGACCACTCCGTAATGCCCTGACTCGGCACGTCCAACTGCATATCTATGCCGATGGCCGCCGCGTGCAGGCGGCTCAGCGCGTCTATGGCGCGGGCGACATAAGGCCCCCAGTCCTTCATGGCGACATCGGAATGGAGATCGGAAGAGACGTCATCAATAGCGACTACGACGACGCGGGCCCGGGACGTCCGCCTGCCCCGCAGCTTGAAACGCCAGTCCAGCGTGTATTTCTCCACCTGCTGAAAATAGGCGGTCTGGCTGAGGGCGGCCGCGAGCAGCCCCATCGCCAGGCCGATCAGGGCGCCAGTGACGAGTCGGTGCAGAGAGGGATGGGCCAGAAATAGCTTCAGACCTTGCGGGCGTTTCATGGAGCTCTATTTCTATGGTGGCAAGGCCGGACTCCTGCCGCGCCGATGTGCAATAGTTCACAGGGCGGCTATGAATGGGGCCACTCCCGCCACTCGATGCCCCGGGACCACCAGCGGCAGCGGCCCAGCAGACGCAGCAGGTGGAAATAGAGGGCGTAGGGGTAGGAGAAGCGGGCTAACAAGGCGGCGAGGCAACGCTGGCGGGGCGTATCCAGGGAGCGGATGCGGAACTGAGGGTCTATGAGGCGGGTGACGCGGCCCAAGACCTGGGACCAGACGACCGGGGGGTCGGCCCAGAGGTTGGTATCGCCCTTGAGGTAGCAGAGGCGGTGCGCCTTGCGGATCAGGCGATGGCAGACGATGCCGCGCCCGTCATAAAAGACCACCAGATCGCCGACGGCCAGCTCGTCGTAGGCGACCGGCTGGACCTCCACGCGCGTGCCGTTGCGGAGGGTAGGGTACATGCTGCGGCCCTGCACGCGCACGACGGTGCGCCCGCGCCGCCGCAGCGCCTCAAGAACGGCTTCCGTAAAGTCGGGATTAGCGGCCATGCGCAGCCTCCTCGCCGTGCCCCTCTCCGACGCTCTCCTCGTCCTCGGCTTCCCGGTAGCGCAGATGCGTCAGATCGGCTCCAGCATAGTAGCGCCGCAAGATGGCCTGGAAATCGCTGGCCGATGGGCCTGCCGCCATCGCCATCGCCCCCGCCTGGCACATCCCGCGCCCGTGTCCCCAGCCGTGCCCCTCAAAAACGAACGCGCCGCCGGGCGCCCGATGCACGGTGAACAGCGTGCTGCGCAGGGTATCCACGCCAAGCAGCTTCCGCAGAAGATTGCCGGTGATCTCGCGCACCACGGGCGGCGGGGCGGGAGGCGCTTGCCGAGGTGCGGGCGCGCGTTTCTGGCTCTTGCTGGAGGAGGGGGCTGGCGTCGGCGGCGTATCGGCCCCGGCATTCTTATCCGGCGCAGGCGTCCGCTGCGGGGCCTCTAGGGAAGCTGCTTCCCCATCCTGAGGGCGGTCGGGGATGTCTTCCGGCGTGTCGGGAAGCGGTACGGCGGGGGGCTTGGGCGGCTGCCGCCAGGTAAGGCGCAGGCGGCGCACACGCCCGGAAACGTCGGTTTCCGCGACCTCCACCGCCGAAAGCGTGCCCGGCGCGCGCAGGGCGGGCTGGCGGCCCAGGAGGGCCGCGAGGCGCTGGGGCGTATAGCGCAGAGTCCAGGTATGGTAGCGCGAACGCGAGCCGACATGGGCGTCGGCATCCACGACGGATCGCGGGCACGCCTCGGGGGTGGGGCCGGGCGCGGTCACGCCGCCGCAGTCGGCGCAGAAGGCGGCAACGATGGGCTGGTTGTCCACCGTCAGGATCAGGCCGGAGGTCTCACGGATGGCGCGGTCGCAGTCGGGCTGCTCGGCCTCGACGCCGCCGTAGACCTGCGAATCGGTGCTGTCGCGCAGGTCATAGCCTTCGGAGGCCCACTGGCCCAGGCTGCGCAGCGCATAGGTGCGGGAGGCGACCGCCTGCGCTTTAAGCGCTTCGAGGGGCGCACCGCCGCCCATCTCGCTGCCCACGACTCCGCGCAGGTAGGTCTCCAGGGGAACCTCGTTGACGACCCGCAGGCGTCCTGCGGCTACGCGGACCTCCAGGCTGCCCCGGTAATGGCGCGGGGGCCGGCCCGGCGCGGCCAAGCCCAACACCGTGTCGGCGGCGTCGCTTTGCAGTCGCCAGACGGCCCCGGCGGGCGCGGTTCCGAGTTCCTGCCCTTGCGCGTCAGAGGCGCGCGCGCCGGCCTGGGTGACGGTGATCGTCCAGGGGCCCATGCCCGCCGCACGCTCTCTTCCCTCCGGCCCCAGCAGACGCGCGCCCGGCTCCGCCGTCAGGGTCAGGGCGGTCGCCCCGGCAAAGCGCATCAGGCCCACGCGCACCAGTGGCGAGTCGGCTATATAGCCGGCAGAGGGGGCGGCGTGCGCCCGCGAAGAAGCGAGAGCGCAGGCGAGCGCCAGGAGGGCAAGAAGGCCAAGGATAAGATACGAACGAGCAGGCAGAAAATGATGGCAGGCAGACGTCCGGGCGCGTTTCACGACGTCGGGCTCCTCCGCGCAGCGGCGCGGCAGTGGGTAGTATGCTCCGCCATTATAGCACACTGGCCCGTCAGACGGCAAGCGGCAATTGGACCGGAATCACCGGCAGAAAATTGCAAAAAAGGGTGCAGGCTGTGACAAATGGCCCCGCAAAAAACGTACAAGAAACGAGCGGCTCCAATTCGCGCCAATGCGAGCGGACGGCGAAAGATGCGGCAACGCCTGCCAATATTTGCTAAGCCGGCAATGCTTGCAAGTTGACAAACGCCCCTCACGTTGGTATAATACCCGATGGCGTGGCAAACTCTATCTGGCACGCGGCTGTGCCGCGCCTGTCTTCGTGACGGGGGTGGATCTTCCTCAAATGCCTCGGTAACGCCGACTCCGGGCCTGGACGCCCCGCTTCGTAACGCCGCTGGCAAGCGCGGCCTCATCGCGGTTTCGGTTTCGCGAATAGCCATGCGACGAAACCGAGTTTGCTCTCTTGCATCTATTCTCACTGTATTTCCGTCCCAAGGACGGAGGGAGGACTCTATTTAATGGCTGCTGCGATCTCTATCCACGGCCTCACCAAAAAGTACGTGGATGTCTGGCAGAAGCAGGAGGTTGTTGCCGTCAACAATCTCAACCTGGACGTCGAAGAGGGCGAAATCTTCGGCTTCCTGGGACGCAACGGCGCCGGCAAAACCACCACGATTAAGATGCTGCTCGGGCTGATCTTCCCGACAGCCGGTGACGCCACCATCCTGGGTCGGCCGATGGGCGACAACAACGTCAAGCGCGAGCTGGCCTATCTGCCGGAAGAAACCTATTTCTATGACTCGATGACCGGTTGGGACCTGCTGGACTTCTATGCCCGCCTGTTCCGCATTCCCGAGCCGGAGCGAAGCCGCCGCGTCCAGCTGGCGCTGGAGAAGGTGCGCCTGCAGCCGGAGGCGTGGAAGCGCAGCGTGCGCGGCTACTCTAAGGGTATGCGCCAACGCATCGGCATCGCCCAGGCGCTCATCAATGACCCCAAGCTGCTCTTCCTCGATGAGCCGACCTCCGGCCTGGACCCCATCGCCCACGCCGAACTGCGCGATATCGTCGCCAGCCTTAAGGAGGAAGGCAAGACCGTCTTTCTCTCCTCGCACCAACTGGCCGACGTCGAGCTGATCTGCTCCCGCGTGGCCATCATCCACAACGGCAAGCTGCTGCGCACCGGCAAGATCAAAGACCTGCTGGCCGGCGAGCGCACCGAGATCATCGTGCAGGGGCGGGAACTGGGCAACGGCATGCTCCAGAAGCTCAAGGATCTCGTGCCCGTCGTCGAGCCGATCTACGACCATACCGAGGCCGACGATGCGCTGGGCGGCGTGCCCACGGACATGCTGCGCCTTAGCTCCGACGACTTCGAGAAGACGACGGCGGTGATTGACCTGGTTCGCGGCGTCAAAGGCCGAATCGTTTCGATTGTGCCGCACAAGCGTACCCTGGAGGATGTGTTCGTGGAGACCGTCCGCAAGGAGGATGGTGTTTAAGTCATGGTTGCATTAGCTATTGCCAATCAAACCGTTCGCGAGGCCCTGCGACGGCGCGTCATGTGGATCTTCCTGATCATCGGCGTTTTCCTGATCGCGCTCGGCCCGGTGTTCGGCTTCCTCAATCCCCGCGACAGCCAGGTAGTGTTGAAGAGCCTGGGGCTGGCCGCTATTCTGCTGGCCGGTTTATTCATTACCATTGTCACCTGCATCTACCTGATCCCCATCGAGATCGAGCGGCGCACGATCTACACCGTGCTTTCCAAGCCGGTGCAGCGCTATGAGTTCGTCCTGGGCAAGTTCCTGGGCGGGTTCGCCACGGTCTTCGTCAACATTGCGGCCATGGGCGTCGTATTTCTGGCGATGCTCTGGCTCCAGACGCCCGGCCATCATGTCCCGCCGGATATGTTCAAGGGCATTATGCTGACCTTCTTCCAGATGCTGCTGCTGGCGGCGCTGACGATCTTCTTCTCGACGTTCGCCACGCCGGTAGTCAACTTCTTCCTCTCGTTTGGCATCTTCCTGGTCGGCAACCTGAGCAGCGTCACCGACTCGCTGACCACCAGCCGCAACGCGATTGCGCGCGGCGTAGGCACGCTGGTGCACTACCTGCTGCCTAACTTCGGCAACTTCAACATTCAGAACTCGATCATCCATCCCCAGATTGAGATCGCCAACGCCAACGCCTTTATGATGCAGAGCATTGCTTATGCCCTCATCTACTCTGCGGTTCTGCTCATTCTGGCTATTCTGATCTTTGACCGCCGGGAGGTCTAACATATGGCGGCAACAACTAAAATCTATACCCAGGACAGTATCCGGCGGCGCAAGATGCTGCTGCCGCTGATGCTGGTCTTGCTGCTGATAGTGGTGCCCTTCTTGCAGAAGACGATTGACCCGACGGCGGAGGAGTACCACAAGGGCGAGAAGAGCCTGGTTACCGCTGGCATGGGGCTTAACAATGAGTTCCTGCTGCTGCCGATGCTGGGCTTCCGCGAGGCGGCGGCGGGCCTGCTGTGGGTGCGCTGCGATGAGTTCTTCCACAGCGGCGACTACGACGCCATTCTGCCGCTGGTCCGCCTGATCACCTGGCTGGACCCGCACGCCGATAACGTCTACGTCACCGGCGCCTGGCACCTGTCCTATAACTTCACTGACTCGTCGGAGCGTTCCGACCGCCGCTATATTCCGCCGGCCATGCGCCTTCTGGATGAGGGGATTCAAAACAATATGAACATCCCCGACATCAAGTTTGAGAAGGGCTGGCAGCTTTACGATAAGGTCAAGGACTTTAACGGGGCGGAGGATGCCTTCAAGCTGGCGCTGGCCACCAAGCCCTCGAAAAACAGCGACGACTATCCCTATGGCGCGCCGCTGCGCATCTGGCACACGCTGGCCCACGCCTACGAGAAGCAGGGCCGCATCCCCGAAGCGCTGGCTACCTGGCAGAAGGCGATGCAGCGGGCGCACGAGATGCTGGGGCGCAACCCCAAGGACTACAGCACCAAGCAGCTCCTCGCGGCGGAAAAGCATAACTACGAGCTAACCCTGCAGCGCTACCAGGACCGCTATCAGACCAGCGGCCACGACCATACCAACCCGACGCCCTATCCGGCGGTGCTGATGCCTGCGGCGGGCAGCAAAACGCTGGGGCCGTGGGACGGCAGCTTCGAGCCGCACGTCGAAATCACCCGCCCGAAGGTGTTCAAGGTCTCGGGACGGTTCGCGGTAGCCGACGGTGCGCGCGTAGATGTGCGCATTGAGGACGAGGACTACAAGCCGATTGATGTCTCCAATGCGCGCGACGCCTTCAATATCCCCCTGGATCAGACGATCCTGGTGGATACGGTCTCGGTGCGCAAGACCCGATTCGAGCGCGAGATGGATATGAGCCGGGATGCCAAGATGTATAGCTTCAGCAAGCCCTACCTCAAGGTCATCCTCTCCTACAATCCGCGCACGACCTCGCCGCACTTGCAAGACCGCTTCGGCTGGAGCGGCGAAGGTCTCACCGACCGCAATCCCAATTACGTCTACTACGATAAGCGCCCGGAACTGCTGGGCACCAAGCTGATCGAGGGACAGCAGGGGGATGGGCCGAAGTGGGACGGCAAGGATGAGACGTGGCGGCAGGGCGGCAGACGTCCGGAAGGCAGCACGGAGGAGTGGAAGCCGGGCGGACAGCCCCCGCGCCTGATCAAGGTGACCTACCGGGTCAAGGCGGAGGACGTCCTCAACGGCGGCAAGGTCCTGACGGACAAGGACATCGTCCCGAACGACTGATTACGCTTCCTTACGATATTGGCAAGCATCTAAAGTCACGGGGAGGGCCTTTTGGTCCTCCCCTTTTTTGCCTAACCCTCTCCCGGTAGGCTAAACCCCATAGTTGTTGCTTGGCCGTTGGCTTGCTTGCCGAGAGTGGGCCGTTGGGATAGCATCTGGGCATGATTGCCCTGGAAGAACTCCTGGCGGTTCTGCCCGCCCACCAACTCCAACACCTGGCGGTGCGCTTCGGTCTGGAACCGGATGCCTACGTTGGCCTGCCGGGGCACGTCGTGTTCGTCTGTCTTCTGAATGCCTTGGTCAACCATCCGCTGGCCACCCAGCGGCGGCTGGAGCAGACCTACACCCAACAGACGGGCACCACCGCCGATCACAGCAGCGTCACTCGGGCGTTGGCTCGCCTGAACCCGGCCTACTTTGAGGCTGTATTCGACACGCTCTACCCCCGGATCGCCCCCAAGATGCGCCCCGGAGAAGCCAACGCCCTGCGGATACGCCGGAGCGACGCGACGCAGGGGACCCTCTCGGCCAAGCGGCTGGCCTTTGGCATCGGCTATGGGATGCGCAATGGCACGGCCCAGCGCTCCGTCAAGAGCGTCATCGAACTCCCAGAGGAGCGCCTGCCCCGCCTGCTGCACCGCTGTAGCCAGCAGACCGAGCACAGCGACAATCGGGCTAGCGGCAGCCTGCTGCCAACAAAGACCCGTCCCGGCGACCTGTAGCTCTTCGACGGCGGGGTGCCTGGGCAGGCGCATCTGCTGGGCATGCATGAGGCGGGCGGGTTCTTCCTGACCCCGCTGCACCCCCAGCAGACCTGGCAGGGGCTGGCCCGGCTCTGGCAGGCGCCGCAGGGGCTGCCGGCCCCCACCGATCCGACCTTTGGGCTGCTTTGAGTCGAGCAAGTGCGTCTGCCCCCCAGCCCCCGTGGCCGCTCGGGCAAGCACGCAGAGGCTGACTTTGACCAGCGCCTCAGCCCGATGCGGCTTATCCTGGTGCATGGGGAGGGCTTTGATGGGCCAAGCAAGCAGGGGAAGCCATTGCCGCTTGTGACCAACCTGCCGCTTAGTCCGGACCAAACCCAAGCCGGGCCCTACCGCTTCTGGGAGTTGGCGGCCCTCTCCAAGAGCCGCTGGGCGCTGGCGAGCTTCTTTTAAGTTTGTCAAGCAGCCTCTGCGTTGCGATCATTTGCTTAGCCGCAACGCGAAGAGCCTTCGGATCAGCCTCTACAGGAGCCTGAGCGCCGCCTTGTTGCTGCTCTGGTATCCGCGCCGCACCGGGATAGACCGGGGAGGGCGCTCGGTCAAGTTGTGGTTGGCCCAAGATTTGCAGGCGTGGACCCGGTAGGCGCTCACGAGCGTATTCGCGCCTAGCGGCTGAATGAGCAATCAACACTATTGGGCTAAACCCTGCCGCTGGGGGGCCTGCGGCCTGCTGCCCACCTACGCGGGCAAGTACCGATTTAGAATAGCAAAGATCATCAAGGGAAGGGGGACCCAGCTTGCGATGGTTCTCGCCCTCACCCTCGGCCGCTCTCCTTATCGGCAATCCTGATGATGCGATAGTCGAGCCAAGAGAGCACGATATAAGAGGGGCAGGCCAACCGCTCCCAGAGCACAAAGGGCTCTAGCCCATTCGCTCGCGCCACAAACAGGCTCATGACGGTACCGTGCGTCACGATGGCGAGGTTTTGGTCAGCGTGTTCTTGTATGACATGCTCCACCGCCCCGGCAAAGCGGCGATACGCCTGATCGGCGGTCTCTCTGCCGATGACCAGTGCCTGTGGATTGGCGAAGAAACGGGAGAACGCGGCCTTCCAGGTGACGCTATCCAGGAAGGGAAAGCCGGTACGGTCGTTTTCATGCAGTCTTTGCGCTACTTCCCACGACACGCCCAAGAGATTGGCAATTATCTGCGCCGTTTCCCGTGCCTTCGGCTCGACGCTGGACACGACGGTGGCGAGGTCCCATCCAGCAAGCTCCTGCGCCAGAGCGTGACAGGAGCGACGGCCCTCCTCAGATAGAGGCCACAGGTTGGATGCTTGCTCTGGCCGCACAACCGGCATGGCATGTTTGACCAGGATAAGGTGTTGCATGTCTTGTTGATCTCACTGCCGCCTCGTGCTCAGTTAAGCGAGATTTTATACTCTTCGAGGCGATAGAACCTATCTCGACATAAAACTCAGAATTCAGCTTAATGGAGCCCGGGTGTCGGGGTGAGGCGGCATAATAAAACGGCTGGAAGTCTATGACCTCCAGCCGCTTTGTCTCAAAGGTTGGGTGGTATCTAGAAACTACCAGCGCCCACCACTACCGCGATTGCGGTTGGTGTTGCGAGCGCCGCCGCCATAGCCGCCGCCCCGATTGCCACCGCCGTAGGAGGAGGAACGCTCCTCGCGCGGCCGGGCCTCATTGACCGTCAGCGTGCGGCCGCCCAGCATGGTGCCGTTGAGCGCCTGGATCGCGGAGTCCGCCTCGGAGTCCGTGGACATCTCCACGAAGCCGAAGCCCTTGGATTGGCCGGTAAACTTATCGGTGACGATAGCCACGGAAGTCACGGTGCCCTGCGAAGCAAACAGGTTCTCCAGATCCTCCTCAACGGTGGAATAGGGCAGCCCGCCCACATAGATGCGCTTTGCCATTCGAGATGGCTCCTTTCTTGGCTTTCCCTTACGGAAAGAGAGATGCGTCCCCTTCGGGGAACAGGATAGAGGTGAAGCCTGTCGTTATCTTCACCATCTGAGACGCACGGCAGGAAAGCAAGAAAGAGCCGAAGACAGAGCAGAGGGGCCAGAGTGGCGGGGCTGCATCCACAGCGGTTCTATTGCACTTCGTGTCGTCGCACAGACAGTTTAGTATACCACAGAAATCGGGGCGCTACAGGAAAATTTGCGCTTTTTGAGAAATTGGATGCCCGGACGACCTAGCTCAGAGGTCCATCGGGCCATACTGCATATCGCCATAGAAGGGATGCTGTACCCATCCTTCCGGCGATTTCTCTTTGGGCTCTCCTTTCCTCTCCAGGATGCAGTGTTTCCAGCCGGGATAGGTCGAATCCATCCAGGCGCACCAGGAGGCATTCTGCGCCACCTGGTCCTGCGGCAGCCAGAGGCCATGTCCGGTCTCGCCTTTGGGGCCCACCCAGGCGATGCAACGCCAGGTTTTCAGCATACAGATACGCATGCGACACCTCACATCCTTGTTGCCTCAATCAGCGCCAATATCCTTCCGTTTTAGGTTGCGGGCGAATAAATTCGCGGCAACAAAAGCACAAAGTCGCCCTGCGGCGACTACAGACCTCCCCCCCGGCCCCTCTCCTTGGGAAGGAGAGGGGAGAAAGGAGTCCGCGAAGGCGGACTTGGTGCCTTTGTTGCTGCGGCTGATGACCTTGG
>DASRGZ010000042.1:0-32599 GCA_035650735.1 Chthonomonadaceae bacterium
GCATGCCCTGGCGCACGCGATGAACGCGGCGTTGGGAGCGGTGGGCAACACCGTCGTCTACACCGAGCCGGTTGTGGGAGAGGCTGTGGACCAGATGGCCTCGCTCAAGGATCTGGTGAGCGCGATGCAGGCCGGACAGGTGCAGTTCCTGCTCATTATCGGGGGCAACCCGGTCTATAATGCGCCCGCCGACCTTAATTTTGCCGACCAGCTCTCGAAAGTGGCCTTCACCGCCCATCTGGGCCTCCACAACGACGAGACCTCGGCGCTGTGCAAGTGGCACCTGCCGGAGACGCACTATCTGGAGGCGTGGAGCGACGCCCGCACGTTTGACGGCACTGCCGCCATCGTCCAGCCGCTCATCCAGCCGCTGTACGATAACAAGTCCGCGCACGAGGTCATCGCGCTGCTGCTGGGCGACCCGCGCTCCGGCTACGACATCGTCCGCGACTACTGGCGCCGCCAGAACCCCACCGCCAATTTCGATCTGTTCTGGGAGAAGACGCTCAACGACGGCGTGATCGCCGGGACGGCTTTTGCGACCACGACGGTGACGCCCAACGCCAACCTGGCGGCGGCGCTGCCGGCGCCCACGCCCGTTCCCGGCCCGCAGGAAATGGAGCTGATCTTCCAGCCGGACCCGACGCTCTGGGATGGGCGCTTTGCCAACAACGGCTGGCTGCAAGAGCTGCCCAAGCCCCTGACCAAGCTGGTCTGGGATAACGCCGCCTTCATCAGCCCGAAGACCGCCGAGACGCTGGGGATTTTCCATAAAAGCGAGATCGAGCAGAATATGCAGGACCAGCAGCCGGTGCTGAAGCTGACCTATCGCGGGCGCGAGCTCAACGTTCCCGCCTTCGTGCTTCCCGGCCACCCCGATAACGCCATCACGCTCACCCTGGGCTATGGCCGGACGCGCGCGGGCCGTGTCGGCAATGAGACCGGCTTCAACGCCTACGCGCTGCGCACCTCCGATGCGCCCTGGTTCGGCGGGGGCCTGACGGTGGGTCGAACCGGGGACTCCTACCTGCTGGTCGCCACGCACCATCACAACAGCGTGGATATGCAGGGCCGCGACCCGGTGCGGCTGATGACGCTGGAGGAGTTTCAGCATCCCGGACCGGAACAGGAGGCCGAGGAGCGCGAGAACCATCCCGCGGTCACCCTCTACAACCAGACGGACGTGGAGGAGCGGGCCATGCAGCGCCAGTATGGCGGCTTCGGGGCCTACGCCTGGGGCATGTCCATTGACAACACCACCTGCATCGGCTGCAACGCCTGCGTCATCGCCTGCCAGGCCGAGAACAACATCCCGGTCGTGGGCAAGGATCAGGTCTTCGCGGGGCGCGAGATGCAGTGGCTGCGCATTGACCGCTACTTTGTGGGCACGGACCTGGAGCGCCCGCGCATGGTCTTCCAGCCGATACCCTGTATGCACTGCGAGCTAGCGCCCTGTGAGCCGGTCTGCCCGGTGGGGGCCACCACGCATAGCCACGAGGGCCTCAACCAGATGGTCTATAACCGCTGCGTCGGCACGCGCTACTGCTCCAACAACTGCCCGTATAAGGTGCGCCGCTTTAACTTCCTCAACTACGCCAACGACTTCTCGATCCCCGTCATTCAACTGGTCCACAATCCGGACGTGACGGTGCGGAGTCGAGGCGTGATGGAGAAGTGCAGCTACTGCGTGCAGCGGATCAATGCCGCGCGCATCGAGGCCAAGAAAGCCAATCGCGAGATCCGGGACGGCGAGATCCAGACGGCCTGCCAGCAGGCCTGCCCGACCCGCACGATCACTTTCGGCAACATCTATGATCAAAACAGCCAGGTGGCAAAGCTGAAGAGCGAGCCGCAGGACTATAGCCTGCTGGGCGATTTGAACACGCGGCCCAGAACGACGTATCTCAAGAAGTTTGAAAATCCGAATCCGGACATCAAGACCGTGGAGTAGGGTATAGGGTGTTGGGTATAGGGAAAAGCCTGTTTTCGACACCCGACACCCTACACCCCATACCCTCTGAGGGAGTACTGAGGTGCAGACCGAACGCGCGAGAACACGGGTAGTCGTCACGCCCGATAGGGACCTGGCGGCAGGGCATCTTATCGAAGGGGAGCAAACCTTTAATTCCATTACCGATAAGATAAGCTCGATCACCCTGGCCCAGAAGCACCCGCTGGCCTGGTATGCCGTTTTTGGCATTGCCTTCCTCTTCGTCAATATCCTGATGGCGGCGCTGACCTATCTGGTAGCCAAAGGCGTGGGGATCTGGGGCGTCAACTGGCCTGTCGGGTGGGGCTTCGCCATTATCAACTTCGTCTGGTGGATCGGTATCGGCCACGCGGGAACCCTGATCTCGGCCATTCTGCTGCTATTGCGGCAGCGATGGCGCAACTCGATCAACCGCTTCGCCGAGGCCATGACCCTCTTCGCCGTCATGTGCGCCGGCCTCTTCCCGCTCTTCCATACCGGGCGGCCCTGGGTGGCCTACTGGCTGTTCCCCTATCCCAACATCCTGGATCAGTGGCCGCAGTTCCGCAGCCCGCTGGTCTGGGACGTGTTCGCCGTCTCGACCTACATGACGGTGTCGCTTCTGTTCTGGTATATCGGGCTGTTCCCGGACCTGGCGACGCTGCGCGACCGAACGCGCAACAAGTTCGTGCGTATTCTCTGCGGAATCTTTGCGTTGGGCTGGCGCAACTCGGCCAAGCACTGGCAGCGCTACGAAACGGCCTATCTCATCCTGGCCGGCCTGTCCACGCCGCTGGTACTCTCGGTTCACTCCATTGTGAGTCTCGACTTTGCGGTTTCCATTGTTCCCGGCTGGCACGCGACCATCTTCCCGCCCTACTTCGTCGCTGGCGCCGTCTACGCCGGATTCGCCATGGTGCTGACGCTGGCTATCCCGATCCGCGCCTGGTACGGCCTGCAAGACTACATCACGATGAAGCACCTGGACTGGTGCGCCAAGATCATGCTGACGACCGGACTGGTCGTCTTCTACGGCTACTGCATGGAGGCCTACTATTCCTTCTACAGCGGCAACAAGTATGAGATGTTCATGATCCTCAACCGTGCCCTGGGGCCTTACGCCTTCTTCTACTGGCTGCTAATCACCTGTAACGGCCTCATACCGCAGCTGCTCTGGTACAACAAGATACGCTACAACCTGTACTGGCTCTTCTTCCTGTCGCTGGTGGTGGGCCTGGGCATGTGGCTGGAGCGCTTCGTGATCGTCGTCGTCAGCCTGCATCGCGACTATCTGCCGTCGCAGTGGGGCATCTACAAAGGCACGATCTGGGACTGGGCCGTCTATCTGGGCACCCTCGGCTTCTTCACCTTCATGATGTTCCTGTTCGTGCGGTTTGTCCCCATGATCAACATCTTCGAGATGAAGGAGTTGCTGCACAGCATCAGCCATAGGAATGGCCGTGACGGCCATAGGGCGGAAGCCCCCGCCTCGGAGATCGTGGGCGTCGGCATGGTGCGGGATGAGACGTAAGTTGGATGACCTAACCCCCCGGTCCCCACTGGACGGGTCGGGGCTACAATGGACTGCAAGGGACGCCGCTCAACAATTCGCGGCTCTGCCTTGCGACACCCCTCCGCCTTGCGGCCCTGATTCGCCGCTAACGCGGCAGGGAAGGGGGGGACCCGGCTTCTCCTCTTATAAGGAGAGGGGGAGGGGTGAGGTTGTCTCCACCCGCGAGAATTAAGAATCTAACGAGGTCGCACAAACCTGGGTCACCCCCTTCCCTCGTAGGGTCACTAGGCGGAGGGCTGCTGCAAGGGACGCCGCTCAACAATTCGCGGCTCTGCCTTGCAGTCCATTGTAGCCCCGACCCTTGCAGTGGGGACCGGGGGGTTAGGTGCAAACGTGATGAGAAGAACAAAGCCATCCATCTTTGGCCTGGTGGCCGAATTCCGTGAGCCAGAGGAGATCGTCGAGGCGGCAAAGCACGCCCGCGAGGCCGGTTATCGTCAGATGGACGCCTATACGCCGTTTCCGGTCCATGGACTGAGCGAGGCCCTGGATTTTGAAGACAACCGGGTTCCCTGGATCATCTTCCTGAGCGGCCTATCGGGAGCGATCCTGGGCTACCTGATGCAGGTTTTTATCTCGGTGGTGGACTTTCCCCTGAACGTCGGCGGGCGACCCTACCATAGCTGGCCGGCCTTTGTCCCGGTCACCTTCGAGTGTACGATCCTGCTGGCCTCCTTCGGCGCGACCATCGGGATGCTGGCCCTCAACGGCCTGCCGCGGCCCTACCACCCGATCTTCAACGCGCCCCGCTTTGAGCTGGCATCCCAGGATCGGTTCTTCCTCTGCATCGAAGCCACCGATCCCAAGTTTGACCGCGAGCGCACGGAGCAGTTCCTGGAGGGCCTGCATCCGGTATCGGTCTCGGAAGTGGAGAATTGAGAATGATGGGGAAGGAGAAACCTGTTTCTCGCCTGCGTATAGGGAGGCCGCTGCGGGCCGGGCTGATGCTCGGATCGGCGCTCAGCCTGGTCTTGCTGGCGGGCTGCCACTGGGACATGTGGATTCAGCCCAAAGCCCTGCCGCTGCAGCGGAGCGCGTTCTTCCCCAATCAGATGGCGTCCCGCCCGCCGGTGCCCAACACCGTGGAGCACACCTTCGGGCAGGCCATCCTCCATACGGACAATCCTTACTTTACCGGGATGGCCAACGGCAAGCTGGTGACGCAGATACCGGCGGAGGCATTCCTGCACTTCCCAGGGAATACCCCGCAGGAGAGGCTGCGCGCCATGCTTGAACGCGGGCAGGACCGCTTCACCATCTTCTGCACGCCCTGCCACGGCGCGCTGGGCGACGGCAACGGCATGATCGCGCAGCGTGGGTTCGCGCTGCGCCGCCAGCCGGGAAACTATCATACGGACAGGCTGCGCAATATGCCCGACGGCCATTTCTTTGATGTCATTACCAACGGCTACGGCGTCATGTTTAGCTACGCCAGCCGTGTACAGGATCCGGCAGACCGCTGGGCGATTGTGGCCTACATCCGCGCCCTGCAGCTAAGCCAACACGCTACCACAAACGACGTGCCGCCGGCGGAGATGCAGCGGCTTCAAGCGGAGGGCGCTGCCCAGCCAGGCGGCACGCCGATAGGGAGATAATTGTGGAATCCTGGTCATTCTGGCAATCCTATATCTTCGCCTGGACCTTCTGGACCAGCCTGACGGTGGGCTGCATCGGCCTGATGCTGATGCAGAACATCGTCCGGGCCGTCTGGGGATACCCGGTGGTTCGGATGTGTGAGGCAGGCGCCAAGCTGCTGCCGCTGATGTTTGTGCTGTACCTGATACTCTTTGCTTTTGGTCGGAGCGAGCTCTATCCCTGGGCGCAGCCGGCCCTGGTCGCCAAAGATCCGGTGCTCCAGTACAAGATGCGCTTCATGAGCGGCTGGCAGGTCATGTTGCGGGTCTTCCTCATTATGGTCTTCTGGGGGATACTGATCCTGATCAATCTGCGCTCCTCGCGCCGCCAGGATGAGACCGGCGACGAGAACGAGGCGCGGCTGCGCACCAACGTCAGCTCGCCTGGATTGGTCTTCTTTATCCTGACGCTCACCTTTGTCTTTACCGATACCGTGATGTCGCTGGAGCCGCACTGGTACTCCACGATCTACGGCTTGCTGTTCATGGCCGACTCCGGGCTGGTGGGCTTCTCCTTCGTGACCATCCTGCTGATGCTGTTCAGGAACCGGGAGCCGTACCGGGGCGTCGTCAATCGCGTGGTGATGCGCGACCTGGGCAACCTGCTTCTGACCTTCACGATGGTCTGGGCCTACTTCAACATCTCCCAGTTTTTGATCCAGTGGTCGGGCAACCTGCCGGAAGAGGTCAGCTACTACTTTGTGCGCGATAACGATCCCTGGCGGTGGCTGGGCATCCTGACGATGATCGGACAGTTCTTCCTGCCCTTCCTGCTCCTGCTTTCCAACCGGGCCAAGCGTGAGCCGCAGAAACTGCTCGCGGTCGCCGCGCTGATCTTTATCGTGCGCGCCGCCGACATCTACTGGATCATCATCCCGACCTTCCGCACGCAAGGCCCCGGCCTGGGAGGGCTGGTGGACCTGGGTATCTGGCTCGTGATGGGCGCGATCTGGCTGGCCGGCTTCTTTGCGCTGCTGAAGACCCGCCCGCTCCTGCCGCGCTACATCACGGAATCGCAGATGGAGGCATTGGAACATGCGTAGCGCCCAACATCCCACGCCCGCCCCGGAGCAAGAGGAGCACGCCCACGGCATTACCACCTTTGAGTCGCGAGATCTCTCGCTGAGCGCTCTGATCAAGTGGGCCGTCTTTCTGTTCGCCTTTATCGGCTTCTGCTCGGCCGTGACCTACGGGATCTATCGCTTCCTGGTCGCGCAAACTCCGGAGCCGCCCGGGCCGGTAGCGGGGGTCTCCGCGCAGCGGCCTCCGGAGCCGCGCTTGCAGACCGAGCCGCGGGCGGATATGCGGCGCTATCGTCAAGATGAAGAGAGATCGCTCAACAGCTATGGCTGGGTGGATCGGAGTGCGGGCGTGGTCCATATCCCCATCCAGCAGGCGATGAATCTGCTGGTACAAAGAGGGCTGCCGACGCCCACCGGCGCGGCGGCCAACCCGCCCAACTTCCCGGGGCATCCGCCGACGTCAACGGAGCAGCCGACGCCGGGCGAAATCGGCGCGCCAAATCAGGCCGCTACGGGCACCATGCCGGGCCCCGGAGGGAAGGCCGCCCCGCCGAGCGGCGCCGAGCCGATCAACGGCGTGCCGCCGCCGCCCTTGCAGCAGCCGACAACGCCCAACGCCCAACCCGCCCCGGGCCAGCCTAGCCAGCCTAGTAGGTAAGTAGGTAGGCCCGCCTGGTCTCTCTATGATGGGCGGTTGGCAAGCGGCAGGCTAAACCCTGCCGCTGTGGGGCCTACGGCCCGCTCTGCTAGGGTCGGGCCTACAATGGACTGCCAGGGGCGGCGCTGCAATGGTTCGCGCCTCCGCCTCGCGACAGCGCTCTGCCTTGCGACAGCCCTCCGCCTAGCGGCACCTACGCGGGCACCAAATAGCCTACCGAAAGGCTGTGTCCGCGTAGGTGGACACTAGGCCGTAGGCTACCCAGCGAAGGGCTTTAGCCCGTCGCATAGAATAGGCCGACACTGAGCGGAACGCCGCAGAGGAGGGAATTCATTTCCTTGGGATAGAGGGACCGAACGGGTATACTTAACCTTTCTGAAGGGAACATGAGGGAGAGGGCGTATCCGTGGTAAGAAAGTGCAGGTAAGAATGATAGCTCGATGGTTCACGCGACGCTTTGTCGCTTATAGCAGTCTCTTGATGCTCCTGGGCCTGGGCGCGCTGCCCGCCGCCGCGCAGACAGGTGGGGGCGGGCTCCGGTACGATCCCGGCGCGAGCCCGGCGCAGGATATGATCAAGCAAACCGGCCTCGAACAGAAGCTCGATTCCCAGGTGCCGGTGGATGCGCTCCAGTTCCGAGAGGAGACCGGCAATGTCACGCCGCTGAGCGCCTATTTTGGCAAGAAGCCGGTACTGCTGATGATGCCCTTCTATCAATGCACCGGCATCTGCACGACGGAGCTTAACGGATTGGTCAAGGCGCTGCAGAAGATACGCTACAAGCCGGGCAGCGAGTTCAACGTGGTGATCGTAAGCATCAACCCGAAAGAGGGCCCGCTGCTGGCGAAGGGGAAGAAGGAAGACTACCTGCAGCTCTACGGTCACCCGGAAACCGCAGACGGCTGGCACTTTCTCACCGGCGACGAGGCCAACATCCGGCGCCTGGCCGATGCCGTCGGCTATCACTACGTCTATGACGCGCGCACGGATCGCTACTCCCATCCGGCAGGCCTGATGGTGCTGACGCCCCAGGGCAAGGTGTCCCGCTATTTCTATGGGGCCGAATACAACCCGCGCGACCTGCGCTTCGCCCTGATGGATGCCTCCGAGAACAAGATCGGCTCGCTGGTCGAGGAGATTCAGCTCTTCTGCTTCCATTACGATCCGGCCACAGGCAAATACGGACTGGTCATCATGCGGGTGCTGCAACTGGCCGGAGCGCTGACCGTGCTATGCCTGGGCGGTTTCCTGACCCTGATGTTCCGCTATGAGCGACGGCGGGGGCAGCTTCTGCCCCCCGAGGCGCCGGAGCAGATGCGCGCCGATCTGAAGTAGGCGCGCGACGCAGGAGGAGTTTTCATGCCTGAGGAGGCATCTACTTATGCAGGGCCTTACGATCTGCTCTTCCTGGCCCTGACAATATTAACGGTGGTCTTCACCTTCCTGGTGCTGGGATTTCTCATCTTCCTGGCCATACGCTACCGGCGCGGCGCGCGGGTGGACCGCTCCCGGCCCATCAGCCACGACATCCGGCTGGAGCTGACCTGGTCGATCATCCCGCTGCTGCTGGGATTGGGCGTGTTCGCCTGGGCGGCGGTGCTGTTTCCCTCCGTGTATCGGCCCCCGGCCAACGCCGAGGAGATCTTCGTCATCGGCAAGCAGTGGATGTGGCATATCCAGCACCCCAACGGGATACGCGAGAACAACGAGTTGCACGTGCCGACCGGCAGGCCGTTCAAGCTGACGATGATCTCCCAGGACGTGATCCACAGCTTCTTTATTCCGGCGTTCCGCGTCAAGCGCGATGTGATTCCGGGCCGCTACACGACCGCGTGGTTCCAGGCGACCAAGCCGGGCAAATACCATATCTTCTGCGCCGAGTATTGCGGCACCAACCACTCGGAGATGACGGGCTATGTCTACGTCCTGACGCCGGAGGATTACCAGCGCTGGGTAGAGAACAATGGCCCCAGCGGAGAAGCCCCGGGCAGCACGGCGGTGCTGACAATGGCGGAGGCCGGCCACCAGCTCTACACCCAGCTAGCCTGCGGCACCTGCCACGACCCGGATGCGCTTAATCGCGGCCCCCTGCTCGAAGGCATCTATGGCACGCAGGGCAAGCTGCCCAACGGCCAGCCCGCGCCGGTAGATAACACCTATATTCGCGAATGGCTTCTGAATCCGAGCGAGCGGCTCTCGCAGAAATATCAGCAGAGCATGCCTTCCTATAAGGGGCAGCTAACCGAATTTCAGATATTACAGCTTGCGGCCTACATTCAATCGCTGCGTCCGGGCGGCGCACAGCCCCCGCCGACGGCCCCCAGCACGCCGCAACGCCGGCGGCGCGGCGGAAATGCGGCCCCAATAGCGGCGGGCGGCAGCCAGCCGGCGGCAGCCCAGAGCCCGCAGACGACCCTTACCGGCGCTGCCGGCGCCACCACGCCCGCCGGAGCGCAAGCAACCAATACGGGGAATCAAAATGGCAGCAACAACCGTTGAACCGGGCGCCCTGCGCGAAAGGCGCACTGCGCTCCACGAGAACTACCTGAACGTCAAGCATACCGTGGCCTCGTGGCTGTTGACCATAGACCACAAGCGCATTGCTGTGCTCTATCTGGTTTCCATCAGCTTCTTCTTTGTCATTGGGGCCGCTGCCGCCGGAATGGTGCGCGCGGAGCTGACCAGCCACAATGGGCTCTTCCTGACCAACGAGGGCTACAACAAGGCGTTCACCATCCACGGGATCATCATGGTCTTCTTCTTCCTGGTGCCCGCTATTCCGGCGACACTGGGCAACTTCCTGATCCCGCTGATGATCGGCGCCAAAGACCTGGCCTTCCCTCGGCTCAACCTGTTGAGCTGGTATCTGTATATCTCCGGCGGCGTGCTCGCACTGTCCGCGCTGTTCTTGGGCGGCGTGGATACGGGCTGGACCTTCTACACCCCCTATAGCAGCATCTACAGCAACACCAACGTCGTCATCATGATCCTGGGCATCTTCCTGGCCGGCTTCTCCTCCATTGCCACCGGCATGAACTTCATCGTGACGATACACAAGATGCGCGCGCCGGGGATGACCTGGTTCCGGCTGCCCCTGTTCGTGTGGGCGCACTACGCGACCAGCCTGATCATGATACTTGGCACGCCGGTCGTCGCCATTACGCTGCTTTTGGTGGTGGTGGAGCGCACGCTGCATCTGGGCATCTTCGACCCGGCGTTGGGCGGCGACCCTGTCCTGTTCCAGCATCTGTTCTGGTTCTACTCGCATCCGGCGGTCTATATTATGATCGTGCCGGGCATGGGCGTCGTCAGCGAGATCATGGCCTGCTTCTCGCGCAAGCGGGTGTTCGGCTATACCTTTGTGGCCTTCTCCAGTATCGCCATTGCGGTGCTTGGCTTCTTCGTCTGGGGGCACCATCTGTTTGTTACCAGCCAGTCCATGTATTCGAGCATGGTGTTCTCCATCCTGAGCTTCCTGGTGGCGATCCCCTCGGCGATCAAGGTCTTTAACTGGACGGCCACCGTCTATAAGGGCCGCATCTGGTTTACCGCCCCGATGCTCTACGCGATGGGCTTCATCGGCCTGTTCACTATCGGAGGTCTGACCGGGCTGTACCTGGCCTCACTGGCCATTGACGTCCACCTGACGGACACCTATTTCGTCATTGCCCACTTCCACTACGTTATGGTGGGCGGCCAGATCATGGCCTACCTGGGTGGGGTGCATTTCTGGTGGCCCAAGATCTCGGGGCGCACGTATCCCGAGGGAATAGCGATGCTGGCGGCGGTCGTGACCTTCATCGGCTTCAACCTGACCTTCTTCCCGCAGTTTGTCATGGGCTACCAGGGTATGCCGCGCCGCTACCACATCTACGCCGAGGAGTTCCAGTTCTATCATATCCTCTCTACGGCGGGTGCGACCGTTCTTGGCGTTGGCTATGCGATGCCGGCCTTCTACCTGCTCTGGTCGCTACGGTATGGCAAGCTAGCCACGGCCAACCCCTGGGGAGCCGTCGGGTTGGAATGGATGACCCCCTCGCCGCCGCCAACGCATAACTTCGAGGATACCCCGACAGTGACCTGGGAAGCCTATGCCTATCGGTCGGATGTGGAGGAAGAGGCGCAGGCGGATCGCGAGAGCATGCCGGGCCTGGGCGAAGCGGTTGAAGAAGAGGCGGAACTGGACCGCCGGGAAGGGCGCACGCCACCGGAGTTCGGGGGCGCGCCCGCAGGAGATTGATGCATGAGCGCGGAAGCAGTCCACGCAGAACACGGCCTGGAACAGCACGTAGGGGTGCAATATAGCACGATTGAGCAGCAGAACGAGTCCTACATCGTCGGGATGTGGACGTTCCTGGTCACGGAGATCATGTTCTTCGGCGCGCTGTTCTTGGCGCTGACGATCTACCGGTCCCTCTATCCGGCGGAATTCAGCGAGGCGCATCACCGGCTGGATAAGTTCCTGGGCACCGTCAACACGTTCATTCTGCTGTCAAGCAGCTTCTCGATGGCGCTGGCGGTGCGCTATGCGCAGCTGGGCCAGCGGAAGGGCCTCATCGCCATGCTGCTGGTGACGGTGCTGTTTGCGGCCGGCTTCCTGGGCGTGAAGTCGATAGAATATGGCACCAAGTTCGAGCACCACCTTTTCCCCGGCCCTAGCTTCGACTTCAACTATGAAGAGAGGGAGAAGCAGGGGATTGCGGAGGGCGGCATGGCGGCGCGCGGGGAGGAGCAGGCCGCCGTCGCGGGTCCCATAGGACTCGAGACCAACCGGACGACGGGGCCGGTCCTCGAGGACCGGAAGCAGATGTTCTTCGTGCTCTATTTCGCCATGACGGGCCTGCACGCCATTCACGTCTTGATCGGCATGGTGGTGATGCTGGTAATCATCCTCCTCGCGGCCATAGATCACCCCGCCGTGCGGGACTATATCCCTATTGAGATGGCCGGCCTCTACTGGCACTTTGTGGATATTGTCTGGATCTTTCTGTTTCCGCTACTCTACTTGATAGGACATTAAGGATGGAACATCACGTCTTGTCTGTGAAGACCTACGCCAGCGTATATGCGGCGCTGCTGGTGCTGCTGGTGCTGACCGTCGTCGCGGCCAATTTCAATTTCGGGACGTTCAATATTGTGGTGGCCCTGATCATCGGCGTGACCAAGGCCGTGCTGGTCATTCTCTACTTTATGGGCGTCAAGTTCGGCACGCGATTGATCTGGCTGTGGGCCAGCATCGGGTTTGTCTGGTTCGTGCTTTTGTTCCTGACCCTGGGCGACTATATCACGCGCGGCTCGGTGATCGGCTGGTAGCGCCTGCGTTCGCAGTCAGAGCTTATTCTAGCAAAGCGCCCTGTCCCGTTCGGTCGGGGGCAGGGCGCTTTTTTGTTACCTAAACCCCCGGCCCCTTCCCTAGCCGCTCGTCCCTCGCTAGGGAAGGGGGGGACCCGGCTTCTCGGTTTCCCCTCTCCCGCAGCGTGGATCGCAAGGCGGAGGGCTGTCGCAAGGCAGAGCCGCGAACCGTTGAGCGGCGTCCCTTGCAGTCCGTTGAGGCCCGACCCTGGCAGTAGGGGCCGGGGTGAGGGCGCCCCTACACCCTATACCCTACTCCCTACACCCTGCATGAGGGGCCGGGGGTGAGGGCAGAACACGTTCTACCGGCGGTTGGATAGGCCGAAGCGTCTCGGCCCGGTGCCGTCGCCCGTGTCCCCTTCGAGCAGCGCTTCGTAGTTGGCGGCTACCTTGCGGAAGGCGTTGGCGTACTCTGCAATCAGCGCAGGCCGATACTTCTTGAACCAGGGGATGCTGTAGGCGATGCGGTGGATGCTCTCGCTCACCGGCAGGCTGCCGTGCGGCTGGCGCACATCGCAGGCGGCGTTGGCAATGCGGGTTGGCTTGCCGTGCCCGTAGACGTCGCACGTATTCAACAGGGGATGCAGGTGCATCGGCGGATTGCCTCCCGGAGAACACGGGCAGCCTTCGGCACGGACCGCCTCGGCAAAGCGGGCCAGGGAGAGACCGCCCAACTCCTCCGCGCGATAGAGGCCGTGCGCGGCATACCAGCCCGCCATGTTGCTGCCGGTCTTCTCGTCCACCCGATGCGCCCGGATGCCCGGCACGCCTTCGAGTAAGTCCCAGAAATAGTTCATGGCCTTGCGGATTTCCGCACACCGAGCGTCATAGTACTTCAGCTGCACCCGCCCGACCGCCGAGCTGAGCTGGTGCATCCGGTACTTGTAGCCCCCCAGCGGCAGGCCCAGGAAGGGCTTGAGTTCCTCCGTCTGGATGGCGGCGGCGTTAAAGCGCTCATAGTGCCCGAGGGCAATCGCGCGCTCGTAGATTTCGCGGTCGTTCGTGACTAGCATCCCGGCCTCGCCGATGGCAAACGATTTGCCGCTCATCAACGACATCGCCGCCACATCGCCGAACGTGCCCAGCTTCCTACCTTTGTACAGCCCGCCCTGCGCGTGCGAGACATCCTCGATCACTTTGACGCCGTGCCGCTGCGCGATCTCCAGAATGGGGTCCATGTCGGCGGGGTGACCGACGTAGTGGACGACGACGATAGCCTTCGTGCGCTCGGTGATGCGATGCTCGATGTCGGCGGGGTCAAGGCAGAGGGTATTGGAGTCAATGTCGGCGAACACCACCGTCGCGCCCAGCGAGAAGCAGGGCAGGGCGGAGGCCCAGTAAGTCATGCTCGGACAGATAATCTCGTCGCCCACGCCTACCTTACAGCCGAACAGGGCGGCATGGAGGGCTGCCGTGCCGGTGTTGAAGCCGAGCGCGTACTGTGCGCCCTGCCAGGCGGCGAACTCCTGCTCGAACTGCTTGGTGACGTCCGTGTCGGACATGCCGCCCCGGCGCAGCACCTCCAGTACCGCCTGCTCGTCCTCCTCCGTGATAAGGGGCCAGGTGAACAGGTCGCCGGGATCGGACTGCACAGCCTTCGTGCCGCCCAGGAGGGCTAATTCGCTGGTAAGCGTTTGCATTCGCGTTATCCTCCAATTTAGAGAGCTAGACTTCCCTTGTCCGTCAATTCGTGCCCGCCGAAGGCCAGGCGGGAACCGTCCAGCAGCATCAGAGAGCGGTCGCCGGGACGGTCCCGCACGACGGCCAAACGTCCCGAAAACGCGAGACCGTCGGCGTGGTAGCTCACCGGGACGGGCGAGGCGAAAACGGATGCCAGTTGGCAGAGGGCATGTCGTAGATGTCGCGTTGGTCGGCAATGGCCCATTCGACAATGCGGGCGTGGGGCCTGCGGACGCCAGGGACACGCGCGATCCTATCTGCCGGGGCGCTCCAGGCCCACTCCACCGCAACTCGAATAGGCGGCTTCAGACGCCACGCCTGTGATCTATCCGCATTAGCCAGCGCCGCCGCAATGTCCCGGCGGATATTCGCCCGAACTTCCTCCGGTGGGTAGAGCTCGCAGGTTTCCCAGCCGGTGCCGCGTTTGGTGGGTGTGGCGTGGGCATGCGGGAACAGGCGGCGGGCCTCCGCGCATAACGCCTCATCCCCGGAGACGTAGATGAGGGGCACGCTGTAACCGCCCGCATAGAGCGCCAACTGGCTCATCTCGCCGTGCTCTTCCCCGTTAATCAGGAAACGGCAGATCTGTTTTGGCGACTGCGTATGATCCAGAAATCCGTTGATCGTTCCGGCCATCGCGTGTTGGCCGATCATGGCGACGGCATAGACGGACTCCTCCAGCCCTTCCCAGCGCAGCGGGTTCCGGCTGGCGATCCACATGCGTCTGGCCCTCGGATCGAGCTTCTCCAGAAGGAAGCCCTTATTCCGGTTGCGCCCGTGACCGTCCAATATGCGGACCTCGGTGGCGCCGGCATCAAAGCAGCCGGATATCGCCGCGTTCGCCTCCGTCGTAAGCTGCTCGCAGCCATAGCGGTAATGCGGGGAGTTGTCGTCCGGGTCGTAACATTGATCCCACTGATCGATCCCGGCCAGCCCCTCCATGTCGGTGCAGATCCAGACAATCATGGCAACCTCGCTAGCCTTCTAAACACGTCCTCATAGTAACTTGGTAGAGTTTCAATCTCGGAGAACTACGAGTTTACTCTGTGTGGGTGTGTAAAGGCATATTATCAGACGCCCTCGGCCCTCTTGATAACTACGAGTTTACTCTGTGTGGGTGTGTAGTTCCCAACCGCTGCTGTGGACGCGCAGGGCCGTCGCGCCCTTGTGGGCATCGAACGTTTGCTCTATATCGGCCATATCCTCAAAGTAGCCGATCAGATGCACCGCACCGAATGTCTCTCCCGCACGCACAGCCCGTCCGCCGATCTCCTGGATCAGGCAGACGTAGCCGCGCTGATGGCACCAGGCTTCGTAGACCGCCGAGGGCTCCAGCGCCATGCCCGCCAGCCAGGCATCATTGGAAAGCTGGCAAGCGCGGATAAAGCGCTGCGGCGGACTGCCCTCCTCCCTCCGATAAAAATAGCGCGCATCGGGCGGGAAATCCTCCGCAAAAACCTCTGCCGGAAGACAACCACGATAGCTCAGGTAGATCTGCTGGAAGGTGTCGCCGCGCTGGTGCTTGATATGTCCGGGCATATCCATGCGCAGCAGGAGGCAGTCCACGTCGTTGGCGCTGGTGACCTGATCCCAGGCCAGAAACCAGCGGACGCCGTCCGGGAAGACGAGCCACTGCTCCCAGAGCGAGCCGGGCTGATAGGGCGGACGCGCGATTGTCCAGCGGAACCACTGCCGTACAGCAACGAAATTCCGGCCTTCGACGATCTCAAACGGCAGCTTCCCGGCCTGCGTGCAGATCTGGGGCAGCTCCACGAACCGCTTCGGGATGTTGCCGTGCAGCAGCAGCGCCTCGCCCCAGGCGTAGCGCAGATCGGCAGGCGTCGCCGCATCGTCGGCTCCCGGCTCCAGCAGGAAATCCACGATAGCCAGCCCATAGCCGGGATCGCGCGCCCCCGTGCGCTTATCCACAAAGCTGCCAGGCATCACGCCGCTAACGTAGCCTTCCGTTGCTACGGCTGCCTGGTAGCCGGTGGTCTCTATGTGTAAAGTTGTCCCTTCTTGCCGGATTGAGGCCATCTCTGTTTCCTCCTCTGTGGCCGGTCCCCGTTCTCTAGAAGCACTTGCCTGCCCCAAATGCGGAGAAGGCCATTCGCCACGCGGCAGGGCAATGCCTGAAAACGCCGTTTGCATATTAAGAAGCCCCCGGCGATTTACCGGAGGCTTTCTTGCTGGCAAGTGTGTCAGGAACTCAGGGAGATGGTTTCCTGAGGCCGCTTATCGGGTCATAAGAAGGAGATCCCGTTAGCGTCCGGCTCCCGTCTCCGCTTTGACATTGACGGTACTTTCGGCGATCTGGGTCAGCTTCTTGTCGGTTTCGCCCTCTTCATCCAGCGTCTGCTGGAGTAGCTGCATCGACTCCTGGTCGCCCATCTCCTGGGCATACGTGCGGACGGTTCCGTAGCCTGCGATCTCATAGTGCTCCACGCGCTGCGCGGCGGTAATCAGGCCGGCATCCCTGACGGAAGGTCGCGCGTTCTCTTTCATCAGCTCCTCGCCTTCGGCGATCAGGCCCCGCATCCCCTTGCAGGTCTGTCCCTGCGGCGATTTGCCCAGCCGCTGGAAGATCTGCTCCAGGCGCTGGACGTGGGTGCGGGTCTGCTGCTCATGCGTATCGAAGGCCTGCTTTAGCTGGGGTGAGGTAGCCGCCTGACTCATCTTGGGCAGCGCCTTGAGAATCTGCTGCTCCGCGTCATACAGGTCTTGCAGTTGCTCCACAAAGAGGTCTTGCAGCGTGGCAAGTTCCATGGTAACTCTCCTTTCCACCGACGCTATGTCGCATCGTAATGCCGTAGCCTATTACGGTTGGAAGGAGAGAAAGTTCGGGCCGAGAGAGGCAAAAATCAATCCCTATCCAGCCTTCGAGAGTCCTTAACGCCGAGGCTGGCGTAGATCTCGCGCGTGGCCGTGGAGCGATTGAGCGTATAGAAATGGATGCCGCGCACATGGTTGTCCAGCAGGTCGCGGCACTGCTCGGTGGCCCAGTGAATGCCGACACGCCGGACATAATCCTCATCGCCGTCGCACCGGGAGATGGCGCGCAGCAGCCTGGCCGGGTAGCGCGAGCCCAGCGCCATCTCCGCCATGCGCCGCAAGCCCTTGCTGGAGGTGATGGGCATGATGCCGGCGATAATCGGGACTTTGATCCCTGCCAGCTCGCACCGCTCACGGAAATCGTAGAAGTCGTGGTTATCGAAGAAGAGTTGGGTGACAATGTAATCGGCACCCGCATCTACTTTGGCCTTGAGATAGTCCATCTCCAGGAGGCGATTGGGCGTGGCCGCGTGACCCTCCGGATAGCCCGCCACGCCGATGCCGAAGCCGCGCGGATCGGGATGGATGCCGCTCTCATTGAACTTCTGTATGTAGTGGACGAGATCGGTCGCATGCCGGAAGGCGTCGCCGGAACGGTCGTAGTTGGGTTTATCGCGCGGTGGGTCGCCGCCGAGCGCATGGACATTGGAAATGCCGTGCTCGGCGTACCGCAACAGAATGCTGCGTATCTCCTCCTCTGTATGGCACACGCAGGTCAGGTGCGGCACGGGGTCTAAGGTTGTCGTCTCCTTGATGCGCACGACCAGGTCATGCGTGCGCTCCCGCGTTGAGCCGCCCGCGCCGTAGGTCACGGAGACAAAGGAGGGCCGCAGCGGCTCCAGTTCCGCGATCGTCTGGTAGAGTTGTTCCGAGGCCTCATCGGTCTTGGGCGGAAAGAACTCGAAGCTGAACGTTGTGCGGTGTTTGGCAAAGATGTCCTGGATGTGCATGGCTTTTCTGGTCTGACCGGGTCGCGTTGACAGGCGGCCCGATGGCATGTCATACTAAACGGCAGGGCTGTCCTGTGGAAGCCTGCCGACTCAAACGCGCCCATGAGCCGTCTGCTGTGGACGCCCATTCTAATTCGTGTCCCTGCCGGGTTTTTCCTTTTTTCTTTTCTATGAAACGTTCGCCGTTAATTATACTCTCTATTACCCTGTTTATCGATCTGCTGGGCTTTGGGCTGATCTTGCCGCTCTTGCCGGTCTATATCGAGCACTATGGCGGCACGCCGATCATCGGCGGCTTTCTGACGGCCAGCTTCTCCACGATGCAGTTTATCTTCTCGCCCATCTGGGGACGCGCCTCCGACCGCTATGGCCGCCGCCCGCTGATCTTGATGAGCCTGATCGGCTCGGCCATCTCGTATTTCTTTTTCGGAGCCGCGCCGACGCTGGCTATCCTGTTCGCGGCACGGGTCGCCTCCGGCATCCTGACTGCCGCCAGCATCCCGACCGCTCAGGCCTATATCGCCGACGTGACCCCGCCGGAGAAGCGCGCCAGCGGCATGGCGATGCTGGGAGCGGCCTTCGGCCTCGGATTCGCCTTCGGACCCTGGATCGGCGGGGAACTCAGCAAGCACCCGATCTGGCATATTCCGCCGCTGGCGATGCCCGCCTATTTCGCCGCGCTCCTGGCGCTGTGCAACTTTGTATGGGCGCTCTTCATGCTGCCGGAGAGCCACACCGACCGCAGCGCCACGCACCATGAGTTGGGCGGGCTGGATCTCTTCCGGGCGGTGGGCCGTTCCCTGCATCATCCGACCGTCGGCGCGCAGTTGACCGTATTTGCCTTCGCCACCTTTGCCTTCGCTGCCGTCGAGTCGTCGTTCTCCTGGCTGGTAGTACTGCGCTTCCAGAGGCTGCTGACGCAGGCCGCGATCACCGCCTGGCAACATACGAACAGCATTCCCTTTGCGGCGCTGGCTCCCGCCCTGCAACAGCGATTAATCGAGAAGGAGGCGGCAGGGGTCACCGGCAGTATCTTTGGTATTGTCGGCGTCACCATCCTGTTCACGCAGGGCGCGGTGATGGGCGGCCTGGCCCGGCGCATCGGCGAAAATCGCCTGGTCATGTTCGGCTCCTTACTGCTGACGGTCAGTCTGGTCGGCACCGCCCTGGCGCCGACCCTGCTCCTCATTAAAATCTTGAGCATGCTGATTGCTGTCGGCAGCGGCGTGATGAATCCCTCTTTGAGCGCGATGATCACCCACGCCGCCGGGCCGCGTGATCGGGGCACGCTCAGCGGCGCGCAGCAGGGACTTGGGAGCCTCTCGCGCATCGTCGCGCCGCCCATCAACAACTATCTGGTGGGCATCAACACGGCCTATCCGTTCTTAAGCTCCACCGTCCTGATGGGCATTGCGTTCCTGCTGAGCCTGCGCCTGCATCCCATCCCCAAAGCGCCCTCCCCGGAAACTATTCCCTCCGCGCCGATGGCTTCGGAGGAGGAGCCGGCCCACACTTCCACCTAACCCCCTCGTCGCCCTTCCCTACAAGGGTTCAGGAGCGCACAGATTCGGTTTAGCGACGGAATGGAATTGGGTAGTGTCCCTCTACAGAGTTGCTAAGGTCATCGGCGACGAAGTATCAACTCTCTATGGGTACACTACCTGGAATTGCGATGGGTTAGAAACCCTTCGCTTTAAAGCCGATGGCCAAAAGGTATCCGTCCCTGGCCCCTCATAGGAAAGGAGGACGGGGGGTTAGGTGCGTTTACGGTTGTGGGTTGCGCCGCCAATCGTTGTCTTCGTAGGAGCGCCAGGTCTGTTCCGGGCGCTTCCATTTCGCGTGCCCATCGGCATAGGCGATGTTGCCGCCGCCCTGATGACGCGCCAGGAACCGCGACTGCTGGAGATTATCCGGCAGGTTCGAGTCATCAAAGGCCCAGGGCTGGGGATACATCCCGCCGCGCGAGGGCAATCCGGAGGCGCGTCCGGCATCCCCAAGAAGGATAAACCGCGCCGGAAACGCGATGCTGGCAAGCGGCGTTGTCTCGTTGAAGCCGAAATCCGGGTTGGCCTGATACCACTCCTGCTGATTGGCGCCCGGTAGGTTCGCCTCATTGTGGTTGTTGCCGTAATCGGTCGTAAACCACTTGCGCGGGCCGGGGGCAGGCCAGGCAGGCGCGGAGGGGCATCGGAAAACCTGATCGTTCTTCACGTAGGGCTGTAGCTTCGTCTTATACGAGAACGGAGCGCGGGCTTCCGGCGTATCCGGCGTGCCCGGAGGCGCAGTGCGCTCGGTAACGTGCGGCGGAAACTTCTCATCGAAGTCCTGCAAGTACATCAGGTAGGCTTTGCTGAGCTGCTCCACGTTAGAAAGGCAGCTTGCGCCGCGCACCTTCTCGCGCGCCTGCGAGAAGACGGGGAACAAGATCGCCGCTAGGATGGCGATGATAGCGATTACCACAAGCAGTTCAATCAGCGTAAATCCCGTTTGAAAGTTCCGTTTCGAAGCCATTGTCTTCCTCCTTATGTTTGTGGAATTTGCACACATTAAGGCCCTGCGTCCGTTTCGGATGCAGGGCCTCTCGTTCACGAGTCAGCCGTCTCTATGCAATTAAAGTGGCCTATTTCACGCCGAGGAGGCCCCAGCGCTCGCGGACGCGCGCCTCCAGCACGCCGAAGAGGGCGCGGTCGGTCAGCAGGCCCAGCCCAATAATGACGAGCATGACCGCGATCACCTGGCTCATGTCCGCCAGTTCCCGTCCCATCGTCAGCATGTGCCCCAGGCCCGTGCTGACGAACAGCAACTCTCCGGCCATGAGGGAGCGCCACGCAAACGACCAGCCCAATTTCGCGCCGGTAAGGATGGAGGGCAGGGCGGCGGGCAGCAACACCTCCGTATAGAGAGCCAGCGGGCGCGTGCCCATCGTCTGCGCCGCGCGCAGGTAGACCGGCGGGACGTTCTTCACGCCGTCGTGAACAGCGACGGTGATCGCTAGCAGCGCGCCCATGACCACCACGAACAGGATCGCGCTATTGTTCAGGCCAAACCAGAGGATGGCCAGCGGCAGCCAGCAGATGCTCGGCAGCGTCTGCAATCCCAGCACCAGCGACCCGACCGTATCCTCCACCCACTTCACCCGCGCCAGCAGCACGCCCAGCGGCACGCCGATCAGCAAAGAGAGCGCATAGCCTTCCAGAAGGCGCCGGAGGCTGGCCCCGGTGGCGTAGAGCAGCGAACGGTCGGCCAGGGCATGCCCCAGCGTCTGAAGGACCTGCCAGGGGGAGGGGAACAGCGCCGCATCCCAGATGCCCAGCCTAAATAGAATCGCCCATAACGCCACCAGCAGCGCGAAAAACGCCGGCTTCCGCAGGCTGCCAATCCTCATCATACTCCTCCTGCCGCACGCGCGCGATGCCTTCCTTCAGGGCACAGGAGATCTGGTGCGCGATGCGGGCGACATCCACATCCTCAATAAAGCGCGGTCGGGATAATTGAATCGGAAACTCCGCCTGCACGCGACCGGGCCGCGCCGAGAGCAAGACGACCCGATCCGCCAGGCAGACGGCCTCCCGGACGTTATGCGTCACGAACACGATGGTCTTGCCGGTGCGCTGCCAGATCTCCTGCAGCACCACATAGAGGTCTTCCCGCGTCTGCGCGTCCAGCGCGGAGAACGGCTCGTCCATGAGGAGGACTTCCGGTTCCAGCGCCAGCGCGCGGGCGATGGCGACCCGCTGCCGCATGCCGCCGGAAAGCTCGTGCAGGTAGTTCTCGCGGAAGCGGGAGAGATGCACCAGATGCAGATAGTATGCGGCCCGTTCCGCCCGCTCCCTGGCGGATAGCCCCATCTGCTTGAGCGGGAATTCGACGTTTTTCTGCGCGGTCAGCCAGGGAAACAGTGCCCCGTCCTGGAACACCACGCTCCGGTCGCGTCCCGGCTTCCAGACCGGGCGGCCATCTTCCCGCACCTCGCCCGCATCCGCCGGGTCCAGGCCCGCGATGATGTTGAGCAGCGTGGATTTGCCGCACCCGGAGGGGCCGATCAAGACCAGGAACTCGCCCTCCTGCACCTCCAGGCAGATATTCTCCAGCGCGCAGACCGTGCCGTTGCGCCCCTGGAACCGCTTGCTCACGCCGCATATCGCCAGTTTAGCCACTCTCTAGCTCCTATCGCGCCGCCGCAGAAGCGCTGCGCTGAACGCTCTCCAGCGGTCCCGTATCCAGCAGCTCGGCCACACGGACGGCCCTCGGCGGAAGATAGCCGGCGTCCGCTGCCGCCGCAATAAACGCCTCGATATTGGCGCGGTTGGGGTCGGCGCTGAAGGCGACGCGGCCCCATGCCTCACTCAGCACCTCGTTCTTGAGCGGTTTGCCGGTAAGCCGCTTCAGCTCCGCATTGACCGCCGCCTGCCCCTCTGCGGGATGTTGACTCAGCCAGGCGACGGCCTGCAGGTGCGCCTGGAGGAACGCCTGCACCTGTTCGGGATGCTGCTCCAGATAGGCTTTGCGCACGATCACCACCGTCGTCGTGAACCGCTTCTCCGGCCAGAGGTCGCGCTCATCCACGACCAACTGCGCGCCGCCCTCGTGCAGCAGGCGAGTCGTCCAGGGTTCCGGAACCCAGGCCGCGTCCAATTGCCCCTTACGAAAGAGCGTCAGAATGTCGGGGTTCTTGATGGGAAGGATCTGGACGCTGCCACCTTTCTCCTGCGGCTGCAACCCCTCCGCCGCCAGGAAATGGCGCAGCGAGATATCCTGCGTTCCTCCCAACTGCGGCACGGCCACGCGCTTGCCCGCCAGATCGCGAATGCTGCCGATATGCGCGTCCGGTCGAGCTACCAGCGCCGCGCCGCCCTCGCAGGCGCCCGCCAGTATCTTGAGCGCGCGTCCCTTTGACTTCAGAAAGGTATTGATGGCCGGGCCGGGACCGACGTAGCCGATATCTATCGCGCCCGCCAGCAGCGCCTCCATCTCCTCCGGTCCGGCGTTAAAGACCTTCGCTTCCACAGCGACTTTCCTGCCCAATGCCTTTTGGAAGGCCCCGCGCGCTATCCCGACCATCGCTGGCGCGTGCGTTACGTTGGGGAAATAGCCCAACCGCACGCTCTCTGACGCCGTCGGCTGGCTCGTAGGTGGCCCGCCACCGTAGAGAACCGCCAGTCCAATCAATACCGTCATTGCCATCGCCGGAGGCGCGTTTCGCGCCCAGAGGGATACGCTTCCCATAGTCTCCTCGCTTCCAGGCTCGCCAGATGTAGCGTTTGATCTGCAACGCAAAAGGCCAGGAAATGCCTGCTGTATTGCCTTCAGAACCCTCAGAAACCTAGTAATCCATCCAGGTAGAACGCTGGCATAGCCTTGAGATAGAGGTAGACACTCCCAGCCGTGTGGATCAATCTCACGCAGCCTGCTGCTGAGGAGATACGTCCACACCGTTGGGAGCGATTACCGAGATAGACGGAATGCTAGGCTTATCTCATGACCCATACAAACTTTCTACCTTGAAGGAGTACTAGAAACCTTAGCACCTTAAATCTACTGCAACGCAAAAGGCCAGGAAATGCCTGCTGTATTGGGCATCTCCTGGCCTCCAGTCGTCTGGTCAGCCGTGCCGGATGTTCCGCGCTCATATGAGCCGTATTTTTTCGGTCTTATCAATTTGAATCACGCGCCCATCCTGAATGATCAACTGCACGATGCCATACCGGATGCTTTCTACGGCCTCTTGAATGGCCTCGGCAGGAAACGCGGGCAGTGGAGGCTTGGGTGGGCGAACCGGCGGCGGGGTCTTTTCGCTCATGACGTGCTCCTCAGATCACATAGTCCAGCACTTCGCTCTGCTGTTCCCGCAGGCGCAGATGCCGGTCGCGGATGTCGGCGAAGGTCGTGCTATCCAGTACGGCCGCCAGGGCATCGCGCGCCTCCTTCCAGGCCGCACGCAGCCCGCAGACAGCTGGGTCGGGGCAGCCGCACTCCATATAACCCGATACACTCACACAGCTAATCGGCGCCAGCGGGCCATCCATCGCGCGCACGACTGCCCCCAGCGTGATCGTTTCCGGTGGCTTGGCCAGCGAATAACCGCCTCCAGGCCCCTTGCGACTCTGGACGAAACCGAACCGCTTGAGCGCAAGCAGAATCTGCTCCAGAAATTTAACGGGAATCACCTGCCGTTCCGCAATATCCTGGATCTGAATCGGCCCCTGCTCGTAATGCAGGGTCAAATCCAGCAGGGCACGGGTGGCATATTTTCCTCGGTTCGACAGCATAGTCGTAAACCATTATTAGTCTATCGGAAAAGTAGGGTAATTCTAGCATAGCTCATCCGTCCCTGTCAATAGGCTGGCAGAAAAAATTAGTGACAGGGGACCGAATTTTGGAAATGGTAGTGGGTTGGTGTTTTGCGGCAGCGCCGCACTGCGCGGCTCCAGGCCAGGCTGCCTGTGCCAGAGCGCAGAACTGGCCGATAATGGGAAGTATTCTCGGCGTGGGCCACAGGGAGACGGCTGGCGAGGATGGGGCACGACACAGGAACGGCGGGCCAGAGAGGGAAACGGATGAACCTGGGAATGGCAGCGGGCACCGGAGCGGATAAGAGGCCGACGAGCGCCGGCAAAGAGTTTGCCCGGCGCTTCCATAATCTGCTATATGAGTTGCGCCTGCAGGTCGGAATCCAGCAGCGCATTGAACGCATACTCAATGAGTTCGCGGAGGTACATCCCAACCTGCGCGGCTCCTACCTATCCCGTTCGGTGGATGAGAGCTATTTCAGCGACGGCTCCTGCGGATGGGAGGCGGCAGCGCGCCCGAAATTGCAGGGCCTGGCTATTGAGGGCGACAAGCTTTTTGAGTTCCTGGCCTTCGCGCACGGCATCCGTATCCACACCACGCCGCTGGAGACGATCATGAATGTCGAGGAGATCTGGCTGGAGACGGCGCCGGAACAGCCCTTCCTGCTGCGCGTCTGCCTGTATCACAGCTTCCCGGCGACCACCATTCTCTATGCCCCGGACGGGGAAAGCCAGGAAGCGGCGCTGGCCTTCCTGGAACGCCTGAAATACTTACGAGGATTTTAGCGATGCCCAGGCCGCATTTCCCAGCGCGTGGAGGACCCTTCTCGCCTGCCTGGGCGCACGACCCACAGACGGACGCGCCCCGCTCTGCCTCCAGGAACGGCTCCCCGCATTCCGAGGCTGAGGAGCCGAAGAGCGCAAGCTACCAGGCTTTGGAAGCCGAGATCCAGCGGCTCCGTCAGGAACTGGCGCGCGTTCAAAGTCGCAGCCGTCTCACAGGTGAGGGGACAGGCGCAGCGCCGCGAGGTCCAACTGCGCCCGCGATGCTCTGGGTCGCGCTGGCCGTCTCCGGTGCCGGGCTGCTGTTTGCGTTGCTGGCTATTCTCTATCATGGCTGAGACGGGCCATAAAATAGCCGCCGGGCACGAGGAAAACGTCGTAGCCCTGCGGCAAGGCGCAGAAAAATAGAAGAATTGCGAGCCTGAAGCGCACGGTTCACCCCCACCTGCGTGGGGAATACTTATGTCCCTATTGACAAGGGAATGGGGAACCGACGGGTTCACCCCCACATGTGTGGGGAATACTTCCGACTCGGCAGCTTAAGGACAGAGTGTCTAATTGGTGACGGCTACGTTGGCTGCCTGGCGTCCCTTCGGGGTTTCGATGGACTCATAGTTGACCACCTGGCCCTCGCGCAGGGACTTGAAGCCGTTCATCAGGATGGCGGAGTAATGCACAAACACATCCACGCCGTCCTCGGCCTCAATGAAGCCATAGCCTTTGGCGTCATTGAACCATTTCACTTTTCCTGTTGCCATGTTCACTGCTCCTTTGCCTGCTCTCCCCATGTTAGGGAAGACACACTACTCCGCAAACGCTGTTGCGAAGGGGAAACGGATACGCCCCGGTGGCTACGGACGCGGATAAGGGGGAGTACGCCATCGCCAGGGGGGTATAGGGATAATCACACGAACTACCAGTTGCAATAACTGTGCCAGAAATTCAAGTTGATAGCGCAAAGAATTGTAAATTCCCAAATTTTCTTTCCGGGCTCACGAGGGCTTATTCTGCCTACATGCAGGCTGTCAGTTACCGTCAATTCCCTCGTTCTTTCTGCCTTTCAGACGGACGGAGCCGCGAACCTACCGGCCTGACGCGGGAGAAATCTATAAGCGCTTGCAATTCATGGTAGGATCCAGTATAATTTAGCACAGTGAAAAGAAGGCGATCTGTTTTTGGCATGCCGCCTCTTCGCATGCCGTGCAGGCGCCTGGAAAGTTCTCGACCAGGCCAGGTCTGCGTTGGCGAGAAGTCTTCCGGGCGGCAACCGCTTTTTGAGCGCCTTTCCCGCGCTCATCGGCGCTAACGCGAAGTGAACAGCGCTATCCAAGAGAAGAGATCATCAAAGGAGCGTACCAAAACATGTCTACTATTGATATCGCGCAGAACAACGGCGTCATTCTTAGCGAGCGCGCTGCCGAGGAGATCCGGGGTCTGATGGAGCGACAGGGCAAGGCGGATGCCGCGCTGCGCGTCTTCGTTGCCGGCGGCGGCTGCTCTGGCCTCAACTATGGCATGGCGATTGATGATACTGTGGAAGAGGGCGATTTCATCTTCGATTGCCATGGGGTCAAGGTCGTCGTGGACCCGCTGAGCATCAACTATATCAGGGGCTCTTCGGTGGATTACGTTGAGGACATCATGGGCGGCGGCTTTAAGATTGATAATCCTAACGCGGTTCGCACCTGCGGCTGCGGCAGCTCGTTCTCGACGGAGGAGGGGCCGGAGGCTGAGGAGGGTGGCTGCTGCCACTAAGCCGGGCACAGCCAGGACAGCAATAAAAAAGCAGCGCGGAAGCGGATTGCCTCCACGCTGCTTTTTGCTTTGCTATACGGTCCTATTTCTACTTGGAAAGAGATACGGTGGCTCCGAGCCGGGTTATCCGGCTTCGTCCGATTTGCCGATGGGCTGCCGGAGGCGCGTAGCCTGTCTGGGGACGCAACTGCTTGAGGGGCATCCGGTCAATGAGGGCAGGGTCGGGCTTGAGCTCTACCCGAAGCATCAGGTGCAGGAAGGCGCCGCCGCGCTGCACTTCCAGACGCAGCGTTTGCCCGGCGTGCGTGTTGCCGGCCATCTGGCGCAGTTGGCCCGCCTCCTGAATCGGGCTGCCATCCACCGCCAGGACGATATCGCCCGGCAGCAGGCCCGCCCGGTCGGCAGGGCCACCTTCATAGACGGCTTCGATGAGCGCGCCTTTCAGCGGCGCCTTGCTATCCAACTCCCCGATCTGCACCCCTAGCCAGCCGTTGGGCGTGGGCAGTTTCTCCCCTTTGATCAGCGCCGTTGTGGTGTGCTGTAACTCGTTGGAGGGCAGGGCAAACCCCGTATTCGCGATGGTGTTGAACAGGAAGACCCGGTGCCTCGGAAAGGCGCGGGCCGCGCGATTCCCGCTGGCGTCGCCCTGCGGCACGCCTGCCTTCTGGGCCGCGTCCGCCTGCTCCTTAGACCATGACCCTGCTTTGCGCTCGGTATCCTCTGCCGATGCAGCCGACACGCGGTATTCCTGCCGGTTCTGGGCCACGCCCCGGTAATGGTCGCTCTCGGCGCCGGGCTGCCAGGCCCGCGGGAGAACGCCTCCGGCGGGCATCGCGACGATCATGCCGATGACCTCGCCGCGCGCATTGAAAACCGGCCCGCCGCTGCTGCCCATGCCGACCGCTCCCTGAAATTGCAGCAGATGTTGATAGCGACGCGCGCCGGACTGTCCGCTGCGGTTTACGCCCGCGATCAGGCCCAGGGAGACCGAGTTCGGGAAGCCGGCCTGATTGCCGATGGTGATGGCAAAACAGCCGGGCTGCACCTGATCGGAGTCGCCCCAGCGCAGGCCCAGCGTCGGCGGCGCGCCGACGACCTTGAGCACGGCGATATTGGCAAAGGCGTTCGCGTTGACCGATTCCACCTTGAGCCGCTGTCCATTGGTCAGAACTACCGTCGGCTCGCGCATGCCCTCGGTGACTTCCGCCGTGGTCACGACGTAGCCGCCTTGCAGCAGGAAGCCGGTGCCGGTGGTCGCGGGGCCGAGCAGCATGCGCAGCGTATCCCCGGATTTTTTGAGGGCTTTGCTCTGGGCCTCCTGCGCCTCGCGCAGCGCCTTTTCGTATTCGGTGCGCTTTTCGGGCGCCAGCTTCTCCAGGGCGTTCGGATCGGCAACCCGCAAATCAAAATTCACGTTCGGGGCCGGAAAAGCGACGACGAGCGGGCGGCCCTCGATGGTGACGACCGATGGGCTGACCTCCTGCACAATGGCGATGACGGCCCCCTCTATCTGCTCCAGGATGTTGCCGCTGGCGGCGCGGGGCCGGGATACCTGCGCTGCCGGCGGCCTCTCCGGGGGAGCGGTTTGCGCCGGGAGCGCGCACGGGGCGAGCAGGCAGAAGAAGCTGGCCAGGAGTAGGCTCGGCACTTTGAGCCTATTACCTGATGGGCGCGGCGCACTCCACACGGAGGCCGCGCCCGATTTCTGTATTGCTGGCATCATATCAATAAGGGGAGTCATCGTGATAGCGCATCGGCGTCAGGGCGCCCATCACAAAGCGCTCTGAGGTATCGCCTCCCTGGCTGACCGGCGTGATCGAATCGAGCAGGTTCTCGTTCTGGTTCTCCTCCACGCGCGGCGGCGCGCTCTCTGTTGGCTGCGGCTTATGCGAGACGAAATGCAGCTTGCCCTCATCACGCGCCGCGCTCTCGGCTCGGTGCGCAGCCAAACGTTCGGGTTGGCGCGCGGCGATCCGGCCCTGCCAGCGCGGCAGGGAACTTCTAGAGCGTTTCTTTACCTTCGGACTGGTCATTTCCTGCTCAGAATCGGGCCTATCCGATTGACTTGCCGTTATCAGATAGGGATTGGCCTCGCTGCCACTCGCGGTTGAATAATCATCCAGGTCGTTCCCGGCATCGGTTGCCTCTGGAGCCGGAGCGACCGGGTGCATGTTCCGGGTCGGCGCCGACGGTCTGGCGGAAGCGTTGCCGGAAAGTGAAGCGGGGGGACCGGATCGCGCCCTCACGCTCAGGGAAGGGGCTGCCGATTTCTCGGCAGCGCGGCGCGGCAGCAGCAGCCGGTATCCTAGGGCCGCCACGACCAGGAGGGCCGCGATGCCGCCCGAATAGGCTACGCTCGGCAGCCAGCCGCCGATGCCCGAAGAGCGCGAATATCGGCGCGCTCCGCCTACCGAGACGACGGCTACCGTCGGTTCCTGGCGATGCGCTTCCCTGGCAGCCGGTGCAGGCACCTCTTCTATCAGGCGCTTGCGCAGCGCTTCCCAGTCCGAGCGCGGGGGTGGCGGAGGCTGCTCCCGATAGGCGGCGAGCAGCGCCTGGGTGCGGCGCACCGATTCCAATTCGCTCCGGCAGGCCGCACACGTTGGCAGATGCCGCTCCACCATTTCCAGCGGCCCCTCGGAGAGGCGATTATAGGCATAATCCCAGAGCGCGCGCTGCACTGCGCGGCATGCTGAGAACGGAAATCCTGACATAGCTCTCACCTGACTTTCAAAAGCGATTCTATGCGATCACGAAATCCACGCCTGGCGCGAAACAGGCGCAGCTTCACGCTCGAAACCGAGCAGCCCAGCACGTCGGCGATCTGCTGGTAGTTAAGCCCTTCAATGTCGCGCAATACGATCAGCAGCCGCTGCGGCTCCGGCAGGCCGCCCAGCACCCGATGCACCGTATCGTGCAGATCTTTACGTTCCAGCGTAGCTGCCGGATCCACCCCGAGCGTGCGGGTATCGTGCAGGCTGTCGGCGATCTCGGGGATCAACGCCAGCTCACTGCGCCGCGCGCGGGATTTCAGCCGGTCGCGGCAGAGGTTGCCGGCGATTTTGATCAGCCAGGTTTGCAGGCTGCACTCCCCGCGAAAACCGGGCATGGCCTGATACGCCTTGAGAAAGGTGTCTTGCTTGACATCGTCGGCATCATCGGCATCGCCCAGCATATGATAGCTGAAGCGGTAGACCTGGCGCGCATAGCGCGCGTAGAGCCAGCCAAACGCCTCCAGGTCTCCTGCCCGACAGCGCGCGATGACCTCTTCATCCGAATGCTGCGCTAGCACTTTGCGCCGTTCCCTTTCCTTATATCACGCTATCAGGTAGTGTACCCATAGAGAGTTGATACTTCGTCGCCGATGACCTTATCAACTCTGTAGAGGGACACTACCCGCTATCACGCAAACGGCTATTCCGCCCGGCCCGCCAGGCAGCGGGCTGGCAATGGTTTATCAATTTCTGGAGCGCTGGGTTGCGCGCTCTCCGGCAGGATCATCCAGGGAGAGAACAAGGGCTTCGTTGCGCGGCCAGGTGAGCGCGAACCGCGCGCCGCTGCCCAGATGGCGGCCCTTGCGCTCGTCGCGGACATTGCGGACGGGTTGGGCGAACTTCAGCGTGACCGCGATGGCGTCGGTCTTCAGCCCAACCGCATTGCCGCCGCCCAATTCGGAGCCGACCGTCTCCGGGTTGGAGCAGAGAAACAGCAGCCTCCTGCCATCGGGCCTGCGCCAGTAGGTGATCTCGTAGCCGAACTCCGCCTCGCCCGCACCTTCGATTTCCACCCAGCGCCGTGCCTTGCCCGCGCCCACATGCCGCAGAAACGTATCCCGCCGTTTTGCGGCCTCAAACCCCGTCATCCGGTACGCATTGTACCACTGGGGAGAAAGGTTCATCAGAACCGCCGTGCCGCTGCCGTAGCGGTTCACGTTGCCAACCGGCATATTTCGTACGGCTTTGTTAAATCCGCTTGTGTCCTGGATACAGGTATTGCCGTTTGTCAGAAACTCGTGGTACGTCTTCCAGCCGTAATTGGCGTCCTGATCCACCTCGCACCACAGCTTGCCGCCGAACACATCCTTCGCCGTCAGGGCCGGATCGTGTCGGACACCGAACATCCTGTCGAGCGCGCCGCCCGCTGCCCGTCCCCGGCCGTGCTGGTCCCAGACGCCGGGCAGGTAGTCTGCAATCACCGTGCCGCCCGCCTTGCAGAACGCCTCGATGGCCCCCGCTTCCGCCTCCGACAGGCACAGGCAGGTGGGTAGGATCAGGGTGTGGTACACGGCGGGGACGCCGTTCTGGATCACATCCACGTAACTGATCCAGTTGTATTGCAGCCCCGAATCACGCAGCATGTTTTCCCACGCCTGGCGGACCAGATGCGACGCGCCCAGCCGGTGATCGCTCTCCCGGTTTACCCAGGTTGTGCCGTGCGCCTGCGCGTCCAGTATCCAGCCCAACTGAAGAGAAGGGTGGTTGTATAAAAGGGCGATGCCGTCGTGCATCCATTCCGCACCCAGCATCAGCGGTCCGATCTTTTTACCAGCCTCTAGATAATGCGGCGCGACCTGCTCGTGCCAGGGCCGGGGCGTCTGCCCGTCGAACCAATTCTCGACCCAGCCGATGTGCCCCCGATTGCCGTGCGCCAGGTAGTACCAGGTCTGCCAGATGTCGTCTGCGGCGGATCGGTGGAACATGCTGGTCACGGCAGGGACGGCATTGCCCGGATTAAACGAGCGAACGATGGCCTGCGAGGAGGCCAAGTTGTAGGCTTCGATGTACTGAAGCTTGCGCATCAGACGGGCGTAATCGTAGCCGCCGAACGCATTCGGGGCCTGCCCGCCGACGATGCCGCAGGGCGTCTCCGGGTCCACGGAATTGGCGAATTCCACCAGGTCGCCCAAAAGGTTGCACCAGATCGAATCGTTGAACGTCCACTGATCCATCAGCGGGCTGGCGTCGAACTCCCGCACCGACCATTCGGCAAGATGCGGTCGAATATCCTCATACGTGAACCATCGCTCGCGCTGGGGCGCGGCCTCTGCGCCGTAGATTTCCCGCAGCCAGCGGGGATAAGCCGTCTCATCATCGGTGACGCGCCACGTAGTCGGATGCACGAAATGGCCCCACGACGTCTCATCGTCCAGCGCGTATGCGGCCCGGTACGGCGAAGACTTGACCTGCGCGATGTTGTCCCGGATGAACCCGCGCAGCTTTTCCCTCAGCGCGTCGTTAATGGGCACAGGACGAACGCCCGTGCCGTGCAGTTCTGCCAGGTGCGCCTGCTGCTTATCGCCGTCCCAAAGGTGCAGGTAGCCTTTGCGGGCGGTGTGATCCAGGTAAAAGCGCAGTCCAAAGCGATTGATCCAGGCCAGCTTGCCTTCCGGAGAATCCGGCTGGCCGCCGTTGCCGTCCAGAAACGCGCCGTTGTAGCCGTGCGCCAGGCTCCACTTGCCGGAGGCTTCCGTATAGCCAATCGTCCATTGATACGTCCAGGGCATATAAATCCAGCCGGGAAAGGCTTTATCCAGCCAGGTCTTATCCTGCTTGACGCGCCGGAAATCCCGGGAAGTGCGAATATAGCGCGCGTAGGGATCGGTGTCGGCTTCGGACGGAGGCGGGGCCGGTTGTGCGGACGCGCTGTCCCTCCGCAGCACCGTGTTTGCCGCCAGGGCCACAGCGGATAAGTAAGCGAGAAACGCACGCCGGGGTATCGCCGTCCGCGACGGCTCCATTGGCTCATTCATGATGCTTGTTCCTTGCAGTAACGCCGTTCTGACCAGGATTGCGTACTGCATGGAAGATTCAAGAAATCAGACGCCATCCCTGCCGGAAAGTTATCCTCTGCTGTTCGCAACGGGAGAAATCGGGAAGCGGTGGACGCGCCGCGCCGGGAAGGAAGCCCTCTGCCGTCCGCAGAATTATAATAGGCAGGGCCATTCCGGTAGCGGGCGAATGAATTCGCGGCAACAAAAGCACAAAGTCGCCCTGCGGCGACTACAGACCTCCCCCCCGGCCCCTCTCCTTGGGAAGGAGAGGGGAGAAAGGAGTCCGCGAAGGCGGACTTGGTGCCTTTGTTGCTGCGGCTGATGACCTTGG
>DASRGZ010000043.1:0-6738 GCA_035650735.1 Chthonomonadaceae bacterium
GAACTCCGCGATGCGCGCCCAGGGCTTGCGCAGCGGGGAGGCGGCCCCCAGCCAGACCTGCCCGCCGACGCGATCCGTCTTCTCCAGCACGAGTACCTCATGGCCGCGCAGGGCCGCCGTCAGCGCGCACTCCATGCCCGCCGGCCCCGCGCCCACCACGACCACGCGCCGTCTGCGTTCGGCAGGCGCGAGCTCAGCCCAGGTAGTCTCACGGCTGGTCACCGGGTTATAGACGCAGCTCAGCCGTTCGGCCTGCCCATGACACGCCTGCATACAACGGGTACAGTAGCGAATATCGTCCAACCGCCCTTCAAAGACTTTGCGCGCAAAGTGCGGATCGGCGACATGGGTTTTGGTCATGCAGACCACATCGAGCGCCCCTTCGACCAGCGCCCGCTCGGCCATCTCCGGCGTGGAGATGCGGCCCGCGTGCATCAGGGGCAGGCGTGTGGCCTCTCGCAAATCCTTGACTAGCGGCAGCCATTCGCCTTCCGGTCGGGGCATCGGGCCGTGATGGAAGCGGCCATCCCCGGCAGTCACGCTGATATAGTCCACCAGGCCCATCGGCTCCAGGCGGCGCACGAGCTCCCGGTACTCCGCCGGGTCCATCCCGCGCTGGAGCACGTCGTCTACCTTCAGCCGCACGCCCAGGGGCAGGTCCGGCCCGATGGCGGCGCGCATGGCCTGCAGCGTCTCCACTACAAAACGCATGCGGTTTTCCAGGGAGCCGCCGTACGCGTCCGTGCGGGTATTCCAGAGCGGATTGAGCATCTGGGCGTGCAGGAAGAACTCATGGGCGTGCAGCTCCAGTCCATCCACGCCGCCTTCGGCAGCGCGGCCCGCCGCCGTGCCGAAGGCGGCGACCATCTGCCGAAGCTCCTCCACCGTCAGTTCCCGGCGCGGCCTCTCGGTGCGTACCGGATGCGTGGGCAGCGCCGCCGGCACCTCCTCGGCAATCGGCGGGCCGGGCAGCGGGAAATAGCCAGGATGAAAGAGTTGCGCGAAGACCTTCATTCCATGCCGATGTCCCGCCTCGGCCAGGGCGCGGTAGCGGGGAATAATGGCATCGTCTACGTTCTCCAGACACCTGTGCCCACGATCCGGGGTGGTTGCCCCAATGACAAACAGCCCGACGCCGCCTTTGGCTCGCTCCTCCACATACGCGACGAAGGCGTCGCTGGGCAGTCCGCCGTCAACCCACCATCCGGCGATATGGCCGCTGATAGCGATGCGGTTGCGCAGGGTAACCCCCTTGATGGTCAAGGGACGAAAGAGGTGAGGAAACTGGGTCTGACCTGTCTGGGGCATATAGCGGAAATCCTTCCTTATCTCGGCATACTTACGGATACGACGGCCCTGCCATCAAGCCTGGCTGCCTTGCGAGGGCTCACCCTCCAGGCGCGGTACAAGCCCGCCCAAAACAAAGCCTCCAAAAAGCGCGCCGGGTCAGCAGGAGTGTTCGCTAAAGAGGCTAACTTCTCCTTGTGGAAGTCTGAACGTGACATCCAAACCGGAAAGCACCTTGCCCTTGCCGGGCACGGAAAGTACCCGGCTCTAGGGCCTGCGGCCAAGCGTCCTGGCGGACGCCCTGCCAACGTGTTCCGTCCGAAGGACGGTTGGCGGCGCAGCCGCCCTCTAGCCGGGGGGTTTCAACCCCTAGACCTGTGTGGCCTACGGCCAGGCATCCTCACACCGACGAAAGGTTCAGAGATGTCAAAGACGATCCTTGCATTACTCGCCCTCATCCTTTGCGCCGCAGGCGCGCGAGCGGCCGGTCCGCCGCTGGACGAGTTCGTGGGGCCGTTTCCCAGTTGGCGCAACGTCCAGCGCGATTATGGAGCTCGCGGGGATGGCAAGACGGACGACACCGCGGCCTTCCAGCGCGCCTTGAACGATCTCACCCTGCACAAGCAGTTCTGCGTCCTCTACGTTCCGGCTGGAACCTACCGGCTCACCGGGACCATCAAGACCGAGCGCCATGCCCACACCGAGGGAATGGGCATGATGCTTGTAGGCGAGGACCCGGCGCGCTGCATCCTCCACTGGGACGGCCCGGCGGGCGGCACCCTGCTCCAGTGGGACGCCTGGTACTCTACGATCTCGCGCCTTACCCTCGACGGCGCCGGAAAGGCGGGAATCCTGCTCGCCTACGGACCGGCGTTCTCTACGTACAACGAGACTACGGATATGGTCTTTCAGGACGCGGCGACCGGCGTCCAGATGGGCGTGGCAGATGCTGGTCAGGCGGAGAACATGGTCCTGCGATGTCAGTTCCGGCGCTGCTCCAACGCCGGGCTGACGACGGTCAACTTCAATTCGATGGATATCTGGGCGTGGTACTGCCGCTTCAGCGATTGCGGCCACGCGCTCTACAACAGCGCCGGCAACTTCCATGCCTGGCAATGCCTCTTCGAGCGCTCCCACGTGGCGGACATCGGCACGGCGAACCTGATGGTCTTTTCGTTCGTGAACAATACCTCTATTGGATCGCGGCGCTTTATGGACTTCGCCTCCGGCCACACCTGGGGCTCGCCCTGCTCGGTCACCGGAAACCGCATCCTGGAGCCGCTGGAAAGCCCGGCGATCCGCCTGGGAAACGGCGGGCCGTTTCTGCTCCTCGACAATATCATCCGAGCGCGGCTAGGGGCGAAGGGGCCGCTGGTCGAGATGACCTGGGGGGACCAGGCGCTCATCGGCAACACGTACTCGCTGCCAGAGGCGGTCAAGGAGGCGGGGCGCTTCCGCCGGATCGTCGAGAAGGTCGTGCCGGCCAGCCGCATCAAGGCAACAGCGCCGGAACTGCCGGGGACGCCGCCGAAGCTGCGCCGGCCGGTCATCGAGGTCAAGGCGGGCGCCGATGCTGGCGCCATCCAGGCGGCTATCAACGAGGCCGCGCGGCTTAGAGATCGGCGGCCGGTCGTTCACCTGCCGATGGGCGTCTACCCGATTGACCATACACTGGTCGTGCCGGCGGGCAGCGATTTGCAACTCGTGGGCGACGGCGCGGCCGAGACGGCGACGGTGCTGCGCTGGAGCGGCGCCGAGGGCGGCCTGGTGCTGCGACTCGATGGGCCGAGCCGGGCGACGGTGCGCGACCTGGCCATCGAGAGCGGACGCGCGAGCGGCCTGCTGGTGGCCGCCTGTGACCAGCCGGGCGGGTGGATCTACGGCGACCAGGTGAACGTCTCCGGTCAAGGGCCGGAGGAGAAGACGGAAGACGGCCTGCTGGTCAACGGCGTCGAGGAGAGCGACGTGACGCTGCTCTGCCACCAGGGCGGGAGCTACAGCCGCCGGTGGGTGCGGGTGATCGGCGGGCCGCGGCGGGCGGCGGGACGGGAGGCGCCGGGGCAGGCGGCGGTCTACAACGGCGCCACCGGCACGGCGGACGCCCAGTATGCCGTCGAGCGTGGCGGGCGGCTGATCGTGCGCGGCGTCTACCATGAGGTGGACGCCGACAGCCCGCAGGGGATTCTCCTCGCCGACCGCGGCACGCTCTCGGTGGATGCGACGCGCTTCTCCTACCGTACGGCACCCGACCGACCGCTGATCCTGGCCAATGGCTTCCGGGGAACGTTCACGCTGCTCACGGGTCTGCTGCTGCCGGTTGAGACGCAAGCGCCAGCGCGCGTCGAGATCACCGGCGATGGGCGGGAGTGCCGGGTGCTGTGCCTGGCGGATCTCTTCTGGCAGAACACCGGCACGATCCACGCCGACGACGTGTGGCGCGACCGCGCGCAACCGGTGGCGCGGGCCGGCATGGCGCTCTGCAACGTCAATTACGCCTCCCAGGACACCACGCGCAAGAGCGGCTTCCAGACCCTGGAAGCGCGCGGCGTCACCGACGACGCCTTCATTCTCAGTATGCTGAGGCCGTTGCGGGCGGCACGGGTGCCGCTGCCGACAGCCTCTCCCGCGGGCATAACGAACGTGCGCCTGCACCGGGTGCGCTGTACCGCCGGGCGGGGCACGGTGGCTGTCGAGTTCAGGCGTTGATGCAACGCGGATGAAAAAAGGAGAACCAGATGGACCAGCTCGCAATGCGCCGCCCAAACCTGGAGGGCCTGCCGGAGATACCCTCCCTGCCGCCCGGCTATACCCTGCGCGCGCGCCGGGAGGGAGATCTGGAGGGGCTGGCCGCGCTGCTGCAGCGTGCCTTTCCCGAGACGGAGTGGACGCCGGCCAGGGCGCACGCCGAGCTGGTCACCGACCCGGACGTGAAGCAGACGTTCGTGATCCTCTTTGCAGGCCAGCCGGTGGCGACGGCCTCGGCGCTGGTTCCGGCACGCTCGCCCGAAGTCGGTACCATCCACTGGGTCGGCGTCGACCCGGCCCACAGGGGCCAGAGGCTGGGCTACCTGATCTCGCTGGCGGTGCTGAACGAGTTCGTTCGCCTGGGCTGCACGTCCGCCCAACTGCTTACCGATGATCATCGCCTCCCGGCCATCAAGACCTACCTGAAACTTGGCTTTGTCCCCGAACTGCGCGGCGAGTCGCACGGAGAACGCTGGGCCAGGATTACCGCCCTCTTGCCCTAATCCATGCCCAATGCTTCAGGAAAGGAGTTTATGCGATGCAGCCAGAAGAGGTGTTGCGCGGAAAAGTCTGCCTGATTACGGGTGCTTCCCGCGCGCTCGGCGCCGAGATCGCGCGAACCCTGGCGCGCTGCGGCGCGAAGATCGCCGTCAACTATCGGCAGTCGGCAGACGCCGCCCATGCTCTCTGTGCAGAGTTGAGCGCGCGGGGCGGTACGGCGATCCCATTACAAGCGGACGTATCCCTCCCGGAGGATGTCTCGCGTCTGGTCGCCACAACCTGGGAAACGCTCGGTCCGATTGACGTGCTGGTGAATAACGCCGGGCCATATGGGGAGACGCCGTTTTTGGATCTGTCGGTAGCCGACTTTGACCAAATTATGGCCGCCAATGTGCGGGCGACCTTCCTGGTCACCCAGGCCGCCGGACGGCACATGAAGGCGCGGGGACAGGGATACGTGATCAACATTGCGGCAACGGACATCTTCCACCGCAGCCACTCCGTCTACGGCCTGGCGAAATCCGGCGTGGTCTACCTGACGGAAGCGCTGGCGCGGGAACTGGCTCCCGAAGTGCGCGTCAACGCCATTGCGCCCGACCTCATCGCAGATAACGAAGGGATGGATGCCGTCTTCGTGCGGCAGGTGGTGACGGCCACGCCTCTGGGTCGGCTGGTGACCCGCGCCGAGATAGCCGAGATGGTCTGTCTGCTCTGCACGCCGGCGTTTGATATTGTCACCGGCCACACCATTGTCATGGATGGCGGGCGCAGCATCCCGCGTATCGCCATGGGGCCAGAGACAGGAAGGGTTGAGGCCGAAACGGATAGCGCTGCCCCTACAGGCCCGGAAAAATAAGCAGGACGAGGAAGGAGGATTTGCGAGATGGCGGGAGGCAAGCTGCGCGTGGGAATCGCAGGCGGGCGGGGCGCGGCGCTGCTGGCGGGGCTGCGCTCGGCGCCGCAGGCGGAAGTGGTCGCCTTCTGTGAGCAGGACGAAGGGCGGCTGCGCCGGGAGGCCGATCACTATGCGGTTCCGCTGCGGTTCACCCGCTTTGCGGAAATGCTCGACGCCGTAGATGCCGTCGTGATCGCCACGCCCATGCAGCTCCATGTGCCCCAAAGCCTGCTGGCGCTGCAGGCGGGAAAGCACGTCCTCTCCGAGGTGACGGCTGCGGTTTCGTTGGAGGAGTGCTGGCGGCTGCTGGATGCGGTGCGCGCCTCCGGCAAGACCTATATGCTCGCCGAGAACGTCTGCTACACGCGCGAGAACGTGCTTGTCCGGGAGATGGCGCGTAAAGGGCTGTTTGGCGAGCTCTACTTTGGGGAAGGCGAGTACCTGCATGAGGTCCGCTCTTTGCACCACACCGCCGACGGACACCCCACCTGGCGCTACTACTGGCAGGTCGGCGTCAACGGCTGCACCTACGGCACGCACAGCCTGGGGCCGGTGATGCAGTGGTTTACCGCTGCCGATCCGACCGAGCGCATCGCCTCCGTGGTCTGCCTGGGCTCCGGGCGGCATACCGATCCCCAGCATCCCCAGGAAGATACCACGATCACGCTTGGCAAGCTCAAAAGCGGCAAACTCATTCGCATCCGCCTGGATATGCTTTCTAACCGCCCCTATGCCCTCAACTTCACGCTGCAGGGCACGCATGGCGTCTATGAGAGCGCACGCCTCTATGGCGAGCCGGGCAAAATCTGGATCGGCGCCAACCGGGAGGGGGAAGAGCGGCGCTGGTGTCCGCTGGCCGAGTTTGAGGAGCACCTGCCCGCCGCATGGCGCCATCTCTGCCAGGAGGCGCAGCAGGCCGGGCATGGCGGCAGCGACTATCATACCGGCCGCCTCTTCGTGGAGGCGGTGCTGCGCGGTGAGCCTGCCCCGATCGATATATACACCGCTCTGGAGTGGACGGCGGCGGGCCTCTGCTCTCAAATTTCGATTGCCAACGGCGGCGTGCCCATCCAGGTGCCCGATTTCCGCGATCCCGGCCAGCGCCCGGTCTGGCTGGATGCGCCGCTAGCCAGGCCCTGAACCTCCCCTCACGCGGCGGGAGAGCGACGACCTAACCCCCCGTTCCCCACTGCCAGGGTCGGCGCTACAATGGTTCGGGTCACTGCCAGGGTCGGGCCTGCAATAATTCGGCCCTCCGCCTTGCGACACCTTACGGCCCTACTGCGTTCGCTTCGCTCACAGGGAAGGGG
>DASRGZ010000044.1:0-36748 GCA_035650735.1 Chthonomonadaceae bacterium
CCGGCCCCATTTGCGGCTGCGCATGGGCATCCATAGCGGCCCGATCTCCCGCGTCAAGGACATTGACGGCAAGGAGAACGTCTCCGGCAGCGGCATCAACACGGCCCAGCGGGTGATGGATTGCGGGGACGCCGGCCATATCCTGCTCTCGCATCGCACGGCGGAGGATCTGCTCCAGTTCGAGCAGTGGGCGACCTACATCAAAGACCTGGGGGAGTGTGAAGTCAAGAACGGGAAGGTCTACCTGTTCAACTTCTATACCGAGGAGGTCGGCAATCCGGCGTCTCCGCAAAAGCTGCGCTCCACCGAGCCTGCCAGGGGCAATCGGCCTGGCAGCGGCACCGGGCCGCTGCCTTCGCCGGAGAAGGCGCCTGCCAGCGGCGGCCAGCGCGTCGCCCTGCTCTACAAGCGAAACGTGGAGCCGGACGAACAGTTGATGAAGCTGCTGGAAGCGCAGCTAACGGCGCGGGGCCATCAGGTCTTTGTGGACCGGCACATGCATATCGGCATTGAGTGGCTGGCCGAGATTGAGCGCAAGATTTACACGTCGGATGCGGTCATCCCGCTGCTCTCCGAGCAATCGGTCAAGAGCGATATGATCGAGTTTGAGTTGGAGACGGCCCACACCGCCGCGCAGCAGCAGGGCAAGCCGCGTATCCTGCCCGTGCGCGTCAATTTTACCGGCCCGCTCCCCAATGCGGCGACGGCGGATATCTTGAAGCCGTTGATGTATACTCTCTGGGTGGGGGAAAAAGACAACGAGCGGCTGATAGACGAACTGGACTACGCGCTGCGCAACCCGCCGCGTCCCGTCCGGCGGCCCGAGAAGCTGGAACCCGCCGGCGGGGCCGTCCCGCTGGACTCGGAGTTCTATATCGTGCGCTCTACCGACGAGCAGTTCAAGACGGCCATCGCCCGGCAGGATAGCATCGTCCTGGTCAAAGGCGCCCGCCAGATGGGCAAGACCTCACTACTGGCGCGTGGGCTACAGCAGGCGCGGGAGGCGGGGGCGCGGGTCGTCCTGACCGACTTCCAGACGCTCAACGCGGCGCATCTGGCCTCGGCGGAGACGCTTTATATGGCGCTGGCGGAGATGATCGCCGAACAGCTTGATCTCGATGTCAATCTAGAGGAGATCTTTAGCAATCGCCGGGGCGCCAATATGAACCTGGAGCGTTTCCTGCGCCGCGAGGTGCTGGGCTCCATCTCCGAGCCGGTTGTCTGGGGGCTGGACGAGGTAGACCGGCTGTTTCTGTGCTCGTTTGGCAGCGAAGTCTTCGGCCTGTTCCGCTCCTGGTACAACCGCCGTTCTCTCGACCCGTCCGGTCCCTGGTCGCGTCTGACGCTGGCCATCGCCTACGCGACGGAGGCCCATCTGTTTATCACCGACCTCAACCAATCGCCCTTTAACGTGGGCACCCGCCTGACGCTCTCGGACTTTACCCTCGATCAAGTGGCCGAACTCAACCGTCGTTACGGTGAGCCGCTGCGCAACGAGGAGGAACTGCAGCGGTTTTATCGCCTGCTGAGCGGGCATCCCTACCTGGTGCGGCGGGGACTGGAGGAGATGGTCACGCAGGAGATGGATATTGAGGCGTTCGAGGCGCAGGCCGACCGGGACGATGGGCTGTTCGGCGACCATCTGCGGCGTATCCTGGTCTCGCTTTCTCAAGACCCGGAACTGAAGGAGGTCGTGCGGGGAGTGCTCCAGGGCAAGCCATGCCCGACGCCGGAGAGTTTCTACCGGCTGCGGGGGGCGGGCGTCATGGCCGGGGAGTCGGCCCGCGACGTCTATCCGCGCTGCCAGCTCTACACAACCTACCTGGCACGCCATTTGCTATAACAGCACCCGCCCCTTTAGGGAAAGCTCCTGTTGCCAGGGGGCAGCCATCTGCTTAACAGCTCAGCACGGACAAGGCACCATCCTGCCAATCTGATTGCCAACGAGAGCCGTCTACGGCAAGGACAACCAGCGGCGATGAAGATCGTAATCCCAGGCGGCTCAGGACAGGTGGGCACGATCCTGGCCCGATGCGGCCAGAGACCAGTGTCAGGGTTGGCGCGGCGCGTGGGAAGGGAGAAAAGGAGCAAATAGGTGAGAATACAACCCTTTATTTATCTCGTCGGTATGGCTCTGACGGTACAAATGGTCGGGCCTGCGCTGGCACGACGAGCGTGACGGCCTGCCCGACGACTGAATAACCGTCCTGGCACGCATAGATAATAGGCTCTACGTCGGGACGTTCGTGGGCGGCCTCGCACGCTGGAGCGGGAGCCGGTGGACGGCGTTTCCGTCGCTCCAGGGGCAAAACATGACGGCCCTGGCGTCGGATGATTCGGACGGGCTGTTTGTCGCCACGCGCAGCGGCGTGTGGCATCTGCGCCGTGACGGCGCGCTTACGCCCCTTGAGGAAGAGATGCCCTTTCTCGACCGGGAGACGCAGGCGCTCTGCAAAGTTTCCGGCGACCTGTGGATCGGAACGCGCACCGGGCTGTTCTTCGGCACAGATCGCCCTTTACGGTAAGGAGGAAGGCCGAGGATGAGGTCTTTCTCCCCTCCCCTGTTGTTGGGGATCGCTAGGCGGAGGCAGGGACCGTAACCCTGCCGACCCTGGCAGTGGGTAAGGGGGTGGGGGCCTGAAAAGGAAGGCGTTTCGTACAGGAAAAGCGCTGCGGTCTGGCGAAGGACTCTATGCACCGATGTTGCCTGACGCGAGTTTGCCGGCAGGCAGTGGGCAGCAACATCTATCCGCGAAGCCTTTTGTTGCAGGGTGCTGGAGCCGGAGGCGCTCCCCCGGCTGCTGGCGCAGCAACATCTATCCGCGAAGCCTTTTGTTGCAGGAGCCTTCCCATGTTCATCGTCCATGTCTTTGTCCAGGTCAAGCCGGAGCACGTAAACGCTTTTCGTGAGGCGACCCTGGAGAACGCGCGCAACAGCGTGCGGGAGCCGGGCATCGCGCGCTTCGACGTGATCCAGGAGCAGGAGGACCCGACCCGCTTTGTGCTGTTGGAGGTCTATCGCACGCCGGAGGACCCCGCCAAGCACAAAGAGACCGCTCACTACCAGACCTGGCGCGATACGGTCGAGCCGATGATGGCCGCGCCGCGCCGGAGCGTGCGCTACGTCAACATCTTCCCGGACGACGCGGGGTGGGGGTAGCCCGATGCGCTTCGAGTTTGCCACTGCCGGGCGCATCCTCTTCGGGCCGGGACGATTGCAGGAGGCGGGGAAGCTGGCGGCGGATCTGGGGAGACATGCCCTGATCGTTACGGGCCGGACATCGGATCGTGCCGCTCCGTTGCTGGAACAACTGGAAGCGTCCGGCATGGAGGCGGCCCGCTTTGCCGTCGCCGGAGAGCCGACCCTGGAGACCATCCGGCAGGGCGTGGAGGCAGCGCGGCAGGCGGGCTGTGACCTCGTGATCGGCATGGGCGGCGGTAGCGCCCTGGATACCGGCAAGGCGATTGCCGCCCTGCTTGCCAACGGTGGCGACCCGCTCGACTACGTGGAGATCATCGGCGCGGGCAAGCCGCTCCTGCGTCCCTCCCTGCCTTATCTCGCCATCCCGACGACGGCGGGCACCGGCGCGGAGGTGACCCGCAACGCCGTGCTGGGCGTGCCGGAGCACCGCATCAAAGTGAGTCTGCGCAGCCTCTTCCTGCTGCCTCGCGCCGCCCTCGTAGACCCGGAGCTTACCTACAGCCTTCCGCCGGACGTGACCGCCGCCACAGGCATGGACGCCCTCACCCAGCTGATCGAGCCCTTCGTCTGCAATCGCGCCAACCCGTTCTCCGACGCGCTGTGCCGGGAGGGGATGCCGCGCGCGGCCCGCTCCCTGCGGCGTGCCTGCGAGGATGGGAGCGATACGGCAGCGCGCGAGGACATGGCGCTGGCGAGCCTGCTTGGTGGGCTGGCGTTGGCGAACGCCGGGCTGGGCGCGGTGCACGGGTTTGCCGGCCCCATCGGCGGGATGTTTCCGGCCCCGCACGGCGCGATCTGCGGCTGCCTGCTGCCTGTGGTGATGGCGGTCAACCTACAGGCGCTGCGGGAGCGGCAGCCGGAAGGCGAGGCTCTGCGCCGCTATACCGAGGCTGCCCGCCTCCTGACGGGCGATCCGCAGGCGTCGGCAGAGGAGGGAGTCGCCTGGGTGCAGGAATTGCGCACGGCGCTGCCCATCCCCGCGCTTTCCGCCTATGGCGTCACTCCTGCCGACTTCTCCGAACTGATAGACAAAGCCGCCAGGGCCAGCTCCATGCAGGCCAATCCGCTCCCGCTAACGGAGGCCGAGATGCGCGAGATCCTCCAACGCGCGGTCTGAAAATAGATAACCCAAGTTGCTACCTAGGAACACGTTTGAGAGAGAATCGCTCTGGAAACCGGCTTTTGCATCACCGTTTGCCTTCTCGAAGAGGCAAGGTAGCAACTTGAGTTAGATAATCGCCTCACCTCCGGCCCTTCGGTAGACACTCCCAGCCGTGTGGATCAATCTCACGCAGCCTGCTGCTGAGGAGATACGTCCACACCGTTGGGAGCGATTACCGGCCCTTCTCTTAGCAATGGAAGTGAGGGACAGGGTGTGAGGGCTACTGATGTCGGGGTGAGGTCGTAAATAGCAGGCCGGAGTTGCCTATGTCTTTGTATGTCCTCCTTACCTTCCTGATGGGAATGCCTGCCGCCATGCCGCTCTCGCAGCCGACGGCGGTGGGCGCGCGGACAGTTCACATCCGGGCCGACCGGGCTTCCATTGGCATGGGGAAGAGCGTGGTCGTGGCCGCCAGGGTTACGGCATCCGGCGGCACGCCGGCGGCCAATGTCGAATTGTGGCCCTATGTCAACGGCAGACGCTGGGGCGCGCAAGCTGTCACCGATCGGGGGGGCAGGGCCGTCTTCTTCCTGCCGCTGCCCCGGCCCGGCCTCGCCCGAATACAGGCTATCGTGCGCCCTGTGCAGCCCACGCCGGATGCCCGCTGGATATGGGCTGCGGAGACAACCGATAACCAGGTCGCCTATTTCTACAAGCGGTTTGTCGTGTCCGGGCCTATTCGGGCCGCCTCGCTGCGCATCACCTGTGACGATGCCTTCCGGACCTTCCTCAACGGGCAGGAGGTCGCGGGCGGGGGCAGCTTTCAGATCGTCCGGCACGTCTCCGGGCTGGAACGTTGGCTAAAGCCGGGCGAAAACGTTCTGGCCGTCGAAGGCCGCAACGGCGTGGGGCCGGCGGGGCTGCTGGCGCGTCTGGAGATCCAAACCGGGGCCGGCGCGCAGGTCGTGGCCACCGATGCTTCCTGGGAGGTCTACGTGGAGAAGCCTGCCGGCTGGCCGGGCGCCGTGCGAGAGCGAGGCAGGGCAGCGCGGGAGCTGGCCCCGGTTGGCGGCGGCGTTTGGGGCAGCGCCCTGCAAGGCTGGCCGGGCCTCTCCCCCCGCAGCGACTTTCCGGTGGGCCTGTCGATGCCGGAGGGCACGACCCGCTCCAACACGGTGATCGTGCGCGTGAGTCGGCGCGCTATCTCACGGATAGCCCGCGACCCGCAGCATCTGGTCGGCCTGGAATGGGAGCCCTGGTTCACGCCGCGCAACGCCCGCTGGGATACCGCCGAGGCCGTGCCCCTGCTCGGCAATTACGACTCCTTCAACACGGACGTGATCCGCCAGCACGCCCTCTGGATGGCCGAGGCGGGGATCGATTTCCTGCTGGTGGACTGGTCGAACAACCTCTGGGATAAGCGGCATTGGAACGAGCGCGCGCCCGGAGTGGACGAGCTGATTCGCGGCACGACCCTGCTGCTAGACACCTACGCGCAGATGCGCCGGGAGGGCGTTCCCGTTCCCCAGGTGACGCTGCTGCTGGGGCTGGATAACGGCCCGCAGACCACCACGACCGCGCTCAACGAAGAGATGCGCTGGGTCTATGCGCGCTATGTGCGCCCGCCACGCTACCGGGGATTGTGGGTCGAATACGAGGGCAAGCCGCTCATCGTGGTCTTCAACGGCGGCGGGCCGGGCATCCGTCAGCGCCAGCCGCCGCTGGAGGAATCGCAATTTACCGTGCGCTGGATGGCCAGCCAGCTTCAGGTCAATCACCTGGAGCGCGCGGGCTACTGGTCCTGGATGGACGGCGTCCTGCATCCCGTTATCACCTACCATAGCGGGCGGGCGGAGGCGCTCACCATCACCCCGGCCTATTTCGGCGACGGCGGCTGGACCTATCCACAGGCGCGGGGACGGCGTGGCGGCACGACCTATCTGGAGCAGTGGCAGACGGCCATCCAGGCCAGGCCCCGCTTCCTGCTGATCAACCAGTGGAACGAGTTCGCCGGGCAGCCGGAGGGCAGCGGGTACGGCCCGCGCAAAGATCAGTACGTGGACTGCTACAACGTCGAGCTCTCCAACGACATCGAGCCGACCTCCCTAACGGCCTGCGCCTATCGCGGCTGCGGCGGCTGGGGATATACCTACCTGAACCTGACGCGCGCCGCCATCCGGCTCTATCACGGGCAGGCCCCGGAAACGACGCTGCTGGCACTCGCCAGCCCGCAGCCGGGCGCAGCGGTGAGCGGCCCTACGCTCCGGGTCGAGTGGGCGGCGCTCGGCGCGCCGGCCCGAGGCTTTACGCTGCGCTTGGACGGCAAGGACGTAGCCCGCAACGTTCCCGGCAGCGCGTATACGCTCGACATCCGCCGCCTGGCTGCGGGCCGCCATCGTTTAACCCTCCTGGCCGAAGGCGTGGTAACCCGCTTCCCTCTCTCCGCAATCCGGGAAGCGGAGCCGCTGGCCGTGCCGATTCCGGCGTCCGTTCAGGTAGAGTTCCAGGTTGCGCGCCGGAGGCCGGTTGCACGGCAGGCTCGATTCGCCCGGCGTGACGGTCCCTGCTGGCAGCCCACCCCTAAAGGAGTGGGCTGTGTCGCGAGGCGGAGGCAAGGGCCGTAACCTTGCCGACCCTTGCAGTCCATTGCAGGCCCGACCCTGGCAGTGGGCAAGCCCTCTAATGAACCTTGACAACGAAATCCGATAATCGCAGGGTGGCTACGTCCTTAGGTGAATGGCCCTACGAACCAGGGATTACCCGATGAAAAAGTCAAGGTTCATGAGCGGGCTACGAAGGGTGGGTTAGCCTCCTTCCGGGGCTGCCAGAAGGAAGGTTAGCCCCCTTCAGGGGGCTTGCCGTCCGCAGCCCGGTCCTTTAGGGCCGGGCTATAGCCGGGTTTCCATAGGTGCTTTCAGCGGAAGAACAGCGGTCGGGTCTCCCCGATGACCTGGAACGCCGCCCAGTAGTAGGGCGCTGCCTTTTCCCGCTTGACCAGAAGCATCGCCTGCCGCAGCGCCGCGTCTTTCGGGCGGCCTGCCTTGAGCGCCCGATAGAAGGCTACCATTAGCCGCGCGGTCGCCGCATCCTCTACCTTCCATTGCGAGGCGACGATGCTGGGGCAGCTCGCCGCACGAAACGCCCAGACCAGCCCCAGCAGCCCCTCGCCCCCGCTTGGCTGTCCCTGGGCCGTCTCGCATGCCGAGAGCACCGCCAGCCGCGCCATCAGCGGGATCTCGGCGACCTCCTGGGCCTCCAGCACGCCATCTTCGCCTTCGCCTGCCGCCAGCGCCAGGAAAGACCGCAGGCCGTTACTGGCGTTGGCGTAACCGTGCGCGGCAAAGTGAAGGAGGGCGTACCGGCCCATGAGCCGCTTGACCTCTCGCTCCTTCGCGGCGGCACCCTCCAGGATTCGCGCGTGCGGGAACATCGCCGCGATGGCCCTGCCTTCGGCGCGGGCGTAGGGCAGCGTGCCGGCCATAGACCGCATTCGGCGGGCAAATCGTTGTGCGCCTGCCTCCGTCGGGACTACGCACAGCAGGGTCGCGTGCGGCCTGGCTTTACTGCTCGGCCAGGTCAGCGTCCCCAGGGAGATGGCAGAGGCCAGCGGAAAGCGCTCGGCTAGACGCCGCCCGCTGCCATCCAGCAACGCGGCGAAAGGAATACTGAGCAGCGGGCCGTCGGCCACCAGAACCAGGTGGTGATAGCGGCCCGCGCGCAGCAGCCCGGCCTTCTCCAATGGGGCCAGCAGGGCCGCGTAGAGGGCATGGGCATGTTGCGGCTCCGTGGGATGCCGGCTCAGGATGGCGGTACGCCAGTTGGCGGCCATTGGAGTGAGCCGGTCGGCGCCGATAGGCAGCCGGAAGGCGTGCATTCCGCTCCGGGAGAGCGCGAACAGCAGTGTTGTGCGCGCATCCACGACCGCCCACTCCAGAAAGAGCGTATCCCGGCGGCGCTGCGCCAGACGTTTCAGGTCAGCGGGGGTGGAGTACTGGAATCCGGCAAGGCGGCGGTAGGCGCCGTATTCCGGCCTGGCGAATAGGCCGTCACGGAACCGGGCCGCCTCATTCTCGGCTTGCCGGCGGCGCTCCCGCGCCTGGAGGATCTGCTGCGCGAGGCGCTGCTGGTCCGCCGCGTCGGCCGGGAGGTCCTGGTTTAAGAGGGCCTGCAGGAGATCGTCGGCGAGGAGCGCTGCTTCCGAGAGCGCCTTGAGCCGCCGGGCATCGGCGGGCTTGAGAAGACGTTCCAGGGGCGTGCGGCTCTGCCGTGCCTGCCGCGCCAATCCCTGCCCGCGTCCGCGCTCGATGACGGCGAGGGCCTGCTCCGGGCGGCGTGTCAGCAGCAGCGCGGCATAGCGCGCATAGAGGTTGCCCTGATTGGCCTGCTGGAAGGCGCCCATCCGGCCCGGATCGCCGATCTGCTGGCCGACCGCCTCATAGTGCTGTATCGCCTGACGGTAGCAGCCTTCGGCCCGCTCGGGCTGGCCGAGCCGCTCATAGAGACGACCCAGGTTACTCAGAGCCGTTGCCAGTTCTTGCCGATTGCCTACCTGCTCAAAGAGCGCCAGCGCGCGCGTATAGCAATCCAGCGCTTGCTGAGACTGGCCCTGACCGTCGTAGACGCTGCCCAGATTGTTGAGGCTCTGGGCGATGTCCTGACGGTTGCCTAGCGGCTCCTTAAGCGCCAGCGCGCGCCTATAGTACTCTTGGGCCTTCTCAAACTGGTTTTGGTTGAAATAGACGTTGCCCAGGTTCCCCAGCGCATAGGCTGCGTTTTGGGTATCGCCGGACTTCTCGAACAGTTTCAGGGCGCGTCTGTAGGCATCCACGGCTTTCTCGAACTGTCCCATGTTCGCGTACACATTGCCCAGGTTGGTCTGGCTGACGCCGATTCGTTGCGCGTCGCCCGCCTTTTCCAGCAGCGCCATGGCGCGGTTGTGATAATCGAGCGCTCTTTGGTACTGGCCCAGGTTGTTATAGATATTGCCCAGGGAGTTGTAGCTGGAGGCCATCGCCTGGGTATCGGCAAGTTCCTCCTGGAGCGCCAGAGCGCGGTCAGCGCACTCCAGCGCCTTATCGAACTGCCCCAGGCTCTCATAGACGCTGCCCAGGGCGTCGAGCATATAGGCGCGTTCCGCCGGATTCTCTAATTTCTCTTCGATTTCGACCGCGCGCTGATAGAGCTTCACCGCCCTCTCGAGCAGGCCCAGCTGATAACAGGCGTAGCCCAGGTTATTGAGGGAATGGGCGATGTCCGATGGACTGCCCCGTTGCTCCCGCAGGGTCAGGGCGCGGCCATAGTAGTCCAGGGCTTTGGGAAACTGGTTCTGTTGAAAATAGACGTTGCCCAGGGCGTTCAGGAAAGCGGCAACGCGGGATTGGTTTCCTGCCGCCTGCGCCCTGGCCCATCCGGCCTGGAACGCCTTCTCCGCCGCCGCGAACTTCCCTTGCGCCAGGGCTTGCCCGCCTTCCTGGAACAGCCGGTCAAGCTCCTGCTGCACGGGGGAAGGCGAAGCGGTAGGAGCCTGTGGATTGCCCGTAGTGATCGCCTGAGACGCTGCCGGGGAGGGAAGGCTGCCGAGGCCAACGCTCAGGCTGACGGCGCAGAGGATGGGGACAAGCGAATGGGCGCGAGAGGACATAGGGAGAACCTCCTGTGCCTGGCAAGAGACGCAAGACATATCGGAATTCGCCGCCCGGAAGCGCGATTCCTGCCGGCTTGACGCGCAAGCAGGAGATGTCCCAGGGTCTCACGAATCAGGGCGTAATACTGTGGTATTCGAGCTAGGAGAGCGCCATGTCTGGCCCGCCGACCGGAACCGTCACCTTTCTGTTCACCGATATCGAGGGCAGTACTCAACTCTGGGAGCGCAACCCGGAGGCTATGCGCCCCGTCCTGGAGCGGCATAACGCGCTCTTACAGGCCGCTATCCAAGCCCATAACGGCCACGTCTTCAAAACCATCGGGGATGCCTTCTGTGCCGTCTTCGCCGCGCCCGCCGAAGCCCTCCAGGCCGCTCTCTCCGCCCAGCGCGCTCTCCATACCGAATCTTGGCCAGCCGATCTGCCGCTGCGCGTGCGTATGGCCTTACATACCGGGACGGTGGAAGAGAGCCGAGGAGATTATTTCGGGCCGCCGCTCAACCGCGTGGCTCGCCTGCTGGCTATCGGACACGGCGGGCAGGTGCTGCTCTCGGAGGCCGCAGAGGGATTGGCCAGCGGCCTGCTGCCGGAGGGCGCCTCTCTGCGGGATATGGGCTTGCACCGTCTCAAGGACTTGCAGCAGCCCGAGCATGTCTGGCAGCTCTGCCATCCCGACTTGCCTGATGATTTCCTGCCCCTGCGCTCTCTCTCCCCGGAGACGACCAACCTGCCCGTGCAGGCGACCTCGTTCATCGGGCGCGAGCGGGAGATAGCCCAGATCAAGGGGTTGCTCTTCCGGACCCGCCTGCTCACCCTCACCGGTTCCGGGGGCTGCGGCAAGACAAGGCTGGCTTTGCAAGTGGCCGCTGACCTGCTGGAAGAGTACCAGGATGGCGTCTGGCTGGCCGAGTTGGCCCCGCTCTCCGACCCTGACCTGGTAGCCCAGACCATCGCAGGCGTGCTGGGCCTGCGGGAAGAGCCAGGCAAACCTCTCACGCACACCCTGGTCGAACACCTCAAATCGAAGCGCCTGCTGCTCCTGCTGGATAACTGCGAGCACGTTCTGGAGGCCTGTGTGCGCCTGGCCGATGCTTTCTTAAAGCAGTGTCCTCATCTGCGCCTCCTGATCACCAGCCGCCAGGCATTGGGCATCGCGGGGGAGGCTCTCTATCGCGTTCCCTCTCTGGGCCTGCCCGATCTTGAGCCGCTGCCTCCCGCAGAGGTGCTGGCGCAGACCGAGTCGGTGCGCCTGTTTGCCGCCCGCGCGCAGGCTGTTCTGCCCACCTTTGCCGTCACCTTACACAATGCTCCCGCTCTGGCCCACATCTGTCGGCGGCTGGATGGCATCCCTCTAGCCCTGGAGTTGGCGGCAGCGCGCGTGCGTGCCCTGCCCGTCGAGCAGATGGAGGCTCGGCTCAGTGACCGCTTCCGGCTGCTGACCGGAGGCAGCCGCACCGCCCTGCCCCGCCAGCAGACCTTGCGGGCCCTCATTGACTGGAGCTATGACTTACTCACTCAACAGGAGAGAACCCTGCTCCACCGTCTGTCGGCGTTTGCTGGAGGGGCCACTCTGGAAGCCTGCGAGCAGGTGTGTGCGGGAGAAGAGGTAGAAGAGTGGGAAGTGCTGGACGTGCTGACCTCGCTGGTGGATAAGTCGCTGGTGGTCTACGAGGAGAGAGAGGGCACCGCCCGCTACCGTCTGCTGGAGACCATCCGAGAGTATGCCAGGCAGAAACTGACCCAGACAGAGGAGGGGGAAAGCCTGCAAGCCCGGCATCGGGACTACTTCCTGTCTCTGACGGAGGAGGCAAAAGAGAAACTGAGAGGGCCGGAACAGGCCGAATGGCTGGAGAGGCTGGAGACCGAGCATGATAACCTGCGGGCTGCCCTGGATTGCTGCCTGGAGCAGAAGGAGGGCACAGAGACGGGGTTGCGCCTGGCAGGGGCATTATCGCGGTTCTGGCTAGCGCATGGGTATCTGAGTGAGGGCCGTCAGCGTCTGGCTCGGGCACTGGAGCGGGAGGCCGGTTCTGAGCCGAGTAAGGCATGGGCAGAGGCTTTAGAAGGAGCGGGTCTTCTAGCCTGGATGCAAGGCGACTATACGGCAGCCCGGTCGTTGTTTGAGCAAAGCCTGGCTCGCCGGCAAGAATTGGGGGACAAGCAAGGCATCGCCAGTTCACTCAACAACCTGGGCAACATAGCCTATGAGCAGGGGGATTATGCCTCCGCGCGTTCGCTGTATGAACAGAGCCTGGACATCCAGCGGGAACTGGGCGATAAGCGGGGCATTGCCATTGCGCTCAGCAACCTGGGCATGGTGGCCTATGATCAGAGGGATTATGCTTCGGCGCGGACGCTGCAAGAAGAAAGTTTGGCTCTTCGGCGGGAACTGGGCGACAAGCAAGGCATTGCTATTTCGCTGGGCAGCCTGGGGCTGATCCTGTTCGAGCTAGGCAGCTATACCACCGCCCGCATGTTCCTTGCCGAGTGTCTGGCCCTCTGCCACGAGCTGGGCGAAAAGTACTATACCACGCAGGCCCTCGAAGGCTTAGCCAAACTGGCCCACGCCCAACACCAGCCGGAACGAGCCGCACGGCTCTACGGAGCGGCGCAAGCCCTGCGCGAAGCCATCGGCGCTCCACTGCCGCAGAACGAGCGCGCCGAGTACGAGCGTATCCAGGCCGACCTGCGGGCCGCGCTCGGTGAAGACGGCTACCAGGCCGGCTTGGCTGCGGGGCACTCTCTCTCGTTGGAACAGACCATCGCGTATGCGCTGGAGGAGTCAGCCGCCGGAAAGCAAGCCTGATAGCCTGGTGTGATCGCGCCGTATCTGCATTCCCGGCCCGGCAGAATACCTGCCAGGCCGGGAAGACAAGGAAAGTCGCAAAGCAAGCGCTTCTTCCTGCCTCAGATCAGTAAGGACGCCGCCAGCGGCGGGGTGATCTGCTGGCCGCCTCCCGCGCTGATGCGGAAGAGCGCATCATTGACGATCAATCCCGGCAGCAGCCGCGTAAACGTATCCACTTGCTGCCGTATCTCCTCCAGGTCGGCCTGTCCTGCTAGCGCCGCCCTAATCTCCCCTTCGTCGAAACCGATCTCTGGCCGCAGGCGATCCGCGCGTTCCTCAGCCATCTGCGTCAATTCCGCTATCAAGCGCTGGTACTCCTCGCGATCCCGCCACGGCTTGATGTCCTCCCAGGCACCCCGCAAAAACTCCGGCCACTTCGCCAGCGCCTGATAGTCGGAGTTCACCAGCGGCAGTCCGAGTGTCTGCTTGATACTCTCGTAAAGCTGTCGGACATCCGGCGGGGCGTGCTCCGCATCCACCATCTCGATCTGCGGCTGCCGATAGGGGCTGGGCGCGCGGCGCGGCGGGTTGCTGCCCGGCTGGCCGACGGTCTGGCCTTGCAGCGCGCGGCTTAACGCCACCTGCAGGATCAGCAACTGCGGGTTGCCAAACTCGAAGGCGTCAATCTCCCAGGCGATCCGCTCCCGCTCAGCTTCCGTGGTATCCACCTGGTATGACGGCCAGTACCATTGCATCGCGTCCTGGTAGGCGCGCTCGGTGATTGCCAGCGCATCCTCCAGAAACGGCTCGGTGGCGGTGGCCGGCTTGACCCGCTCCCAGAAGAGGCGCAGCAGATCGGGATAGCGGGCGTAGGTCCGCCAGTTGGCGGGCTGCCAGGGGATGCCCAGCGTATTCTGGATGTCCTCCAGGAGGGCCTGCGCCTCCGGAGGCGTCTGGTTTTGTGCAATCGGTTGATGGGCGATCATAACTTACCTCCTGATAGGTCCTGCTTTCCTTTCCTGCGTGGTACGTTAGCTAGTATCCTTCCCGCCGGATAGCAGCGCTTGCAGGCGTCGGCGCGGCGCCTCTAGGGAGTCCGCTGCCTCCATCCGCTCCCACGGGTCGCCTCTCTGTGCCAGACGTTCTGGAATGGTGCGGAGCGTGTAACGGTCGGACGTAAGCTCCGGATCGTCGAGCTCGCTCCAGCCCAATGGGGTTGCCACCGGCGCGCTCGCTCTGGCCCGCACGGAGTAGGGCGCTACCGTCGTCTGCGCGTAGGCGTTGCGCAGGATGTCCACATAGAGGCGACCGCCGCGCTGCTCCTTGCGCGGCTCGGTGGTACGCCGGTCGGGGTCGCGCCGCACCAATGCTTCGGCCACCTGGTGAGCAAAATGCCGCACCGTATCAAAATCCGTCTTCGGGGCCAGGGCCACCAGAACATGGAGGCCGCGCGAGCCGGTCGTCATGAGGTAAGCCGTGAGGCCGAGCTCTGCCAGCAGGTCGCGCAGATCGCGGGCGGCGGAACGGGCCAGCGCAAAATCGGTATCCGGCGGGTCCAGATCGAAAGCCATACGGTCGGGAAAATCGAGATGATCTACCCGGCTCAGCCAGACATGCAGCGTGATGCAGTCCTGATTAGCCAGATAGACCAACGTGGCGGCGTTGTCGCAGACGGCCTGCGTCAGGCGGCCCTGTTCTTTTGCCACGGAGACGCGCCGGATCCAGTCGGGGTAGTAATCCGGCGCTTCCTTCTGAATGAAGCCGCCCTTTGCCAGCCCGCCGGGAAAGCGGTGCAGGGTAAGTGGCCGGCCCTGAAGGTGCGGAAGCATCGTGTCGGCCATGTCGCGATAGTAGGCGATCAGGTCCCCCTTGGTGATGCCGGCCTCGGGAAAGAGTACACGATCCGTATGCGTCAGCTCGATACGGTGAGGCCCGATAGTGACGGTGCGCATCGGTTTGTGGCTCCACTCCCTGCGGGAAGCGGCCCACCGCTTCCCCATGCTTTTATCGCAAGTAGATCGTCTCAGCGGCGAGAAAGGCATCCAACTGCGGTAGTATATTTGCCCCCGCAATTTAGGGGGCCAGCAGGAATACGCAACGAAAAAGCGGCGAGCCGTCCTTGTTTTTCGGCTTGCCATTTGGAGGCGGCAGGGGCCTCTGGCCCCTGGAACCATCCATCAGAATAATCGGGTATCCTAAACAGTAGTGAGGTCACACTACCGAAAGGAAATCGTCCTATGAGAGTAGCGTTCCTGCCCGCTATCGGCCTGGCCGCCTTGCTCGCGCTGCCTCTCGGCTGCCAGGAATCGCAAAACCAGCAAGCCGGGCCATCGGGAGAAAACGCAAGCCCGCAAACCCAGTCCGGTATGCCCAACGATGACATCCATCGGGCGTTTGCCGCCCGCCCCAACGCCGGGATGCCTATGGGCGGGCAGGTACCGCCGTTTGCGGGCGGGGGCCCGATGGCCGGCAAATCCCTGACTCCAGAGGAGGCGCTCAAAGTCGCCCCGACGCTCGATCCGAATCTCGCTCCCTTAAAAAAGGCGATGGAGACCGCCGAGGCGAACTGGAAACATAACCCTGCCGATCCGCAGGCGAAGGCGGCCTATGTAGAGGCAACCTACCAATACGGCCATGCGGTGATGGAGGACGGGCAGAAGCAGCCGCGCATCATGTATCGGGCGGCGCTGGCCCTGTATCGGCGGGCGCTGGCCGTAGATCCGGGCCACAAGCCAAGCCTGGAAGATAAGCAGTTGATCGAGTCGATCTATCAGTCCATGGGAATGCCTATCCCGAAATAAGGAGCGTTGCGATGCGATTTTGGCCCTCATCCATAGGCGCAAGCCTGCTCGCCATCGCGGTCCTGGGCGCCGGGCTCGGAATGGCGTGTGCGAACGAGGAGCAGGGGAAGGCGCGCTCCCAGCCCTCCGGCCCTCTCGACCGCCCGGTGCACGGCATTGCGGTTAACGTCAAGACGGACAAGAAGACCTATGCCCTCAGCGAGCCGATACAGATCACGCTGACGGTCAAGAACACTTCCGGCGTCACGGCCAGGCTGCCGTTTTCCAGCGGGAAGCAGTATGACATCGAGATACGGCGCGGCAAGGGCCGCAATGGGGCGAAGGTCTGGCAGTGGTCGCAGGGAAAGATGTTCACCCAGATGCTCATCACGCGCTCCCTGCCGCCCGGCAAAACGATGACCTTCAGCGCTACGTACAAACCGGAAACCACGGTGCTCAAGGATAAGGAGGGAATGACCCCCGGAACCTATACGGTCATCGGCATTTTGACGACGATGGGGCGTATGCCCCGGCCCTCCGGCGCGACCGTGATCACAGTACATTAACCCGGCCAACGGGAATAAGGGAGGCGGTCAGGCGAAGATCGGCCTGCCGCCTCTGTTCTCTGCAAGGGCGGGTTACAGCGGGCCATTTCTTTTTGCAGGCTGGGGTTGAGGTAGGACATTAACGAAAGTTATCCTATCCCCGACGCAATAAATTCACACGCGTGGAGTGTCGCTGGGGCTGAGGTAGCTATTGATGAAAGTTGCCATGTTGACGACGGTGGGGGAGCGCTGCGGCATCGCCGCCTATACGCGCGCTCTGGTCGAGGGCTTGCGCACGCTGCCGGAGATGGAGGTAGAGGTAGTGTCCATCACGGAGGGCAAGCAGCCGACAGAGCACTACGTCGCGCAGGCCCAGCGCCTGAACGCCTCCGATGTGGATGTTGTCCATATCCAGCACGAGCATAGCTTCTGGGGCGGCATCCTGCCCGGCGCTTCCGCCTTCTGGGAGATGCGCTACCTGATCCAGAAGCCCGTGGTGCTGACGGCCCATACGACCTACTCCCTGGCCGAAATGCTCAAAATCAAGACCGAGCGCCGCCCGCATAAGTGGCTCGCCAAGCGGCTGCTCCTCCTCAACAAAGCCTACCGGGACAGCGTGGACATCGCTCCCTTCACGACAGCTATCACTATCGTCCATACGGCGGCGGCGCGCAACGAACTAATTACGCGCGGGGCCAAGCCGCAGTACGTCTTTATCGTGCCGACCGGTATCCCGGCGCCCTTGCCGGCCCCGACGGGCGGGCAGGCGTTTCGGGAGCGGTTTGGCTTGCAGGGGCGGCGGCTCGTCACCCTGTTCGGCTATATTGCTTACAATAAAGGCTATGAGCTTACGCTGGACATTCTGCCGGCGTTGCCGGAGGACGTGACGTTTGTGATCGCGGGCGGGGCGCGCAACGCGGACATGGAGCCTTATGCCGCGCAGTTGCAGCAGCGCATTGCGCGCTCTGAATTGGCCGAGCGCGTGGTCGTGACCGGGTTCCTCACCGACGCGGAGGTGGCGGAGGCGATGGAGGCCAGCGAGATCGTGCTGGTGCCGCACACGCAGGCAACCGGCTCCTATTCGGTGGCTATCCCACTGGCGCACGGCAGGCCGATCCTCGCCTCCGACCTGGACTGCTTCCGGGAGATCGCCGCGCGCGTAGACTGCCTGGAGCTGTTCCGCGCCGGGGACGTCGAGGACTACAGGGCTAAGCTCCAGGCGCTGTTGGATAACCCTGCCCGGCGCGAGCAGCTTGCAGCGGGAGCGCGCAAATATGCCGCGCGTTATTCCTGGCCGCGTGTCGCCGCCCAGACCCGCAACGTCTACCAGACCGCCATCCAGGTCTACGCCCCAACGTTTGCCGCGCAGGCGCGCTGACGCCAGGGGCTTTGCTTCTTTCCTGGCGGCTAAAGCCGCAGCAACAAAGGCACAAAGTCGCCCTACGGCGACTAAAGACCTCACCCCCGGCCCCGTGTGCAGGGTGTAGGGGATAGGGGGTAGGGGATAGGGTGTAGGGGGTAGGGGGTAGGGTCGCCCCCACCCCTTCCCCTCCCCCAATTCTAGGGGAGGGGAGAGCAGAAGCCGGATCACTCCCTTCCCTCTTAGGGAAGGGGGGCCGGGGGGTTAGGTACCCTGCTTGCCGCGAATTCATTCGCCCGCAACCCCGGGTCTGGGGCAGGCCGCCAAATAGAGACGAAAGGAGGCTTCTCCTTAACTATGCACGCAAGTTCTCTTCAAGAGCGCATTCTGACCGAGGGAATGCCTGATTCGGCAGCGGCGGCACCGCCGCGCCCTGAGTATCCGCGTCCGCAGTTCGTGCGTAAAGAGTGGATGAACCTCAACGGCGAGTGGGAGTTTATGCTCGACTCCTACGATCAAGGGCTTCGGCGCGGCTGGCATCAGAAACCCGACGTTTTCAAGCGCAAGATCATCGTTCCCTTCGCCTACCAGACCCAACTCTCTGGAATTAATGACCAGGACATCTATCAGGTGGCCTGGTACGCCCGCAGCTTCCAGATCCCCGATGAATGGAAAGGGCGCGACATCCTGCTGCACTTCGGCGCGGTAGACTACAAAACGACCGTCTGGGTCAACGGCCAGGAGGTCGGGCATAATCAGGGCGGGCATGTGCCTTTCACCTTCGACATCGCCCCGTATCTGAAAGAGGGAACGAACCGCATCGTGGTACGCGCCGAGGACACCCAGGACGCTTACCAGCCGAGAGGCAAACAGGCGGTCAGCGGCAGGCCGCGCGGCTGCGACTACTACTGCACGACGGGCATCTGGCAGACCGTGTGGCTGGAGCCGGCGCCCGCCATCCGCATTGAGGAGCTGCGCCTGAAGCCCATCCTGAATGTGGATGATGGCGATGCGGTGGAAGTGCGCGTGCTGCTGCATGCTCCCTCCATCGGGTGGGAAGTCGAGGCGGAGGCGCGCGATGGCGACAGGATCGTAGCCACGACGGCGCGCGAGAACGTAGGCGCGGCTCCCCGACTGCTCCTGCGCATCCCCAATCCCAAACGCTGGTCGCCCGACAGCCCGCACCTCTACGGCCTGACGGTGCGCCTGCGCAAGAACGGCGAGCTCCTGGATGAGGTAGAGTCCTACTTTGGTCTGCGGGAGGTGCAGATTCGGGACGGGCGGCTGCTGCTCAACGGCGAGCCGACCTACCTCAAGATGGTGCTGGATCAGGGCTACTGGCCGGAGTCGGGCATGACCGCGCCCAGCGACGAGGCCCTGCGCGCCGATGTGGAGTGGTGCAAGCGGTTCGGGTTCAACGGGGCCAGAAAGCATCAGAAGGTCGAAGACCCGCGCTGGCTCTACTGGTGCGATAAACTGGGGCTGCTGGTCTGGGGCGAGATGCCCAACGCGCGCGCGTGGTCGCCTAGAGCCGAGGAGATGTTTATCGCCGAGTGGGAGCGCGCCGTCCGCCGCGATTACAACAGTCCTGCCGTCATCGTCTGGGTGCCGCTGAACGAAAGCTGGGGCGTGCCGGATTTGCGCGAAGACCATCCCGGCCAGTACGCCTTCCTGGAGCGGATGGTGGAGCTGACGCGCCGCCTGGACCCCGACCGGCCTGTGATTGATAATGACGGCTGGGAGCATACCGACATTACCGACATCCTGGCCCTGCACGACTACACCCCGACCGGGGACGGCCTGCGCCGGCGGTATGCCCAGACAATGGCGGGCGGACCGATTCCGGAGATGACTTGGACGAAGCATCCGATCCGGCATTTCGCGCGGGGTTCGCAGCATCGAGGCCAGCCGGTGATGCTGACGGAAGTGGGCGGGTTCCTGATGCCACCAGACCTGCCCGAAGACCAGTGGGACAAGCTCTATCAGGCCTATAGCTGGTGCCGCACGCCGGAGGAACTGCTGGAAAAGTACCGTGACCTGATGGAAGGAATTGCGGACTTGAAGTTTGTGTCCGGTTTCTGCTACACGCAGTTGACCGACATCGAGCAGGAAATGAACGGGCTGCTAACCTACGATCGTAAGCCAAAGATAAAGCCGGAGGCGATTGCCGCCCTGCATCAAAGGCTCTTTACGGTTGCGTAGTAGTGAGCAGGGCACTCCGTCACAAACCTTCTCTTTAAGGCCGAACTGCTTCTGGTAAGGTTCGGCCTTTGTTTTTGTTAATCCAATCTGCCCTCCGCTTCAGAAATAAATTTGACAGTGCAAATTATGGCGGCGGGCTTGACAAACAGGATAGAGTGTGTTAGAGTCATTTCAATATTTCCCGAAATGTAGTGAAGAGATGATAACACTAAGAAGCCACCAGTACGACTTTCCTGCGATGTTCAAGGCGTTAGGCGACCCGACCCGGCTGCGCATTTTTGAGTTCCTGCGCTCCTGCTGCTGCCCGGTGGCGGTGGAGGACACCGGCGACGTGCGCCCCGTGCAGGGGCCGACCGTGGGCGAGGTTTGCTGTCGGATCACGGGCGCGGAGAAGATCAACTCCACCATCAGCCATCACCTCAAGGAGTTGCGGCTGGCAGGTCTCATCACCGTCGAACGGCGCGGCAAGAACATGATCTGCGGCATTAACCGCGAAGCCGTCGCCGCTCTCGCCGCCTACCTGGGCGAGCAGGGCGGAGCGGATCAAGACGGGTGCTGCGAGTGACCGAAAGGACGACGACCATGACCGAGATCAAATTGACGGATCGGCAAGACGTGCGTGAGATCGTGCGGCAAAAGTATGGCGCGGCGGCCTTAACCGTGTTGAACGGCAAAGGCGCGGCCTGCTGCGGCGGGAATGCGGGCGGCGGCTCCGACTCCTGCTGTGGCACGCAGGATCAAGATGCCATCACCGGCGACCTCTACAGCGATACGGAAGCGGCGCAGATACCCGAAGCCGCACTGCTGGCCTCTCTGGGCTGCGGCAACCCGACCGCCCTGGCGTCGTTGGCTCCGGGAGAGGTGGTGCTGGATTTGGGCAGCGGCGGTGGCATTGACGTGCTGCTGTCGGCAAAGCGGGTCGGTCCCACCGGTTTTGTCTATGGATTGGACATGACCGACGAGATGCTGGCCCTCGCCGAGAAGAACAGGGCGGAGGCGGGAGCCGAGAACGTGCAGTTCCTCAAGGGCCATATCGAAGAGATTCCTCTGCCCGACGCCAGCGTGGATGTGATCATCTCCAACTGCGTCATCAATCTCTCTGCCGATAAAGACGCGGTGCTGCGGGAGGCGTTCCGGGTTTTGAAGCCGGGCGGTCGGTTCGCTGTCTCTGATGTAGTCGTAGACGGCGAGCTTCCCGACGCTGTGCGCCGCGACATGGAAGCCTTCGTCGGCTGCGTGGCGGGCGCGCTGGAAAGGAGCGACTACCTGCGGCGGCTGGAAGCGGCGGGATTTGTGGATGCTTCCATCGAGCCGACGCGCCGCTACACCTTCGCCGATCTGGAAGCAACCACCTGCTGCTCGCCGGAAGTCGCCGCCCTATCCCCGGAGGAGAAAGCGGGCCTGGATAGGCGCGTGATGGGAGCCTTCATTCGCGCGACCAAGCCGCAACTCTAAATCACGCAACCTGCGAACGAGGGCAGTCCCCATTCAACGGCGACTCCCTCCCAAAGCAGCCATCGCTAATCCCTATTTAGTGCAGTACGATCCCAACGAGGGCGTTCCGCAGATTATTCGGAGGTGCTAGAAGATGCGTGCATTGGCCTTCCTGATGGTTGCCGCCCTGCTGGAAGTTGGTGGTGATGCCCTCGTTCGATGGGGCCTCAAGGGTGGGAAGGTGTTGGGCTTTGTCTTGGGCGCGGTCGTGCTCACCCTCTACGGCTTCACGGTCAATCTGTCCCGGTGGGACTTCGGGCGTCTGCTCGGCGTCTACATCGCCGTCTTCTTTGTGGTTGCGCAGATTGTGGCTCTCTCCGCCTTCCACGAGAAAGTCACTGTGCCCATCCTCGTCGGTGGGACACTCATCATTAGTGGCGGCCTGGTACTGGCCCTGTGGCAGGTCAAATGAAAGGAATTGGCGTGAAGACCGTTTTGTTCGTATGTGTCCATAACGCGGGCCGCTCCCAGATGGCGGAGGCGCTCACCAACAAACGAGCAGTGGAGCGGAGGCTGCCCGTGCGCGCGCTGTCTGCGGGAACGGTCGCAGGCCAGCGCATCAACCCGGTCGCGCAGGAGGTCATGCGGGAAATCGGTGTGACGATGGACGGGCAAAGGCCGAAGCAACTCACCCAGGAGATGGCGAACGAGGCCGATCATATCATCACTATGGGTTGCGGCGTGGATGCGGATGCCTGCCCCGCCCGCATCTACATATCGGAGGATTGGGGGCTGGATGACCCCGCAGGCCAACCGATTGAGAAGGTGCGCGCCATCCGGGACCAGATACGAGAGCGCGTGGAGAAGCTGCTGGACGAATTGGAGGCTGGGGCGTGAGCGTGAGCATGATGCGCCGGTATCTGGCGGAATTCATCGGCACGTTCGGCATCGTGTTTGCGCCCGTCGCCCTGGTCGCCTCCGGCAAGATGCGTGGCGGGGATAGCGGGCTATTGGCCGCCGCATGGGTGTCCGGATTGGCAGTACTGGCGATGATCTACGCCCTGGGTCACATCTCTGCCGCACACTTCAACCCCGCCGTAACGCTCGGCTTTGCCGTTGCCGGCCGCTTTCCCTGGCGGTATGTCCTGTCCTATTGGATTGCGCAACTGACGGGCGGGACTATGGCGGCGGCGCTGGTGGCTCTGCTGTTCGGCGGCGGCTATGGAGCGCACGTTCCGGCTCCCGGCCCCATCGCCCGCTCGGTCGGCATGGAGGCCGTCCTGACTTTCTTCCTCATGCTGGTCATCATCTCCGTCGCCACCGACAAACGGGTCAACGGTGCGGTGCCTGGCCTTGCCATCGGTCTGACCGTCGTGTTCGGCGTGCTGATCGGCGGCCCCGTCACGGGCGGCTCCATGAACCCGGCCCGCTCTCTCGGCCCCGCGCTCTTTGCAGGCGGCGCGGCCCTCGCCAACTACTGGATTTATGTGGTCGGGCCGGCATTGGGCGCGGTCGTGGCGGCGCGGGCGTATGAAGCGATTCGCGGCAGCGAAGAACATGCCCAGGGCGCACCCAACGATCTGTTCCTCGCATTGGAGCGCGTACAGCACCAGGCAGACACTCCCCTGCGGTAACGTCGTTTGGTGAATCTGCGTACCTGCCTACGCTTTGGAGAGTTGGCCGCACGCAGACCGCTCGCAGGGAGCGCCAGCCTGGGGTGAAGGAACTTTCTTGCTCAGGCAGGAAATGGGTCGTGTCCCGGTAGTGAGTTGTTGAGGGTGAAATCCAGGCGCGATAAACGCCCTAGAGGGACACTACCAGGAAATGCTTATTGCAGATTTCAGGGCGGATAGGCCAAGCGCCCCCTTTCCGGTTTTCAGTCCGGCGCCAGAGTAACAAAGCAACCGTATCCGTTCTCTCATTCGGTTTGAAAGGAGCGGCTATGGCACACTTCATCGTTTGGTTCGATATGCCCGTGACCGACCTCCAACGGGCTACCCAGTTCTACGCGCGGGTTCTGGCGACCTCCATCGAACGAGGAGCGCCCGATCAGCCGATGGCCATCTTCGCCCATAACGGCGATCAGGTGGCAGGCTGCCTGTTCCAGGAGGCGGGCTGCCAGCCTTCGGCGCAGGGGCCGCTGCTCTACTTCAATGTCAACGGGAGGCTGGATGACGCCCTGGCGCAGGTGGAAGCCAACGGCGGCAAAATTCTCCAGCCGAAACACTCTATTGGCCCGTACGGTTTCGGGCGATTATTCTCGACAGCGAGGGCAACCGCATCGCGCTGCACTCCGAGACGGCCTGATCTGTTCAACTGAGCAGTCGCACGAAGTTAAGGAGGAGGACAAGACCGCATGGGCATCCGCTATAACGAAGCCAGCATTCCCGGCCGCCATACCATCACCTACCGCACGCGCGACCCGCACCGCAACTTCCCCGTGCGCGCGGTGGAAGTCCTGGCGACGCCGGAGGAGATACAGACGCTGGCGCGTGACGGCTACCTGGTGCGCGAGCGGCTGCTGCCGATGGAGGAGGTGAAACGGCTGCGCGCGGCCCTGGAGGAAGCGGTCGCCAGGGATGACCGGCTGGAGACGCAGGGTGGCCGGGCGTTCGGCGGGGTGTTCATCCGGCATCTGATAGACAAGCACCCGGCGTTTCTGGAGATGCTTAACTTCCCGCCGACGGTGTCGGTGGCGCGGGCGCTGTTTGGGCCGGCTGTGCGGCTGCGCGGCTTTACCGGGCGGGTCTGCTATCCGGAGACGCCCTATCAGGAGACAGAGTGGCACTTTCATCAGCGCGTCGTTCCTGATCCGCTGCCGCCCTTGTTCATGCCTCCTCAGACGCTCGACGTTCTGCTCTATCTGGATGATTTAGACGACCGCAACGGCCCGCTGTGCGTGTTGCCGGGGTCGCACCACTGGCGTAACGTGGATATGGCGCAGGAGGACTTTGAGGAGAAGCCGGGACAGGTCGTGTTGCGCCTTCCGGCGGGAAGCTGCGTGTTTGCGCACGGCAGCCTCTGGCACCGCGCGCTGCCCACGCAGCCCGGCTGTACCCGCCGCCGCCTGCTGCTCTTTGGCTACGGCCCCGCCTGGATGGTCTCCAGTATCTATGGCGAGAAGCCCAAAGACGGCCTGACGCAGACGCTGCTGGCCGAGGCGGACGCGGAGACGCGGGAACTGCTGGGCCTGGCCGGCTATATGTGACGCCGCATGGCGACCACAGCCCCAATAAACGCAAACCGGGCCGGGTCGCCATGCGAGGATCAAAAACCTGGGAAAACGCGGGGTTCTTTGATAGAGAAGGGGAGCGAAGCTCCCGTCTTCCAGATAAGGGCAGGCGCTCACGGTTCTGGAGAAGACGCTGCGGCAAACTGCAAAGCATGCAGCCGCGCATAGAGGCCATCCTGGGCCAGCAGTTCGGCGTGGCGGCCGCTCTCGCGGATACCTTGCTCCTCCAGCACGATAATGCGATCCGCGCGCTGCACAGTCGAAAGCCGGTGTGCGATGACAATGGAGGTGCGCCCCTGCATCAGCCGGCGCATCGCCTCCTGCACCTGGCGTTCCGACTCGGCATCCTGGGCTGAGGTCGCCTCATCCAGGATAAGAATGCGCGGATCGCGCAGAATGGCGCGGGCCAGGGCGAGGCGCTGCTTCTGCCCACCGGAAAGGCGTGTTCCCCGCTCTCCCACCTGCGTCGCGTATCCCTCCGGCAGGGCCAGGATGAAGTCGTGGGCATTGGCGGCTTTGGCCGCCGCAACGATCTCGTCGAGACTGGCCCCCTCGCGGCCAAAAGCGATATTTTCCTGGATGGTCGTCCCGAACAGGAACGGCTCCTGGGGAACGAAGGCGATGCGCGCCCGCAGCGAGTCTAGCGTTACCGAGCGCACATCGCAGCCATCCATACGCACGCATCCCTCCGACACATCATAGAGGCGGGGGATAAGCGAGGCCAGGGTCGTCTTCCCGGAGCCGCTCGGACCGACCAGGGCGATCATTTCCCCGGGCCGGATGTCCAGATCGATCCCGCGCAGCACCTCCGGCCCGTCCTCCTGATAACGGAAGCTCACCTGCTGGAACTGGATACGCCCTTCCACATCCTCCAGCGTTACAGCCCCCTCCTTCTGCACCTCCGGCGCCAGATCGAAGAACGCGAAGACCCGATCCGCCGCGCCCACTGCACCGGCAACCTGCGCGTAGAGATTCACAAAGGCGCTGGCCGGCCCGAAGAGCATTCCCAGTACATTCAGGAAGAGCACGACGGTTCCCGCGCTCATCTGCCCGGCGATGACGCGCTCGCTTCCTACCACGAGCAGCAGCGTCATGCCGGACCAGGCGACCAGATCGGCGATAGAGCTATTGCCCGCTCCGAGCACCGCCATTCCGATACGTGCCCTCACCAGCCCGGAAACCCGCTCCATAAAACGGGCTAACTCTGTGTCCGCCCGTCCAAACACCTTGACCTCGCGGACGCCCGCGATGCTTTCCTGAAGCACTTCCTGCACCGTGCCGGTCTCCTCCCGCACCCTGCGCCCTGCATGCCGCAGCGGACGCCCGAACAGCGCCAGCACCACCCCGAAAAGGACGGGAACCGGCAGGCCGATGAGGGCGAGGGAAGGACTCTGCCAGAGGAGCAGTCCGGTGGCGACCACGACCATCAGCAGGTTCGTCGTCACGTCTACCAGCGTGGAGGCGTAGAGGGCCTGGAGCGCTTCGACGTCGTTCTGCACCACCGACATAATGCTGCCGGTCTTATTGCCGTCGAAGTAGGCCATCGGCAGGCGATGCAGGTGGCGGAACAGGTCTCTGCGAAGGTCCGCCGCCGCCCTCTCGCCAACCCGAGCGAACAGATAGGCTCTGGCTATTCCAAAGACAGCCCCCGCAACAATGGCGGCGATGGAGAGAGTGGTAACGTGGAGGAGGGCCGCTTGCCGCTGGGCCTGCGTGCCCGCCTGAGGCCAGAGCACTTTATCTACGAGCACCTTGCTGATATAGGGCCAGATGAAGCCGGTGGCCGTTACGATCAAGGCGCAGCCCAGCGCGGCCCATTGCATGAGCGCGTACGGGGCCATGTAACGCAGCGCGCGGCGAAGTATCTTCAACGTGGCTCTCCTAACCGCAGGAATTCGGGTAGACACTCCCAGCCGTGTGGATCAATCTCACGCAGCCTGCTGCTGAGGAGATACGTCCACACCGTTGGGAGGGATTACCGGAATTCGGGCATGTTAGGAGATCCTACGGTTATCTGCTCATTTCGGTTTCCTTCTTCTCGCAGACAAAAAGAAGGCTGGCAAGAGAGGACGGATAAGGAGGGGCCCGGCACAGCGGCCTGGAAACGGCACATTCCGCCATTTCCACCACCAGATCAAAGCTGCGCCGTTTCCTCCTTCAGCGGGGCCTCAGCAGGAAACGGCGCAGCTTCCCATGGAGCGTGCCGTTGCCCCAGATGCGCCCCCCCTCGTCAATCTTCAAGGCCTCCTCCAACTCCCAGCCCAGGTCAGCCAGTATCTGCCGGTTAAGGTCGTACATTGTCCCCTGCTGCCAGAGAAAGGCATGTTTATCTGCGTGCCGGGTCAGGGCATACCCGACCACCTGGCCTTTGTTGTTGAGGCAGTAGGCCACACTGTCCAGTCCTCCCAACGTGCCCAGGTCGGAGAGCCGACCCTGATCATAGAGAAAGGCATGGCTGGCTCCCCGGACGGTATCCGCATCCCCAACGATCTGGCCCTGGTCGTTGATGCCATAGGCACGGCTATTCGTGCCGCCGAGAGTGCCCAGGTCGGTCATCAAGCTGCCGTTGAAGAGGAAGGCGCGGCGGCTGCGGTCGGCTAGCTGCGAATAACCGACCACCCAGCCATAGGCGTTGAGGTCGCAGGCAAAGCTGCGCTCGCCACCCAGCGTGCCCAGGTCTTCGAGCTGGCCGTTGTGCTGGAGAAAGGCGTGCCAGGCGTTCCTCTCTGGTACGTGCATCCATCCAACCTGGCCGTAGGGCTTGCTGGCGCTGAGGATGCGCAGCGTGGAGGGGTCGCTCTTAGGGAGCGCACGGGACGTCTGCTGTGGCGAGCGGATCGGCATCACGACCGGGCCGCTCGCGGGCTGGCCCGAGGAAGAGTCAGGCTCGCCCAGATCCTCAATGGTGTAGCGTGGGCAGGACGTGGCGGCATGGCGCAGGCTGCCGGAGTGGATCCCGGCCAGCATCACGGCCATCAGGAAGGGCCCTATAAAGCCAATATTGCGATAGTTGCCTTTCATGCCTTCTCCTTTGAACAAGCGCCTGCTTGCCCTGGCAATGTGGACAAGGGCGACCTATCTGTTATCGGCGCCTGCGCGTATTCTCATTATGGTAGGAGGCCTGTATGGAGCACGCACCGGCAGTTACTAGGAAAGAGTCACCAACCGGCCCTCCGGATAGCGAATGGAGCTCTTTTTTCTGTGGCGCCTCCAAGCTCTGTGTCTTGCTCATGGAGATTTCTTCTTGCTCTACTCCGACAAGCGTGCCGTAAGCGGAAAGGCAGGGAGGATTTTTTCAACGGAGGACCGCGTGCCACGACATCGGCGCCGAGTATAGGATAACAGGTCTCTCCACCGGAAAACCTCTCGAAAACTGCGTTTTTTGCAGTTTTTTCAGGGAAGGCGGCTAGGCACGCTGCCACTCGGAGGCCAGGATGGCATATGCCAGCGTATCCTGCCACCGGCCCGCCATCCATTGGTTCTGCCGAAAGTGGGCTTCCTGCTGCATTCCCGCCTTCTGCATCACTCGCGCCGACGCCGGGTTCTCTGCCAGGCAGTCGGCAACGATACGATGCAGTTTCAGGTGTTCAAAACCAAACCCGACCAGGGCACGCGCAGCCTCGGTGGCATAGCCCTGGCCCCAGTAGGCTGGGTGTAGGTGGTAGCCGATCTCGCCCTCGCGCCACTCCAGATGGGTGATATCCAGGCCACACCCGCCGATCACCCGTCCCTCCGCCTGGAGTACTATAGCAAAGCGGTACCGTGTCTGTGGCTCCTGCAGCGCGTACTCCCGGCACCTCTTCAGAAAGGCGCGAACCTCCTCTGCGGTTTCCGGCGCTCCGATCCAGTAGCGCGCCGTCTGTTCGTTGGAGCGATAGGCATACGCGGCCTCGAAATCGCCCTCCTCAAAGGGGCGCAAGAGCAAACGGTCGGTAACCAGTCGCATTGGCTCGCACTCCTTTCTTCTCCCGCAGATGCCTCTAAGAGGGCCTATCCCGGCAGGTGGGCCTCTCTGTGGATATATAGACAGAATAGCTGCCCGTTTTGTATGCAAACTGCCAGGAGTTTTCTTCCTGCCGCAAGGTCCGCCACATTCGTTCTGAAAGGGAAGGGCAGGAAGGCGGAGCGTGTTCACGATATCCCATACCTGGAAGCTGCTGGGGAGGATGAAGCGGGTAGGGGATGTTCATTTCTGGTCTGGCGGCGTTCTTCGTCGGCGACGGCGAGCCAAAACTCCCGAAAAACCTCCGCCAATTGCTTCGGGGTGAAGTGGGCATTGAGGCCGCTGGGATTGGGCAAGACCCATACTCTGGCGTCCGCAATGCCCTTCGTTTGTAAGCCTAATTGGGCGTCAGGTCGGCGGAACGCCACGCGGTAAGCGCCAATGCCTACCACTGCCACCCACGCTGGGGTGAACTGACATACCAACTCCTCCAGCCGCCGCGCACCGGCGGTAAGCTCCTCCGCGCTTAGCTCGGAAGCCCTGGCTGTCGCCCGCGCGACCAGATTGGTGATGCCGTATCCGAGGGAAAGCAACTGGCTCTCCTCTTCGGGTGCAAACAGCCGGTCGGTAAAACCGGAGTCAAACAGGGCGCGCCAGAAGCGGTTGCCCGGACGCGCGAAGTGGTGTCCGACAGCGGCGGTATATAAGCCGGGATTGATGCCGCAGAAGAGCACTTTCAATCCCGGCCCGATCACATCAGGAACGGTCTTTCCGGCGGCCGCAGCAATTTCGCCTGCGGTGGGCTTTGGGCGCCGTATCGTTACCGTCTTTATCATTCCCTCATCCGTCATTTGCGTCTCGCCACAATCCTTCCTGTTGTTGTCGTATCCTGTGCACTAATCAACGCCACTTACCGGCCCGCATGTTCTTTCCCCAAACGGTCGGTCATAATGCCTAATGTGGCTCCCCAGACGACGTGAGAAACGATAAGAAGCAGACTGCGGCGGGGAGACCGCTCCGAGGTAGGAGGCAAGATATCTAACTCAAGTTGCTACCTTGCCTCTTCGAGAAGGCAAACGGTGATGCAAAAGCCGGTTTCCAGAGCGATTCTCTCTCAAACGTGTTCCTAGGTAGCAACTTGGGTTATCTAATCGCGGCAGGAGCTCTTCATAGCTTCCGAGGAACACTGCGAGGCCATAGGTCACGCCCTTTGCCACAGGCTGCAAATGAATCCGGCTTGCAAGCGCCGCATATACGGTTCCTGCCGTCGCACCGAAACCGAAGTGGGACAGCCAGGTAAGGGAAGTGTTCAGGCCGATCAAGGTGATGCCTCATTCCGGCCTGTTTCGCTAATCCAGTTGTTACCTCATGGGGCGGCAGACGGCCACTCTCCGGGGCCGTCATAAACCGGCGTATGAATATCATTGCTAACGTCATGGGAACGGTGGCTGCCAGTCCGCTCACCGTTCCCGCCAGCAGTTTATTCATGGCTTCTCCTCTCCTATCGAGACAGCCCGAACCCGGCTTTCCTGCGACTCCGTGAGGACTCAGCGGATCTACCAGGTCGCTGAAACTGAATATTACGCGAACGAGACGGGCTGCAAAACGGTAATGTTCACCGGGTATGTAAAGAGGAAATAAGAGACTCAGGACATAATACGGGTTCTCGGAGGAAAGGGAGGAAGAGATGGCTGAACCGATCATCGCGCAGAGCGCCGGGGGAGGGCCTCCGCTGAACGCCGCAGGGCAGTCCTTTGTCCTCCAGGAATGGAGCGGAGGCGGGCCCGATTATCTCCATGTCCATCACGCCGACGACGAAGCCTGGCATGTGCTCGAAGGAACACTGACGTTCCGGTTTCCCGGTCGCGAAGTCGAAGCTCCCGCGAGCACAACGGTCTTTGTGCCGGCAGGAGTTGCCCATACCTACTACGAAGCGCACGGCCCTACCCGGTACCTGATTATTCTGACGCCGAGGCTGCACGCTCTGATTCAAGAGCTCCACGCCACCCCCTATGCCCAGCACAGGGCGGTCCTGCGGAAGTACGACTCTGACCTGGTAGAAGAACAGAAATAGCGTCTTAGATCTATGATCACTATTCCGGAAGATTTTGCCATAGCCACGATAAATAGGGAAGGCGATGCCGGTCGCCAGTGGATCGATCACTTGCCGAACCTGGTCGAGGGCCTTTGTCAGCAGTGGGGCCTGGTGATAGATGGCAGGCCGATGCACGGTTACCTCGGGTTGGTCGTCCCGGTAAGGCAAGGAAGCGAGCGCTGCGCGCTGAAAGTAGCGTGGAGGGACGAGTCCACTGCGCATGAGGCGATAGCCCTCGCCACCTGGAACGGAAAGGGAGCGGTCCGGCTGTTAGCGGCGGAGCCGACGCGCGGCGCGATGCTTCTGGAACGATTGAACAGTCGGCGGACATTGAACGATGTCGGCGTGGAGGAGGCTATCGCCGTCGCAGGCCACCTGCTCCGCCGCCTTGCGGTGCCGGCCCCGGAAGGACTGGCCCGGCTAAAGGAAGTTGGGGGGCGGCTGTCGGAGACTCTGCCGGAGCGATGGGAGCGGTACGGCCGCCCAATGCCACGGAGGCAACTCGAGGTGGCCTGCGACCTGGCGGTCCAACTCGGGGCCTCCGCCGGCGGCCTGCTGGTCAACTACGACCTGCACTACGCCGACGTGCTCGCTGGTGAGCGGGAGCCGTGGCTGGCAGTGGATCCTAAGGTCGTCGTCGGGGATCCGGAATATGGTGTCGCGCAGTTGCTGTGGCGCCGATTGGAGGACATGCAAGCCCAGGGCGGCCTGGATCGCCACTTCCAGGCGCTGATAGAGGCCGCCGAGCTCGATTCCGATCTCGCGCGCTCCTGGACCCTGATCCGCTGCGTGGACTACTGGCTCTGGGGGCTGAGCGTCGGGCTGACCGAAGACCCGGCCCGATGCAAAGTCATCCTCGACTGGCTTGCTTGAAAGAGAACCCAGACTTAGAGTGCCTAACACAACCCGTTCTCCCTCTGCCTTGCAGGGAGAGGGCCGGGGTGAGGGGAGCGCCTCACAGCCACGTTGTGTTAGGGGCTCTTATATCAAGTCCGGTCGACTACTTGGCGTACTCTGAGCGTCCTGTCGTTTGCAATACGACAAGTGTTCCAGCGGAGTTGATATTAGTACGTGATAAAGGCTGGCTCGTCGCTCCGTCCGTTTCCACAGAAGTCGTCCATGCGCGGGGCGTACCACTGAGCATAAAAACGCCTCTCCCCTCTCCTTGCGAAGGAGAGGGGACGGGGGTGAGGTCTATTTTCTAGCCAGTGGAGACGGGCCGCCCGCATTCCTCACAAAGCCCGCCAACTCGTCCGGTACTCCTGCCACACGCGGTATCCCAGTCGTCCATACCAGTCTGCCAGCCAGGTGTAGCCGACGAAACTGGTCGCCAGTCCCCGTGCGTGCAGCAGCTCAGTGACGCGCGCCGCCAGTGCCAGCCCGATCCCCTGTCCCTGCGCGTCTTCGGCCACGCCCAGCGGCCCGACACCGCCCACGCTCTCGCCCAACATCTGCTGCCAGATGCAGAAACCAAACCGCTGCCATTCTCGGCGCGAGTCCAGGACCGAGGAGACGCCCAACACCCGCCCGCTCGTCCGTTCTCGCGCCAGCACAAGATCGGAAATCGCCCCGTGATCGACCACTTTCTGGTAGTGGGGCACCCAGCGGGGGAAATGCTGGGCCTCGAACTCCAGGACCGCCGAAACGTCCTCCGGCCCTGCCACGGATAGCGTCACGTCCGGTCGTCGGATGCGCTCGTAGATGCTTGCTGGCGTGGCATAGCCGGTGAGGTCCATGACGAGATCGAACGCAGGCCCGGTGTCGGGCCAGCCACAGGCGCGGAAGAAGGCCAGCGCGCCGGGCAGGTTGGTCGGCACGCCCGCCCAGAAGTAGGAGAGACCACCCGCGCCCAGCTGCGCCTCGGTGACGCCTCGCCGACAGAGCGCGTCTAAGGCGTGATCGTGAAGCGCGCGCCCGACGCCCTGGCGCTGGCGGTCGGGCGTGACCAGAAGGCACATCAGCCCTGCGCGCTCTTCGCCGCCAAGTCCCATGGGCGTCTGAGTCGCAACAAAGCCGATCACCTCCTCACCCTCGCACGCCACGAAGTGATCCGCCACTTCATGTTGTGGGTGGCCGTTGACCTTATGGCGGAACGTCTTCAGAGGCAGCGGCCACTGGTTGCCGAGTGCCCGTTGCCACAGGCCGTACACTAGCGGCTCATCCCGTTGCCGGTGGTAGGGACGAATGTCCATCAGAGCAACTCCTTCTCCGCGCCGCCGATGTGGCCGGATTGACCCTCCCGCCACTCCGGTGATGTCCACTCGCCAGAGACAGCCCTCCGCCGCTGGCGGGCAGTAGCATCCAGCGCAAACTCTAGTTCACGAGAAGGGAGGGGCTGACCGGACGCGGCTGCCACGCGCAGACGCTCTCCCGCCTCGCGACCAATCCCCTCTGGAAGCCGCCAGCCGCTATGAACCTCAATGGCGCGCGCTCCCAATTCGCTCCAGCCCTGTTGAGTGTTTGGCGCGGAGGCTATTTCCTCCTCGTCCGGCTCCCATTCTCCATCGGGCTTGACCAAGCGCGCAAGGAGGGTGAGGCGGTCACCCGTCTGTTCGGTTCGGAATAAATGACCGGGCGGAGCGGCCCGATAGTGGGTATAGAGCGGGTCACCGGGAGGAAGCGTTACCACATCGCCAAGCCAGCGTTCTTCAAACTGGTCCGCAGTGGCATCCAAAATCGTGCCGTCGGGAAGTTGGTTCCAGCAGTGAATCCAGCAGATTTCTCCATCAAGTAGCCGTAGGTGGCCCCAGCGATACGCCCAGCCCAGCTCGGCTTCAATGGCTTCCGAGACCTTCCCACAGCGTCCGTCAGGCCGTCCGCTTGCCAACCGTACTCGGCGTCGGATCGCGCGCACCTGCTCGATAGTTTCCCTATGGATTTGCTTAATTTTGAGAGACAACACTTATCCTCCAACAAGACTTTCGGTTGGTTCCCCAGGAGATGGGTAGACACTCCCAGCCGTGTGGATCAATCTCACGCAGCCTGCTGCTGAGGAGATACGTCCACACCGTTGGGAGGGATTACCCAGGAGATGGAACAGGTTTCAGTATTATACAGCTTGCACAGCACTGGCTGGCGCCTACGGTAGCCCGCTCTAAACCATGGCTTGACATGGCGCCTTTGAGAGGCAGCCACGCTTTAGCGGGGACTATCGGCGTCTATAGATCGGAATGGAAAATAAAAAAATCTTCTGGAATTAAAGAAAAGTTCAATGTATGCCTGGATAGTATTGCCAGACTGTTGCGTGATCGGCTACAATAAGCGCAGATTTTAGCATATTTAATTAACGCATAAACCATCATGCAAATCCACCTCGGCTAAGGAGGCAGACAGGCGCGCCGCGTTCGTTTGCGCAAGATGTTGATCGGCGCACACACTCCAAGGAGTAGGAGAGGAACCAATGCCAAAAACCAACGGAATTACGCGCCGGGAGATACTAACTTCCATCAAACACCACGGCGCCATGACCGCCGAAGAGCTCGCACAAGAGCTGGGAATTTCTCAGGTCGCGGTTCGCCAGCATCTCTCGGCGCTGGAAGCTGAGGCCGTGATCGCGGTCAGCATTGAGCGGCGCGGATTAGGCCGCCCTTCCCACCGCTACGCCCTGACCACGCACGGCGATGAGTTGTTCCCCCGCCACTATGAGGCCTTAGCTAACTCGATTCTAAATGAGTTGGGCGACTGGCAGGGCGAAGAGGCGGTGCAGCAGCTTTTTGCACGACAGAGCGAACGTCTTCGCCTGGCGCTCACCCCCCGGCTGCAAGGCAAGTCCCTTGCCGCCAAAGTGAACGCATTGGCAAATTTTCAGGACGAGAGCGGCTTCATGAGTAAAGTAGTACAGGAGGATGGGGCCACGTTTCGCATCGTCCAGTACAACTGTCCGTTCCGCGCGGTGGCGAAGAACTACCCCGGTGCCTGCTGCGCGGGCAAGGATGCCCTTTTCCGTGAGCTGCTGGGCGACGTGGAAGTGGAGCAGGAGAAGAATATTCTTGCTGGCGACGCCTGCTGCACCTTCCGTATCAGCCAGACGGAAACCAAGTGAGCCTCCCTCTATTCGGGTAGAGTGACGGTGATCGTTGTTCCGGCGTCAAGCGCGCTGGTGATAGCCAGCTCACCGCCGAGGGCTTCCGCACGTTCCCGCATGGCCAGCAGTCCGACGCCGATATGCTGCGCGCCGACATCAAAGCCTTTGCCGTCGTCGCGGATAACGCAGGTAAGGGAACCTCTGGGCGCTCGGGCCAGCGTGATTTCGATGACGCTTGGCAGGGCATGTTTGGCGGCATTAGTGAGGGCTTCCTGCACAATGCGCATCAGGCCGAACGCCGCTTCCGGACGCAGCCGCCAGTCCTCGCCCTCTACCTTCAGGTCTACGGCCAGTCCGGTGCGTTCGGCAAACCGCCCGATATGCCGCCGCAGCGTATCCACCAGGCCGTCTTCTCGGGCGGCGTCCATCTCCCAGGGCCGCAGATGGAACGCCAGATCACGTCCCTCATTCCAGGCCGCGCGCAGCGCCGGTATCTCCTCTTTCAGGATGGTCTGCGCCTCTTCCGGGGCTTTGGGGATCAGGCGGGCGCAGAGCTCTAGCCGCAGAATGCTGCTCACCAGCGCATGGCCCAGGCCGTCGTGTATCTCGCGAGCGATGCGCGCCCGTTCCTCTCCGGTGGCCATCTGTTCCCGCAGCAGCAGCAGTTCCTGGTTGCGCGCCGCCGCGTTGGCGCTGATGCGCCGTCCCAGCGCGCCGACCACCACCAGGAAGAACAGTCGCGACGCCATGATACGCACGAACACCAGCGTGGGGATTGCGGGCGGGGGACTCACCAACTGGTAGGGCAGGGCGGCCAGCAGATAGGCAGCGATGATCGTCACGTCTATGCGGTGCTTGGCCTGGGGGGTGGCGAACAGGGACTCGAAGGTCATCACGACGAAATAGAGCAACCATAGATCGCTTTCGATGCCGCCCGTGACGCCAATGGACGCCGAGATCAGCGCGATGTCCAGATAGGTGAAGAACCAGGCCCAGCTATCCGTCAAGTTTCCGCCGCGCCGGTAAGCCAGGTAGGTGCGCCCGCCGCCATCGGCCAGCGCCAGCCCAAACAGAACCCAGGCCGCCCAGACCGGCACGCGCAGCAGATGCTGCTGCTGTGCGATAGGCAGGTAGATCAGCACAAAAGCCAGGGACATCCAGAGATATTTGTTTATCTGCCAGAGCTGCCGCGTCCTGGCATCCATGCTTGGCTTGAGCATGGCATAAGCTTCCAGACGACGGTGGAGCTGTTGACTCATGTTGGTATCCATGCCGACCTGACCCCATCTCCCTTTCCTACTTCATGACCACGTCCACTCCCGGATCTCGTCCGGGTCGGTGCCGTTGGCTTCGATGTAGGCGCGATGGTCGGCCAGTTTTTGCTGATACCGCGTCGCAATGTCCTCGGCCTGCGCGGCTATGGCGGGATTCAAGGGCGCAGCGGCACGCACGGCCTGTATGACGACGTGGTAGCGGTCGGCCCCATTGCGTACCAGCAGATCAAAGGGCGTGGTGGTCGTGCCCTCCTCGATGTAGCCGTTGATCTGGAAGCGGGCGGCGGAGGGGCGGTCAAATAACAGTTGCTTGACGGCGCTGGGATAGCCGTGAAAATTGAAGATCACAGGCCGGTCGGGAGTGAACAGGGCATCAAAGGCGGCAGGCGTCAGCCCGTGCGGGTGGAAGGTATGCTCTTCGAGAATGAGCAGGTCGGTCACGTTGACGACCCGCACGCGCAGCTCCGGCGCTTCCCGGCGCAGCAGCCAGGCCGCCGCCAGAACCTCCGCCGTCGGATAGACGCCTGCCGACGCCAGCACTACATCCGGCTGCTCGCCCTCGTCCGTGCTGGCCCAGCCCCAGATCGAGGCGCCGGCGCGGCAGTGGGCGATAGCCGCCTCCATCGTGAGCCACTGCGGCATGGGCTGCTTGGAGGCGATGACCAGGTTGATCTTGTCCAGGCTGGTCAGGCAGTGGTCTACCGTTGAGAGCAGGCAGTTGGCGTCCGGAGGCAGGTAGACGCGGGCGTGCCGGGCCTTCTTGTTGAGCAGCGTATTAATGAACCCCGGCCCCTGATGCGAGAAGCCGTTGTGATCCTGACGCCAGCCTTCGGAGGTCAGCAGGTAGGTAAACGAGGTGACCGGCGCCCGCCAGGGAATCTCGTCGGCCTGCTTGAGGAACTTGGCGTACTGGTTGAGCATACTGTCCACGATGGAGATAAAGGCCTCATAGCAGGGAAACAGGCCATGCCGCCCGGTCAGCAGATAGCCTTGCAGCCAGCCCTGGCAGTTATGCTCGCTCAGCATCTCGATGACCCGTCCGCTCTTGCCCATGAAGTCATCGCGGGGGTCGGTGGGCCACGCAAACTGGCGGCTGGTCGCCTCAAAGACGGCGTTCAAGCGATT